>CAZIKB010000001.1:0-96812 GCA_964539665.1 uncultured Cytophagia bacterium
CAATTTTTCACCAAAAAGAAACCAGAAGCGACGCTCATATATTTATCACGATTATTGGTTATCATATTTTACATAGCATACGAACCCGTTTAAAAGAAGTGGGTATTCATTTATCATGGTCAGAAATTAGAAATCGTCTTTCAACACATTGCCGAGTAACCAATCAAATGAAAACTAAAAGCGGTAAGACGGTATTCATTAGACAATGTTCTGAACCTGAAGATGTCCATCGAAAGATTTATGATGCGCTAAAACTAAAGCTTGTTCCATGTAAAAAGAAAAAAATGACCATCTAAAATCTGTAGTGACCATTAAAATATTTCGCATAACGTAAGTTATATAGAAACAATATGCACTTCGAAAAACGTGGTGAACTTGGGTTAAGTTATTGACTAAAGCAGTTTTATTACAGCAGAGTGCTGGAGAATTGAAGGGCAAAATTGTTTGCGAAAATCTTCTATATACTCCAACAATCCATTAGTCAAGCATTAATATTAAAAACAATTCTACAGTTGGTTTGGAGACCTCCTGGAATTATTAGCTCAAACATTATCCCTTGGTTCTGCCAAATCCCGTTACCACCGCAACTATCATCAGTGGAAACAGTACGATTCCGTAAAAACAGAAGAACACAAACTGATCCAGGCTCAGAACCGTCGCAAAGGCATAGCGTTCGGCGACTTCCTGCTGGATAGCAATGGCTGCAACAACTGTGGCTGCATACGGCAAAAAGTATGGGAACGAACAGGAAACGGTGTCGAGCAGATTCGCGCAACGATATGGACTTATGTTAAAGCGTTTGCGAAGAAAATTAGCAAGCGGGCCGGCGGTTATCATAGCAACCGTATTCACTGAAACACAAATATTGGTAAAGGTAATTAAAGCTAAAATGGCCAACTCGGTGCCCTTTACAGAACGGGCAATGGTTTTTTGCAGCCAGGCGATAAATTTTTCCAAAAAGCCACCAGCCTGCATAATGCCAATAACGGTCACCAACAGAAGAGTCAGAATGGCTGTGGGGATTAGCGCTGCGGCGCCATTTACCGCACTGCCGGTAACGGAGCCATTGGCTGTAACGTTAAAAATATCCTCAAGTTTGAAGACTCCCGCCAGGGGGCCAATAATAACCGCTGCAAATATTCCTGCGGTTAAAGCAGCCAAAAAGTGACCACCGCTTACGGCTACGATAAAAACAATTACGGCTGGAATCAACATGGGTAATCCGGTGGGATCTGCTGTTTCAGCGAGCAGTTGCCCGGCTTCTATCTTTGAAATCGTTGTACTTCCTCCTCCAAAAATCAGGAACAGTACACTGGAAATCGCTGCTGCTATCAGCACGTATTTCAAACGCGAGCGCACCACACCCCCGACGTCCGTTTCCTGCGTCGCTGCCGAAACAATGGTAGTGTCAGAAATAGGCGCCAAATTATCACCAAATGCGCCACCGCTGAATATGGCTCCCATAAGCGCGGCAGGATTTGCACCCAGTACGATACCGGCCGGATACATCACGGCGGTAAATCCAACAATTGTGCCCAGTCCCGTTCCAACTGAGGTGGCAAATAATGCTGATGAAATGAACACAGCTAAAGTAAATCCAGCGCCTGTCAGGTTGAGTTTCCAACCCACCCAAACAATGGCCTCGACCAGACCAGAATTGGCCAGGATACCTGAAAAAGCGCCCGCCCATAACCAGCAAACCACCGCCACCGTCGCAATACGATTTGCCATCAGGGTAAAAACCTGCTCGCTATAGTCTGCAACATTACGAGCAAAGAGCATACCTATGGAGATACCGAGCATCGAAGCCATGATCATCCCTTCTACGGCTGGCGCTCCCAAAATTACGAGTATTATAGTTGAAAAAATAAATACAGCTATCGGTAAAACGCTTAAGACTGGACCGCCACGAAATTCGATTGTTTTTGATGTCTGGGACATATTCCTCACCTCAGTTGGTTATTATGAAAATGCAGAATTAATCTTGAAAATTGGATCACTAATACTGTTTGGAATTAGCCAGATAGTTTCGCCGACGCCACACGCGCTGCTTCAGCAAGGACTGTAGCGCCAATAAATATACTTTCTTCGGCAGCACAGAAATGAGGAGAGTGTGATGGGATAATTCCTCCCCTTTGCGCACGAATGCCAATTCTCAGAAAACAGCCCTGCATCCTTTCCATATATAAAGCAAAATCTTCTCCTGCCATATTTAATGCGTCAAGCGGGACAAGCGCATCTTCACCTAATAAAGAGGTTACAGCCTGCCGCGCCCAACTAACCGGCTCCCTTGGATTCACAATCGGCGGTGTGCCTGATTCAATCTCAACATTTGCTTGCAGCTTAAAAACCTCAGCCGTGGCTTCAGCTATTCTTCGCACCTCATCCTGTAACAACTGTCTTGTATTTGCATCAACAGCCCGAATGGTACCTTGAAGCGTGGCTCTCTCCGGAATTATGTTAGGGGCGCTGCCAGCGTGAACCATACCCACCGTTACAACCCCTGCTTGCGCTGGATTCAACTGGTGCGATACAATGGTTTGCAACGCCGTAATCAATGCACCAGCCCCGATGATTGGATCGACTGATTCGTGCGGTCGTGCTCCATGGCCTCCTTTCCCGATGAGTTCGATCCGAAAGATATCAGCGGAAGCGGCCAGCGGTCCGACTTCAGCAACTATCTTCCCAACAGTAATTCGGCCGTCTACATGAGCGCCGAAGATTGCTGACACACTATCCAGAATACCGGTATCTAATATCGCTGCCGCGCCTTTGCCTGTTTCTTCTGCCGGCTGTAAAACCATCAGCACATCGCCTGCCGCCGGGTTCTTTGTTAGAAGATACGCCGCGCCAACGGTCCAGGCAGCATGAATATCATGACCGCAAGCGTGCATGACACCAGTGTTTTGAGAAGCAAATTCCAAATTAGTTGCTTCCTGAATGGGTAAGGCGTCGATGTCGCCCCTTATGGCAACCACAGGCGCTTTTGGATTTTTCCCCTGAATTCTTGCCACAACTCCGGTGCCAGCGATTCGGTCAAGCGCCGCCGGTTTTAACTGGGCTAATTCATCAAAAAGTTTTTGTGCCGTTCTTTCTTCCTGAAACGACAGCTCAGGATGTTGATGCAAATCACGACGCAATTCAACAAGCCTTGATTGAAGATCAGGGTCAAATAATGATATTATTTTCCTTGGTATTTTCATAACTCAGATAAAAAAAGTACAAAATAATAAATAATCAGTAATATTGTAGGATATTTATATGGCAAAATGAATAAGGACAAAATAATTTATTCACCACGGAAACTCACGGAATAACACAGATAATTTTTAAACAAAATATCAGTTGTTTCTGATTCAATTTATTGTCAAAATAAAATCTGTCAATGTAATTTATTTGTGTGATTTAAAAAAGATTCTAATATTTAAGAGCCAGAGTACTGGGATTGTCTGGCTGAACAGTTACATTACTTTTAGTTATTTTGTCCTAAATTATTTTGCTATTTTAATTGCAACTACTAAATAATCTGACGTGTGATTACTTTGCGAACAACGTTTCACTTCGCACGGTCAGGTTTTCTACGCGGTCCATGTTCACTGTCACTCCCATACCAGGTTGCTCGAGTGGCACAGTAACCATCCCCTGTTGGTCCATCGTCCACTCTGGTGTTACGACGTCTTGCTGCCAATAGCGAGAGCTTGGTGAGATATCGCCGGGTAAAATAAAATTCGGCAAGGAGGCCAGCGCAACATTGTGGGCGCGCCCTACCCCGCTTTCCAGCATACCCCCACACCAGACCGGAATGTTATTTTTAGCGCAAAAATTATGCACAGCTATGGAAGAAGTAAAACCGCCTAATCTTCCAGGCTTAATATTTATTATCCTGCCGCTTCCTAACTCTACCATATCCTTAGCTCTGGCTAAACTGGTAATGGATTCGTCCAGACAGATCGGAGTCTGAAAATGCTTTTGTAAGGACGCGTGCTGCACGACATCATCCCAGGCCAGGGGCTGCTCGATCATTATTAAACCAAGTTGATCAAGCTGTTTCAAATGATCGAGATCATTTAATGAATAGGCATTGTTGGCATCAACCATTATGTGTGCATCTGAACCGAGCGCATCACGAACCGCTTTTACATAGTCGATATCGGCGCCGGGCTTAATTTTAATTTTCACTTTTCGATAACCCTGTGCCAGCGAATCAGCAACTTTTTTAATGAGCGCCTCCGGACTGCTCTGAATGCCAAGAGAAATTCCAGTCGCAATTTGCTCCCGACTGCCTCCTAACAAACGCGCCAGAGGAATCCCATTCTTACGAGCTGTGAGTTCCCAGGCGCCCATTTCTACGGATGCTTTTGCCATATTATGGCCGCGAAAGTTTTTCTCCAAAACGTCAGACAAAACCTCCGGTCCCTCAAATGATTTTCCGAGCACGCGCGGGGCAACCCATTCTTTGATAACCAGCCAGGCGATATCAATGGTCTCTGGTGAGTAATTCGGAGCCGCCCCTGCCACACATTCTGACCAACCCTCGATCCCGTCTGCGTCTCTCAGGTGCAGAAGCAATATTCTGCGTTCATACTCTGTCCCCGAGGAAATTCGAAACGGCTCTTTAAGAGGTAGTATAATCTCATGTAACTTTATGCTTTCTATTCTTAACATTATTATTAATTCCTCATTGTGTAAGCACATAAAAACAGCGATTGCTTTCAGGCTCTCGAAAGAAAGCCTCGACAGTGTAGTTTGCACCTAAATAATGCAGAAAAGCTCTTTTTGTTGAAGTACGCCATTTTGTGGCGCTTGGCAAAGACTCATTTTGAATCGTCTCAATATTAGCTGGAATCTCGATTCTAATGGATGGCAGCGCTGGTAACTTCGCTTCAACAGGTACTGGACTGCCATTTTCACCTATTTTACTGTTTATGACTGGCGCTTCGTTAACACTCTGATTTACAGTTTCTAATTGGCCGGAAATGATTTGTTGAACACGAGGCTCAGCAATTTGCCATTCCACAATAAAACGATCCATTCCTATGCCGCGATGCAGGTCGCTGCCATTATCGTCCAAATACATTTCTGGCACGTATTTTTGAATATTCACGCCTAATTTATTTATATTAAGATGAGCATTGCGAGCAACCAGTGGATCATAGGTCCAGTAAACATGCTTAATATTCTGCTCCAAAAGTAATTCTCTCTGAAACAGCTTAAGTTTTCCGCCAATACCAAACCCACGAAGCTCTGTTTTCACAGCCAGCATATGTGACCAGTTCACAAGCCGGCCACTCATAATTCCGGTCAGCCCAAAAACAAATCCCAAAAGATTGTTATTTGCATCGAAAGCGCCGGCGGCCACTCCACCGAGTTTTTGAGCTACCATTAATAATGCTGGTGGCACGTTCTCCGAAAAATTCTCACCCCACGTCTCTTTTTGAAGATGAACGCAGGTTTCATAATCTGCATGTGATTTTAGGCGGCGTAAAGTGAAATCCATTTGTAGGTCTTTGTAATGAGTTAAAAAATAAAATAGCCCTTGCGGCTGGCTCATGCCAATTTAATTATATTATATTAAATTCTACAATATTTGTCAATGATAAAGAATATTAAAGGTAGTAAATAATTATCCGAATTATTTGTTTCTTAAGATATTTATTAGGTTTGACGATATTAATGCGTAGTCGAAAAAACTTGGGAACTCAATAAATGGAAGTTTGCTTAACAAGACAACCAATTTTTGATAAACAGCACAAAGTCTATGCTTATGAACTACTTTTTCGATCCGGAGCTCATAACTTTTATGAGCAAGTGGGTGCAATCACCAGAGGGAAATTGGCTTTGATCAATTTTACCCGCGATATCATGCTAAGTGGCATCACCACTATTTTCCCAAACAATTTAGTCGCATTTGAGTTGTTAAGGATTACAAAACTGGATGAGAAAATGATAGCCGTCTGCCAGCAACTCAAACAAGCAGGCTATCTTGTGGTCGCGGATGTGTTTACCCTCCATCATAATTATCAATTACTAATCGAACTGGTGGATATCATTAGGATTGATTTTCTTTATACACCAAAAGAAAAAGCAGAATCAATTATTCAAAAGGTAGCGTCCAATGAGATCAAATTTCTGGCTGGTAATGTGAATACCATGGGCGCCTTTTCTCAAGCTAAACAAATGGGCTACTCTTATTTTCAGGGATATTTTTTTGCCAAACCCGCTGTCATTTCCAGTCGTGAAGTATCTGCTAACAAGATGAATTATCTTCGACTTTTGAGTGAGATCAACCAGCCGGAAACAGACTTTAATAAATTGGCAAAAATATTTAAAGAAGACGTCGGTCTTTCTTACAAATTGTTTAGCTATATCAATTCAGCTTTCTTTGGCCTGCCTACTAAAATTAAAACTATTAAACATGCGCTGGCCCTAATAGGTGAGCATGACGTCAAAAAGTGGTTGTCCCTAATTGCACTGAGCAGCATGGGAAAAGATAAAACTGAAGAATTGATAGTAAGTTCTTTAACCAGAGCCAGATTTTATGAATTGATTGCTAAAAAAGTTGGGTTACAGGATCAGGCATCGGAATGTTTCCTGATGGGATTATTTTCCTTGATCGATGCTCTGATGGATCAACCTATTTCTGATATTTTAGCTAAGCTTCCGATATCCGAAGAGATCAAAAGTGCTTTATTGGGAGAGAATAATACTTTTCAAGAAATATATCAATTAGGCCTATCCTATGAAAAAGGCGATTGGCATGAAGTTCGCAAACATACAGTCAAAGTTCGGTTACCTGAGAGTGAGCTTCCTAACCTCTTCATCGAAGCAACCGAGTCGTCTAATCAAATCCTAAATCCTTCGCCAAGTTTAATCGAGTAAATATTTAAAACACATAAAGATAAAGTGCAATTAGAAGAGAAACAGATAAACATTATACATACCCTTGTGGAGCAAGAGGGCATTGACAAGATAGATTTATCTGAAGTTGGATTTATTGATCCGGATATTTTGAATAGGATACCTGAAGATGTGGCATTTAAACATCGAGTGATACCGTTTTCCAGTACTTCTGATTCGATTTGCATAGCAACAGCGAATCCATTTGATATTTATGCTCAGGAGGCTGTTCGCCTAACAACGAATTCAAAACCTGTATTATTTTATACACCCGAGGCACAGATAGAGGAATATTTACGAAAATTCTATCTTCAAGAATATACAGATGATGAATTTGAAGATTTCAGTGATGGATTTGAAATTGATGTTGAGATTGAAGAGGAGGAAAAGGAAGAAGAATTAAATATTGAAATATTAAAAAACCAGGCTAAACATGCTCCTGCTATACGTTTCGTCAATAACATTCTATTAAAAGCTATTCAGGAAAGAGCAAGTGACATACACTTTGAACCACAGGAGAACAATTTAAAGGTTCGATTCAGAATAGATGGTGTTTTACGTGAGGTGACTGCTACTCCAAAGAAATTAATGCCGGGTATTATTTCAAGAATAAAAATAATAAGTTCTTTGGATATTGCGGAAAGAAGACTCCCTCAAGATGGGCGATGTAAAATAAAAATATTTGGCAGAGGTGTGGATATTCGAATTTCGACTTTACCGACTGTTTTCGGGGAGAAAGTCGTCCTTCGTATATTAGATAAGGAAGGTCATTCCCTGAATATTAATGATATTGGTTTAGAAGAAGACCTTAAAGATAAATTTACCCAGGCCTTGAATGAACCACACGGGATAATTCTTGTTACGGGACCTACGGGAAGTGGAAAAACGACTACACTTTATTCAGCTCTCAATCAAATTAATTCAGAGGGAAAAAATATCGTTACTATTGAAGATCCTGTAGAATATCAGTTAAAAGGCATTAATCAAATGCAGACTAAAACGGAGATCGGTTTGACTTTCGCTGCAGGGTTGCGAACTATACTTCGCCAGGATCCAGACATTATTATGATCGGTGAAATTCGCGATTTAGAAGCCGCTGAAATAGCCATGCGGGCTGCCATGACAGGCCATTTAGTTTTTAGTACATTGCATACAAATAATAGTATTGCAACGATATTGAGATTAATTGACATGGGAGTTGATAAATTTCTTATTTGTTCATCTATATTGGCCGTTATGGCACAGAGATTAGTGAGACGAATATGTTTTCATTGCACTGAGGAGTATACCCCGGAGGACATCAATTTAGATCGAGTTAAAAAAGAACAGCATCTTTTTGAAAATGTAACATTTCTGCGAGGAAAGGGTTGTACTCACTGCGGCGAGACCGGATACTGGGGCAGATTGGCCATTTTTGAAATCTTACCTTTAAATAACACTATAAGAAACGTCATTTTGAAAGATGGCAGCTATGATGAAATCAAGGAAGTAGGCCTGGAATATGGCATGGAACTGCTGCTTAATAACGGGCTTAAAAAAGTGAGTGATGGCCTGACCACTATTGAAGAAGTTATGAGGGTCACTTCAGCCGTTTTTTAATTAAATTGAATACCCAATGAAAGCAAATATTAAAAATACAAACATAAACTTCTCTTCCAGGGAAAAAATAAAGAAAAGTCAAAATAAACCTAAGTTTACATTGAAATTGCGACCTGATAAACAAAAAAAAGAGAACAAAGAGAAAAGCAATAAAAGTTTTCTTCAATCATTCTTGAGCCGTGAAAAAAAGATACTGTTGCCAAAGAAAAAAAAATTAGAAATACTCTATACCTTTGCAAACCAGTTATTAATACTATTGGAGTCAGGGGTGCCTTTAAGTCCTAGCTTAGCAATACTGTCTGAGCAAACGGAAAATATCAATTTCAAATCGGTAGTAGATAGAATTACACAAGATATCAATGCGGGTGAGTCTTTCACTCATGCCCTTTCTAAATATCCAGACATTTTTCCAAATTTATTTGTTGCTATGATACGAGCAGCCGAAAAAGGAGGTCAGTTAGCGAACGTATTAAAGCAGCTTGCCGCTTACCTTGAAGAACAGGACAAGTTTTCTAAAAAATTAAGATCTGCAATGGCCTATCCTAAATTTGTGCTGTCATTCTTTTTAGTTGTTTTACTCACCATCATTTTTGGGTTAGTGCCAAAATTCGAAGCTATTTTTAAAAGCTTTAATACTGATTTGCCTAAACCCACGCAAATACTGATCAATATCAGTAACTTTGCAACAAATTATATAATTTGGGAAGCGGTAACCATTTTTTTGTTTGTTGTTTTTTTGAAGAGATTTAAAAAAACAGATTACGGCAGATTCTTTTTGGATTCTCTAAAATTAAAACTCCCAGTGGTTGGGGATATATTATTGAAGTCGACTCTTTCTAAATTTTGTCGCACATTGAGTATACTAATCCAAAGCGGGATTTCTATTGTTGAATCGCTTACAATAGCAGCAACCACAGCTCAAAATGTCCCAATTATTGAAGCCCTTAAAACGGTTAAACAAGGGGTCATCGAGGGTGAACCGATACATAAAAAATTAAGCCAGAATCCCATCTTCCCATCATTAGTGGTTAAAATGATTGCAACAGGAGAAGAATCTGGTGCATTGGACAAAATGTTGGTCAATATATCCGTGAATTATGATACAAATGTGGATACAAAAATTTCGACACTTTCTTCAATAATAGAACCCGCTATGATGGTGGCATTAGGGGCCGTTGCCCTTGTAACAGTTATATGTTTTTATTTACCAATTTTCAAAACGGGAAGTGTGATTCAGTAAAACGAACTGAATTAAATAATTAATTTATTATTAATAATTAACTTGGAGGTATTAATCATGCGAAAATTTTTCAACAATCGTCATGGTTTTACATTAGTTGAACTTATGATTACAGTTGTCATTATTGGCGTACTGGCAGCCGTAGCCATACCCCTGTACCAGGGCAATGTCACACGGGCCAAAACCTCAGAGGCGGATGCCGCCCTTGGCACCATTCGAACGGCATTAAGAGTGTATTACGCAGAATTTCAGGCTTATCCTACTCAAGTCGCAGCGGCAGAGGTCACGACTATCAGTGGACTCAATTTTGTTGCCGCTGATTTAAATGGCACCTATTTTAATGCAGATGAATATACCTATAAGTCAGCGGCTGGGGTTGCCTATACAATTGAAGCAGCGGGTACTGGCTCCCAGGCTGGAATAAACAGGCGAATGGATCAAGATGGAGCCTTAACCAACTTCTAAAGGTGATTCAGTGGCTGCTCCAACTGTTTGTAAATAGTGACATGTTTGTATGAATTTCTTAAATATACTGGCAGGGCGATTCTTTATGAATGTAACTAAAAGATGTCATTGTGGCGTGGCGAAGTAATCTCCGAATTTACTTAAAATCAGTAGATGCCTTCGTCGTCCGGCTCCTTTTGGGAAACGTTAAGTAACTCTGTCATTGCTAATCCCATGTTTTTTATGGGGTGAAGCAATCTTCCTGCAGAATATCATGAGATTGCTTCACTCCCTTCGGTCACTCGCAATGACATTAATAAGCTGTCAAGTCGCTACTTTCGACTTAGCCAACCGCGTGGGTTGTAGTAGCTTCCAGGGACAGCCTGAATTGTCATGCTTTTGCCACTTACAAAAAAGATTCTTCCAGCCTGCTCCTAGCAGTATTTGGAGAATGACA
This sequence comes from uncultured Cytophagia bacterium, assembly GCA_964539665.1. GTDB lineage: Bacteria > Zhuqueibacterota > Zhuqueibacteria > Oceanimicrobiales > Oceanimicrobiaceae > CAZIKB01. The sequence goes on from CAZIKB010000001.1 coordinate 10,638, forward strand.
GGTGAGTTCGTTTTTGATTTTTTGTTATAGTGTTGCAACAAATGTAAATTATGGATCATAATTCAAGGTTTAAGCAAAAAGCAGGTGAAGACGTATTATCCCTGCCAAATCAAGACGGAACCACCTTAGTCGAGGTCATGGTGGGTATGTTAGTCTTCCTGGTTATTATGTTAGGGGGATTACAATATTTTGCGTTGCCACAAAACATTATTGTGCGGCAAAAATTAAAAAGATTAGCGGTTTCAGTCGCTCAACAAAAAATGGAGTCCATAATCGCATTAGGATATAATCAAATAACCACGGCTTTAAATGAATCTGCAACTGTTGTATCCTTAGGGAGCATAAATGGCACAAGAAATACCACCATAACGGAATTTGACGACCTGGCAAATGGTCAGGGTGATTGTGGTTGTCCGGTTGGACAAACTGCAGTCATACATGGTGGTGGTATGCTTTGTTCAGATGCTGCTTCACTGGCAACGCATCTTGCGCATGGCGATCTCTACTTTATGTGTGAAGCTGATTATAAAAGCATCGATGTGGAAATATCATGGAATGATGGTAATAATCAAAAAGTCTCGTTTACGACGATGGTTAGTGACATTGCGAACTAAAAGTTTAAATAAATTCTGCCCGGCAATCCTGTACTGTCAAAGAGGTTTTACACTCGTCGAATTGATGATGTCCTTAATGATAAGTACAGTAGTTTTATCTTCAATTCATATTATTGTAAGCGGATCACATAAATATGTCATAGAGGGCACAAAAAAAATTAGGCTCCAGCAAGATTTTTCATTGATTGAGTTGATGCTTTCTACTAAAATCAGGCAAAGCACAAAAGGACAACATGAAATTTTTAATAATTACTCTGATTATATTGGTGGTCAATCCTCACAAACTTTCGGTAGTTGCTTGAAATTAAAGTACATTTCCGGGGATTCGGTCGTGCTGTACCAGGACAACCTGGATTTTAAAATAGTGGCTTCGGATTTGACTATTACAAATTTGGTGCCGGGTGTTGTAGACTCTTTAATCTTCACAGATAGCACCTCTGCCATTCATACTAAGCTTTCTTTAAGTCAGGGTAACTGGGGTCTAGAAAATACGCTGCTTGCTGCTTTCAGAAATTCTATCAGCAGTGACCTTGAAGGCAGGAGATGTGAATTGGTCATTCAGGCGGGTCAAGTACCTGGAAACTTAACGGATTTCCCGGTGCTTTTTACCGAAGCAACCTTACCTTCCGAGATGTTCGATGCTGACGGCTCCTACCCGGCTCTGGATGGCGGGGATGATATAAAGTTTACAAGCGATCAGGCCGGTGACAACCGTTTGTCCTGTGAAATCGTTGCTTTTACCACCGACAATGATCCGGCCAATGGCTCGGCCGAGATTTGGGCCAAGGTTCCGTCGATTTCATCCTCATCCAACACCTCTATCTGGGTAAGGTACAACATAGCCGGGGGAACACAACCGGCCCCGGAAGCACCTTTTGGTTCGGAGTCGGTCTGGGATGACGATTATGAGTTGGTGCAACACATGAACGAGGATCCGTCCGGTGCCGCTCCACAAATGATGGATGCCACCAGTAACGATTATGATTGTGAATCGCAAGGCTCAATGACCTCGGGTGACCTGGTTGCAGGTAAAATTGGCGGAAGCCTGGATTTTGATGGTAACAATGACCGGGTGAGAAACACTACAATGGTGTCGTCTGTATCGTTGACATTCGAAGCCTGGATTTATCCGGATAGATTTAGGGGCAGTTACAATACCGTCATAGAATTTGGAGATGACAAGCCATGGTTTGGCGCTCTGAAGAAAGGAAAATTAGGCTTCTTCCGTGGTAGCGGAGGTATCCAAACCATTGACAAAATGACCCGAAATATCTTTAATCATATTGTTGCAACACACGATGGAAGTACCCTGCGCATCTGGATCAATGGTGACGAGGACCTGCCGCCCGGAACGCTCAACCGAAGTGATACAGCGACGGGATTAGGAATTGCTCATCGCGGCACTGATACGTATTTTGATGGGAAAATAGATGAAGTTCGCATCTCCAATATTGTTCGCTCTGCCGACTGGATTGAAACGGGATACAATAACCAGAATAGTCCATCGACATTTATCATAGAAGGAACTCCGGAGACGCCATGACAGGTGAATGGTTAAGACGTAAATTGTCCGGGCTTAAAATGGTAGATGACCAGCATGGTTACATTTTGGGTCTTGTTATGATATTTTTTATAATTTTTACAATCATGGGACTTGCTTTTGTAAAAATGGGCAGTTTTGAAAGCTTGCATGCACTAAATCATTATCAGAGAGTGAAAGCTTATTATCATGCCGAAAGTGGCATTCACAAAGGGCTGTGGCTCCTCAATGATGTGTCTGCGGCCGCTGCTACATTTTCAAATGATACAGTAAGTGCAGTCTATGATTCTGTCAATTTTATCTTAACCTCAACAGGGACAGTTGGCAATGTTAATAAAACCATTAAAGTCACCCTTTCGGTGACTCCCTCAATTCAGGTATTGAATTGGGAAGAACTATAGGATACAAGTATTTTGAATATATTTTCACGAAATATACGGGTGGGCATAGATATCGGTTCAACGACAATCAAGATAGCTGGAATCAGTCAAAAGGGAAAAGATTTAAAATTACACTTCTACGATGTTTTAGATTTAGTGGAGACTTATTCATTAAAGTCTTTAGAAGACCTAAATGATGATTTATATATTGAACAACTTCGAAAATTGGTTTCGAAATATCATGTAAAAAATGCCAGGGTATCGGCTTTAATGCCAGTAAACTCTGCTATAATTCGTAATATAAATCTTGCTCCCGGTCAAACTGAGGAAGAGATATTAGAATCAATTCAGGCAGAATTTAAACATGTCGGTTTTGATGAGACTGAAGAAATACAAATTGCCTGCCATCAAATGGATGAAGATAATAGTCAATCTCAACAATTATCTTTTATAGCCTGTGCCATTCCTGATTCGGTGGTTGAACGATATCGAAGAATCCTGAATGAGAGTGGACTGCAGGTAAAAGTAATGGATATAGATGCATTGGGCATTTATAACACCTATTATTATTTTACCAAAAAAGAAATGTCCGCCCCGGTAACTATCGTCCAGATTGGCTCCGACTATTCAACTTGTCTGATAATGTGTGAAGGCAGCTTACCCTTTTTTCACGTGATTAAACAGGGAGGTCATGATATTACAAACAGTATCATGAAAAATTTTAAGTTAGAATTTTTCGATGCTGAAAAATTGAAAATGAAAGAAACCAGATCGAAAGGTACCGAAATTGAATTTTGTCAGAATTCACATGTAAACGAATTCTATCGAACTTTTTATGACGACCTGATAACGGAAGTCCAAAAATGTATTCAACATTTTCAATCTTATTCAGGTTGCGCTGAAATTGGCCGTTTGTACATTACCGGAGGAGAAGCAAGACATAACATCGTAGCTAATTTATTCCAAAGAAAGTTGCACATTGATGTCAATACCTGGAATCCATTAGAATATCTCGGGATATCAAATTCCGATAATGGGGATACGCTTAAGTTTGCTAATGGCTTGCATTTAGCCCCCACCATTGGCACATTATTGAGAGGAGATTAGATATTGATCAAAATAAATTTCATAGCCAATGAGCTGACGCATAATAAATCTGCACGAATCAAAAAACAATTAATTCTAATCTACTCTCTTATTTGGATAATTGCAATTTTTTACATTTTTGGGCGGTTTCAATACAATCAATCTGTCATAATTTCCTATCACAAGAAAATTAAACAATTGAAAACGACCATGGACAATATCTCACCGCAATTTCAGAATACGGTGCAATTATATCAACAAAAGAAAAAACTTGATCAAAAATTAAGAAAAATATTCGATAAAGTTGTAGAATCAAAATTTGTCCTTGAAAGTGTAGAAAGTCTGGTTTTAAACATTCCTGAGAACATCTGGCTTACTGAAATTCGCGTAACAGCTTTGGAAAAAAAAATATCTGACGATAATAATACTAAAGACGTTAGGGCAGTAAAAACAATGATAATCAGGGGAAACATGTTTTTAGATTTAAATAATGAGAAGAAAGAACTCATTAAACAGTTTCACAACACTCTGCAAAAACGCAGACCATTTTCAATTGCAGAGAGTCAATTGAAATTAGACAATATGAAAGTAGAAAAAGTGAAAAACAGATATTACCATAATTTTGAAATTGAATTTACCTGGCAAGGCAATATGATGTAATGCACACATAAAAAGTGAGACTGATGCGCTGGTATGAAGAAATTACACAAGCAGTAAAAGTTAAATCGATCATAATTTCAACGGTTACTTTTATTTGTGGACTTTTGGGACTTTATTATTTCATATTACGTCCAAATGAAAATTTGGCTCAGGTATCAATTGAGAAATTCAATGATTTGAATGAATCCTATTTGCAATTAAAGTCAACCGACATAAATAAGGTAGAAGAACTTTTACAAGCGGAAGCAGAAAATCTCAGAAAAAAAGAAGAGGTCATTGACTCTCAATCTTTATCCTATGAATATCTTTTTTTATTAATTTCAAAATTTGAGGATGAAGCTAATAAAACGGGCATTGAATGTGAAATCTCTATATTAGATGAAGTAAATGATCAGGTGGAAAACAAAAAAAATGTATCAATAGAATTATCTTTCGAGGGTTCTTTTCAACAGGTGATTAAATTTATAAAGAAACTACAAACATGGGATGAGGTATTGTTTGTAAATGATTTCCATATCCAAAAGAAAAACAAGACTGATTCAAAATTAACGGGACAAATTATCTTTATGTCTTTTCTTTCTGATATTTAATTAGACGATTGTTATATGAAAAAATTCTTCTTTCCAAGTCTTTTATTGGGATTAATCCTATCATCATTTGCCATTCCCTACAATAAATCCTTATTTTTAAAAAATGTCATGCAAGGGGATTATCAAGAATTGATACAAGATGCAAGCGTAGACGAAATGCAGAATGTTTATCTTAAATTATTTAATGATTATGCGGAGTCTAATCAGAAATTGGCTATCAATAATGCCATTGATACCCCTGCCAATTTTTCTAAAATTAAGGATCCTTTTGCTATACCTACTAAAAACCGATATAAAAATTTTATCGGGAAAAAAATATATTTCAAAAAAACAGACCGCTAAAACAAAAATCATTAAACTTATCCGGTATTTTATGGAGTGATATAAAACCAGCGGCAGTCATCAATGAGAAGATTGTTCACGTCAACAGCAAAGTAGGTGCGTATAAAGTCGATCAAATTTCACCTGAAAAAGTTGTTTTATCTTCTCGAAACAATACAGTAGTTTTACGACTACCCCTTAATAAATACGGTAAACAGTAGAATGCGTTGTCATCGTATAATCAGGCTTTGCAATATAGGCTTTTTACTTTTTAGTTTATTTATTCAGAATGCGGTGTGGGCATTTACACCGGATTCCGAGTATATAATCGAATCATCGACATTCAGCCAGCAAGAATCAAAAAATCAAAATAGGAAGAACACATCTAAAGTCATAAACCTGGATCTAACCAATGTTTCCATGAAAAACACCCTACATCTTTTAACAGAGAGTCTTAATAAGAATCTAATATTGGATCATGAGGTGGAAGAACGTAATCTCAATGTGTCTCTTAAAAAAATTACGGCTATTGAAGCTTTTAATGCAATATTAGAGGCCAATAATTTAGCATATAAGGAATTGGAAGGCAACGTTTATTTTGTGGCTAATGCTGAAAAAATCGAAAAGCAGACGGTGGTCAAAAGTTTTTATTGTAAATATGCGGATGCCACAAAACTTGAAGTTATTTTAAAAGGTATAGTTGGAGCAGAATCAGGTGCTATTTTCGCTGACAAAAGAACCAACACATTGATAATCAAAGAAAGTCCAGATATCATAATGAAGATAGAAAGATTGATATCTGAATTAGATAAACCAACCAAACAAATATATATTAAAGCTGAAATTTTAGAGTTATCATCCAAAGACGAAACAGAATTGGGTGTAGATTGGCTGTCGAAAAATGTTAATTACAAAGCCACCCAAGGAAACATTGGCACAGATTTTGATTTGCGTTCAGGATCGATTCTAGACGAAGCAGGCCAGGAAAATTCGGAAAATATTCCATTTCCCGCCGGAAATGGGCTTGGGGTCGGTATTTTAAATACAAATATTAACGCAGTGCTTCATGCTTTAAGCCAGGTAAATAATATTAATCTTTTATCTCGGCCCAGAATCGTTACTCTGGACAATCAGCAAGCAGTGATTGAAGTAGGCGACCAAATTCCATTTAAAGTTCTCAATGAATTTGGTGTAACATCATTCGAATTTAAAGATGCAACCGTTCAATTAATCGTTAAACCGCATATCATTGATTCTGAATATATCACGCTGGAAGTTTCACCTAAAGCGGACTTTCAAAACGGTTTCACTCCAGACGGGACACCTATTATTTCAACACGAAAAGCCACAACAAACGTTAAAGTACGTAATGGACAAACCATTGTAATCGGCGGTTTAATACGCGACTCGATACTAAAAAGTGAAAACAAGGTACCATTTCTTGGCAGTATTCCAATCTTAGGTTTGTTATTTAAAAGTACAAAAACGACAAATCAAAAAACCGAATTAATTGTATTCATCACCCCTATCATATTAGAGGATGGGGCGATTTTAAAAAATTTTGATAACGACTTTGAAAAGAAGTATAAGTTTAATGAAAAGTTAAAATAGAAGAGGAATAACAATGATTGAAAGAACTCAAAGTCCAATTCTGGTTGCCGATGATGATCAGGACATCTTATTGTATTTTCAGGGAATTTTTAAAAAAACTTCGAATAAACTCTATTTTTCTCCAAATGGATTGGATGCATTAGAAAAAGCAAGAAAGTATAAAATTGAATTGGCTTTTATAGATGTATTAATGCCAAAAATGAATGGTTTAGAGACTTTAATAGAATGGAAAACTATTCAACCTGAGACTCAGATTGTTATCATTTCGGCCTATAGTGATGATAAATTAGTTAAAGAGGCCATTAAAAATGGTGCTTATTCTTATTTATTTAAGCCTTTGAATCAAAGGGACATATTTTCTGTCACATTGAAATGTTTAACAAAGGCTAGTGTTGAAGAATCGTTTCAAAAATAGTATGGATTGTCGCAAAAAAAACCCACTGGTTAATTACACCCTTTTGAATTTGTTAGATTTGTTAACAATCCAGGAATCAAAATGAATTTTTTTAAGAGACGAATTCTCAGCAATCTACCGATAAAAAAGAAGCTAACCTATATTGTGATGTTGACCACAGGCTTAGCTTTATTAATTGCGCTGCTTTCAATAGCCCTCTTTGATGTCATCTCTTTTCAACACGAAATGAAATATCAATTATCAAAGCAAGCAGATTTTATCCGGCAAAATTGCACAGCCGCTTTGATCTTTCAAGATAAGAAATCAATTGCACAAAATCTGGCATTTTTGAAGACTGATCCTAATATAAGGTCTGCTTATATATTTACAAAAGACGGAAAAGTTTTTACCAAGTATCTTCGTGATGACATCATAAAGGATTTGCCTCAACCAGGAATTCGAGATGAAGGCATTCATTTTGAATATGGACACCTAGTTCTGTTTCGAAACATATTTTTTAATGAGAAAAAGTTTGGTACTATTTACCTTCAATATGATTTAAAAGAATTAATTGAGCAATTAAAGAGACACTTTTATTTAACTGTTTTAGTCCTTATTCCAGTCTTCTTCTTGGCTTTACTCCTTTCATCAAAACTTCAAAATATAATCGTAAACCCAATTTTACAGCTAACTGAAAATGCAAGTCAAATTTCATCTCAAAAAGATTATTCTATTAGAGCGGTTAAGAGAAATCATGATGAGATTGGCACACTGGTGGACCAATTTAATGAAATGTTGTCTCAAATTCAGAAAAGAGATAAGGCTTTACATGCAACGCATGAAAAACTCGAAGAGCATGTTAAACAGTTAGAAATTGAAATTTCAGAACGCAAACAAGTAGAAGAAAAATTACAATCTCTCAACGGGCAATTAAATGCAAGTCAACAACAGTTAAGTGCAGCTAATCAACAGCTCAGTGCTAGTATTCAGCAATTAAAGGCGAGTGATGAGATCCTACGGGAAAGAGAAGAAAGAATTCGTTCTATCATAGAAACGGCACTTGATGCAGTTATCACCATAGATTCTTCTGGCAAAATTATTGGCTGGAACAATCAGGCAGAGAAAATATTTGGTTGGTCTTTAAAAGAGGTCCTTGGACAGAAATTGTCTTCCTCTATACTCCCTCCTACTTATAGAGATAAACATATCAATGGTTTGAAAAGTTTTCTGGTAACGGGCAAGAGTCGTATTTTAAATAAACGTAATGAGTTTACGGCATTACATCGAGATAATCACGAGTTCCCCGTCGAAATATCGATCTCACCGACAAAAGTTGGAGAATCATATATCTTCAGTGCCTATGTTCGCGATATTACAGAAAGAAAACGCACCTCAGAAGAACTACAAAGGGCTAATTTAGAATTCACCTCCATGAATGTGCAACTTGAAAAAGCAACTATTCAGGCTAAAGAATTAGCCTTGCAGGCTGAATTGGCAAATAAAGCTAAAAGTGAATTTTTGGCTAACATGAGCCATGAAATACGAACGCCTATGAATTCCATAATCGGTATGACAGAGTTCACGCTTGATACCGAGCTGACTTCAGAGCAGAAAGGATATCTTAATGTGGTAAAATCTTCATCTGAAGGTTTACTTAGTTTAATTAATGATATACTCGATTTTTCAAAGATTGAAGCTGGTCAGATGGAGATCGAGGAAATTGAATTTAATATAATTGAATTAGTAGAAGGGGCAGCGGAAATGTTTGCTCTTCAATCTGAAGCAAAAAACGTCGAGCTGCTGTGCTACTTGGATCCCGAAATTCCCACCTGGATCGTAGGTGATCCTACCAGATTACGTCAAATATTAATCAACCTGCTTAGTAATGCCATTAAGTTTACAGAAGAAGGGGAAGTGGTTATTAAAGTAGAGCTGTCAAATCTTCAGCAGGATAAAGTAAAAGCGGTAGAGCTGATTTTTTCGGTTTCAGATACTGGTATTGGAATCTCTCAAGAACATCTGAAGAAAATATTTGATAAATTTTCACAAGCAGATACTTCTATTACTCGTAAGTTTGGCGGTACAGGTCTTGGAATAAATATATCCAATTTGTTGATAAAACTCATGGGTGGTGAACTAAAAGTAGATAGCAAAATTGGAAAATGGAGCACTTTTCAATTTAATTTAACTTTACCTGTCGCAACAATTAACTCTGAGCAAGAAGAACATCCTAATTCAGATTTTTCAGAAATTGAAGTTATGGTGGTAGTATCTAATGATATCAATCGATTTTTATTGAGAAAGACACTCATGGCTTGGAATTGTAAAGTCAAGGAAGCTCAAAATGGACGTGAAGCTTTAGCCACTTTAAGTAAAAGGAGCGACTCTATTGATTTAATCATCATTGATCATCAATTGCCTGAGATGGAAGGAATTGACTTAGCCCGGAAGATTAGAAAAAAAGATGATTTAAAAAATATAAAAATAATTTTGCTTTCAACTATAGAAAGAATTAATTCGAAGTTGATGCAAGAGTTGGAAATATCTAATTCTATCAGCAAGCCAGTGAAGCAATCAAAATTACTAATTCTACTACTGAAAACATTGGGATTACAGAAAATTGAAACGACCGAATCTGTGATAAAGATTGTAAATGAAGATAGCTTACAAAAAGTGCAATATAGAATATTATTCGTTGATGATAATCCAGATAATCTCAAGTTAGGACGATTGATTTTAGAAAAAGCAGGCTATATTGTAGATATGGCTGACAATGGTAAAAAAGCTTTAAGTGCTGCAAAAACAAATTATTATAATTTAATCTTAATGGATATTCAAATGCCTGTTATGGATGGATTCAAGGCTACTAAAGCTATAAGATTATGGGAAAAGAAGAACGAACGAAAACGAGTACATATTGTAGCTCTAACTGCACACGCTATTTCAGGGTATCGTGAAATATGTCTTGCTAATGGAATGGATGATTATATAACCAAACCTCTGAAGAAAAAAATTCTTATTGATACTGTGGTAAAATGGCTGGCTCCACACCCCAAAGTTCGTGTCGTGGATGATTCTCTTGAAAATCAGAAATTATTAAATGGGTAAAGTAATATTACCCTCCATAAATTTAACTGCACGGCCACTTATAATAATCCTTTCTCCTCTATCCTGACAAAATAGCTCACCACCACGACTGGACAATTGCAGAGCATGCAATTCTTTTTTAGACAGAACTTTAGACCAATATGGAGTTAAAGCGCAATGTGCTGAACCGGTTACCGGGTCTTCGTCAATTCCATAGTTTGGTGCAAAAAACCGTGAGACAAAATCGGACTGCTCCCCTTTTGCAGTTACGATGACTCCTCTTAAACCTAATTTCTTCAACAGATTCATATCTGGTTGCAATTCACGAACATCTTTTTCTTTTTCAAACACAACAAAGTAATCTTCAGATTGCAATACTTTTACAGGTTCTTTGTCAAGGCCATCAAGTAACGCTTGTGGCGGCTGACAGGATACTGGTGGTTGCGCAGGAAAATCCATCGCCAGTAAATCTTTATTTTGAGTAACTGTAAGCTTTCCGCTTTTGGTGCTGAAACTGACCTGGTTTTTTGCTGGATCAAGATAATTGAAAATCACAAAAGCTGTTGCTAACGTTGCATGACCGCACAGATTCACCTCAGCAACAGGTGTGAACCAGCGCAATTGGTAATCTTCTCCATCAGGAACGAAAAAGGCCGTTTCAGAGAGGTTGTTTTCAGTTGCAATGTATTGCATTACAGATTCTTTCAGCCATGTATTTAATGGACAAACAGCCGCGGGATTTCCTGAAAATACCCGGCTTGCAAATGCGTCAATTTGATAAATTGGTAGCTGCATTAATTCATTCCTTTTCACCCACAGGGCATTATTACGTTACTAAAACAAGATTAAAAACCGAAGAATCAATGGTCACGATATGCTGTACTTTTTCATGTACTGAAATATAAATTCTATCACCGTGTTGAGAAAGTCGTTTCAACAGTCGATTCAAGTGTTTTATCTGGGTCTCGTTGAACTCTTCAATATGGAGCGTAATTGATGAGGTTGTGTCTTCAAGGACTCTTTCTATATGATGAGTGGCCCGGATGAAAAATTCGCGGTCTAACAATCCTTTCATAGAAATCGAAAGATTGGCCGCGGCATTTTTAACCTGATTAAAAGATACTTCCAAAGTACCATGATGAAGATATCGTTGAAAAGCTGTTTCGATTAGTCCGAGATAATTCTGTGCGATATTTGTTACCTTCTCAAATTCCTGAATAAAATTACGATCAACATAATCCCGCATCGCCAATCCAACAATCCAATCCTGGATAACTATTGGAATCAATTTCGGGGTAGTAACTGGGATAGTACGTAAAAAATGAAAAATACTTGAAAATTCACCCGGCTTTAATCCTTGTATCAGGAAATTGCGCAATATTTTTAATTGCTCTCTAATAGAAAATTCGCAGTTATTAGGGGGAACGGTCAGGTAACGAATTTTGTTTTTTATTCGATCGGCAATATTGCGATGTTTTAATAAACGCTTATGAAGCACACGATAGCCATTTATCATTTCGTCATAATCCATTTGTTTGGGGATAATGTTTGTTTCGAGTTTCGTGTTATCACAATTATCCATCTCCGGTATAAGTCTTCCCTCTTTTTGTAATCGTTCATACAGAGGTGTTTTCGGCAATGCAGTTAAAAGACCAATCATGGCCGCCTGAATACCTGACTTCGTAATAAATTGATATTGCCTTTCAAACGTTTCCCTGGTGTCGTTATCGAAACCGACTATGAAACCGCCAAAAACTTCAATGCCATAAGAATAAATTTTACGTACGGATGATAGTATGTCCTGTTTAGTATTCTGAAATTTTTTAGTTTCTTTCAGGCTATTTTCGTCAGTGGATTCAATACCAATGAAAACCCATTTGAAACTGGCGTCCTGAAATAGCTGCAGAAGTTCATTATCACCTGTCAGGTTTAACGAAACCTCCGTTCCAAAGCGAAACCAATAATCATGCTTGCGCTGGTAATCTCCAAGATATTTCATCAAAGCTTTGGCCTGGGGCTTGTTTCCAATCAAATTATCATCGACAAAAAAGACTCTGTTTACATTATACTTTCTCAGCAGGTCTAATTCATTCCCCACCTGTTCAAGGGTCTTGGTCCGGGGTTTGCGTCCGAACATCACAATAATATCACAAAATTCACAGCGAAAAGGACAGCCTCTCGAAAATTGCAAACTCATTGTCTGGTACTGGTGCATTTTTAACAGATCAAAGCGTGGAACTGGCGAATCTTTCAGCGCAACCACACCAGTTTCACGATACAAACTTTTTGGTTTCCCCATTTCGAAATCCCGGCAATAGTCTCTCCAGATGTACTCGGCTTCACCAGATACAACTGCGTCGGCAATTGAATCAAACTTCTCGGGGCACAGAGACGCGTAACTTCCGCCCGCGACTACAAAATGTCCTTTTTTCTTATAATAGCTCAACAGTTCGATTTGACGCTTAAATTGAACGCCCATTCCACCAATACCGATAACATCTGCCCGTGGCTCCATAGGGAGAGATTCGATGTTTTCATCAATGATTTCGACCTCCCAATCCGGCGGACACAAAGCTGCCAGAGTTGCCAAACCCAGAGGAGGATTTACAGTTCTTTTATCAGGTAGAATTTTATCCACAGCCCATTTAAAGCTCCAAAAACTTTCTGGAAATTTAGGATTAATAAGTAAAAATCGCATGAACTGTAATCTCCTCGCTTATTGGATTAATCTCAGGACTACATGGTGTTTGCCCGAAAACTACTGGCGTGATTCCAAAGTATGGAATGAACATGAAAATAAAGCTGTATAATAACTATATTCAATTCAAATTTCAAGGATTATTACTAAACAATAATCTGTGTAAATGCCGCCCGGGCTTTATGCAGAAAATCTTGCACAAGTTTTTCGTTTTTACGACCATCCGCACCCTCCAGCCCTGTATGCGCATCCACACCCGCGGGTTTAACTTTTCCAATTGCAAGCCCGACGTTTTCAGGATTAAGTCCTCCAGCGAGAATGACCGGCAGAGGCGAACTTTCTACTAATTCACGACTGATTGACCAGTCGTGGCTTTTGCCGGTCGCACCACACGCTCCTGTTTCGGGATCAAAAGTGTCTGTGATAAACGCATCAACGTATGTACTACAATCTGCAATTGCCGCTCTTAATTTTTCTTTGTTTTCACGACCGACGATGAGACTTTTGATCACAAAAAAGTCTGGAGCAAGAAACTTTAGATTTTTGATTTCCCCAATATGAATTTGGCCGTGTAGTTGCACCTTTTCAACACCCAGTTTGCAACATAAAGCGAAGATTTCCCGCGCATTAGTCAGGTATGTGATTAAGACACCAGAATTCGGAGGTTTGAGATAGCTTATGATTTTTGCTGCTTCATCCTCCGATAAATCTTCCTGGTTTTGGATTAACCGAAAAGGGAATCCGAGCCAATCAACGCCAGCATCAATCAGTATTTGGGCTTCCTGCTCATCGATCACGCCAGCAACTTGAACGATACTTATCATTAGTTTATAGTAATTTTGGACATGCGGTAAATTAAACAGGATGGACCCGCAGACAGGATTTGACAAAACCTTGTTTGTAACGTCGCTTAACTATAGAATAGGCGCTACTTGGACATTTGAGTCTGCAATTCCTGCGATTTTATAAACGCCTCTTCGCCTTTCTCCTTTTCTCCGATATTAATATAAGCTACACCCAGATTGCGCCAAAGGATTGGGTGATTTGGCTGCAGCTCGATGGCCTTTTTCAGGTATGGTATGGCCTTTTGATAATATAAAAGCGCCTGGTTTTTGGTTTTTTGAATTTCAGAAAATGTAGAGGAACCTTTATTGGCTGTTTTTAATTTATTCTTTAATTTTTCGGCCATACTTAAATAAGCACATCCAATATTAGAGGAAGCATCGAAATCATGGGGATGACGTTCCAATACCCGCTTGAACAGCATTACAGCCTGTTCAAAATTTTTTCTTTTGTAGTAATGTACACCGAATAACGAAATGAGTTCTTTGTCAAACGTGTTTGCTGAGACTGCGGTTTGAAATGTTTGTTCCGCTTCCTCGAATTTTCCCGCGGACTCATAGGCCAGAGCTAAATTAGCAAGAGCGTTACGATTTTGGGGCGAAATTTCCAGAACTTTCTCTAAAATACAAATGGTTCCGTTATAATTATTCTGACCAGTATAGATATCTCCCATTGAAACCAATATATCTAAATCATCAGGATCTTTCTCCAGTAATTTATTATAGATGGCAAGGGCACTATCTGTCTGGTGTAATCTGACATACGTAATGGCCAGTTTTTCATAAGCTTCGTGCTTTGTTGAATCAATCAATATAGTATTCTTAAATATCACTTCAGCATTTTTATAGTCTTGTTTGTCTAAAGCAATGATGCCAGCATTATAGTTGTCAATCCAATGTCGCTCACGTTCATTTGTAATTTCAAGCATGAATTTATCTGATATTTGTAACGACGACTCATATTCATTCATCATATCTTCGTAACGAGCATAATAGCCATAAACCTGTCCCAATAAAAAGTGCGCTTCAGCATTTTGGGGATAGGCTTCTGTTGCAATTTCTAATTGCTTTAATGCCTTTTCCCAGTCGTTGTTCTTTAAATAGAATTTTGCATTCGTTACGGCCTTAGGCTGGCAGCCGACTAAAGCCAGACAGCATATTGTCAACACACAGAAATATACCATATTCTTCAATTTGTTTTTTGAATTTCGCATAATATTCATTGTGCATACTTTATTAAATTAATTTCAAATGGAGGTTCGACAACACCTTCTTCAGTAATGATCGCTGTAATTAATTCATGCGGTGTTACGTCAAAAGCCGGATTGTAAACCTTTGCATCAACCGGTGCAGTTCTTCTGCCAAATCCTTCGGTTATTTCTTTTGGATCCCGTTCTTCAATTGGAATTTCCGAGCCGTCTTTTATATGAAAATCAATTGTTGAATAGGGAGCAGCAACATAAAAAGGTACCCCATGTTTTTCTGCTGATACAGCTACACTATATGTGCCGATTTTATTTGCCGTGTCGCCATTTCGTGCAATGCGATCGGCGCCAACGATTACGCAATCTACTTTTTGTTTTTGCATGACAAAAGCCGCAGCGCTGTCGGTAATCAGAGTCACGTCAATGTCTTCGTTTTTAAGTTCCCAAACATTTAAACGAGCGCCTTGCAGCAAAGGTCGAGTCTCATCTGCAAATACGCTTACTTTTTTACCTTGTTCGTTTGCAGCAAAAACTACCCCGATGGCGGTTCCATAGTCTGCTGTTGCCAGTGCGCCGGTGTTGCAGTGAGTTAAAACAGTAAAACCATTCTTTATTAATTTCGCCCCGTTTTTACCTATTCGGCGACAAATTTTCCGATCTTCCTTCCATATTGTTTTTGCTTCTTTTAACAGACGGGCTTTAATTTCAGCTACAGAATGGGCCTTATACTCATCTGCCACATTTTTCATCCTGTTTATAGCCCAGGATAAATTCACAGCGGTAGGCCGGGTCGCATTTAAAAAGGCAGCTGTTTGATTAAGCTGATTATAAAATCCGGCCTTGTTATCGCCATCGAAATTTTGTACACCTAAAACCAGTCCAAAAGCGCCGGCAATACCAATTGCAGGCGCCCCTCTCACTCGTAATAATTTAATGGCCTCAGCCAATACTCTGACGTCATCAATATTCAGATAGACCAATTCCAAAGGCAGTTTTGTCTGGTCAATCATACGAACTTTACCATCTGACCACTCTATAGTCGTAACAGGCATAATTTCCTCCTGAAGCCCCCTGCAATTATTTTGATATTTGAAATATATTTAAAGTCCGGAATGGAACTTTGGGTTAGGCTGACCACATAATACAAAAACATATACTACCTGACTTCCATTGGTGTCCCCATAGTTGAGTGATCATTTGTTTTTGAAGTAAAGACTATTGAATAGATTTATA
Source organism: uncultured Cytophagia bacterium (assembly GCA_964539665.1). GTDB lineage: Bacteria > Zhuqueibacterota > Zhuqueibacteria > Oceanimicrobiales > Oceanimicrobiaceae > CAZIKB01. Next base: position 26,899 of record CAZIKB010000001.1, read on the forward strand.
TACTTTTAAGTCTTTGTAGTCTTTTCCAATTAAAACAGTGACCATTAGTTGCAGACTGTCATCTAATTGAGGTTGAACCTGCTTTTCATTTACGCCTAATACTTCACCCACTTTTATTGCGTTATAACCGTTAAGAGAAATACGATCAAATACAAAGGTACGGTCCAGGTCAAAGCCTCCCTGATAGTTGCCAACTTTTACCACATCAAATTTATTTTCCCTTAAAAATTGGGTGATTTCTTTAGCAAGCCCTTGAACGCCGCAGCCATTCAAAACTTCTACGGTTATTAAGGCGGCTTTGGGTGGATTTGGCTCAGTACGGGAATTGCTGGACAAGAGACTTTCATTGGGAAAAATAAAATGCTCGGAAACAATTGAACCGATGAGCACGAGGTTTATCAAACTCGCGGCCCAAATTCCGGCTGTTAATAGCCGTTCTTTTAGACTTCGATTTTTCGGCGCTTTACGCGTACGCTTTGATTTTGGTTTAGCATTGCGCCAATTGTCCTGGCGCATTTTACGCCTTCGTCTTACCATCCTTCTCCTTAAAAAAATGACCGAGTTAAAAAGGAGACCCGGTCACTGGTATAGCGAATTAAAGTATTCACTCAAAATTTGAGTGGGTATGAAGCTTTACTAAACTTTGAAAGTGTAGTAAGCTGAGTTCCCATTTTATCTTTTTCCTTCTTCTCTATTCATCCACACATTACTACGATTCAAGCGATTATACCGATTATAATATGAATTCGGAGATTGCTCGAATTCAAATTGCATTTTGAAATTGTCAGAAGGTTTAAATTCTAAACCAGCGCGTGATATAAAAAGCCTGTTATTATTCAGATTTTGCTGGCCTAAACTACCAAATGGTTGATGTTGATAACCTATTTGCAGATAAACTGACAGGGGATTGGAGAATTGATATTGCATGGTATTTAAATAAAGGCCCTGATTAATACTTTGCCCACCAAAAGACATAAAAGACAGCGAATAACTTTGGCTCATGGAGAATTTTGTCGGATCAAGCCCGATCGAGCTGAAAATGCTGTGAATTTTTGTTGGCTGGGTTAAAGCTTGTGCCATATTGACTTTTGTATCCTGTTTTAATTGCGCGAATGCAAAAGCAGGTATAAACAAAGCAATTAGAAAGACGCTGGTTGGTTTTAATCTGGTCATTTTTTACCTCGGCAACTACAAAGTGATTTAATATCTGTTACCCATCAATTGAGATATTTGTTCCTCGATTACCTTATTTAATAATTTTATTACTTAAAATCAACAAAATTTTTCACACTAATAGAAATTTAGTATTGCCAGTAAAATCATTAATCTGCGGTTGCACAATTCTTTTAGCAGATTGTTTGCTGAATCAGCAAAATTATAACACCCCTTCCCCAAAAGTCAGTACAATATCAATTCTTCTATTTTGAGCTTTTCCTGCGGTTGTTTCATTACTGGCAATCGGTTTATTTTCTCCATAACCTAAAGCAGTGATACGACTTTCATCCATACCCATATTTGCTAATAGATATTGTTTAACGGCCATGGCTCGTTCATACGAAAGATTTTCATTGAATCTATCGTCACCTACAGCATCAGTATGTCCCTCAATAGTAATAGATGAGTTTGGAAATTTGCGAATAGCGCGTTGTACTGTGGTTAATAAACTAAAAAATTCTGGCTCAATTGTGGCTTTACCAGACGGAAAAGTAAGACCAATCAAGCGAAAAATTATATCGTTTGCTTTACGCAATACAATGGCTTCATTCTGGGCAAACATCGTTTCTAAAGATTTAATTTTATCTTCATGTTGTCTTTTCATTTCTAATTTATACTGATTTTCCTGAAGCTCCGCCTGTAGGCCCTGCTCTTTTTCCTTATATTTTTGCAGGTCAGCACTTAGTTGTTGAATTTCTTTATCTTTTTCGTTGTTATAAGCTATCAGTTCTTTTTTTTCTTTTTGAAGACTTTGTGCGATTTTATTTATTCTTTTTAATGGTTTATCCAGACCTTCATCGAAATTGGGATTAAATCCCAGCTCTCTCGCAATGTCTTCAATCAGTATTTCCCGGTCCAGTACAAAATTTTCCCACTCATGTTGATTCTTTTTAAGCCTCTTGATTTGTCTGGTTAGAAAAATTGCATGTTTAGCTTCAATTTCTGCTGCCTCGGCTTTACTTTTTGCGCCAGTTACTGAACGTCGATTGCTGTTTAATATAGCTTCTGCTTCATTTAATAACTTTTGTGCATTAGCGAAAGTAATGGGAGTAAATTTATGAGCTTCTTCCTTTCTTGCCTCACTTATTAAATTTTGCACATTTCCGACAATACTCTCTTTAATTGCAATCAATTCAGCATTCCGATATAATTTGTCAATTTCGGGCACGCTCTTTTTTGCATTTTTCACATCGCCTCTTTCCAATTTTTTCGCAGCATCATTAAATTCTTTTTCGGCTTTTTCAAATGATATTCTGGCAAATTCAGGCGCATTTGTTTTTAACGCATCTTCCCGGGCTTTTAAAGTGGTGTTAAATGTTACTTTTCCCACTTTTGTAACTTCCAGGCATTGTTCTAATCCTTTGCGTACTTCAGTCAATTTTTTTTTGATATTTTTTAAAGCTTTGCCTTCCTGGAAATCATTCTGCGCTTCCTCGAATTTATTGATAGCGTTTTTATATTTAGTCGGGGAAAGAATACTCGCCTGCTCTGATTGAGCCCGAATAAGAATTTTATTCGTTCGAGCAAATAAGGTTTCCCCGAGTTCATCCATATTTTGGGCAGATATGTTTGAACCAGTTAAAATGACGAAAAAAAATAGCGCCGGAATTGATATGCCTGGTATTTCAATTTTTCTTTGCATTGTCCACCTCTATCTTTCTGTAATATTTCATGCTACTTATTTTTTAATCCCTACCTGAAAAAGATTTTAACTAATTTTTAAGGATTTGTCAAGAAAAATTTACCTGTTTGCTCGAAATTAGTAATATTTGAACCTTGAGATAATTAAAATATGAAGATCCTTCAAAAAAAATATTACCCTTCATCAATTAATAAGATTTATCGACTTGTATTATTTTTCCTTTAAAATTTATATTATCAGTTAGTTAACAAGTGAGGCATCTTCAATATTTCTATTTAACGGAACCTATATAAATTTAAACTGTGAAATAATAAAGTATTGTTTAAAAAAGCTCGATTACTAATATTATTTATAATTATTACGAATTATTATTGATACGAGAAAAGTTCAATTAAAATATGAATTATTCTTGACTTTGACAACTATTTAAATTAATTTAAAAGTTCCGATTACGTATATAATGAGGTGAAAGTATCTTGGACATAGGAGCATTAAAGCAACGCATTCTTGAACAAAAAAATATCCCGACCCATATTGCCATCATTATGGATGGCAATGGCAGATGGGCCCGGAAACAGCAGCTTTCGAGAGTTGCGGGTCACCGCGAAGGTATCAATTCAGTGCGCGAAATAGTCAAAGCCAGTGGCGAATTGAACATCAGGTATTTAACACTATATACTTTTTCTACTGAAAACTGGAATCGACCGCGCAGGGAGGTTGCTGCTCTTATGCGTCTTCTTTTAAAGACCATCCGATCTGAGGTGAAGGAGCTGAATAAAAATAATGTGCGGCTTATGACTATCGGCAGACTTCAGGATTTGCCTGCACCAGCTCGTTTTGGAATGCAGGATGCTATAAAAACGTTGAAAAATAATACGGGCTTAACTTTGAATTTAGCGCTGAGTTATAGCAGTCGCCAGGAAATTTCAAACGCGATAAAATCTATTGCCCATAAAGTTGAAGCAGGCATACTCAAGCCAGACGAAATAGATGATGATATTGTTTCGCAACATCTATACACAGCCTCAATTCCCGATCCCGACCTGCTTATTCGAACGAGCGGTGAATTAAGAGTGAGTAATTTCTTGCTCTGGCAACTTGCTTACACCGAGATATATGTAACTGAAGTATTGTGGCCGGATTTTCGCCGTCTGGAATTTTTTAACGCCATTGATGCTTATCAAAAGAGGGAACGACGATTCGGTCTTGTTAGCGACCAATTAGATGAAGGTCAAATTATTTTAGAGTCTGCATAAAAAAATGCTGCGTAAGGTTCTTGTTACAACCACCCTATCAATTTTGTTTATTGTAATAATTTTATTTAATGGGTGGAACATATTTAAAATAAATGCAGGAATTAAGAGTTTCTTAATTTCTGAATTGAAGTCTACTTTTGGTGAAGCATGCAGTGTTGACCATTTAAGTTTTGGATTAGGTACAGTTAATCTGGCCGGCGTAAAGCTCGCCTTTCAAAATTCTCCGTATGAAGTTTGGGTTAAAGAATTACGTTTAGGATATAGTCTGCAGAGTATATTAAAAGGAAAGGGAGAATTAGACAAAACTGCTGAAGAGATAACACTCTTTAAGCCCCGTTTCACTTTAATCTACAATCCCGATAAAGATCAAGCCTCTGATGTTAATCTTTCTCTGCAAATTTCAAAAGAAACTGAAAAACTATACAGGTCTATAATCAAAGAATACGATTTTATTAAAAAGATCACAATTTCTGAAGGAGAAATTGTGATCCTAAATTCAAATTCAGCATCGCGTACCCGCGTTGCCAAACGAATTAATGGCTGGGCATATACAGATAATAAAAATCGAGCCTGGTTAAGATTAGCGGGTCATATTTTTGAATCTGAAGAATATAATATGGTTTTATATGGACAGCTTGATTTGAGTCGAGGCGGAATAGACTTTGTCAATGTTGATCTTCATGATTATAAAATTGGCAATGAAATACCTTTTTTGATTCCGGACTATTTCGACGTATTAAACGGATTAGTCAACGGACATTTAATCATAACTGAAAGACACCTGCCAACGCGGGGATTCAATATTGATGGCTCAATTAATTTAAAAGATGGCCAGTTAAAACTGAAATCGGAAAACCTGTTTATTGATGAAATTAATACAGAAGCTGATATTAAAAACTGGAATCTGGAAATAAAAAAAGCTTCTTTGACCGTGAACGGCTCACCGACAACTTTGGAAGGAAAGATAAATAATATTTTAGAACCAGAATTTGAATTGCGTTTAACTTCCAAAGAACTCAATGTTGAAGATTTTCTGACTCCGTTTCTTCCTGAAAAGTCGCTGCAATTCAGAGGAACAACTGGTATAGAAGTACTAATCTCTGATTCACAAAAATCTCCCGTGATTACGGGAAAACTTACGTCGGATAGTCTGTTTTTCTTTAATAAGAAAATAGATGATATTACAGTCGATTTAGATTTCGCCAATTTGTCTCTGAACTTTAAAAGTATCTCAGGGAAAATAGACAGTGCAACAATTTCAGGAAAAGGAGACATCGATTTTGCATCTCAGGAAAAGCTGCTTGATTTAAAATTTAATATCCTGGGAGAATTTAACCAGCTACTACCAGCTTGGAACATAAATTCCGAAAATCATTGTTTTGGAGAATCTGAAATTATCATTTTAGGCGCGTTAAAAGATCCTGTTGGAAGAGGGAAATTTAATCTTCTCTTCAACAATGATTTAGATGAATCGCTCACATTAAACGGATCATTTAATTATAGCCAACAACAACTAACCTTAAACGCTGCTTCAAATGATGATGAATGCCATTTAACGGCAACGGTCAGCAATTTATTTACAAAGCCTCAATTTAATTTACAAGCGATCAAATTTGAAAAACTTTTTCCTTTCATTAGTAATTCCAGGTTAGAATTCGCACGCAAACGCTACAATCTCAATTTGTTCGCAGATAATAATGACGATAATCTATATTTTGTTATTGACGGATACCGACGCGATAATTACGAAAAAGTATTCCAAATTGCAACCGACACTACTGCAAGCAATGATACAAACAAAATTAATGGCAGCATTTTTCTCTTCCCGAATTCCAGTGAGACTATTAATGGAGAATTTGCGATTGACTTAACAGACGCAGAAATCCAACTGACCAGACTCTATCTGAGTGACTGGTTAGACGGAACTCTGACCATATCAAAAGATAACTACGCACCTGAAAATGGCAGATTGTCTATATCCGGGGTAAAGTTATCTTTACTCTTTTCCCTGTTAGGTGAAGATGTAGCCAATTTTGATGGAGATTTATATGGTCAATTAAATATTCAACCATCTTCAGAAAAAGCACTTTACAGCGGCAATCTATGGTTACTGGACGGCTTTTTTAGAGACATTGGACCTTTTAAAAGTGAAATGAATTTTATTGCAGATTCGTCCACAGTTCAAATAAAAAAGCTTTCTTTAGAAAAACCTGAGTCCACCAATATCATAGCTGAAGGACTTTATAATTTTGATACCAGGGAAATCAATGCGACGATTGCAGGCACAGATATCGATGTAAACCAAGTAGTAAAAATAATAACTGGTGCAGAAGGATATGCACAGGGCAATTCAATAGTGCAAGTTTCAATTAATGGTCGATTGCCCAAAGTTTCTATATATGGCGATGTTAAATTTCATAATGCCAGGATACTCATGTTTGAATTTGATGAAGGCTCATGGGACTTTGGCAATATTAACAATCAAAATGGCTCTTATATTTCTAAAGATGAAATATATATCGGACATGTAAACTTTAACAGATTTGACGAGTTTTCTCTTGACGGCACAGTTCATCTGCCTCTGAAAAGTAAATATCCGTTGAATGTTCAATTGTCAGGTGATGGCAATTTCCTGGTTTTACTCTCAGACATACAAGACTTTTTTGAAGCCACGGAAAGTAATGGACACTTGGATCTACACCTGACTGGAATATATAAAAAGCCTGTTTTTACCGGAAGCAAATTTACTTGTGAGAATGGGATTTTGCAAACAAGTTCTGTTGTTAAACATGTGAAAAATCTTCAGACTGAAATTGAAGTTTTGCCAGAAGACTATTTTTTGAAAATCATAAACCTCACAGGCACTATTCAGGATAAACCAATTGCAATTTCGAATACAAATATTCTCGGCGGATTAAATCACGGTTTGTATGAACCATTAAGAATTGCTGGCGATGACCTGAATTTAGGCGCGTTGTTTTTAAACACTTCGTCTAAAGGCATTCCCTTAAATATTCCAGGTTTGATGGAAAACGGCGAGCTTGGCTGGTTTGCATTTACCGGGCGCTCTCCTGATGAAGAATTTTTCATTGCCGGCCCTTGGTCACGGCCATATATTCGCGGAGAAGTGCGCCTTCGAAATACAAATATAATGTTCCCGTTTGATGAAAAAGCCGGTGAAGGCAATCCAATAGTAATGAATATTTTAAACAATATAAATTGGGACGTGCACGCGATTTCGGTAAAAGACTCCAGGTATGTAAGGCAGTTTACAACAGGTGTTTACGTCAATATGGATATTGACAAAGATAACAGTGAATTATTTTTTACCGGCATACTGAAGGATTCTACCTTTCAAATTGGTGGAAAAGTGGAATCGACTCGCGGTGAGTTTGAATATGTTGATCTAAACTTTCGCGTAGAAAAATTTGGAGCGGAATTTAATCAAACTTCACTCTATCCAATAGTTTACGGCAAAGCCTGGACTGTGATACGAGATTCGTCAAATACTCCAAGTGATGTATATTTAACACTATATACAGTTGATGATGTAACTCAGGAAGAAGTTAAAAAAGGTCGTTGGGACCGCCTCAATATAAAGCTATCTTCTGAATTTCCCGGATATGAAGAAACTCAGGGTCAGATAATGGCAGTCCTTGGCTATTCTTCTGAAACAGTAGAGGAAAAGGCTACCAAAGCTGTTGGGGATCGAACAGATAAATTAATTTTCAGGCCTCTCATTAGACCGATCGAACGTGAATTAGAACGAAAACTGGGTTTGGATGTAGTACGGTTCAGCTATGCTATTACACGAAATTTTCTTGATGCAAATTTTAATAATGAAGAATTAAGTTCTTCTTTAGCGCTTTTGAGAAGCAGTCGCTTAACATTGGGTAAATATTTAACAGATGATATCTATTTTCTTTACACAGGTGAATTAAAAGCAGGTACAGATTATCAATTCCAGAATAAAGGGTTTGGGCTTCAACATATTTTTGGTCTGGAATATCGATTAAATTCAAGCTGGCTTTTTCAAATGGAGTATGATTATAACACTTTATTTGACCAAAGTAAAGATGACAAAAAAATTTGGTTAAGGCACTCGTTCCCGTTTTAGTCTAAAATAAATTGAACTTTTTTTGTAATTATTGGTAAGAAGTTTTGTTAATTACGAGTGTTGCCTTTATGACTTGGTTCATTTAACATGTTCAGGAGTTGTTGGATGTTAAAAATAATTCACAGCAAATTACTATTATTAACAATTTTATTGCTATTCACATTCTGTGTAAAGAATTCGTTTTCTCAACTGGGTTCAAAGAGGTCTGTAAAACTTCTCAGTTTATCAGTCGAGGGTAATACTACTGCAGATGCGAATTTTATAAAATTAAATTCAGGTCTGACTCTCAATGATGACATATCAGGGGAAGACATCCAGAAAGCAATTAAGCAGCTTTGGAGTTTGAATATGTTTTCGGACATTCAAGTTCTTCTGGCCAATGAAGCTGACAATTCTGTTAATTTAACGATCAAAGTTCAAGAATATCCCCGCCTGGAAAAAATTGAGTTAGAAGGTAACAAAAAAATCAAAAAGAAAAATCTGGAAAAAGAACTTAATTTTTATAAAGGGCAGGTGATTGGCACTCAGGATATTAAGAAGGCACAAAAGAAAGTACAAAAATTATACGAAGGCAAAGGATTCCTTTTAGCCGAAATTGAAGCTGTAGTCCGGGATAGTGACACACCGGGAAAAGTCATCCTTCGTCTTAAAATAAAAGAAGGGAATAAGGTTCAGATTGAAGGTATAAGATTTCACAACAATAAGGCTTTTCCCGATAAAAAGCTTAGAAAGCAACTGAAAGATACTGAGGAAAACGGGTTTTTATTTTTTGGAGGCGGAGATTTTGATCAGGAAAAGTATCAAGACGACTTGAAAAATCTATTAAGCTTTTATCATAAAGAAGGATTTCGCGATGCCGAAGTGGTTAAGGATTCAAGCTATTATGGCCCAGAAAAAAAGGATATGTTCATTGAAATTTGGGTGCTGGAAGGAACGAGATACTATTTTGGCGATATATCCTGGGAAGGGAATGAACTCTATAAAAAATTCCAGTTAGAGAGTGTTTTAGATTTTGAAAAGGGTGACGTTTATAACAAAGAAAAAATTGAAAAAGCGGTTTTCGAACGAATAGGTAGTCTTTATTATGATGCCGGCTACATATTTGCCTCCATAACTCCTCAGGAAAAACCCGTAGGCAGCGACACGGTCAATGTCCATTTTCGGGTTATTGAAGGCAATGCAGTGACAATAAACAAAATTCATATTACCGGTAACACCAAGACCAAAGAAAAAGTAATCCGTAGAGAACTTAGAATTCGACCCGGTGATACATTTAGTCGTGAAGCGCTTATACGAAGTCAAAGAGACATCTTTATTTTAAATTATTTTGCGGATGTAAAACCGGACGTTCAACCACTTGGTGAAGGAATTGATCTGGTGGATATATTATTAGAAGTAGAAGAAAAATCAACTGATACAGCCAACATGTCTGCCGGTTATAGCGAAAGGGACAAATTCATTGGCAGCGTCGGTGTAACCATGAACAATTTCTTCGGCAATGGGCAAATCCTAAGCTTTGATTGGAACTTTGGTAAAGCGTTTCGTTCTTTTCAAATAAGCTTCACTGAACCTTGGTTCCGTGATTCACCTACGCTTGTTGGAATAAGCTTATATGATACCAAAAGGGACCGCCGTTTTACTGGTTATGATCAACGTAGCCAGGGTGGAACCTTGCGTTTAGGCCGACGCTTGCGTTGGCCAGATAACTTCTTCAGAACTGACTGGATTTATAGAATAGACAAAACGGATCTATCTAATTTTGATCCGAGAATTTTGAACTCAGGTACTTTCATTGCTCGGCAACCATGGCCCCTGACGACGAGTAGTATAACCCAGATAATTTCACGAAACAGTTTAGACAGGCCTGAATTCCCAACCATAGGCTCAAAATTTTCCCTTTCTACGGAAATATCCGGCGGACCTTTGGGCGGTACAGTCGATTTTCATAAACATCTGCTGCAGAACGAATGGTTTGCCCCGGTTTTCTGGAAATTCGTTATGTTCAACAGCTTTCAAGCTGGATACATAGAAGGTTTTGGCAAAGATACCGAAAATATTCCAGTATTGGAAAGGTTCTTCATGGGTGGCGAGGGTTTATCCCGTTCCATTCCACTACGTGGTTATAGCGACCCCTTGTCGGGAATACTGACCGAAGACGGTGGTAAAGTAATGTTCAAATATACCACTGAAATACGATTTCCTATTGCTCCCAATCCAACCATATTTGGATTGGCGTTTGCTGAAGCTGGTAATACATGGGCAAGTCTCGAAAATACCGATTTATTTGATTTGCGTCGTTCTGTTGGGATAGGAATGCGTATTTTTATGCCAATGCTGGGCATACTGGGTTTTGATTATGCTTATGGTTTTGATAATATAGACCCGGTTACCGGTGAAAAATTTGGAAAATGGAAACCACATTTTGTATTTGGACGAAGTTTTTAATCGTAATAACTATTTTAATAACAAATTATGGAGGTGTGCGTGAGAATCTCAAAATATTACTACTTACCTGTTGCATTTATATTACTCATCTTGATATTGGGAATTAGTCCAGCAGCAGCGCAACTGAAAATTGGATATATCAATTCTAATCAAATCTTACAAACATATCAAGAAGCTATTGATGCGAGTAAAAAACTGCAAGATATTGACGCTCAATGGAAAAAAGAAGCAAGGGATATGGAAACAGAGTTGCAGGAAAAGCAGGAACAGTTAGAGGCTCAGAGTTTACTGTTAAGTGAAGAAAGGAAACAGGAAAAAGCTCAGGAGATTCAAACCCTCTATCTGAGATATCAGCAATATATTCAAGAAAAATGGAATCCCCAAAATGGGGAAGCGGTAAAGAAGGAAGTAGAGTTTCTGGAACCAGTTTATAAAAAGATCACTGCTACTATAAAAAAAATTGGAGAAGAAGAAGGTTATCACTATATATTTGATACAGTTGCCTCAAATATAGTATATGCATCGGATAATCAACCGAATCTCACAGACAAATTACTGGAAGAACTAAATAAAGGTCTCCAGGCAACAACCGCTACTGAAAAAGAATAATTGTTTTGGCTTCACTATTTTATTTAGGTGCTAATCAAATCAATCAATTTGATTAGCACCTAATTTATTTTCAATATACTATACACTGAATTCCACAATTGAAGGAATTAGTTCAATTATAGCACTTCCAATAATTATTAAATATCTTTATAAATTAGAAGCATCCGCTTGTTTGGTTAATCCTTACTTCCTGAAGTGTGATAATAGTATTAATCGTGATAAAATTCCTAAATTCGAACGTCTTCAATTAATAAATATGGAGCTTTACTATACTTTAAAAGTTTAGTAACTCTGAATTTCCATTATTTTTTAAGGGGAGACAATTTAATTTTGCATAAGCCTGGTTGATTTATTTAAAGGAAGGTGGAAAACAATTGGAGAACAAAAATAAAGCAGAATCTCAAATTTCAAGTGCAGAAACTATCGTTTTAGATGCTGTCGGGATACAAAATATTCTTCCACATCGATACCCATTCCTGCTTGTAGATAGAATTGTTGAGCTGACGCCAATGGAACGCGTGGTAGGTATAAAAAATGTCACCCAAAATGAACCCTTTTTCCCGGGACATTTTCCCGGTCACCCAATCATGCCCGGGGTTCTAATCCTGGAAGCAATGGCGCAAACTGGCGGAATAATGCTGTTAAACACTCAAGAAAATCCAGGAGAGAAATTGGCTTATTTTACCGGCCTGGACAAAGTGAAATTCAGAAAACCCGTCCGGCCAGGCGACCAACTTCGATTAGAATTGGAATTGGTAAAATTCCGATTATCCGTTTGCAAAATGACTGGCAAAGCTTATGTTGATGGGAATCTGGTTTGTGAAGCAGAATTATCAGCCGCAGTTGTGGACAGGGATTAATTGTAATATCTGTAATTTGAGATTTTTAAATTTACGCTGCAAATAGTGAAAATAACCGATACACACACAGATAAAAGCAAAGCCAACAATACCTGGCGTTTTATTGACACAGGTGCATCTGACGGTGTTTTTAATATGTCTGTGGATGAAGCATTGACGTGTAATAGCACTTCTTCCGAGCCAATTTTAAGGGTGTATCGCTGGCAGCCGTTCACTATTTCAATTGGTCATAATCAAAATATCAATGAAATAAACTTAAACAAGTGTAAAAATGAAGGCGTCGGTATTGTTCGCCGCCCAACTGGTGGCCGGGCAATTTTTCACGCACACGAAGTAACTTATTGCGTCATTATTCCCAAAGATAGTATTTTGTATCAAAAAAATACACACGAGATTTACAGCCATATTAGCTCTGCGCTGGTTGATGGACTACATAATTTGGGCATGCCTGTTAAATTAGACCGGCAGGAAAATACTGATCCAGATTTTTCAAAGCACAATCAGCGATTTGCCTGTTTTGCAACGACCGCCAGGTATGAAATTCATTATAAAACAAAAAAACTGGTTGGCAGTGCGCAACGTAGATATGAAAATGCAGTGCTTCAGCATGGCTCTATTATTTTAGGAATTGGACATTTGCAGTTATTCAACTATTTGTCCGATAAAGGAAATGGTAAATTACAAAAATCGCAGCAACAACTGCAAGAAAAAACCGTTTGTATTGACACTATACTTAAACGCAACGTAAGTTATGAAGAGGTCGTACAAAACCTTAAAACTGGATTTGAAAAATATTTTGGTATTCACTTCCTGTGTAATCCATTGACTTCTGAAGAGTTGTCAAAGATTGAAGGGTTAAAGCCTAACTATTCTGAATTAAGGAGGAACTCCCCATGAAAAAAGAATTATTATTCGCAATGTTACTAACACTTTTAGCATTTATATTTGTCCCGGTTGCACAAGCTCAATATTTTAAATTTGACAATGCACAACAAATCGAAGATGAAGTTGACGCCATTCTCAAATTTTTCGGGTCAGTTGTTGGTGGAGGTATGTTCCACACTGCAGACATACACAGTGTTACCGGATTTGATTTTGGCTTCCGCGGTGTCGTGGCAGTGGTTCCTAATGATTTTAATAATCTTGCGTCATTTTCTGAAGAAAATATAGCTGGTTTAGGATTTTTGCACGGAAGCGTGGGGCTGCCTGGAGATTTTGAACTTTTCGGCAGATTTTTTTATATGCCTATCGGCAGTGATTTTGAGAAAAATCCATCTCCTCAAAGAGCGGCAGACAGCCGCGGCGGTGTAACATTGATTGGTGGCGGAATAAAATATGGTCTTTTTCAAAAACCAGGTTTACCAAAAGTAATGCTTATGGGCGCCTACCATGCTCTTTTTGTTCCCGAAGAGTTTGATTTTGGCACAGTCGGCACGTTAAGCTTCAAAGGTGTTGCGAGTTATTCCATCCCGCTTTTTTCTATTTATGCAGGCGCCGGAATTGATATTACCTCCTTGAAACTAAATGACGCTTTTCTAAATGGAGAACGATTTACTGCAACAGAGCCACATGTTACAATTGGCGCTAAAGTATCTCCTTTCCCGCTAATACACATAAATGGTTCATATAATATAAGTGAATTCCCCAGTATTGATCTTGGGATTGGAGTCAGTTTTAGATAAACTTTTTTCTAATAGCATTTAATGAAAAAAATAAGCATTTTAGGTTCAACAGGCTCCATCGGTACGAACTGTCTTGATGTGATTGATTCTCAGCAGGATAAATTTGAAGTTCAGTATTTAACTGCAAATCATAATATCCAGCTCTTATTCGACCAGGCAAAGAAATTTCGCCCTAAAGCAGTGTCTGTTTTTCAAAAAGAAGAAATTAATTCCTATTTGCCGAAGTTTAAAGATATAGGCGTGGAAGTATATCCGGGATTTCAAGGAATTCTTGAAATTAGTAGGAAAGATGATACAGATATTTTAGTTAACGCCCTGGTCGGAGCGGTTGGCCTTCAGCCAACATTAAATGCTATTAAGCAGAACAGACGTATTGCTCTGGCAAATAAAGAAACCCTGGTAATTGGTGGTCAATTTGTCATTGAAAAAATCAAAAATACGGGCGCAGAACTTATTCCAATAGATAGTGAACATAGCGCGCTACTGCAATGTCTTACCGGAGAACGAAGGACAAACATTCAATCTATATTCTTAACGGCATCCGGCGGACCTTTACGAAATGTTTCACAACGAGAGTTCCCGCAAGTGACGGTTGAGCAGGCATTAAACCATCCCAACTGGGACATGGGACAAAAAATCACCATTGATTCCGCCACGTTAATGAATAAAGGCTTGGAAGTAATTGAAGCACACTGGCTGTTTAGCCTGGAGGCTTTGAAAATTAAAGTTTTAATCCATCCACAATCTATCATTCACAGTATGGTAGAATTTGAAGATGGCAGTATTAAAGCTCAATTGGGCATTCCAGATATGCGTATTCCAATTCAATATGCTTTAACTTATCCAGAAAGATTGCCGACAGATCTACCTCGTGTAAATTTTTTAGATGTAAAAGAACTTACTTTTGAAAAACCAGATATGGATAAATTCACTTGTTTAGGTTTATCGTACCAGGCATTGGAAAATGGTGGCGCTTCCCCTACGGTTTTAAATGCTGCCAATGAAGAAGCTGTAATTTTATTCTTAGCTCGCAAAATCAGGTTTGACCAGATTCCACAAATTGTAGAAGATGCATTAACTCATTGTCAATTTACTAGTTTCCATAAAGTTGAAGAACTTTTACAGTATGATAAAATAACGCGAGAATATATCCGAAATAAATATTGTTTTACGTAATTAATTTTAAGAGGTTTTGAATGTTAACGACACTTTTATCTTTTATATTTGTATTAGGCTTATTGATATTTGTCCACGAATTGGGGCATTTTATAACGGCAAAATTAGTAGGCATCCGCGTAGAAAGGTTCTCGCTGGGCTTTCCACCCCGAATGGTGGGGAAACAGATAGGAGATACGGATTATTGCCTCTCCTGGCTGCCATTAGGCGGTTATGTGAAAATGGCCGGAATGGTAGACGAAAGCTTAGATGCTGAAATCACCGGAGCGCCCTGGGAATATCAATCTAAACCAGTTTGGCAGCGAGTCATTGTAATCTCTGCTGGCTCTGTTATGAATATCCTGACGGCGATCATCATTTTTGCCTTAATCACCTATTCAGTTGGTGTTCCTGATAAACCTGATGGAGCGATAATCAGTGAAGTCATTTCGGGCAAACCGGCAGAACTTGTTGGGATGTTACCAGAAGACATCATTATTTCTATTAACGAGCAGCCTATAAAAACATCTGAAGAATTGATAGAAATTGTTAACGCCAATCCAAATATTGAATTGCCAATTGAATGGAAGAGGCAAGGTCAATCATATTCGGCAAGGATTACTCCTGAATTACAGCCGGAGGGCAACATCGGACAGATCGGGATTAGAGTGGGCACATATATGCTCTATAAGGAAGCCGGAATTTTTGAGGCTTTACAAAATGGAGCTCTTCACTCCTACAATATTATCAAGCTTGTCATGTATTCCTTAAAATTGATAATCATTGGTGAAGAATCTTTTAAAGACGCTATTGGCGGGCCAATCATTATCGCGAAAATGGCCGGTGAAACCGCGAAGATGGGTATTCAGTCTTTGATGGCTTTCACTGCATTTATCAGTTTAAATTTAGGTTTTTTCAATATGCTGCCTTTTCCGGTTTTAGATGGCGGTCATCTGGTGTTTTTACTTATAGAAGGTATTCGGCGGAAGCCACTGTCAGTTAAAACCAAAGTTGCTGTGCAAAAAGTTGGCATGGCTTTTCTTTTGGCTTTAATGGTATTTGTCATATATAATGATATTCGTCGGATACTATAGAATTGTCTCTAATGAATATACAAAGAACTGGAGTTCATAGTTAATCAAGATATGGCAAAACACAGATTTTGAAGATTTGGTTATATTCGAAGATCCTGTTTAATCGCCATATTTATGTGACTTTCCATCGTAGCGGAAAGGTTTCAATCGCCCCCGCCACCCTGACTCCTGAAATAAAAAAGCTGTCGCCTTTGTAGTTGCGTTTCGGTGAGAATTTCTGTATCTTCACGTTAAGATACTGTGATTCGCCTACAAGGGGTCTTACGCCCCAAGTGTTTACGCCTGTGCCGGACACACAAAAAACTATAAAGCGGAGGCAAGTATTACTTCGAATCGATTTTTCGGACTCTGTTCAATCATCAATGCAAATCTAAAATCCTGTGCGTCAATCCTTACACTGCTTAAGCTTGATTGTGATTGTTTACCTGAATTACATGAAACAATAAAACGAAAATGAGGAGGAAAGAAAATGATTGATAAATTAGGAGTAAACAAACCAAGGTATCTCAGATGGTTTTTTCTTTCGCTGGTTAGCCTGGTTATTGGTGCGAACTATTATGCCTACGACGCCATGTCGTCGATAAAAGAAGTCATGCAAACGCAGTTGGACATCAGCTCCACCGATTATGGACTTATTGTTTCCTTTTACTCGTTCCCCAATACTTTCCTGCTAATGACTGTCCTGGGTGGAATTTTCCTGGACCGCTTCGGGGTAAGAATAACTGGTTTTTTCTTTAACCTGTTTTGTGCATTGGGTGTATTGCTCACTGCTTATGGTGTCAGTGATGTTTTCCAGGGTGGAGGACTCGGTTATGCCTTTATGAATTCGTTTTTGACTGATTATTCGCCTGAATTGAAAACGATGATCCTGGGCAGGCTGCTCTTTGGTCTGGGAGCTGAAACCAGTATTGTTGTTATCAATAAAATAATAGTTAAGTGGTTCAAAGGCAAAGAGCTGGCGTTTGCATTTGCGGTCAACCTGGCTATTGCACGTCTGGGTACAGCGGCGGCACTGATATTCTCTCCGCGCCTGATCGAAACTAATACTGGCTGGACGCTGGCGCTCTGGGTAGCAGCTCTGCTTATGAGTTCAGGATTTTTGGTATATCTTATCTACATGGCATATGATAAAAAACACACTCCCACGAAAACCCAGGGTTCATTACTAGCGGCCGATGAGCAATTCAAAATCAATGATATTGTCACACTACTTAAAAATAAAACATTTATTTTCATATCATTATTATGTTTAACCTTCTATTCCGCCGTTTTTCCTTTTCAGGCTTTTTGTCCGGATTTCCTTCATAACAAGTTTGGACTTAGTCTGAAGAGCAGTGGTGATCTCAGTAGTTTAATTATCTGGGGCACCATCGTTTTTACACCCATTTTCGGAAAGATGGTGGATAAAAAGGGAAAGAGGGCCAGCCTCATGTTTTATGGTTCAGCAATGTTATTTATAGCGCATCTAACTCTTTCACTGACTTACATAACACCATACGTTGCGATGTTTATTATTGGAATTGGCTTTTCGCTTGTACCGGCGGCAATGTGGCCAGCTGTAGCTCGAATCGTTGAAGAAAAACGCCTGGGAACGGCGTATGGGATCATGACCTCCATTCAAAATCTTGGACTGTTTGTGTTCCCGATACTGGCTGGCAAAATCACGGATGTTGTTAACAAAGACATAACCAACGAAATGCTGCAAGCCGGAACAGCCTCACTTGATTATACTTATACTATTCTGATGTTCGCTGGCCTGGGTGTTCTGGGTTTCTTGTTCGCATACATGTTAAAAAGAGAGGATAAAATAAATCCGCACCATGGCCTGGAACTTCCCGAGATTGCAAATTGAATCTCGTAAGTTAACCGACTTTCGGAGTGTAGGGAAAAAACCATGCTGTCAAACCGTTCTGACAATGAAGTGATCGAAGCAATCAAGTCATCGGATGTTGACGCGTTCAAGGTTCTTTACGATCGCTATCATAAGTCTTTATTTAACTTTTTATGGCGCCGAATCCGTAACCATGAAGTCTCAAAAGACCTCCTGCAGGAGCTCTTTATCCGGATTTGGAAGAATCGTATGAACCTCGATTCCGGAAGATCGATTACTGCTTATCTTTATCGAATCGCACACAACCTGACTATCGATCATTTACGGAAAAAATCCGTTGCCCAAGACTACCTTGCTGATATTTCAGATGAAGATATGTCATTTGAGGAAGAAAGATTTGACCTTTCTGACACAATTCTCAATACAATCCATGCATTACCAACACCATTGCAACAGGTGTTCACACTCAACCGTTTTGAGGGCTTAAAATATAGAGAAATAGCCGACGTCCTGAATGTCTCTATTAAAACCGTCGAAAGCCGCATGAGCAAAGCGCTCCGAATCCTGCGAGAAAAACTGGCCCCTTTCCTGACAAGTATGATCATTCTGAATTTCTTTCTTCAGTCTTGACCTTTTTCATTTAATTTACGTCATTCATTTTTCAACGATTTTGAACATCTGATTTTTACAAATCACAATTATCAAAGTTAGTTTCAGGCTTGAGATAAGCAGAACTGTCGAAGTTGCATAGGGTTTTTTGCAGGTTCATCCGTAGTTATTAGTACAGTAATTAATTACTCTTATACACACTTTATGAGAAATTAGAAATATGAAAAAAGACAATTATGAGCTCATCAATAAATGCCTCACGGGAGAGGCAACCAAAGCCGAAAGAGATAAGCTCGGGAAATGGTTAAAAGCATCTGCAGAGCATCGGCAAATATTTACCGAGGTAGAGAATATCTGGCAAAACGCCGATCCGCCTGCACCGCTGGAGCTCCTCGAAAGCGAACAACTTTGGAGTAAGATCAAAGACAAACTTAACATTGGCTCTCAACAACCGGCGAGAATTGTACCGTTCAGAAAGAAAGCAGCCGCTTACAATTGGAGCCGCAGAGCTTTTGCTCTTGCAGCCAGTATTGTCCTCTTGCTCGGCGGATCATTTCTGTTCCAAAAAATCCTGGAATCAAATTCATGGCTGGTGATTGCGACACAAAATGCACAGCGCGTTGAACTGAGCCTTCCGGATGGTTCTGTTGTCCATCTCAACAGCGCCAGTACCCTCAGATATCCAACAGAGTTTTCAGACTCACTTAGAATTGTACACCTCCAGGGAGAAGCATTTTTTGAGGTAACGCATCATCACACACCCTTCATTGTGGAAACCGATAACGCAAAAATTCGTGTTTTGGGGACAGAATTCAATATCTGGGCGAGGGATGCACAGACCCGGGTCATTGTGAATGAGGGATATGTCTCATTGACTGCCCTGGAGCCAGCTAAAAACTCAGGTGTGGTTTTATCTGCGCAGCAGATGAGCATTTGTCGTAATGACGCTGAACCCGAGCCGCCCAATGAAGTCGATTCGCAAAAGCTGCTCGGCTGGTTACAAAATAAAATTGTCTTTGAGCAAACTCCTCTGTCAGAGATTGTGGCCGAATTGCAAAGGTTTTATGACGTTGCCATCAAACTGGCAGACCCCGCATTGGACAAGGTTACGCTTACTGGATCTTTTCAAGACAAACCAGTTGAAGTTGTAATTGAATCACTCTGTTTGACTTTGAATTTGGAATTCACATATTCAAATAATAAATACATAATAGGCAGCCGCAATCACTAAAATGCCAGCAAAGAAAATATCTATGTAGATAGAATTCATGGAGGTTAATGGCCAATGACACTTGCAAAATCAATGTTTATATTAATCTTGAGCATGTTTTGTTTTTGCTGCCCGGCTTTTGTCCAGGAAGTAAAACCGGCGATAGAGCTTTCCTCACAAACCGCTCCCGTGCAGCAGAAAGTTTCTTTGACCTTGAAAGATGTTTCACTTCGAGAGATGTTATCTGTTTTATCTGAAAAGACCGGAGTGAATTTTGTTTACAGCGACAACCTCTTACCAGTTGATTTGAGAATAACTCTTGAATTCGAAGAAAAAACCGTCCTTGAAATCCTGGAGGATGTGGTGCAGCATCTGCAAATCGAGTTTATGGTGCTATCCGGGGATCAAGTTGTCATAACTGAAAAAACCGTTCTACAAAGCAAAGAGAAATCTGTTGTCAGAATTTCAGGTCAGGTGGTGGACAAAACAACCAGGCTGCCGCTTGAAAATGTCAATGTCTTCATTGCCAACAGCATGATGGGAGCCGCCACGGACAAGGATGGCAATTATATGATAAAAGGTGTACCAGCTGGCGCGTATGAGATAGTGGCGTCGATGATGGGTTACAGGGTACAAAAACTGCGCCTTCAATTGACTGAACCGATCGAGAAACAGTTCAATTTTAAATTACAACCCATAGTGTTACAAGCGCCAGCGATTGAAATTTCGGCGTCTGAAAGAAAAAACTGGCAGAAACAACTTAAAAAATTTACCAAGCTTTTTTTAGGAACCTCACACAATGCCTCAAAATGTCAGATCTTGAATCCGGAGGTTTTGGATTTCGAAAAAGAAACCAGAACTCAACCATTTAAGGCTCAAGCAAGTGCACCGCTTGAAATTGAAAACAGGGCCCTGGGGTATTATATTTATTTTATCTTGGAAAAGTTTATTGCAGTAGATGAGGAAGTGAAGTATTTGGGATTGGTGAAATTTGAGGAACTTAAGCCTGAGAATTTAGAAGAAAAGAGACAATGGGAAGAGAATCGCCTCAGGGCATACAACGGTTCATTCCGACATTTTTTTAGCGCATTATCTGCGAGACAGCTTTCAGAGGAAGGTTTTTTATTATACAAAGTCACTAATTTCTTCAAAGCTAAAGAGGATATTTATCGCGAAAAAGTGATTAAACCTTATTTTGTAGTTTCTGGAAAACTACCATTTGAAAAGCATTTGTATTTTAATGATCATTTGGAAGTTATCTATATTGGGGAAAAAGAAGAAGAGGGATATATTGATTACAGGATGCGACACGATAACACGCTAATTGGCGCTCGTCTCAATAAATTACATGAGGCGAAGGAACCGCATGAGCAAAAATCATGGCTGGTACTCAACCAAAAACCGGTCACCATCGATATTTTAGGAATTATTCAGGAGCCGCTCAGTGTGCAATTTTATGGCTACTGGGCCTGGGAGCGGGTCGCCGAAATGCTGCCAGGGGAATATTCCCAACAGATAAGTTCTCCGCATGAAAAATATGCAACCGCCGGGTACCGCACTGTTTTTGAAGATTTTATCCTTGAAGACAAATCGACACAGTGGGAAAAGAAACTGCAGGCGTTATTCAATACCAAAGCCCGGTTGGAGAGAGAAGAACAATTCGATCCAGGAATCGGCAGACAATTTATTGAATTGGCAACCGAGAAAAAAGCCACTGAATATTATGACCTGGCCTGCGACCTGTACTATTGGGGCCTGTCTCATGGTGATATGCAGAAATTTGAGAAAGAGTTAGAAAGTGAGATTGCGCGCATCGCTCCGCTTCTTGATGAAAAAGAAGCTAAACAATGGCAGAATGATTTGCGGACAAAGAATACAGATTTATTTACCAGGATCAAACTATTCTGGATTGAGAAAGATCCGACGCCATCAACGAAAAGGAACGAAAGGTTAATCGAGCACTGGGAACGAATTGCCATTGCCCGGCACAATTTCAACCAGGTCCAAAATACCGTCTATGGAACCGACGATCGTGGGCTTATCTATGTTAAGTATGGAGAACCGGATGATGAATTAAGCGTGATCCTTGGAACCGAACCGTCTGAAATCTATAACTCTGCAAGCGCTTATGGAATTCGAGCTATCTCTTATGGAGATTTCAGAAGGGGTATTGAAGCGTTTTTGAACTATCCTGACTGCGAAGTTTGGGCCTACCGGTCGTTTGATTCAAATGAACCTGTGATTTTTCTGTTTGGCAGAAAAGAAGGAAACGGTTCTTTTGGCTTGAGGAGCGGTGTTGAAGAAATGATCCCCCAGAGAGCGTTTCGGAGTACGAGTTCTACATTTGGCGTGGTACCTGGGGCGGTATTGCAAATGATGTACTATGCAAAGCTCAGCGCTTTCGACCTGGCATTCACAGACCGTTTACGCGAACTTGACGACAGCATGCGTCTAATGAAAGATCATCGTCAGGTACGGGCATTGAGAGCCAAATTTAAGATGAAGGATAAAGATGATCGGGCGCGTAGAAATGCGCCGGTAGAACAATCCGATGTCGAACAAAATTTTATTTCGATCCCGTTAGTTTCGAGTCGTACTCGCTTCCTTGATGACGCAAATCAGCCCGAATTGCTGTTTTTTGCTTTCGCATCTCCTCCTCAAGACTTGGTCAATCCGGAAGACCTGCTGAATGCAACAGTTCTGCCTCTATATCCGGTGCGTTTTGCATTACTCGTGCGGAATGGCACCATGGATGAGACGATGAGTCTGACAACCGAACCAATTGCAGGTATTGATAACAATGCAGTATTTCAAATCCCTCACGATAAAAACCAATTTCATTATACTCTGGCCGCTGAAATTTTTGACTCAGACTCGTCCGTTGATTCACGCAACCCAACCGTGCCCACTGGTGTTGGACGTATGTTTTATGAGAGGACTCCGCCACTGAATACAGATAGCGGCAAGCTCGAGATCAGTGATCTCGTCATTGGCGTAGAACCTCCTTCAGACGTCGACTTCGAGCAACTGCCTTTTCCGGTGATCCCAAGAAATGAAATCTGGAAAAGCGATGCCCTGAGAATCTACCTGGAAATTTACCACCTTAAACTCGATGCAGATGAGGCCGGGCATTTTACATTGAGTTGCAAAGTAGTCTGGCTCAAAAAAAAGAAAGAGAGGTATGAACGGGAAGAAAGGATTTTGACTTCCTTTGATTTTAATTCCTCAGAATCTACCAGCAAAGAATATTTTGGCATCTCTATTGAAAATCTGAAGCCAGGTGACTATGAGTTGGAAGTAGAAATCACGGATAAGGTATCAGGAGAAAAAAAGTTGAGGCATAGACAGTTCCGAAAAATCGACCAATGAGACCTGGGTGTGCCAAACTGTCTGACAGAACCTGGGCAAACAAACCAACGCACTTGGTTTCACAGCTTACCAGGGCAGTATTTGGTCAATGGGCTTCGGCGCTATAGTAACTCAGCTTTACTAAACTTTGAAAGTTTAGTAAAGCTCCATGCTCAGACACAGTTATTTCCAAGCTTTTAGACTAAAAGCAGAGAAATAGTTTGTTTCCAAATTTTAAATATAATATATTTCAGATGTCATTTGTAATCATGAAGTTGCCGCCAGGTGATTTAACTCTTTGCGGGATCTTTTGTGGAGTAGGTCCTATTTCCGGCGAATGGTTCATTTGTATCTATTTGGTGAAGGATCCGGAAAAAAGGAACTGGTTTTGGGATGCTGGTGAAAAACAAAGTTGATTATAATCCATCCCCTGCTAAACTAATAATCTGGAATTAAATTGGCTGTATATTGTTATTAATATGTTTGAGCAAGTGTAATATCTGTCGATATATATTTAGAATAATCTAAGAATTAATAGGATGTACATCAATGCAAGAAGCAAGCGAAATTTATAAAAGGCTCAGTCACGATAAATCCAAGCGAGAAATTGCATATTTCACCATGGAAATCGCATTAGAGAATGAATTGCCATCTTATAGTGGTGGTCTCGGGGTATTGGCAGGTGATACACTCCGTTCAGCAGCCGATTTAGGTATTCCAGTGGTGGGTATGACTTTGCTGCAACAGTACGGCTATTTCCATCAAGGTCTGGACCCAAATGGCAATCAAATCGAAACCGATGTTCGTTGGCATCCTGCTCTCAAGCTAAAACAACTGTCAAATTATATTGAATTACAAATTGAAAAGAGAACGACAAAAGTCCGTGTTTGGGAATATGATATCGTAGGTAAATATGGTTATGTAATACCAGTATATTTCCTTGATGTAAATGTTCCTGAAAATTCAGAGAAAGAACGGCAACTCAATAAACACCTTTATGGCGGTGATCAATATACCCGTCTTTGTCAGGAAGTGATATTAGGCATTGGCGGCGTACGAATGTTGAGAGATTTGGGATTTCGCGATATCCACAAATACCATCTTAACGAGGGTCATGCAAGTTTGCTGGCCCTGGAACTTATTCGTGAAAGCGGTTATAGCTCATACGAGAAAATTAAACAAGATTGCATTTTCACGACCCACACGCCAGTTGCAGCGGGGCACGATGTCTTTGATTTTAGTTTAGTGAAACAAGTTCTGAAACCTACTTATATTGATTATTTGACAGAAATACTCGGTGGCGAAAATCCAGTCAACCTCACCACTATCTCGTTAAAATTAAGTCGTTTTGTTAATGGAGTTTCAGTCAAACATGCCGAAGTCTCAAAAAATATGTTTAGAAATCCCAAGATAGAAGCCATCACTAATGGTGTGCATTCTGCGACGTGGACCGCGTCGAGCTACCAACGGTTATTTGATCAACATATTCCCGGATGGGATATTGACCCGACACACTTCGTACAGACCATGTTTATCCCCGATAATGAGATCTGGAAAGCACATATGGCCGCAAAGGGCAGACTACTTCGTTTGGTTGAAGATGAAACCGGCAAGCAAATGAAATTAAATCGATTAACCATTGGTTTTGCTCGAAGAGCTGCCAGATACAAAAGAGCCGATTTAGTTTTTTCCAATTTAGAAAAATTAACAAAAATTGCAGGTGAAAAAGTACAATTTGTTTTTGCCGGAAAAGCTCACCCTAAAGATAACGAAGGTAAACATCTCATTAATAATGTATTTAATGCCATACATAAACTAGATGGGAAAATTGATATTGCATATCTTGAAAATTATGATATGAACTTAGGAGGAATCATCACAGCGGGTGTGGATGTTTGGCTTAACAACCCACGAAGGCCGCGCGAAGCTTCAGGGACCAGTGGTATGAAAGCTGCTCATAACGGTGTGCTCAATTTTAGCGTTCTCGATGGGTGGTGGATTGAAGGTTGTATCGAGGGGATAACAGGATGGGCAATAGGACCAGAGCCTTCCGAAGCAAATCTATCAGAGTATGATGAAAATCTGGATATTGATGATTTATACAATAAGTTAGAAAAAATTATCATTCCGATGTACTACAATGACCGCAACAAATGGATTCAAATGATGAAAAATACCATAGCCATCAATGCTTCTTATTTTAATACTCACCGCATGATTAAAGAATATGCTTTGAGAGCATACCAGGTGGCACCTCTATTTCAGTGAAAACTATTATTCTTTTATCTTTAATCAGGATATATGGCTTTTCCGATTGATAAGTTTCGAAAGGTTTTAGGTAGCTTTGCAACGGGCGTAACCATAATTACTCTAAAGTGTAAGGATGAAATACACGGCTTAACCGTAAATGCATTCACATCGGTCTCGCTGGAACCCCCGATAATATTAATCTGCATTCAAAAAAAAGGCAACAGTCACGCCTGCTTCTCAGCCTACAATCGATTTGTTGTAAATATTCTTAGTATGGAGCAGGAAGAATTGGCAATCCGATTTGCCGATTCAGATCTATTAGGTCCTGATCGTTTTAATAATCTGTCTTTTCAAAGCACCGAACAGGGCATTCCCATATTAGATGGCACATCAGGATATTTAGAATGTCGGATTGTGAATGAATTTGATGGAGGCGATCACACAATATTTTTCGGTGAATTAGAAAACGCTGAAGAGATTGAAGGAAAAAGTCCTCTACTGTTTTACAAAAGTAAGTTTTTTCA
The DNA here is from genome assembly GCA_964539665.1 of uncultured Cytophagia bacterium. GTDB lineage: Bacteria > Zhuqueibacterota > Zhuqueibacteria > Oceanimicrobiales > Oceanimicrobiaceae > CAZIKB01. The sequence continues at coordinate 52,746 of CAZIKB010000001.1, forward strand.
CCTATAATATACACATTTGGGTTTTATTACTTTAGTAATTAGGATCTGGCCGAATCAGAGCCGTTATTATTTTATTACCACTTCTTCTGTTTGTGATAATTGAATGGCGTTGAATAATAACTTATATGTACCCTCTGTTTGTGCTCGATTTTGAACTCTAAATCCAATCAAAACAATCCTGCCTTTACCCATAGGAATTTCTAAAACAGCAGATAGCCCACGAATTCTCTCCTCCCCTGTTATCCATCCACTTAAAAGGGAATTGTAATCCGGATAATACGCAGCAACAGACGTACGATTTTTCCAATAATATGGCCGTAACGCTGGACTATTACTGAAGACTGCCGCTGCTTTTGTAGGCATACCATAAGCAATGGGCTCACTGTTGTCAACTATGATTTCCAATAGTGAGCCTGGACAATAAAAGTCATTTACTTTTACATTTTTCAGTACATTTTCAACTGGCAGGCCAAATTGTTCGATGGCAAAATCACACGCACTATCAAGCACAATCAATTTGCCGCCATTTTCGACAAACTCCTTTAATGCATTTACCCCGTCCTCCCGAATGCCATCTTGATACGGCACCGGGACTTGTGCTGTGTAAATATCTGGTTTTAATTTTTTCCTTCCATGAATTAATTGCATTGCCTCAATATCCGGAATGATGATGACATCATAATCATCAATTAAGTCGCCCCGTCTTATCTGGATATTATATATCGATTTATATGGAAAAGCATACTTTTCCAGGAGGAATCGAGTCCAGCCAGCATCAACATTGCTTGTAAAAGGTTGGTAAAGACCCAAATTGAACTTTTTTATTTGATATGCTTCCTGACCTCGAAATTTTTGTTCAGTTTGAATTACTTCGAGACCAAATTCTTTTGCTAATGAAGCCATTCTTTCAAATTTAATTTCTTTATATGGGACAAAAACTGTCCCGGGTTGGTATGTTTTTCCATCAACTTCAATTTCATTCTTCAGCCAAAATACTTTTCTCCCTATACCTAACAATTTATTTACCCCAACAAAACAACGATTGGTGCTATGGCTGATTAAATAATTTCCCTTCTCCTTTCTTACAATATATCCCGTTGGCTCATCTATTGTTTTGATTTGAGTTAAATCAGCGTCAAAAGGCTTGTCTATTTGCTGCGTTTCAACTCCCATCATTAACGGTAATGTCCATCCAGTCATGTCATTAGGATACTCTGAATTATTATCCAGGTCCTTTTTGAATTCTGTATTTATTTGACGAGCGAGCATATTTTTAGCATAGGAGCGAAAAGGCTGCGCCATTAAAATGACAAAAGAACCTTTTTCATATTTCACACTATCCACAAAAAAATCCTGGTCTGCTTTGTGAACTTCAACACCTCCCTGCAGCAGGACATCTACCATTTGAATGGCGACAGTTGGATCATGCTGAGGCTTTGGAACAACAAATGCAAATGGTGGTTGGTATTTTCCTTTATTAATTGCCTCGATATTCATTTTGCAAAAATTATAAATTATCGATTCTTTTTCTTTTGCGGCATGCTTTAATAGAGAGAAAGTCACCGCCAATTCGTATTCGATGACATCTCTAAGACGCCACCAACCGCCAAGCCAGGGTTCGGACAAGTTTTTATATCTATCATTTTCAGAATGGCTCCATCTACCGCCATTTATGCTGCCTTTGGGAAAATAAAGTGGGGTAGCAACCTGCGCATCAGCAACGGCAGAACGAATACCCAGCATGTTATGCCACCAGGAAGTCATCGTCGAAGTACCTTCACATCTTTCAGAATAAAAAGTACTTATTACTATTCCGCGTTTTTTTTGTGCCAGTAAATCACTGACAATGTTTTTACTAACTTTATTCATCTGCTCATATAATAATGGATGCAAATCCGGATTTGCCTGCTCATTGTATGATGGTAAAGACAGACGTGCACTTTCTGACTGCATTTGGTGTTGGTCATAGATTATTTCTGGATACCATTCATGATAGTACTGCCGGCTCATTAATCTGGTCTCAACAAGATTCATCATGAACCAGTCGCAATTATTGTCTTGCCCAGCGTAAGGATGACTAACATAGGGAAAAGGACTACCTTCAAAAGGAGTATCCAGATGTTGATTATACCAATCCACAATTCTTTGCATGCCATCCGGATTCATTGAAGGAACCAGTAAAATAATAACATTGTCAAGAATCTGCCGTACTTCTGAAGAGTTTTGGGTCGCTAATAAATAAGCCAACTCTATTGACTCTTGACTGGATGCGATTTCTTCTGCATGAACATTAAGGGTTATCATTACAACAACTTTATTGTCGCGTGCTATTAAACGTGCATCATCATCTGAAAGTTGACGAGGGTTGGCAGCTAATTTTTGCAAATTTTTGTATTTAGCTAAGTTTAATAAATTATTAGAAGATGAAATGATGGCCATTATGAATGGATTTCCCACTGTCGATTTACCCAGTTTTTGTACTGTAATACGATCAGATTTTTCACCTAACATCTCAAAATAATCCACTACCGTATCCCACCCAAATAACTTTTTATCTTCCCCAACTTTAAATCCAACAAATTCTTCAGGAGAGACTATTTGCGCATGAAGAGAGGCTATTTTGACAATTAAACCCAATAACAGGATTACAGAATTCAGTTGAACCTTTCGCCTTTTCAATTCCATCTTGTATCTGATTAGTGCTCGCTTAATGATTAGTCCGTTCGCTTAAATGTTTTTCTCTTATTTTTCCAAATTGTTCACCTGCATTCCACTGAGGCATTTCTTTAGTATTTGCCAAATACAGGCCTGTTTTTAAAGCAAACAGGGCTACTTGTGCTGCTCCATCAAAGTTCCAGGAGGGATCATATTCATCATTCACCGTATGTAAGCTTTTTAAATGGTCATTCCGGATGGATTCAATCCACTCTTCAGGTTTACCGATAAATTTTACACCTGCTGAAATATATACAGCAGGAACACCCATTCTGGCAAAACTAAATTGGTCAGACCTGAAAAAATATCCTTTTTCTGGCGCAGGGTCAGGAGATATCTGCATTCGCATTTCTATGGCAACTTTGTTAACCACGTTATAAATTGTAGAACGTTCTGCTCCCCGGGCGATAATATCATGAGTCATACCCCAGACTTTTACTCCGTCAAGGTTAATATTGGCAATGGTCTTAGCCAAAGGATAAACAGGGTTTGAAACATAATATTTTGAACCGAGAAGGCCCGATTCTTCTGCCGCAACCGCAGCAAAAAGAATTGTCCGTTTGGGTCGAAACGGAATTTGTTTAAAAGCCTGGGCTATTTCAATTAAAGTCGCTGTGCCAGAAGCATTATCAAAGGCGCCGTTAAATATTCCATCCTCTGCATCAGATTCAATTTTTCCTAAATGATCGTAATGGCTGGTGTAAATAACGCATTCGTTTTTTAGCAGTGGATCGCTGCCCACAAGCTTTGCAATGACATTTGGCGATTCAATGCTGCGAATTTCATTTCTAACAGTTGCATTTACTGTAAATGGCAACTCAATGGGATTAAATGTGGAAGTGTTCGCTCGAGATATGAGATCATCTAATTCAAAACCCGCATCAGATAATATTTCTTCAGCTACCTCTTGTGAAATTATGGATTGAAGTGATAAAAACTCTTCATCTTCAGGACTTTTTAAATAAAATCTTTCTTTGGTCCCACTGTCACTGAAAACCTGCCAGGGAACTAATGCCGTATTGGAAGTACGAATTAGAATGGCGCCTTCTGCACCTCTTCGGGCTGCTTCCTCATATTTACAAGCAAAACGTCTGTAAGATGTCCAGGCTTTACCTGCAAAAAATTTAGAATCCTGAGAATATGGCTCGCTCATAAGCATTAGCAGGACTTTTCCCGTGACATCTATGCCTTCATAATCATTCCATTCATACTCCGGAGCATTAATGCCATAACCCACAAAAATGATCTGTTTATTTCTAATTGACACAAAAGGCGTATCGATTTGTGTCCAGCCGACAAATTGAACGCCGGGATTTAACCGCCAGGTATTACCTGGACTACGGATTACGAGCGAAGGTGTGGCGAGCATGCCTGATAGCTTAACTTGCTGAAAATAACTCGAATCGCCCACAGCGGGAAGTAAACCGACCTCCTGAAATTGCGAAGAAATATATTTTGCAGCAAGCTCACCACCTCTACTGCCCGGTGCACGGCCTTCCATGATATCATCGGAAAGATACTGTAAATGTGCTCTGATTCTTTGAGAGTCAATCGCTCCGTCAAGTTTTCCAACAGACTCTGGAGAAGTACAACCACTCTTAATCAAAGGCAATATTAAAAGAACTAAAGACAGAACTAATTGACGACCTTTTTTTCCCATTAGTATTTCTCCAAAATGTTACCGAGATGGTACTAATAATTTTAATGCTTGATCTCTTAGCAATACACAAGTATTAATATTTATACTCTACGCCTTCCCATCTCCCTGGAATATTGGAATGACATTTAAAACATCTGCCATTTGTAATTTTATTTTGAGTAATATGATAACCAATTCTGGTAATCAATTCTTCGTTACAATCCGGACAGTAAGTATTTTCATATTTACTCACCCTGCCTGGCAAATTACCTGCGTAGACAAATTTCAGTCCAGCTTCATATCCGATTTCTACAGCTCGTATCAAAGTGTCAACGGGTGTATTATCCGGACCACGCATCTTGTAATTTTTATGAAATGCTGTGACATGCCATGGAATGTCTGGTGAGATATTAACTAAATAATTTGCGATGGCTTTTAACTCATGGTTTGTGTCATTAAAACCAGGCACTATTAAAGTTACGATTTCAAGCCAGAATCCCTTTTCATACACCATTTCAATAGAGTTTAAAATATGTTGGAGTACACCTCCCAAAGTACGATAGTTCTTATCGTCGAAGGATTTTAAATCGATCTTAAAAAGCTCCGTGTAGGGACGAATATAATCCAACACTTCGGGCGTGGCATTTCCATTGGAGACATATCCAGTCATAAATCCTTCTTTTTGAGCCTCTTTGAATATTTTAATTGCCCATTCACTCGTTATGAGAGGCTCGTTATAACTGCTGACAATCAGCCTGGCTTTGTATTTTTTTCCCAACAGGACTAAATCTACTGGTCGAATTTCTTGTGGAGCTGAGACAGCTTCAGGATCACGGAGAGTTTGAGAAGTAATCCAATTTTGACAATACTCACAGTGAAAGTCGCATCCTAACATACCAAAAGTGACGGCTAAAGAACCAGGAAACACGTGGTAAAAAGGTTTTTTCTCTATAGGATCACATTGCATGCCAGATGCGTAGTTGGCAGGCACAAATAACTTACCCCCTTGATTATACCGAACCCGACAAATTCCATCCCGCCCATCTTTTATTAAACAACGATGACCACATGCAAAACAGGTTAAGCTGTTGTCAGGATGTAACTCATACAGTTCACCCTCCATGGTATACAATTTCAACATTTCCTTAATTGTTAATGCATCAACCATTATTTCCATCTAATAACTTAAACTAATTAGTATTTATTTTTGACTCGAAAAAACTATATTTTATGAGGTAATTTGTGAAGTGATTCTTATTAACTTCCACTTAATTTATTCAATATATTACTTTAGTAGTAATTGAAGTGACTTTGTTCTATGAGGAGTATATTGATTATTATAGTTGTTTATCCTTGTTTTTATATTAAACAGCGCTTCTTAATTCACTATTGGAGGGATGAAATTTAGTTTGAATTAACTGATTTAATCCGCGCCGAATTCTTTCAGGACTTATGGAGATTATGTCACAGCATTTTTCAAAAGAAAAAATATAATCGGAGTTTCTTTCATCATAAATCCAAAACTTTGCACTTTTACAATTTTTTTGCAGTTGACTTAACTCATGTTCGAGACCCTTAATTTTCATTTGATGAATTTTGTATGGATTGTGTCCATCTAAATAATCTTTGACTGCCCGTAATACTACTGATACCACCAGTTTTCGCTCTGTAATTTTTTTATTTATTGAAATATCCATATTTTTCCTCATAAATGATTGAAACATGATAATCACAGATCAAGGCGGGAAAGAAACAATGCTGGATATATTATGCTTTGGTTTCAAAGTTTAGCATAAATTATATAATTAAAATACAATTTTGCAAATATAGTAAAAAATATGTTATAAATCAAGTCAAAAATTTAAGGGGATGTCAAAGAATTGACATATAATTGACAGGATAACAGGATTCTCAAGATGTACAGAATTTCAAGAATTTTATCATGTTCATCAGTGGAGGATTAAAAATAGAATGCTTCGAGCTTGCAGAATAAATTATTGGTAATTCCTATATTAAACCTCATTTAATTAATTTTGAAATTTCTTTAAATTCAGGTGTTCCAGCTTCTTCCAATAATTCAAAGACCACTGACTCGACAGTTGTCAGTATAATTCCGGCTTTCGACATGCGCTCAAGGGCTGTTTGGTAATCCAATTCTTTTCGCGAAGAGACGGCATCTTTAGGGACATGTACCTGAAAGTTCTGAGCTAATAAATCCAAAGCAGACTGTTGAACACAAACATGTGATTCGATACCGGTGACAATAACTTGTTGGATGGATTTTTCCTTAAGTTGCTCTATTAATTCAGGTGCAGAACAACCACTAAACGTCATTTTCTGAATTGGCTCTTTTCCACTCAAGTTTTCTAATACCTCCGGCACGGTTCCACCTAATCCTTTGGGGTACTGCTCGGTAAAAAGGATGGGTACATTCAACGCTTCGCACGCTTTTATTAATTTGATTATATTCGTAACTATCTTTTGTTTATGCAGCATAACAGCATTTATTTTTTGCTGCACATCGATAATCAAAAGAGCTGTCCGATGACGATTCAATATTTGTGGATGACGGTTCATATTATATTCCTCCAGCTATATAACCACTCAACTATTATAGAAACAACGTTATTTGTGTCTTTTAACAACATTTACCGGAACACCCTGAGTCAGATTTTCCTGACCTAATATTACGACTTCTTCCCCGACCTCAGCTCCTGAAATCAGAGCGATTTTATCACTCTTTTCCAAGCCAAAATCAGGTGTCCGCTTTTCAGCTATGTTTTTTTTAATCACAAATATGAATGTTTGACCTGAACGCTCTAACAAAGCGCTTTTTGGCAGGAGCGGTACTTCATACATGATGTTCGTCAGGACCTCTACTTTGGCTACCATGCCAGCTTTAAGTCGGTTCCCTGGATTCTTAACTAATACTTCCACCGGAAAAGACCGTGTCGCGAGATCGGCCTGAGGTCCAACAGCAGTAACGATTCCTATAAATTTTTCTTCAGGAAATGTATCTAAAGTTATGACGGCAGAATTTCTTTTTTTAATTTTTACAATATCATTTTCCGGCACACCAAATTTTACTTTTATCTTACTGATATCGACGATTTTTGCAATGGGTGTGCCAGGCGCCACCGTGCCCCCTAATTCTACCAGTCTGACAGCAACAAAACCATTAATCGGGCTAACAATGCGCGTGTCTTTTAACTGCCGCATCGCCATTTTTACATTCGCCTGAGCCATTAATAAATACGATTGAGCCGACTCCATTTTTAAACGTGCGTTTTCAAAAATATATTCAGAAATATCTTTTGAGACAAACAATTTTTTATTTCTTTCAAAATCCTTGCTGGATTTTTCTTTTGCTGCTTTCGCTTCAATTAATCCGGCTTCAGCCTGATCCAAAGAAAGTTGTTTTAACTCCGGGTCTATCTGAATCAACGAGTCCCCCCTTTCCAACCAGTCCCCCACTTCGACATAAATTGCTATGATTGTTCCTGATGTCTCAGAAGAAACCAGCACATCATGTATTGGAACAATCGTCCCCGTGGAAATAATCTTTTCCACCACTTCTCCTTTATTCAGAATATAGGTTTCGACAGCTATGGCCGGTGTGGGCTTTCCTTCTAATCCATCTTTTCCTTCATCCGGGTTAGCAAGTTTTTCACATGCTATCTGAAACCACACCGCTGTGATTATAAAAAGAATACAAACCAGGATAATTGATTTTTGTTTTAGCACTTCTATTCTCCAAAAAGGAATGGCAAAACAATAAAGGACAAATGATTGCTTTTTATAATGATTTACTTTGGTTTGCCAAAAATGGTAAAATAATTGTTTTTATTTACTCTAAACTCACAAGTCACTTTTATAAAAACATACACTTAGGATAAATTTGCCAAACTACATTAATATGTTATTTATTTTGTCGATAATCATTATGCTTTTTCATTCCAGTAATACACCCATTGCCCGATCTAACTGATTTCTGGCGATCCCAAAATCATAACGTGCATTAATAAGATCGGTTCGCGCACTGGTTAGGACAACCTCAGCATCCAGGACTTCAATGTTGGATGCTAAACCAACTTCGAATGTATTATTGAGCACACGCAGATTTTCTTCAGCCTGTTCCACTGCTTTCTTTGCGATATGAAAACGCTTAATCGCTGATTCCACATTCAACCTGGCTCGAATTACCTCCAGAGTCAGGACTCCTTCAGAATCCTTTTTTATTGCCTCCATCCGTTTCAATTCGGCTTTAGCTTCATGTAATCTGGCCAGATTAGTAAAACTGTGAAAAATTGGAATATTTACAGAAAGCGCGGCGCTCCAATAGGAAAAGCTGTCTAAAGTCAAAGTGCTATTTTGTTCCCAACCTAATTGGTACACAAAATTAAGCTTTGGTTGGAATGCTGACCAGGCCAAACGAACACCTGCCCGCTGTGCATCTACAGAGGCCTCTATTACCCGTAAACTCGGGTGTCTGGTGAAAGTCTGTTTTATCTGATTATCCAGACTGATTGCGTCAGGTTCGGGCTCGAAAGGAAGCGAGCTAACGCTAAATTCTTCATCGAAAGGCAATCCCAAAACTTGCTTCAGCGCTGCAAAGGAAATTTTTAAACTATTTTCAGCATCCACCAAAAGACCTTCATTCCTGGCTTTTTGCACTTCCCATCTGAGTACATCTGTTCTGTTTCTCAGTCCAACTTCGAGCATCTTCTTTGAGCTTTTTAAATGTTCGCCCGAGGACTCCAAACTTTTCTTCGCCAAAACCACTAGCTCTTGTGCTTGAAGCACGCACAAAAAGCGCGTTTTAACTTCCAAAATCACCTGTTGTTTTGCATCCTCCAGGCTGCTTTCACTACTGGACTCCTGCGCCCGGGCCAGGTTCACAGCCGCCCAATTTGCACCGCCGTTGTAAATAGGCTGTACAACCTGAAATGCAGTTGAGAAATTGTTGTTATAAGCGCCCGGACGTACATCGTTCGGATCGCCATCACTAAATTCTTCTACTAATAGCCGGCCCGGCTCCAGAAAAATATTTCCCCTGCGAACCGTTCCGGGATCCAATCGAGCGTAGCTGAATAGTAAGTCGGCTTTAGGCAATAAATCAAACTTAGCCTTTTTAACTCTGAACCTGGAAGCCTGGAAAGCTTGGCGCGCACTAATCAAAGAAGCATTTTTTTTCAGGGCTATTTTTATTGCTTCTTTCAAAGTAATAATCTTGTTGTTTTGGGGGCAAGCCAATGAATCGCCGTCATTTATTGGAAACAAAAACATGCAAGCTGTAAAAAAAGCAATAAATCTATTCATGTAATTCCATTTCCTCTCAACTACTACTTGCATACTATTACTACCTCCTGAATTTACAACTACTATTTACTGACAAATATATTGCCTTTTATAAAATATCGCCATTCCAATTCCGTTGCTTTTGAGATTCCAATACGGGGGCTGGTGGCGATTTCAAAATTGTTTGAATTTTGACATCCATGCAACTGAACATTTGAACCAACAACCTCCCCGTGAATTTCTGGTTTCAATCCAAAAGCCTGGAAAAGTTTCCCAGGACCATTTGTTAGGTTCACAAGTTTATCTGTATTACGGCGCTTTTTCATGAAATCAATTCCTGCTGTCGGTTCAACTGCACGAATTAAAACTGCGCCGGTACCATCTTTTTCAGTCGTAAAATTCAGGCAATGGTACATGCCATAAATGAAAAATATATAGACATGTCCATAGGTTTCCTTCAGCATGACACCTTTTTGCGGCCTGGTAACAGCATGTGATGCAGCATCGTCCTTGTAAGCCTCCGTCTCCACGACGATGCCTTCGCATTCCTGATAAAGTAATTTGGTTCCCAACAGGTTTCGGGCAACATATAAAGTGTCGCGGGCAAAGAACTCTTGAACAATTATTTTGGGCATTTGAAAGTTACTAAAGCTGATTATTATTTTCAAATATAGTGAGATGCTTCAAGAAATTCAAGCTAATTTCTGTTTGAGCAAAATCATTTTAAACATGATCTTTAAGTTGATATTTATATTATATTTTTGTATATTCATTGTATTCATATAGTTTATGTTTAGTTCTCTAACGATGACTTTTATATTGACATCAATTCCAATACAGTCTGCAAATTTTGGAAGCGAAGATAGAAACATCAATATATCTATAGTTGAAGCCTTCCCTTATGGTCAAGTTTATAGCTTTATTAACAGTCTTCCGACAAAAACAGATGGCCAAGAAATCAACGGTCATTATGAAGTAATTATGTTAATTAAATTATGTATCAAAAGGAAATTATAAATATGCCAAAAAAATCAAAGCAGTATGAAGTTGGCCAGGAAATTGAAACAAAATGTACAAAATGTAAAACTGAGATGATTCACAACATTACGGTTATAAAAGATGATAAAATTAGCAAAGTAATATGCAAAGGGTGTTTATCCACCCACAAATACCGTGAACCTGATCCTGAAATTCCTAAAAAACGTGGACCAGGAAGACCCCGCAAAACAGATAAAACTCCAGCTAAAACAACAATAAGAAGGGGCCGCAAAAAAGACTGGCCCAGTTTAGTTTCGAAAATCGAAGAAAATGACATCGTGGATTATAATATTGAACAAGATTTTAGCGAAATCCACGCCATCAGGCACAAAAAATTTGGCGTTGGAGTCATCACCAAGATTATTGCTGACAATAAAATAGAAGTTGTTTTTCAAGAAAACAAAAAAATATTAGCTCAAAATTGGAAAGATTTTTAACCTTATCCAGATTGCCTCATAATTTTAATCAATGTGATTTCGGCAGGAGCATTGTAGCGAAGAGGAGCGAATTTGAATCCCAGCCCATTATTTATACTGACTAACAGTTGCTCGACGTGATAAACCCCTCTGTAAAATGGCGATTCAATGCGAGGTATTGCTATATTCAATCCGAACGGTTTAATAACTATTTGACCACCATGCGTGTGCCCTGCCAGAAATAAATGGTATCCTCTTTCTGCGGCTAATTCTATGATTGCTTCGGAAGGTTGGTGGGTTACGACAATATCCAGAACGCCGCGAGGTTGCTGCCCCATCAGAAAATTCAATTTATCGAGGTTCGGTCTTTTACTATATATGTTAGTAATGAATGTTACCAAAAAACTCTCTTTGCCAACCAGAATAAACTGATTTGTATCTTCCAATATTTTCACACCGCTTTCGTTCAGACTATCAATAATCTTATTAGAATCAGACCAATAATCATGATCTCCCAGGCAGGCATAGGTTCCAAACTGAGCTTCAAAGTTACCTAAAGCATTGGCTCCCTGTTCTATATACTTATTCCCATTTGTGGCTAAATCGCCAGTAAAAAAAACAATGTCCGGCTTTAATTTGTTTACTTTTTTTACATAACGTTTAATTTTCCTTCTTCTGGTTCGAGAATCCGCCTGAATATCACTAATGTGCACAATTTTAAGTCCATCTAATGAATAAGGTAATTTGCGATATGGTAACAGAATTTCGGATACCCGAATGCGTACCGTATCAACAAAAACCTTGAATAAGATATAGATAATAAACACAAGAAATATAGCCAGAATTATACGATTTTGAATGTCCAGCCAGGTCGATTTATATTTTTGAAAATACGGGTAAAAAGGGAATCTAATAAAATCGATAGCCAGCAGCCAGGGAATTACTTCGATGAGGATTATAATTCCAATCCAAAAAGGGTAACTAAGTAAAATATCCCAAAATCTGTTTCCCTCTCTTGCAGACCTGGCCGTTTTAGCAAAACCCATTGAATGTAAAAACAAAATAAGAAATGGATATAGATTTAGATATCCAATGATGCCGACTAAATACCACTTGATGTGACTTTCAGGCCAGGCGAATATTTGATTAATTGCATGATAGAGCTTCCACCCGGAATAAAGGTAAGTAAGCAAAATTATAGGTAAGAACGTTAATAAAATTCTGAAAACCCAAGGCATAAATCAAGTCATTCCTTTCAAACCAGCATTATTTCTAGCGCGCTAAAGCGCTGTGACCAAAGTTAAAAGGTCAAATTAATAAATTTTAAAGTCAAAAAGCTTTTGCACAAAAGTGCATATTTATATTCTTAATAATATAGACTATGTAGTTGTAAAATAAGGTAATTCAATCAAAATTGCAAGCATCTTAATGTTGAATCGGATTTTTATGCACTTACCATGTTCTACAATTTTTATCTGTTCCATATTTAATTCTTTGCTTTTTAAGGGAATATTTGTAATTTGACAGTTATCTCAATGTATAAATATTCTTAAAATAAATCAAATTTAAATTTGAGGAGAGTCCAAATTGGAATCAGCTATATTTTATTCTATTATTGCCAGTGAAATTAATCTTCGACCAATTCAAGTGCAGCACACCGTGGAATTATTAGATGCGGGTAATACGGTGCCTTTTATTGCCCGTTATCGCAAAGAAGTGACGGACAACTTGAATGAGGAACAACTTCGACAAATAGAAGACCGTATTCGATACCTCAGGAATTTAGAAGATCGAAAGGCCACGGTTTTAGAATCCATAGAAAAACAGGGTAAACTTACTCCAGAACTGAAAGATAAAATTGAGAAAGCCACCAGGCTGCAGGAAGTGGAAGACCTTTATTTACCATACCGACCCAAAAAGCGTACCCGTGCAACTATTGCAAAGGAGAAAGGATTAGAACCTCTTGCTGAATTGATACTTGCCCAGGAAATCGAGGAAGGATCATTGGAATCCGTGGCAGAACCCTATTTAGACCCTGAAAAAGATTTAAACACGGTTGATAAAATTTTTGCAGGAGCGCGGGATATAATCGCAGAAATGGCTTCCGAAAATGCTGACGTAAGGAAAGAAATTCGCAGTTTTACTTTTCGAACTGGCTTGCTGACCGCCAAGGCTCGGGATGAAAAAAACCTCTCTGTTTACGAAATGTATGCCGATTATAACGAGCTGGTCAAACATATTTTGCCTCACCGAGTTTTAGCGATGAATAGAGGTGAGCGCGAAGGAATCTTGCGAATAAGTATTGAAATCGAAGCTTCTGATGTAGTGCAAAGCCTCAATGGAAGATTCATTACAAATAATAATTCTATATTCGTTGAACAAATTCAACTGGCTTTGACTGACGGCTATCAACGTTTGATAGCTCCGGCTATTGAACGAGACATCCGCAATCAAATCACAGAAAAATCCGATGAGCATGCCATCAAAGTTTTCGCTGAAAATGTTAAAAATCTATTCCTGGCGCCGCCGCTTCGCGAGAATATCATTATGGGCATCGACCCCGGCTATCGTACAGGCTGCAAGGTAGCGGTCATTGATACGACTGGCAAGTACCTGGAAGGCTTCACCATCTATCCCCACGAACCTAAAAAACGCTGGGATTTTTCTAAGACACAGCTAAGAGAGCTTATTGAAAAATACCAGGTAGACGTCATTGCTGTCGGCAATGGCACGGCTTCGAGAGAGACAGAACAGTTAGCCGTAGAAGTCATTCACGAAACCGAGCGTGAGCTGTTTTATGTGATTGTCAGCGAAGCCGGCGCTTCGGTTTACTCAGCCTCGCCAGTAGCAGCCGAAGAGTTCCCGGACCTACCGGCTGAATTGCGAGGAAATATATCCATCGCCAGACGCCTTCTCGATCCGCTCTCCGAGCTTGTAAAAATCGACCCCAAGTCTATTGGCGTGGGACTTTATCAGCATGACGTCAACCAAAATCGCCTGGCAGAGTCTCTGGATCGAGTGGTAGAGTCTGCGGTGAATTACATCGGGGTGGATTTGAACACGGCTTCTAAATCTCTGTTAAAATACGTCGCTGGGATTAATAACAGAACGGCTGAAAACATTGTTAAATATCGTGAAGAAAAAGGACGTTTTAAATCGCGTGATGAGATTCAACAGGTGAAAGGATTAGGAGATATGGCTTTCACTCAGGCCTCCGGTTTTCTCCGTATTCCAGATGGGGATATTTTCTTTGACTCTACTGCGGTCCATCCGGAATCTTATGAAGCCGCGGACAAGCTGTTGCAGCATTTCGAATTAGATGCAGCGGCAGTCAAAGGCAATGGCCAGATTCTCCGCCAAAAGGTGCGGGAATCTAAGGCAAAAATAAGTGATTTAGCTCAAATATGCGGGACTGGAATCCCAACGCTTGAAGACATCATTGCCAGCATGGAAAAATCCAATCGTGATCCCCGGGACGAAATGCCGAAACCCATTCTGCGCAGCGACGTCTTAAAAATGGAAGATCTGACCGAGGGCATGATTTTGAAGGGCACCGTTCGTAACGTAGTGGACTTTGGCGCTTTTGTGGATATCGGCGTAAAAGCGGATGGCCTGGTGCACAAAAGCCAGATGGCTAAAAAATATGTCAAAAACCCGATGGAGATTGTTTCCGTAGGAGATGTGGTTGATGTGAAAGTATTGAGTATTGATGTTGAAAGGGGACGGATTGGATTGAGTATGGTAATCTAATCGCGTAGGTCAGGAATTTCTGAAAGACTATCTGACGATGCTGGCATTTCAGACCTACAAATTGTCTTTGACATTAAGATTTAATTTATATATTTTAAATAAAATTCAATAATATCTGACAATTTATGATAGAAACAAGTATTTCAAAGCCTCTTCATAGAATCCTTTCTGATTTAACTGGAGAAGAAAGATTCGATGTTGCACTTCATTTAGCTACAAAAGACCTGGTTCGTTTAAAATTGAAGGAAGTAGAAGAAAAATTAATAATTTTTAAAGAACGATATAAAATGGATTTTATCAAATTCAAACGAGCCTGGGAAAAAGGTGAAGTACAGCAAAAGTACTCCTACGAAGTTGAGAAAGATTATTGGGAATGGGAAGCTGCTGTAAGCGATCAAAAACGGTTGCAGCAAATGATTGAACAAATACCATGACCTTAGAAGAATTTCAACATGAAATTTTTGAATGTGCATTTAACTCTCCTCTTTGTGATATACCAGTAGTCCGTCGTATCTCTCCGACATCCATTAATATTCGAACAGCTCTTACCTTTGGTAATTTTGTTGATGTTTTTTTCAATGAAGAAACAGGCACTACTGCATTTGCACTTATTGAAAAGGGGGACCGTATATTTGGTATCGACAACACAGGTGGTTGGCATTTACACCCTTTTGAAAGGCCAGAAGCACACACAATTCTTGGCAAGCCGATGAGTTTTGCAGAATTTTTAGATCTGATTGCAAAATATTATCAATAACGATATTAAAAATTTTATGGTTACAGATTTCTCACTACGTTCGAAATGACAATATTATCTGACTTTCGGTAAACCACTATTTAAAAAAATCAAAGCGCTCGCTACGCTCGCAAAACAAATAATCAAAATATCAAATGACTCAAATAACTAAATAACCGATTGTCCTCAGCGTACTGCCCGAACGTAGAAGTTGAAGAAGTCGCTGCTGCTGCAAAAGCCATTGGTGAAACTGACGTACCACGCCGCCGAAACGTCATATTTGTCCGAAGTCCAAATCCAGTCCTGAGTTATTTTAAAAATCGAATCGATGTATAAACCGCCGCTTTTGCGTTCTGATTCCATTAAGGACATGGCTTCTTCCAGCGTTGGTAGCCGCCAGTTGCTGTGCCCTGCAAATCGATTACGGTTTAACTCGTCAATATAGGCCTGCGCGTCAGAGAAGGTCTTATATTTTGCCGAACCGGATTGCTGCCACTTTAAGCCGGTGGTACGGACTAAAACTACCAGTCCTTCATTTTCCAGCTTAAAATCGTTGCCGATGCCTTTCCCGTTTGGATTGCTCCACGGCCATTCCTCGGAACAATAAAAGTCGTATTTTTTAATCATGCTTGTGACTTCTTCATCACTCAAACTACTTTCGGGTTTACTGCGGAAACGTAATCGATATTCACTTAAAGCAACATCATTAACCCAGCCGGCCAAATCTCGCAATACCAGACCGCATCTCAGGTTATCCACATTTCGGTTTTTTATGCTTCCTTCAAATATAACGTAATCACCTCTTAGGCTTTGTGGTGAGAAATGCTCAGTAATAGGCTGAATTTGAATTGATTTTAGGCTAGCTAATTGTTGAACGAGCTCAATTTCTACTGAAGCTTTTTCCAGGGCTTCCGTGGCTGTAAGTTCAATACGCCAGGACTCCCCAAGCCAAACATCTGCGGGCATGTCCTGCCAGATATTTGTCTCCGTATTCATGTATTGTATTTTTACATTGCCCACACGCGGTGGTTCACGATCTACGGCCCACCTGAATGATTTCGAAGCCGCGTTGTCCTCTTTGTCAATTACTTTGATATCAACTGCGACGCTTTGATCTCCGGGTGAAACCGGTATCCAGCTTTCCCATTCGCTGTAGCCTTTTTTACGCGTAGGTGTCAGAGACATCTCATTATTGTTCAAGAAAACGCGTGCACCTTGAAAAAGTCTATGGTCTTCCATAATTATTGGTAAACGCATCGTTCTGCCGGTCGTATCGCCTTTCACAACATTCCCCCTCGGTTCCTTGAGCCGAATCGCTGCCAGCAATTGTCTGCGCACAAGATCACGCTGTCGTTCTGCCTCGGCAGCGAGCTGGCGCTGCGCTGCAGTGTCGCCTCGTCTTCCTGCTAAGTCCTGCTTCAGCTCGGTAATTTTAGTAGGGCGGTCGAGTGCCAGGTAAGATGAATCAAGAAATGATTCAACTTCAGCGAACAATTCTTCTCCACTCAATCCTTCTACCCACCGCTGGTATTTCCTCTCCACATCCGCCAGCTTTTTCAAGTGAATCGTATCTATCATGGCCAATCGCAATGGGTACTCACCAGGATATTCAAGACTCAGTATGTTCAGGAATGAATCCGCTCGAGCCAGATGGGGTGAATCGATGCTCGCGATAGAATCGGCCAGTGACTGTTGGCGCCAGTTATTATATTGACTCTGGATGTTAGCGAATTGCAAAGAATCGCTAACCGTCCTTTCCGCCAGGGACAGCCGAACTTTAAACATCTCTACCGGGAATTCGGCTTCTTTTAGGGCTTCCAAGTCCGACCTCAAGCTCTTTATCTCAAAGAAATTTCGTACTTTCAACCAACCCCATTGCCAGCTCATAACCATCACTGCCGCAATCATCAACAATCGCAAACTCGCGACCCAGCCCTTGCGCAAACCTCCGGCTGTCTGCAGCGACCGCACCAGACTGTCGTGGCTGAGCTCATAGAAAGACTCCTGTAAACGAGGCTCACGGCGTAGCAGGCGGCTATCAACAAGCTGGTCCAAATCCGGCTTGGCAACGCCCACCTCGCGGACGATTTCATCCTCGTGGCGGCTGTTGCGGTTTCCACCGGCCGTTATCAGACGCTCCTCACATAATTTACGTACGGCCAGTCGAGGTGAGTGCAGCGGCTGTAAGCGCCGAAGCAAACCGAACAGTCCCTTTAATCTTCTCGGCCCGCCGCCCAATTTTAGCAGCTTAAACTTTTTAGTTATGTCGCGATAAAAACTTGAAAGTAATTTACGCATGCCTTTATCGCCGCCCAAATCTGCCAGTTCAATGCCGTCCTTGTGGTTCTTACGCATTTGCTCTTCCAATTTCTGGCAGAGTACCTGCAGTTGCGGCGGGCCAACCATATCTTCGGTGATTCCCGAAGCGCTGCTCTGCACGGTCAAAAATTTAATAATGGCGACACCAGCATCCTCGGCAATGTAAAATTTTTGCTCGCCAAGCACACTCTCCTGCGGCGGATTCAGGATAGCTTGCCGGGCTTGCTCAATGGTTAGCGACGGCAGGCGGTAGCGGCTGTGGTAGACTTTGGGAATCCTTTTACCCAGGTTGTCCAAAAAGGCCAGGTAATCCTCGCGCAATGAAATGAGAATCGTCACCAGCGATGAGGTCGAGCCATATAAAAGCTTTTCAATGGCCAACGCTTCTGAACTGCCAGCTTTAAGCTCTCCGAGTTGCGAGCGTATCCTTTTCTTAACTTCCATTGGTACACGGCCGCGAACCAGATCAGCAAACTGACAGATATATTCTTCCTGGTCGTCCTGTCTGGCAGCCATGAGGGTAAACAGCTCCTCGAATTGATCGAGAATGAGTACAATCGGTTTAAGCCCATTTTTCTCTGTTGGCCGCAATCCCCAGAAGGTTTCCCAGAGCGTTGGTTTTTGCCAATTTTCTGGAAGTTGCACCTGGTTAGCCCCGGCCTCTCTTTCTATTGCGTCATAAAGGGGTGTGATTTCTTGGGGTGTATTAAAAATTCGCGCCCGCACCGGCAGGTAGTGCAAGTCGCGAAAAGCTTGTTTTAAGCCAGCATTGACCAACGAGGTTTTACCGTCGCCGGATTTGCCGAACAATACGGTAATGTTTTCAGCAAGGATTCTTTCGGTGAGCTCTTTTATTTCCGTCGTCCGGCCAAAAAACAGCTCGCGGTCGACCGGATCATCTCTGAAATAATGCAAACCGGGGAATGCCCACAACTTGCCTTTTTCAGCCATTTTATTCATCCTCTTTGTAGCGCCGATCTAATTCACGCAGAAACTCCAGGGCGTCACAATTATACACGGAAATTTTTTTGTCTTCCCAGTAAAGCACCATGCTTTCCCACTCTTTTGCCGCACTTGCATCTAAAACGGCAGCCTGGTCCCGTTGAACTGCAAACGAACGCCGGTCGTATTTCCTAAAATAGCGCAGCAGTACCCTGATATTCCAATCTTTCAAGCCATAACCGATAAACAGGATGCAGCAGGTATCGAAGATATTCTTGACTTTGTCTGGAATTTTGGGATTGCCTTCAATTAAATTGATCAAGAAATCAATGTAGTTGTCTTCAGTTATGATCATGGAATCGATATCATCCAGCGAACCGTGCAGCTTGTAAACCAGTGGTGCATGCACTTTTGGCTCAACCTTGATTTGTTCCTGGTCGCCAAAACGATTATAAATCGCTTTCGAAGCATCTTTATCATTTTTGATAAAGGCGCGTTCCATGAGGTTGTCAAAGTTAGTTGTTAGTACGACTTCAATAGGCCAGCCCGCCAGGATATTGTGTACCTCCCCGGGCTTGACCTCCGGTTGACTGAGTTTCTCATTAACGGATTCCCGCAAAGGCATCTCACCTATTGTCAGAGCATAATATTGCGACACCCGCAGCAGGTCGGATTTATCATTTCCGGGATAGCCGCATTCATTTGCAAGAGACTCAGCGAGCTTGCCGCCACTGGGCAGGCCAGTCCAACCCTTCGAGCCCAAAGACGCGCCGGCGCCTAAAAAAGGCACCAGCCTTTGCTTTTTTAAATTCAGCAGAATTGCCGGCCAGTTGATATTTTCTAAATCTTTTTTGTTTTTTAGCATAATTGTTTGGTTACCACTTTAGACGAAGCAAAGCTTCTCATCCAATTGCGCTCTCAAACTGTAGATTGGGAGCGAGCATGAAAACTCCTTAAGAGCTCTTTCTTTCCAACGCATCAATCGTCAAATGCAGCAGTTCATCCGGTCGATTTGTAATTCCAAGCGCCAGTTCAGGTTTGTCTCGGCCGGGCTCAAGCGTTCCCACATAAAATATCACAGGCGTTTTATTGTTATTTTTACGCAAGCTCTTCAAAAATTCAAGACCGTTTGGATCCGCTTCATCATCTCTGGCAATATCTGAAATAACCAAATCGTAAATGTCAATCTTTAACATTTGCAGAGCGTCATTAGTATTGGTAGCAGTGTCTATGTTGGTTCTCAACTGCCGAAACATCCGGCGTTCATTACGATTGTTTTCCGGGTAGTCGTCCACCCAGAGTATTCTGGCATTGTTAAGAATACTGTGATTTCTCTGGGCACGTTTTAATGCTGCTTCTTTGTCTTTTTCGGGAACGCTTATTTGCCATTTTTGAGATTTTTCACCAAATTCTATTGCCGCATCAATCGAGCTTTTCACAAATGAAAACTCCACTCCCATCGCTTTAAAATTGCTCAGGTTTGGCAGGATTTCATCACGGATGCGTTTATAGAAAAGAGCAAAAATAATTACCACAAAAAGAATCCAGAGAATTGAGGGAATGACTTCTATAATCTTGAGAATCTCTTTTTCTGTTAATAAACTTTTCATTTATCTTTCCCCTTCCAGTTAGGAAAAATGATAAAAATATGTTGATTCTATATCGCTTTTTGTGGAAGCTTCCCAGGCGTGTATTTCAGCAAGACTCTTGTTAAACTCTAAAATATACTCGCTTCTACTACAAAGATTCTTACAGAATGACAAAACATACCACAAGGAGCGACAAAGCAATTCGATTTTTCGGGAAGTCAAAGGAGTTAGTAAAGATCACCTTCCATAGTCACAGAGCTGATAGTAATGTTACGACACGTTAAAAATTAACGAAGTAGAATTTAAAATGCAAGCCATTTCTATTTACCAGTCTTCTGAATAATCAACATAGTATAATCATCCACTGGTGAGATTCCTCCGTAGAATGATTCAATGTCATCGGTCAGGGCTTGCATGATATTCGAAGCATCCTGGCCGCGGAGGTCTTTTAGCAAACTCATTAATCGTTCTTCGCCATAGAACTGCATTTCTTCCTGATCACCATTTGCGCGTACCGCTTCCACCAAACCATCTGTGTAAAAAACAATTGTATCACCAGATTGTAAACGAAGAGAATCTTCTTCCAGGTTATCTTCAAACACCTGTCCAATTCTCTCCAGACCGATACCGAGACCGCTTTTTTCCAATTCACGCATTTCTTCCGACAGATTGCCCGGCATAAAAATCGGTAAAGTATGTCCGGCGCGAACGAATTGCATTTTATTTTTGGATACCTCTAACACCCCAACAATGGCCGTGATAAATATTTGTCGATCGACCATGGGATCAGAAAAATACTTATTTAGGCGCAGGACGATCTCATGCGGGTTATCGGTAAATTGCGGCGAATAACGAATGAGACTGATAAATTGCGCCATGTAAAAAGCGGCAGATGTGCTTTTGCCAGAAACATCGCCAACCGTAAATAAATATTGATCTTTATTCAGGGGTAAAATATCGTAAAAATCGCCTCCAACCTCATTCGCGGTCTTGAGCGTTGCTGCAATTTGAAAGCCTGGAATATCCGGTAAAGTTCGGGGAAGCAAACTGAGCTGGACCTGTCGGGCAATGGTAAGCTCATGTTTCATTCGTTCATTGTCACGAGCTTCCGCGATGGAATCTTTTAATTTGTCGCCCATCTGGTTAAAACGTTCGGCCAATTCTACAAATTCATCTTTACCTTCGAGCTTGACTTTATAATCCAGGTTGCCCGTGGATATTTCCCTGATCCCCTTTCGCAATTGATTGAATTTTTGCACGATCATTTGGTTGATTTCAGAGCCAAATTTTACCATTCGGCGAATGACAAGAAGATTTGCGAGAAAATAGATTAGAATCAACAGCAGTATGTATCTTAAAAGAGTTGACGTAAAAAATGACACATTTGGAATCATTAAAATATCAAATGCGAAATAACCTGCCTGCTCCAAATTCGCATTTTGAAGCGGCGCAATCACTCTGCCAACCGTTACCTGTGTTGTTTTAGCAATTTTAAAATTAATTTCATCCATCCACCCAGGTAGATTGCTTTCGGCCTGGTCAAACGGAACAGACAGGGTAAGTTTTGCTTTCTTCGGCGTTAATCCAAAGGGGAAAATTCGAATATTACGATCTCCTTTTAAATTCGATATTTCATAAAGATAAGATTCCCACCGGGGAGGATTGTAAGGGTAAGCCTGCAAATAAGAGCCAGCTAAAATGGGCGTATTTTCAGCAACCATTCCTAAAAAATCTGAATCTAAGGTTATAAAAACAATTGAATCCTTTACTGTTTCTGAGGATTTGAAGAAAAGCAGGTAGCCAGGTTCATCAGAACTTAAAATATTGTATGTTTTTGCTTTCTCAACTACGACTATTCCCACCTCAGGCAAACGTCCAGTAAATTGAATGGGTTGATAGCCTTTGATATACAGGGTTCTATCAGATTGATCATCCGCCAGTTTAAAAACATTTACAGACCTTGCGGCTTTTCCCGTTGAAATTTGTTCTATTTGATTTATCAGGGCCTGTCTCATTTTATCTGCCTGCCAACCTGCAATGAAAAAATAAAAAATTAGCAGTAACATGCACAATTGAACAAATTGGGGGAAGGTAGACTGGAACAGGCTGGAGATTTTTAGTTTTCTTTCCAGGCGCGCAAAGTTGTAAATGAGCACAATCGGGATTTTAACCAAAAGTGCAAGTAAATATATTTGAAATGATAAATATAAAAACTTAGGCAGACTGTACCAGAGCAGTGCACTTTCAAATTGACCAGGTTGAACCTCCTGAAAAGGATTATGATTTGCAAAACCTCTGAACAGGTAAAACACAACCAGCAGGTAAATCCAGCACTCAATTTTTGTCAACTCTTCTAACCAGGGTGTTTTGCGGAGGAGATAAATAAATAAAATAATTTGAAAGATAAACAGGTAAAAGACGCTTGAAGTGTTAAAAACGCTTACCCCAATGCCGCCCAATAAAATAAAACTAATAATTACACCTTTTTTACCTTGAGAATTTTGCACGAGAAACAGGCTAAATATTAAAATTAACAAGGACTGGAGCAGGATTTGAACAAAATTTGCCAGAATGCCTGGCGCTTGTATCTCAAAAGTAAAGAATGACGATGTGTTATAAAATGATTGTAAAAAGACGGTTTCTAAGAATAATATAAGCAGGAATAGAGCCAGAAGCAGTTCATTTGGTGGTCGAAATTTATTATAAAAATTACCAACTAATTTATACCAAAAATAAATGTAAATAATATAAAATATAAAAATCCAATTATATCGAAAATACTCCGTATAAAATATAATTGTAAATGAAAATATCCACCCGATGAAATATAAAATGTTCGCTTTATTAACTATTTCCTGAGGTTTAAAGCTCGTAAAATAATCACGAAACCGCTTTCCAACCTGAAATTTGCTTTCTGGCATTATTACGCTCGCGCTGTTTTCTGAATAATCAACAAAGTATAATCATCCACAGGAGGTTTCCCACCATAAAAATTTTCCACATCATTTGTTAATTCCTGCATGACACTCGCGGCATTTTTCCCGCGCAAATCATTCAGCAACTCCATCAATCTCTCTTCACCATAGAACTGTTTTGCTTCATCATTCCCACCGTTGTTTGCAGGGTCAGAGGGGCGAGCCGCCTCAACCACGCCATCGGTGTAGAATATCACCATATCACCGGAGCGAAACGGGATTTCTTCTACTTTGAGCACCTTTTCAAGCGCTTCACCGCTTTTAGATAATCCGATACCAAGGCCAGTTGTTTGCAGTTCACGGATTTCTTCCTTCTTACGTCCGGGAAGCAAAATTGGCTGCGTATGGCCGGCACGCACCAGACGTATTGTGTTTTTGTCAGCGTCCAGCATTCCTACAATTGCTGTGACAAAGATGCGCCGGTCCACATCAGGGTTGGCAAAATATTCATTCATGCGAAGAATAATCTCGCGTGGTTCATGAGTGAATTTCGGTGAATATCGAATCAAACTCACACACTGAGCCATATAAAAAGCAGCCGATGTGCTTTTCCCTGAAACATCCCCTATCGTGAATAAAAATTTGTTATTTTTCAGAGGAATCATATCGTAAAAATCGCCCCCGACTTCGGTGGCAGTTTTGAGGGTGGCTGCAATCTGAAATCCCTGCACCTTTGGCAAATGGCTTGGCAGCAGGCTAAGCTGGACTTGTCGGGCAATATTCAATTCATGTTCCAGCCGTTCCTTTTCTCGCACATCTTCGATGGTCTTTTTTAACTTTTCTCCCATTTGGTTGAAGTGCTCGGCAAGTTCAACAAATTCGTCTGCGCCCTCAACACTTACTTTGTAATCCAGATTACCTGTTGATATCTCCTGGATGCCTGTTTTAAGCTGATTAAATTTATGAACAATCTTGCGGTTAATTTGTGAGCCAAATCTAACGACTCGCCGAATAACAAGAAGATTCAATAATAAATAGACTACAATAAATAAAACTAAATATCGAACGATAGGCGAAGTAAAAAGTGCAAAATTCGGAATCAATAATACGTCCATTGTGAAGAAGCCAATTTGAGTAAAATTAGCATTATAGTTAGGGATAAAAACTCTGCCCAGAACAAACTCATAGTTATCCGAATTTTTCAGACTTCCATTTGTTTCCGTAATATGAGAATCTTTATCATGTGTTGCTGAACCTGTCTTTGGCCCTGTCTCCACCTCAATAGAATTAGAATTTTCACGGTTTTGTGAAATCAAGCCAAACGGAAACAATCGAATAGTTGAGTCATCAACTAATATTTTGCTGTTAAACAAAAATGACTCCCATTGACCAAGTGCATAAGGATGGGCAACCAATTTAGTCGCAGTGACAATTGAAGTTTTCTGGTTTAACAGTTTTAAGAATTTTGAATTAAACTCTACAAAATAAACTGAATCCGGTTCGGAATCCAAAGGTCTGAAAAAATAGAAATAGTCGTCCTTGCCGGGCACTGATAGCTTATCTGTCATATCTAATGTCAAAGTCATAATACCCAATTCAGGTAAAGGACTGGAATAATTTATCGGTTGATAACCAGAAGTGGGCAGGATTATACTGGTCGAATCTATTTTGACTTTGTAACAGGTCAATGATTTTGGAGCTGTCCCGGATTTAATCTCTTCAATTTGTTGGATGAATGCCTGGCGCACATTTTCTGCTTTCCAGACTGCAATGAATAAATAAAAAATTACCAGCAGCATCACAAGGTGAATAACCTGTGGAACCGTCGATTGAAACAGGCTGGAAATTCTCAATTTCCGGGACAATTGCGCATGATTATAAACCAGCACAACTGGTATTTTTACCAGAATGGCAAGCAGATACATTTTGAACACTAAAAACAAATAATAGGGCAGGGTGTACCAGACGAGTCCTCGATTGAATGGTTGCGTTTTTAATTCCTGAAAAGGATTCAGAAAAACAGCTCCTTGAAATAATAAAACCAGAACGAACAGGTAAATCCAACATTCAAATTTTGATAGCTCGTCCAACCATGAAGTTTTGCGTAATAGTAACAAAAAAAGCAGAGTTTGAAAAAATAAAATGGAAAAAACGCCGCCATCGTTTAAAATCATGCTACCAAGAACGCCAAACGGAACCAGCCATAACAGGAATTTAATTTTACCCTGGCTATTTTGCACTAATATTAAGCTAAAGGTTAGTATCAAATTCGCTAACAGCAGGCTTTGCAGAATTGGTATCTGAATTTGATATTTTGAAATTACGGGATTCCAAAATGTTGACATCGCAAATTCTGATCGCAAATAATATATTTCTAATAGAAATAGCAGTGAATTTAAAACAAGTAAGAATTCTATTGGCAGGGTAGTCCTTTTTTGAATTTCTCTAATTATTTTAACCAGAAAATATCCATGAAAGAAAAAGCTTAAGAAAACAATAGATAAACTAATGTGTATAAATGATGTGACCAGGAACAAAGTCAGCAACCATCCCAGGCTGTAGCCTAAGAAGGTTATTGAAATAAAATCCTTTGCTTCAGAGTTTGACCATAAATTGGCAAACCTCTCATTTATTGTAAATTTAAATTTTGGCAATTTTAATCTCCCTAAATATTGGCAATCAGATTCAACTGTCTTTTTGTATCTGCACAAAATCTTGAAATTTCTGCGTCACTTCGTGCCTTCTTCTCAGGAAAGTATCAGCCACCATAGCCGATAAAACACTAATTGTGGACTCTTTAGTCAATGACAGGTTTCTCCTTAGTAGAACAAATTAAACTCTAAGTCAATTGTAGTTAGATATCTGGTAGGTTAAATTAATGTTACAAGGTACAAAATTAATTTCAGTATGTAAATAAAAAAAGCTCATAAATATTATGAGCTTTCTTAGAAGGATTTAGTACGCCCGGAAGGATTCGAACCCTCAACCCTCTGATCCGAAGTCAGATGCTCTGTCCAGTTGAGCTACGAGCGCAATTTTGTTGGAGTGATGGATTACTGGAATAATGGAGTGTTGCAACAAAACCATAAACTCCATTAAATCCACACTCCAATGCTCCACTTACCAGATAAATACAGATTACCTAAAGCAATTCTTACAATCCAGTTAATTATAACAATGCTGCTGTTTGCTGGGGTGCAGGGATTCGAACCCCGATTCCACGATCCAGAGTCGCGTGTCTTGCCATTGGACGACACCCCAAGGTTGATTTACAACTTATTCAAACACAGTTACAAAGTCAAGCTTTCCAAGGACTATTTTGCAAATACTCTACAGCCCTTTTGATTCTACGAATAGATGTTTCTTTTCCTAATATTTCCATTACCTCAAACATGCCGGGACTGACAGAATAACCAGTGATAGCTATTCTGACCGGGTGTATTATTTTAGCTGCATTAATATCTAAGTCCTCGGCCAGTTTTTTCATAGCATTCTCAATTGTATCGGTAGTAAATTCCTTAATAGGCATTAACACATAAATTAGCTGGATGAATTTATCATTCAGTTGAGTGTCTTTCCAATGCTTCTTTGTGCCCTTTTCATCGTAAGTAACTGGATCTCGAAAAAAGTACCTGGCCATGGTTGGAAATTCAGACACTCTTTTCAAGCGTGGTTTTAATAAACTGACTATTTTTAGCAGATATGCTCTATTCTCGTCAGAATATTTTTTTGTAACCAGGCCATCTTCTAACAAATCAGGCAGTACTAAATCTAACAGGTTCTCCTCATCCATTGCCATGAGGTATTGGCCATTCATCCACTGCAATTTTCTCTCATCAAAGACCGCGCTCTTTTTCATTATGCCTTGCAAAGAAAATGCCTTTATAAGCTCATCGCAGGTGAAGATCTCCCGGTCATCTCCGGAAGACCAACCCAGAAGAGATAAAAAGTTCACGAAAGCATCGGTCAGGTATCCAGCGTTTTTATACTCGCCAACAGCCGTCGCCCCATGGCGTTTACTTAGTCTCTGGCGATCAGGTCCTAAAATCAACGGAACATGAGCAAAGACTGGACAATTCCAGTCAAAAGCTTCATACAGAAGAATATGTTTAGGTGTGTTTGAGAGATGATCATCTCCTCGAATCACATGCGAAATTTGCATTTCATAGTCATCCACAACCACAGCCAAATGGTAAGTCGGATGTCCATCAGAACGCAGGATTACAAAATCATCGATTTGTGAGTTATCAAATTCAATTTCACTATACACCTGGTCGTGAAAGCTTGTTCTACCTTCTCTCACTTTAAGCCTGATGACAAAAGGTAATTCATCTCGTTCGCAGGTTTTGAGTTCACTTTCAGTTAACTTCAGACACGCTCGATCATATTTGTATTCCCCTTTTTCACGCTGGGCCTTTTCTCTGATTTCCTTTAAACGTTCCTGTGTACAATAACATTTGTATGCTTTCTCGGCCTTAACAAGTTTTTCAGCAAATTCTTTATAGACTTCAAATCTTTTCGATTGAAAAACTGGTTCTTCATCCCAATCCAGGCCCAGCCATTTGAGTCCATTTAAGATAGCGTCAACCACATCCTGATCCGAGCGAGCGACATCTGTGTCTTCAATTCGCAATAAAAACTTGCCGCCATGTTTTCTAGCAAAAAGCCAGTTGAAGAGGGCTGTTCGAGCTCCTCCGACATGTAAATATCCAGTCGGACTTGGAGCAAAACGTACATTGACCCTTTGGTATTCTAAATCACTCAAAGATTATTTATACTGAAAATTAAATTGATGGTTAATAGGTAATATGTACCAGACAAAAAAAGCGGAGAGGCTGGGATTCGAACCCAGGGTAGACATTAAGCCTACAACGGCTTAGCAGGCCGCTGCCTTCAACCACTCGGCCACCTCTCCGAATAGATATATTCTATAAATTGCTTTTTTCAAACAACAGCGGAGGGCGAGGGATTCGAACCCCCAAGGGCGTACACCCGGCGGTTTTCAAGACCGCTGTCTTACCGTTAGAACTAGCCCTCCAGATATTTTTCACTACGAGCGAAATATACTCAATTTTCTATAATATGTCAACTGCTTTTTATCGCAATCTGTATGACATTTAGTTAAATTCGTTTGAAATATTTACCAGCAAGTTGTTTGATAAAATTCTTCAATTCAAGAGTTAAAAGTAAAGATGAAACCTGCGGGGAGGATTGTTCCGCTGACCGGGCAATGGCGTCAATATGTTTTGGTTCATGACTTAGAATATTTAGTATTTTTAGTTCATTTTCATTCAGTAAAGATTCATTAATTCTTGCAGGTCCTTTATTTATAGAATGTTCCAAATGCGCTGACAATTCTTCAAAAATATCATCGATCGAGGTAATAGCTTTTGCACCTTGTTTGATCAATGTATTGGTACCGATGCTTTTTGGATTATCAATATTGCCAGGAACAGCAAATACTTCTCGATTCTGCTCTAAAGCCATTGCGGCGGTTATGAGCGCGCCACTTTTAGTGCCTGCCTCAATTACTACAACACCTATACTCAGACCGCAGATAATGCGGTTCCTACGCGGAAAATTGTTTCTGTCGGGTCCAGTGCCCATAGGAAATTCAGATATTATTGCTCCATTTGAGATTATCTTTTCTGAAAGCGAATAATTTTCATTGGGATAAATGACATCAACGCCCGAGCCTAAAACTGCAATTGTTCTACTCCCGGATTGTAAAGTGTATTTATGAGCCAGAGTGTCTACGCCATACGCCAATCCACTGACAATGGTTAGCCCCTTTTGTGCCAACTCAGAGGCAAGTTTTTCTGTGATAATTTTACCATAATCAGTAGGGCGCCGCGTACCGACAATCGCAATGGCTGTTTTATCCATTTCGCTTAAATTGCCCTTCACAAAAAGTAATGCAGGAGGATCATAGATTTGTTTAAGAAGTAGAGGATATTCTTTGTCCCAGAATGAAATCAATTGCGCTCCAGATTTTTCCATTTTTTTTAGCTGATTAATAGCATATCCGTCGCTTTTATAGTTTTTTATCTTTTCCGCAGTTATTTTATCAATGCCGCTTACATTTGATAAATCATCAACTGAAGCCTTGAATATATCCATTGAAGCGCCAAATCGGCCTATCAGGGAGCGTACCTTGTTTGAACCAATTCCTGGGACTGAGCTCAGTCGCAGTAAAATTTCAGGATCAATAGAGTCTATTTTCATATCAAGTCACAGCAGTATTAATTAATTGCAATTGTTGCCAGATTAATTCCTTTAAATTGGCTAAGCCTTCTCCGGTGATACTTGAAATCTTACACACAGGCACCGATTCCAACAGGTCAAATTCCGCTGTATCAATTTTATTACATAG
The DNA here is from genome assembly GCA_964539665.1 of uncultured Cytophagia bacterium. Classification (GTDB taxonomy): domain Bacteria; phylum Zhuqueibacterota; class Zhuqueibacteria; order Oceanimicrobiales; family Oceanimicrobiaceae; genus CAZIKB01. The sequence continues at coordinate 82,476 of CAZIKB010000001.1, forward strand.
ATCAACTTTTGTGAACACAATAATTTGAGGCCGTTTCAGCAGGTGAGGATTATGCTGCTTTAGTTCTTCTTTTAGGGTTTGATAATCTTTCATTAATTTTGTGCCGCTGCAGTCAATTAAAAAAACAAGTAATTTAGTTCTTTCAATATGACGGAGAAATTCAATACCCAGACCTTTACCCAAATGTGCTCCTTCAATCAGACCAGGAATATCGGCTAATATAAAGCTGTTATATTCGCGATATTTAACGATTCCCAAATTTGGTTTTAAGGTTGTGAACGGATAACTGGCAATTTTGGGTCTGGCGGCAGAAACTTTGGACAAGAGTGTAGATTTACCAGCATTAGGGTGTCCGACCAATCCGACATCCGCTATCAGTTTTAATTCCAGGTCTAAAATTTTTTCTTCGCCAAATTCTCCTTTTTCCCATTTACGGGGAGCCTGATTTGTCGAGCTGACAAATCGCGCGTTACCACGGCCTCGTTTACCACCCTTTGCAACTATAATACTTTCTCCAGGATGGACGAGATCTCCTAAAATATCACCAGTGGCAGCCTCTTTAATAACCGTTCCTATCGGTACATTTATAATCAAATCCTTGCCATTTTTACCGTGTTTATTGCTGCCTTTTCCATGTTCTGCTCTTTGCGCCCGGAAATTCGGACGGTAATGAAAATCAAGTAAAGTAGATATCTTTGGATCGGCCTGAACAATTACATCCCCACCTTTGCCGCCATCGCCGCCATCAGGACCTCCTTTGGGCCGGTATTTTTCCCGTAGAAAACTTAAACATCCACTGCCGCCGTCGCCAGACTTAACTCTAATTTGAGTGTGATCCACAAACATAGAATTTATTATTCCTTATATGACAGATTACAATATGTTAAGACTTTGCTAAGGGAAAATCAAATTAAAATTGGAAATGCAAAATACGGAAGGAGAATTCTGATTCAATATGCTTCTATAAATACCCCTGATTTTCAATTAATACTAACTTCTTAATTTAATAATTATTCAACTTGCCGAAGCTGTGTTGTTTAAAAAAGGCTACTCTTTTCCTTTTTGAATCAAGATTAAGCTGTTTCAAATATTTTCTCATTTCAAACCAGCCAAGTTTTATATTTCCAAAACGCGGAGTATTCAGTTTTTTTATAATTTGAAATAAACCTGAATCAGGATTCTCAATAATTATTCTTCCTAACTTTTCTTCAATAGTATTTAATTGCGATTCAATCCCAGGTTCCGTTTGTTTTTCCATTTGTAATACACTCGGCTCGGAAACAGAGGCAGCCTGGGCGGTGTCATCCTTTTGAGCCTCATCTGTGACAGGCGTTTGTAATGCAGGTGAAGCAGGGATCTCCTGAACAAAATCAGCTATAGCATCATTTAACGTATCAAACGCTTTAAGTATGTAGTGAAATTCCAGGAGCTCAAATACTTCGTAAACATCGGGTATCATTCTGACTAATTTTAAGTCACCCCGATTTTCACGAATTCCTTTGATTTCACTAATAAAAATACCCCAACCTGCGCTGCTAATATAATCTACATTTCCTAAATCAATTATAATATTGTAACAATTTGATTTTAGTACCGAAGCCAGTGCATGTTCAAGTTCAGCAGAGGTTGTTGTATCTATATATCCACCTACCTTAATAACTGCAATATTTTGCCTTGTACCAGCTTTTTCAACAGACACCTGAATGCCTTCCATGCGTAACTCCTGAATGTTATATTCTAACTAAAGATAATGAAATTTAATATAATCTTATTTGGATAAAAAGTCAATAGACTAATATCAATTATTTATATATCGGCCTCTCTTTCAGATTATTTCATTCGTAATGCTTTTTTTATCTTCTTTTCTATATCAGTTCTTTCGGGATTTAATTCTAAAACTTTTTTCCATTCACCTATTGCTAATTTATATTCTCCGCGATTTGCATAAATCACCCCCATATTTTCATGTGCAGCGATATCTTCTGGATCTATCTGCTTAACTAATTTATAGGCAAGCCCAGCTTCATCGTACATCTGATTTCTAAAATACGCATTGCCTAAAATGCTATAAGCCTCTTTGTAATCAGGGTAAATTTCGATGACTTTTTTAAATTCTTGTATTGCTTTTTCGTACTCTTTATTCTTGTAAAATCTTATACCTTTAATTAGTTTCTTTTCTTTTTTTGTAACATTATGACTTCTTTTTACTGTGTTAGTAATTGACTTTTCAGAACCTTGCGTTTTCTCCAAATCTTGTTCAAAGTTAGAAGATATTTGGAACTTATCAAATTCATCAATTTCTCCGCTATCGTCAGGTTCTTCAGTACCATTGCTGTCTTTTGTTAGATTATTTCCAGAGCTCTCAGGAACAAATACAATTTCTTCATCAATGGCCTGGATCAAATCTGAAAAAGATACCGTATCTTCAACATTAGACTCCTCATCTATTATTGAAGTATCCGGTTGGTTTTCATCGACTATATTATCAATGTAGGAGGAAATTAGCACATCATCGTTTGCGTCATAAATGATTTCCTCAAAAGCCTCCTGGTTATCCTTTTCATCGATGTTTTGAATAGCATCATTTGTTGGCGAAATTAAACTGTCATTAGAACTCTCTTCTTTTGTTTCTGTATTGACTTCTGCAATCTTATCTTCTTCGGACTCATCATAAAAATCATCCTCCGGTAAATCTGTACTTTCATAGAAAAGATCTGAAAAAGAAATATCCTCCATAAAGGTTGAATCTTGCGTACTGGCTTCTTCCTGCTCTGTCACTGACTCTTCATTTTCAAATTCTGAATCCGATTGGGCCAGGTTTGATTCACTAAATAGTTCATTTATGGAAGCATGCGTCTCTAATGTGTCTGGTTCGTCAAAACCCATTTCATCTGTCAATTCATTTTGGCCGAGTTCTTCAGTTATTAATGAACTCTCCTGATCATCCATTGGTTCTTTAGCTAATATTTCATCAATGGCGCCAAAAAATGATTCAGCTTCAATATCTGATTCAACATTAGTATCTAAACTTTGTTGAACTTCATCTTGTTCAAGAACTGATGGCTCCTGGGTTTCAAAGGTAAAATCACTTTCCTCGTCAATTAACTCCTCAAACTCATGTGTAGTATCATCAGGTTCTGGTGGTTCATCTCCCCGAGTAAGTGCTGGAGTTTCAACTGAATCTTCTGATTCTTCTTTACGGCTGATAATTATTTTGCCGTCAAGCGTCATCATGGGTGTACCTGGAAGCTTTAATTTTCTGCTACTCCTTTTTGTTTTATTAATATAAGCTTCCCTGAGTTGACGAGTATTTAGCTTCCTTCTTACTAATTCTTCATAAATTTTACTTTCGCTTAACTCTGTTAAATTATATGCTTCAGTTTTTAGTTCATCCCTTATCCGGCCGGCTCCATATTCAGGATGTTTAGATATAATATCAAGTATTTTGGTTGTTTCTTCAATGCTAAAGTGTTTTGCTTCAACAGATACTTCTTCATCAATTGCAAAAGCATCTGTTCCGTGTTCTTCAAAAACTTTTTTGTATTTCGCATAATACACATTTGTAGTCAAATTAACCATTTCACAGGCTTCACGAGTACTTTTGCCTTCAGCGATTAGATTGTGGGCTTCTTTCGCTCTTCTCAGCTCATCTTCTTCACGTGTAGATTTCTCCTTAATAGAAACAAAAGAAATATCATCATTTTGCTGGGTACCTTGTGTAAATGAATAAATCGCTAATTTCAATTTTTCCACAAAGTCAGTAACTTCCAGATGTCCATTTGTGCGCAAAGTATTCAATAGACGTTCTTCGCCAAATAGCTCCCGCCGGCTATTCATGGCCTCGGTAATACCGTCGGTATAAACCAGAAGTATATCATCTTTGGTCAGCTGGATTGTCTCAGACTCTATTGATTTTCTAAAAAAATCTTTTTGGGGCAATTGAATACCAATTGGAAATCCTTTTGGATTGAGGTAATATGTTTTCTCAGTACTCTCCCTGTACAGGATCATAGGATTATGACCTGCACTGGCATAATTAATTTGTCGTTTTTTTGAATCTATAATTAAATAAAATACAGTTACGAACATACCTTTCTTAATGTCATCCATCACAAAATCATTGACACGTGCAAGCACTTCAGCGGCGTCCTTAAGTCCTCTGGCTTCAGTTCTTAGAGCCGTTCGTATCATGGTCATCAACAAAGCGCCCGGTACGCCTTTTCCAGAAACGTCTGCTACTACAATACCTAATGTATCCTTATCCACTTCAACAAAATCATAATAATCTCCCCCCACTTCTTTTGCAGCCTCATAATGGCAATCAACTTCATAACCATCTAACACGGGAAAATCTATTGGCAGCAGGGTTTGTTGAATATCCTGAGCAACCTGCATCTCCCTTTGAAGACGCTCCTGATCGACCAGGTTTTTTTGCGATTGTCGAAACTTATGTGTAATATCGCTAAATGCCTGGGCAATTTCACCGAATTCACTTGAAGCATCAATATCAATTTCATCATTAATTTCACCGTGACCTAAATCCTTTATCCACTCAGAGAGCTTATGCAAAGGATTCAGAACCAGGTAGATTAACAAAGCTACTCCAACATAGCTTATTCCCAAAATAATAAATGCCAATTTTAAATCGTTAAGACGATTGGTCGCTATTTCTTGCTCGGTATTTTCAGCTACAATGAGAATGTGCGATTTGCCATAATGCTTGCCTGTTTCTTTAATTAAAACAGAGTTTTCAAATTCATAAAAAGTCGAATCATTTGCCAGTTTATATTTAAAAATACATGGATCAATTTTTTCAGAATCTTTAGGCCTGTTAAACTCACTTGCGCCATTCACGCCGGCGGCGTCAATATATATAACACCACCGTTGCTATCTTCAAGGGCTAATTTATAAATTTGACCCTTATAATCATCATAAATAGGATCGATAATTAAAGAAACGGTAAACTCATTATCAAAACCTTCAGCAGGCGCGGAACTAATACGATTTACAATTTGATTATTTGTTATTCGAGCAGTTGAAACAAAATTTGAAAGAATAATATCATCAGCTTTTTGAAAATAGTATAAATATCCCCCGGCGATGATTAAAGTTATTATCGCAACAGTTCGGAAAAATATTTTCGCCTTAATTGAAAGTGGAATAGATGAAACAGCTCTTGCAAATTTTTTCTTTTGCGGGGCTTGACGATATTTGGTAATTCTAAGTTCGTTACCCTCATCGGTTCGGCGGTAATCAATTTCATCCATGAGCTTTCGCATGATAAAAATGCCCAGACCACCTTTTTTCCCGATATCAATGTAGCGATTTAAATCCGGATCTTTCACCCGTTGTGGATCAAAATACGTTCCTTGATCAATAATACTAATCGTAAGGCTGTTCTTTTTAACAATTGCCCGGATGGTAATTATACCTTCTGTCTCCCGATAGGCGTGCCTCATGATGTTAGTGGCCGCTTCATCAACAGATAATTTAAACGCGTTTATGAGTTTGTCCTCAAAACCGTGTTTTTTACCTACCTGGGTGACAAAATCACGCAAATCGCCCAAATAATCAATGTGAGCTGGAACTTTTAACTGTTCTTTTTCTACTTTTCGTAACAATTCAATTCCTACTTTTTTGCCTGCAACCGTTCAAGGGCAAGATCGATGGCCTCTAAAATTGTTTTATTATAAGGCTGCTCCTTGTTAACCTCTTCCAGAGTTTCTAACGCCTCTTCATATTTACCTTGCCGGAATAAATTTAAGGCTCGATAAAATTTTAATTTCAAATCCGGGGGGATATCTTGCTTGATAGCTTTCGACCGTTCCTCCGCATCCTTATAATATTTCTGAACTTTATCATCTCCAGGTCTGATTTTACGAGCCTGATCAAAAGCTTGCATGGCATTTTTCCAATCCTTATTTATATATCTTCGAATACCATCTTCATAATTTTGTTGAAAAGTTAACTGCGATTGCAGCGCTCTGATTTTATCTTCAACATCTTTTTTTTCAGATTCTGATATTCCAGAGCTTCGGACTTGATTGAGCTCTTGCAAAGCCTGAACATAATCACCTCTACGTGCCAGAGCATTAGCACGTTTAATGGCTTCCTGAGTATTTCCCTTAAGCTGCTGCTCTGCTAATCTTACGTCATTTTCGAGCTGCCGCCTTATATCAGCAACCCAACCAGGTAAATTATCGTTGTTTTGAGAAATCCTCTCCAAAGCCAATTGCCACTCGCTCAACGCTCTGGTAAATGCTTTGCTCTTAAAAAAAGCATTTCCTTTCTCTCTGTGTTCTAAAATAAAATTTCGAAGGTCTTCTTCCCGGGTATTTTGTGTCGCTTCACTTGCAATTTTTCTAATTTGTTCAGTTCTTGCAGAATCGTTTTTTACGTTTGCCAGGTCAAGCATTGTCTGGGCTTCCTGAATGCTGGAGTTTGCTGTTGCTACTCTAATGCTTCCCTCAGGATCATGCGCATTTTCTCCTCGCAAGCGTACGGCAGTTTCATACAGATCATTCGCGGCTTGTACCGCGCTCGAAAAATCTACATAAGCTCCTAAATAATCTTTTTCGTAATACTTTTCCCGGCCATCTTCCATATTGGTATTAAACTCTGATTCCCGGGTAAACCACAACTGGTTGTCTACATTCAATCGAAATTCTCTGTCCTCGCGTTCACGTGCGATACGAATTAATTCAGTTTTGCCTTTGCCAAATTCAATGGTGATCGAAAACCGGTGGTTTCCGGCATAATCAACATGACCATCAAACATTTTTCCATAGCTATAATCGACATGATAATTTTTGTAAGCTGCTCCCGCTCCAAATGCTATAATACCGTTGTTCATGCCAACCCGCAGCATGGCCAGGTTATTAAATGCATATTCAGCGCCGACATGATAACTTGATGACGCATTTTGGCTTTTGTTAAAATCGAAAAGTAGTGTAAAAGCGTTGCGTTCTTCACCAAATCGAATGGGCTTGGCCAATCCAAGTTTCAAATTAATTGGAATAGACTCTGTACCATCCTTTAATCTTATTCTCGGTTGTATGAGATTTTGAACATTCAGACCAAAAGAAAGGTCACTCAAAAACGCATTGTCAAATTCTGGTCGATATATTACACCTAGATCTAACCCAACGCCAGAATCAGATGTATTTTCCCAGGAAAATCCAATTCTCTCAAGTTTTATATTTAACCCGACACTAATTGATCTCTTTATTTGCTTGGCATACGAAAAAATAAATTGATTTTGACTATTATCAAAACTTGATCCCGGAACAGCATTTTCATCTCGTTCAACTATATCCCCGACACCTATTCTCATCCAGCCAAATCCAAAGCTACCAATAGTTGTAGTTGGATAAACCAATCCCAGAAAATTATATTGTGCTCCGGCAAGTAAATTAGTATAAAAAAAGTTGGCGCTTTTTTTCTCGAGATAATCCAGTCCAGCTGGATTAAAGTACACGGCCGTTGGATCATCAGCTAACGCTACAAAAGCATTGCCTAAGGACAAAGAACGCGCCCCTAAACCCAAGAATATACTCTTTGTTCCCCCTTCCCCTTGAGCTATAGCCGGACCTGTGGCACATAGCACAAATTTAATTATTAAGAAAAGAAAAACAAATATTATCGATTTATTATTTTTAGATAACATCATTTTGCTACTGCAATTTTTGTCATGGCCTTGCCATAGTTTGTAATCAACACAGCCACGTAAACACCATTCAGGATTGTTTGACCCCTGCCATTCTTACCATCCCAAACATATGTGGGTAATCCTCCTGCACCATTATGCATGCCTTGCTGTCCTTCGGGATCTGTAGCTGTAAATGAAACCGACGTAACTAACTCACCCAATAGGGTATAAATTTGGATAGATACATCAGATGCCTCCTCAAGATTGTAGTTGAATGTGGTAGATGGCCGGTCGCTTTGCCCGAAAGGATTGGGATAATTGAAAAAGCTCGCGCTTAAAGTTGGCTCAACTAATACTGAAATTCCCGGATTTAAAGCTGAAGTTATTTCAAGTCCCGAACTGTCCAATATGGCAACGGCAGTATCAGCATCAACGTTAATGGCTGATATATCATTTTGTGGTGATTCAATGACTAATTGAAAATTATTGACAGCAGCTTGTTGAGCTATATCTACTCTGAATTCGATGGACTTAGAAGTACTTGGTGCAACAGCAATCTCCGGGTTAAAATTTATGGTAATTGGATTTACTCCAGGTACAGGATCAACTACTCCAAACACTGAGCCGGGATTATCATATTCACCAACCGCTATTTTGCTGAAAACGGAATCAGGGCCGATACTTGCAAGAGCATTTCCTTTTTTGTATTTAACATTCAGTTTAATATATTCAATTTCAATATTAGAGTCGCTTGGATTTTCGAATTTAATTCCAAAAAGATGTTTATCTCTTACTTCCTGCGACATTGTAGTCGGTTTCTTTCCCGTCAAAATTGAAGCTCTTAAACCTATCGCTTCTGTAGATACAGATATTATTTTTTGAGGAGGAGACGGATCGATGGGGATTAATTGATTGCTGTTTTCATCATGCGATTCATGATTAATTATATTAACTATTATATCCAGAATAGTTGTTGGTGTATCAGGAGCCTTAATTGTCCAGCTTCCGGGATTTCCCGGCGCAATCATTTGTGTTAATGGATTACCGGTTGAATAAGCGGCACCGGATGGAAAGATAATTTGTACACTATCTTCACCAGCAAGGCCGGCATCTCCTCTATTCGTCAAGTTCGCGGTTATGGTAAAAAGTTGCCCAACCGTGAGAACACGATCTTTAGCGGATGCAGGACTTATGATATCGGCATTAAAGTTAAGTTGAGCTTTCTCAACTACGGTGAACGGAAGTGAATCAGGTGCAGCAATAATTTGTATCTCTTGATTATTTATATCATTGCCTTTAGCTTTTATTGTAAGGTAATGCTGAGACAGGTTGTTATCGGGCGCTTTCAATCGCCACCCAACCGTCTTTAAGGGTCCCTCAGATACACTTCTGAAGCGATCCCCATCTTCATCAAGAACTTCATAGCTGGTACCGGGCGGAAACTCTATTTCTGCCTGCAAATCAACCATATCCCCCCATTCAATTTCAGCGCTAACATTAAATTCTTGATCAGTTGAAATCGTGCTATCTTGTGCACCTGATGGTGATGTCACCACCACGCTGTTGATATTCACAAAACCTATATTAGCTGTTTCTACATTTAAGAATCTTTGAAGTTGCCCTGAATTGGCCGCTTGAATATTTGTATTTTCATCCATAGGATTGGTCGTCAGCTTGACAGAAATCGTTTGTGAAGCTGTAATTGTACTCGGCGCCTTAACATGCCAAATAACGGTTGTCCCCGGGACAAAGGTCTGGACAAGTGGTTCAGTACTGATTATGCCAGTATTTGACAAATCTAAGGTCAATTCTGCGGCTCCCTCTACGTCAGCGGTTCCATTATTAACAAACAACGCTCTCAGAGTAAAATCCTGATTCAGAGACACTGTATAGACTCCGGATGGATTGTCCTGGAAATTCTCAAAATGTATGATAGCTTTATCCACCGCCACGACTCCTAACTGTTTCGTTGTGTCTATTTTTACCTGACCGCTGTCGTACGCACGGTAGCGTACTTTAATCGGAAGTTCCTGATGCGCTTGATCTGCAGCATCAATTTGCCACAAAGCCGTATTCTGGTCATGAGTGAGCTTTTGGGAGAGATCAGAGCCAACAAACAATTCATAATCACCCGGTAGTTCGGTGATTTCTACGCGCACTGAATCAATATTTTGAGGAAAAGTTGCCTTAGTTTGCATATGAAATCTTTGCCCTGTTGATATGGTGTCATCCATGGCTCCTGTCGGAGAAACAATTGCTAATTCATCTATGACTAGGCCGACATCTAAAGTTCTCACCTCCTGAGAATCAGCCAGTGTCTCGACAGTGGCTGGAGCATTAATATTCAACTCGACCGGAACCTGCAGGATATCAACAATGAAAGTATCTAAAACCGTTATTGAAGATGGAGCCTGGACTTGCCACTGCACTGCATTATTAGTAATGAAGGATTGATTAGCATTGGTTAATAATGCATAGCTTGAAGGTACAGTTAAGCGAAGCAGACCAGAATTATCCACTTCTGCCTGACCTAAATTCAACACGGTCGCATCCACCTGAAATATCTCGCCCACGGTCAGGAAAGAATCAAGTTGTGAGAATTCAACCTGCAGCCGCGCTGTCTCTTGAATTCTAACTTTCGCAGTAGAATCAAATGGAGTGCTGATGGGAACTTGATTTTGAGTTTTCTGGCCAATTCCGCTCAAAACTCGGGCCGTAAAAGTCTCTCCAGCCGGATTTGGATTGAGTGAAGCGGTTACAGAAAAATTTGCTGTTCCAAAGCCAGCGATCGCGATCACGGGGATCGTAAGTGTATCCGATGAAATTGTAGACTGACCATTATTAGAAGTCAATTCTACTTTTACGCTATCAACAGCCTGTGTAAGGCTGTTCTTTACCTTAACTTCTATATTAAAAGTTTGAGCAGTATCTACATATCCAATTTCCTCAATGATATTAAATGTAACAGGATCAGTATTGGTGATAAAGATAGAAGTAGTTTGACTGAAAACGCTAATTGCGCCTTTGCCGCCGCTGTCGGTATTATCAGCAATGGTACCACCGGTTTCAACGTCCAGACCTTCCACCTGCCCGGTAATCGTGATGGTTCCTTCTGTGCTGCCAGTCACATCGATGGTAAAATCAAGAGTATCGGTTGTCCCGCTTTTTAAGGTGTCTGTACCCGAAACCGCCAATTGCCCGGGCTGTAGGATGGTATATTCACCGGTAACCTCTGTGATACCGCTAAAAAACTGAATATAGGTTTTACTGTCTGAGAAATCTAATTTAATATCATCCGGGCCGCTGTTTTGCAAAGCCATTCTCACATACCAATTAGTGGTATCCCCTGCCACCCATGAATCCTTTGGTTCAGGTTTAAGTGACATAATCTGCAGCGCTGGGGCGCCCTTCACATACCAGTTGCCGGTAGCTAAAGCTGTCTCATTTGTAAAAAAGATATCTACCGTATTGGTGTCATGGCCGCTTACCTGCACATCTAACTCATAATTGCCAATATCTGCAGTGGCGCCTGCACTTGCTTTAAACAGAAAATCCAAAGCCTGTCCGGCAGGAACAGATGTGGGATTTCCACTGATCGCGGAAAAATCAAAATGTGTTGATTGGTCGGTGAAGCCATCTTTGATAAACTTAAGTTGAATATTATCAATAATCACGCTCGCTGCACCGGCAATAGCGGGATTTTGAATTTGGACTGTAATAGTGTCTAACTCACCAATGGTTACCGTGTCTTCTGCACTGGTCACAGAGGTTACGCTTAATTGTGCCGGAACTTGAACCGTGAAAGTATCTTTAACTGCTGCTCCTGTGGAAGATACTGGAGTCGTACCAATAAATCCATTCACCTCTCCATCAATTGTAATGGTTCCTAATGTTGCACTTTGACCGATGCTCACATCAAAAGTTAATATTCGTTGTCCTTGAGGAAGGATGGTGGTAAATGCGTCGGTTTTTAATGGAGTAAAGCCGGTGTTGCCACTAAAAGTCAGGGTGGCTCCTAAATTAGTAATAGTCGAAGGGCTCAAGTTTTTCACAACCATCTCGATATTACTCACATTCTGACCCTGACTAACAAATAATGGAGCATTTGTAATGGATAAAATACTCATACTTCCAATGGCAATCTGAGTATTACCTTCGGCGCTGCCACTGTCGCTGGATACAATTATATTTACCGTTCCACCCAGAGTGTCCGCTTGAAATTCAAAATCCAACTCACTATTTACATTTGTGGCTATCTGCAGTCCATCTTTTACTAAATTAACATCTGGTGTATTAATCTGCCCCAGGTTGGCAGGCAATAAACCTACCGTAAATTGTCGATTTGCACCAACGGGATTGCTGTCAAAATCCAATATTTGAGAAGAAGTAATTTGTGATTTAGAAGTATCATCTGCAGGTATCGTGTTTGGAACTGCTGTCAGGGTTATCGTTCCAACAGGTACGCCTGGATTTACGGTAATTGTGTCTGTGCTATCATCTGAAGCTGTCGCATGAACAGCGAAGATTTTACCACTGGCTGTTGCTGTGGTTGGTGAAAATGTAATGCTGCTGACGCCTGATGTCATAATTGCAGGAGCCAGAGTACCGCTTGAGGTCCAATCTACGACGACATTACCTATAGGGCTATTACTCGCATCACGGCCCTGGGCATATAATGTTAGTGAGTCGTCTGCTGTTAATGTTTTATTTCTTATCTCGATCCCATTGACATCGACAATGACTACTTTAGCAATTTCACCAACTGTAATTGTTCCTGTTGAATCGCCAGTCACACTTGTTGTGTCCGCAGAAATTTTTCCACTCGTACCCGGTGTCACAGGATCCAGGACTGTGCTGGTACCAACAAGAGGACTGGGTAAATCTAAATCTCCACTCCTATTCCAGGTTGCTACCACATCTCGAATGTAATTGTCATTTGCATCATAGCCCGCTGCATACAGGGTTAATTGCTGCTCCAGGGTTAAAGCAGTATCTAAAACTTCTGTTCCCAATCCGCCAGCTGAATCCATGATTTTAAGGCTGGATAAAGCTCCGGAGTTCACTGTGAACAAATTCGAACTACCCGTTTTACCACTTCCACTCACATTTATTTGCCTGTCATTGCCGGCCTCAGTAATCGTGACACTCTCGGATGCTAACACTCCATTGTTAAATGTTCCGCTTGTCGGTGGCGTGATTGTTCCGATGTTCAAGGCGATGTTCACTTCGCTGCCCGCACCCGTGTGGCCGGTTACCGTGTTATTATATACATCCCGGGCGACGATTTTTATGTCAAAAGCTTGACCGGCCGTTTGCGTGCCGATATTCAAATCACTGGTATTGGTGACGAGAAAATGGTCTAATTGAGCATGCACGACATCAAAAGCCGGGGTGGTGCCGGTTTTATTATTGTAATTCACTGTTATGGAATTATTTGCGCGGGCCATGTTGACACTTGCGGTTTGAGTGCCGGCGCCATTACTAAACGTCATGGTTGTCGGAGTTAAAGTTGCAGTCAAATCACTTAAATTGGCGGTATTGTTAAAACTGGTGATCGTGTTTTCGTAAGTGTCCCAGGCCGTACCCGTGATTCCAAAGCTGGCGCCGGCGGTTTTTGCACCGACAATATCCTGAACCAGGTTAAATTCAGCCAACGCTGCCGGGCTGACGGTTATGACCGCGGTAGTGGAAATCGCGATTCCGGATTCACCCTTGATCTGGACTCCACTCTCAGCTAAAACCAACGTCACCGGCGTACTGCCTTCGCCATTCACAACCTGAATGGTGGGTAGCGAAGGTGATATGCCATCTGGCGCGTTGTGGCTGCCGGCATCGGAAAAACTCAACGTCACCACCCCATCCACGAGATTGTTCTGGGCATCCCGGGCATTGCTGACTGTCATGGTGATCGCTGTACCGGCAGTTACGCTCGTATTGCTTGGGGTAAGGGTAAAACTGGCGATGTTGCTGGCGGAAACGGTGATTTCACTACTAGAGACACTCGTGCCGCCGTCCTGCACCGTGATGGTTTGTGTGCCTTCCGAATTTAGCGTAAACTGTGTTCCCGCGAAAGTGTGACTTCCAGCATCCCCACCGTTAAATAGGTAATTGGAAGGCAAAGTCGCGGAGCCGTCGGTAGAGCTCCAGCTCACGGTACCGGTGTAATTTGTTTTGACATTATTGTACTGGTCGTAAGCGGTTACCGTGACGTTATTGGCACCAAAGTCGTTACCCGCTGTGACCGCGGTAGGATATCCGGACATGGTGAAAGAATTCAACGCAGCAGGATTCACGGTAATATTATCGCTGTTTTCAGACATCCCCGCACTGACATCCGTCACAGTGATGATTTGCGTTCCAGCGGTTTGTAACGTAAATGAGCTCCCTGTAAACGCATGCGCGCCGTTATCCCCACCAACAAATGTATAATTCGATGGCAACGTCGCACTGCCATCGCTGCTCGTCCAGCTCACTGTGCCGGTGTAATTGGTTTTGGTATTTTCAAATATATCCTGTGCGGTAACAGTAACATCATTCACCGGTGATGTAAACGATTCACCCGCCGTCACACTGCTCGGATAACCTGTCATCGCAAATGAACCCAAAAGAACGCCTGGATTGACCGTGATGCTGCCCGTCGTTCGTGTTACTCCTGATACGCCCTGCAATACGGTCGCCACAGACCTCA
>CAZIKB010000001.1:96912-165045 GCA_964539665.1 uncultured Cytophagia bacterium
AATCTGCTGCTCCATCTGTACTCGTAAAATATACCTGGCCTGTATAGTTCGTCTTTAAATTCCCAAATGTATCATAAACATTCACCGTCACATTACTACCACCAAAACTACTCCCAGCCGTCACACTGCTCGGATAACCAGAAATCGTATAAGAACCCAAAGAACCAGGATTGACCGTGATGCTCCCCGTCGTTCGTGTTACTCCTGATACGCCCTGCAATACGGTCGCCACAGACCTCACCAACGTCTGATTCGCACTACCACTGCCATTCGATACCGTGATGTTGCTTAAGGTCGGAACCGTACCATTAGGCGAATTGCCGCCGCCACTCGATACACTTACAACCACTGTCCCAGATGCCGAATTTCCCTCACTATCTACCGCATTCGTTACACTCAATGAAAATGGGACACCCGCTGTCTGCGTGGTACCAGCACTCAATGTGAAATTTGCTATCGCACCAGAACTTACATTAATAGCGCTGCCCTCCTGCGATATACTACCATCGGTTATCGTAATCGTCCGAGCACCTGAAGTATTCAAGGTAAAACCCGTCCCCGCAAACGTCTTGTTGCCATTGTCGCCGGCTAAAAATGTATATTTACTACTCGAAATATAAGGTAAATCTGCTGCTCCATCTGTACTCGTAAAATATACCTGGCCTGTATAGTTCGTCTTCGTATTGCCAAATAAATCCTTCGCTGTGACCGTCACATCATTGCCACCAAAACTACTCCCCGCTGTCACACTGCTCGGATAACCAGAAATCGTATATGATCCTAAAGCTGCCGGAGTAACATCTACACTACTATCTGTTCCTGTATCAAGGGTTCCGCCACCAGAATTTTGTGTTTCCACAGAAACTGAAAACGTACCTGTGCTTTGTGAATTCTCGACCACCGCGACTTCTAAACTCACTGGCGTATTCGTCCCAACAGCCGTACCCGTTCCATCCCGTACAATAGTTATGACTCCACTACCATTGCCAGACGCTGATGAACCGCCATCGTAACTTTCGCTGCCCGGCAAAGTAGCACCCGTCACATCGAAATCACCAGGAAACGTAACAACAATTTTACCGTCAGCAGGCAAAGTATTCGTGACTGAAGTCGTAAAGGCAATCGTATATAACGTTCCCTTTCCCGCTTCCGAATTATCTGGAGTGACACTTACACTTCCTAATTGGGCATGTGCAATGTTGAAGGAAAGGAGTAAAATTGCAATAATAAATAATTTACGCATATATTATAATAAAATTTTAGTACTCAGTTTTCCTCATTCCTTTTTTCAGCAAAAACGACTTTTTGTTGGTGGATCGCATGCTTGTCAGGTCTAGTTGCATTTTTCACTGTCATTCTTAATGGAAAATCTACTTGGAGTTTTTGGGGGTTTTTAACCACCCCGAACTGGACATCGACTTTCTCTAGCGGCAAAACTAATCGACCGGTGCCCTTTCTCTGTAAAACAACCGTATTGCCATTCACTGCAACCGTGAAACCGCCATTAATCGTCGTCGAGTTAGCTAGCCTCGTTTTAGAAAGATCAAAATCTTCAGTAAGAGTAATCTCTATTATTCCATCTGGAAAAAGGGTGTCAACTGTCACAAAACTCAGCGTGTAAACTGACGGCTCACCCTGAATAGGATTCGCCGGCTTTATCATCAAAGAATCCTGCGGTGTTGCAGCGGTGACAGAGAAAACCATTAAAAACAAAATAACGAACATTGAACACTTATTGTGATTCATAATTACTGTATCAAATTTATTGATTTGTTTCAAAACGGTACACAAACAGACATTTTTATCAAAATTAGAAAATATTTTTTATTCTATTGCAAACTTTATACCACTTTGTCTTTATTTGACTTAAGAAAGAATTTTTATTTAAGGATTGCGCGTAAAAGAATTAAAAATCCTTTGCCATCATTTTCAGCTAATTTCAAATTCTTGTCTGCTTTCTTGAAACTTGAATTAATTTTCAAAGCCTTTCTAAATGCTTCCAATGACTTTAAAAATAAATTTCTACACTGAATCAAATAAGCGATACCAAGGTTGTTTCGAGCATCCGCGTAATCAGGATGGTCTTCAATTATTTCAACTAATTTCTGTACATAATCAGCAATAAAAATATCGTCTTTGCCTTTGCCGCCATACATGAATTTTAAATAAAATTCGTTCTCAACATTTATTACATGTTTTATAACATCTTTTGGTTTCGTAAGCAAAAATTCGTCAACAGCTTCTTTATAATTTTTTTGAGTTACTAAATGCATAACCTTTTGAAAATTAGGGAATTGGCGATCTACCATACGTTCCGATGCAACACTGAAATGCTCCAGGGCCTTTTTTTGAAAGTTAATATCCAATTGGTCCAGGCCGTCATTTGCATTTATAGATTGAGCAAGCTGGGCCACGCCAAGATAGAAAAACGCACCAATAAAATTTGGATTTAGATTTATAGCCTCTTGAAGATGTTTTGTAGCCTCCTCAAATTTCTCCTGATATAGACAGGCAATACCCAGATAATTTTGAATATCTGCATAATTCGGGGCTTGCTCAGCTCCTTTTTTCAGGACGTCTATTGCTTCATCATTAGAATCTGCGATTATTAAAGCTTTACCTAAATTCGCATAAACTTCTAAAAAATTTGGATCGATTTCTATTGCCAGCTTAAATTGCTCAACCGCTTCTTCGATTAAATTCTTTTTTAAAAACAAAAGTCCTAATTTATTTGAAGAAGTCGGATGCCTGACAGTTTTGACTTTTTCATAAATGTAATACAGAACTTCCATTTCTGTAATTAGCTCCTGATGAGCTGAATTCATTTTCTCTTTGATGTCTTCAGTGGAATATTCTTCGAAAGATTGAACTTCCTTCGAATCAATCACCTGACCTTCATTAAACACACTTGAGACAATTGTTTTCTTTGTTTCAGAATAGTTCGTCTGGACATGAAACTTCCGATCTCCAACTAAAACGTCATTGTTTAATCCTAAATTTTCCATAATTATACACTCTTTAGATGATAATTCAAGTTAAATAATGATATTGTTAATTATTTTATAAAAATTAAAAGTTTAGTAATAGTTTATTTTTTAATATGTAGTTCATCATATTGAAAACTTATCGTTTACTTTTATAATAATCTTGATGGGTAGAACGGTTTTATTTTATGATTTGCTTTAAAAAGCAGATTCGGAAGTAAAACCTCGGTAAATACCTGGCTGGAATTGTCTAAAATCCTGTCCGTGGATCGCATAATTTTTTCTTATTTAGTATCGGTAAACTATTATTCTTTCTTTAATTTCGTAAGCAAACCATTATTCATTTAAATATCTTTTGGGCCCCGCATCGATAACCTCCTGAGAACAGCCTTTTTTAAAGAGTTTAAAGTTCTCAATGAAACGGGATCCTAATGCATCATATTTTTTCCAGTACTCTTCCTTATTACCCCATGAACTGGACGGTTCAAGAACATCCTCCGGAACATCGGGACAAGAAAGAGGCACTTCAAAACCAAACAATTTATCTTTGCGATATTTTATTGCGTCGAGTTTACCATCTAAAGCTGCACTGAGAAGGTTTCGTGTGTGTCGGATGCTGATACGCTTTCCTACCCCAAAACGTCCGCCAACCCAGCCAGTATTTACTAACCAGCACTGGGCGTTGTGTTTGAGCATTCTTTGTTTAAGCATCTCAGCATATTCATAGGGATGTTTTACCATAAATGGCGCACCGAAACAGGCACTAAAGGTAATCTGCGGTTCGATACCCAAACCTATTTCAGTTCCGGCTATCTTGGATGTATAGCCGCTAATAAAATGATACTGTGCCTCTGCCGGAGTGAGTCGGGCAATTGGCGGCAATACACCGGAGGCGTCACACGTCAGAAAAATAATATTCTTCGGATGGGTGTGTACATAGCCTTCGGGTACGATATTTGGAATTAAATCTATTGGATAAGAAGCTCGGGTGTTTTCCGTGATAATATCATCATCGAGATCGATTCTTCTGCTTATCGGATCGAAAACCACGTTTTCCAGAATAGTCCCAAAACTTCTCGTGGTTTCGTATATTTGTGGTTCCTGTTCGGCAGATAGACGGATTACTTTTGCATAACAGCCGCCTTCAAAATTGAAGACGCCGTTTGAACTCCAACCATGCTCATCATCACCAATTAATCTTCTTTTGGGATCTGCAGATAGCGTGGTTTTACCTGTTCCGCTGAGCCCGAAGAACAACGCAGCGTCACCGTTGTCTCCGACATTCGCGGAACAATGCATGGGAAGCACATCATCAAATGTCAGAAGGAAATTCAAAACAGTAAAAATCGATTTCTTAATTTCACCCCCGTAGAGTGAGTTGGCAATTATGGCCGTTCGCTCGGCAAAGTTTATTATTATGCCGGTTTCGGAGCGCGTGCCGTCGATTTTGGGATCCAATTTAAAACCGCTTAAGCCAATTACAGTGAATTCTGGTATAAACCTTTTAAGGGTATCCGGATTATCAGTAGTAATAAACATGTTCCGTGCAAATAAACTATGCCAGGCTTTTTCTGTAATAATACGTACAGGTAAACGATATTCCGGGTCGGCACAGGCAAAGCAGTCCTGTACGAATAATTCTTCGTCCTGGCAAAAAGCCTGAACTCTCGCCAAAAGTGCATTAAATTTCTCAACGCTATAAGGTCGGTTGTATTCTCCCCACCAAATTTTACTATCTGTGGATTCTTCTTTTACGACAAATTTATCAGCAGCGGCCCGCGCCGTGTGTTTGCCGGTATTAACCAGAATTGGTCCTTGATTTGCAATCTTTCCTTCGTTACGAAAAACAATCTCTTCATAAAGCGCTGAATCCGGTAAATTCCAAAAGACTCTTTCTAAATGCACTAAACCGTGATTTTTCAGTCTATAATCTGAAGCAAGCTCGAGGGCTTCTTTAGTTGCAGGTGTGTCGAATTCCAAAAATTTGCTCATGACCAGTCCCTCACTAATTTACGATCTCCAATATACAGTTCATTTGGCGAATTCAAATCTAATGCCCATTTCATTCGTTCGATTCCCTCGGTAATATCTTTTATAGAACCGCAAAAACTCAAGCGTAGATAGCCTTCCAATCCAAATTCAACTCCTGGCACGGTTAGAACCTGCACTTTATCAATTAGAAAGTTAGAAAGTTTGGTTGAATCCTTATCGTAGTTGCTGAAGTCTGCGAAGCAGTAAAAAGTACCATCCGGTTTTGTTACTCTTACACCATCGAAGGAATTCAAATGATCAATCATTACGTTTCGGTTGTTCTCCAGTGTAATTCTGAGATTCTCAACAGATGATTGAATCCCGTTCAGCGCTCCGACTGCAGCTTTTTGTAGCAAAACAGAAGGACCGGAGGTTTGGTGTCCCTGAATATTAGTCATGACTTCAATAAGCCTTTTGTTGGCCACTGCCCAACCTATTCTGAAACCGGTCATTGCATATTGCTTGGAAACTCCATTAATAACAATAAGTTTAGAATTTTCAGATAAATCCTTAGCATAATCATAACAGTTGATTGGTCTTCTTTTATCAAATATTAGACGGTGATATATGTCGTCCATAATTAAGTACAAATCACGTTTTTCACAAAAGTCCACCACATCAGCGATGAATTCTTCAGAATACATCGCACCGGTTGGGTTGTTCGGGCTGTTTATGATTATGGCTTTGGTGTATGAACCCACTCTTAGTTCAGTATCCTGAATTCGTGGGTAGAAAGTTCCGTCTTCAGGAAGCACCGGCACTCCAATAGCGCCACACAATTTCGCCATATCGGGGTAACTGACCCAGTATGGCGCCGGGAAAATGATTTCTTCCTGGGGATTCAGAATGGTATGAAGCGCAACCATTACGGCTTGCTTTGCTCCTCCAGAAGCCATCACATTTTCGGGAGCA
This sequence comes from uncultured Cytophagia bacterium, assembly GCA_964539665.1. Taxonomy (GTDB): domain Bacteria; phylum Zhuqueibacterota; class Zhuqueibacteria; order Oceanimicrobiales; family Oceanimicrobiaceae; genus CAZIKB01. The sequence continues at coordinate 102,840 of CAZIKB010000001.1, forward strand.
ACCAAGCGATTGTAATTTTCTTCTGTATATCGAATTATAGCTTTCTTTAGCGCCGGAATTCCATCGGCAGGCGCATATCTTATTTCACCAGTATTCAAATGCGCCGCGGTTGCAATTATTGCATCCATCGGAGACTTGCTTTTGGGTTCACCGCCACCAAGATGAATAACTGGATCCCCCTTCTCACGAAGGATCGCTGCCTTTTCATTAAGCGCCAGAGTCGGGGAAGCACCGATTGTCTTCGCAATTTCACTTATACTCATTTTAAGTCCTTCTCATAAAGTAAAACTTTTACTAGTCGATTTATAAATATTTTAGTAAATATTTGCCTAATTCAATAGCGAACATATACAAGCAACATCAACAATATCATTCCAATTGCAGCCACGAGACAGGTCATTGGCTGGCTTTGCCAAACCCTGGATAATCGGGCCAATAGCATTAGCGCCAGCCAAACGCTCGGTTATTTTGTAAGAAATATTACCGGCATTAAGATCCGGAAATATTAAAACATTTGCCTTGCCGGCAACCTGGCTATCCGGAGCCTTTGATTTTGCCACAGATTCGACTAAAGCCGTGTCAACCTGCATTTCCCCATCAATGAGCAATTCTGGATTTTTACTCCTGGCAATTTCCAACGCCTTTTGAACTTTCTCAACCATGTCATGTTGTGCGCTGCCTTTAGTTGAGAAAGAAAGCAGGGCAACAATTGGAACCTCTCCAGTTATTCTATGGTGTGTATTTGCTGATGTAATCGCTATATCAGCCAACTGTTCAGCGTCTGGCTGAGGAACCACTGCACAATCCGCGTATGTCAAAACCCGGCTATCCCGTAATATCATTTCGAACGTACTTGATACTAATGAAACTCCCGGTGCCACACCTATAATTTGAATTGCTGATCGTAATACGTCGCCCGTTGTAGAAATACTCCCGGCAACAGTTCCATCACATGCGCCTGTTCGTACCAGCATTGCTCCAAAATATAAAGGATGCTTTACGGCTTCTCGACTGATTTCAGGAGTTATGCCCTTGTGTTTACGCAGCTCAAAAAATATATTCTCAAATTCTGAGATCATCGGTGAATGCTCTGGTTCAATTATTTCCACATTATTTAAATCAATTCGGTTTTGAGCTGCTACATTTTTTATCTCATTTTCATGCCCTAAAAGTGTACACTGTAACATATTATTATTATATAAATATTCAACTGCTTTTTGCACACGCGGGTCATTTCCTTCAGGAAAAACAATGCTTTTGTTTTTTTGCTGGGCTCTTTTTCTAATTAAATCAATAAATTTCATGATTCTCTGAATTTATCAATAAGTTTTATGTGAACCAGCTCAGATACAAAAGAACTTACGTCACCATTAAATTTAGCGACTTCCTTCACTATGGTGGAATTCAAATAAGTGTATTTTTCATTTGGCATCAGGAAAACAGTAACAATGTCTTTAGCTAATTTTCGATTTACTAATGCCATTTGAAATTCATATTCAAAATCAGTAATAGCTCTCAGGCCCCTGACAATCACGTCGGCGTTTTTCTTTTTTGCATAATCCATTAATAGTCCATCAAAAGTTTCAACAATAATACCACTCAGAGTAACTGTTGACTCCAGAATCATGTCAATGCGTTCATTTACGGTAAATAAAGGCGTTTTGGTTGGATTTGTGGTCACAGCTACAATTACTGAATCAAATAAACTTATTGCACGCTTGATGATATCGAGATGACCATTGGTAATGGGATCAAAGGTGCCCGGGTATATCGCGAGTTTTTTTTCATTAGACATATTGATAAAAAGATACGACCGATTCTCCTTGTTTCTTTCGTACTTTCAACTCCAGATTCTCATGATTATTTTGCAATTCATTTTTGCCTGAGTGCTCAATTATCAACCATCCTCCATTACCAAGAATTTCAAATTGATTAATAGCTGAAATGGTATCTTGTGCTAAAGGTGAATAATATGGTGGATCAGCAAAAATTAAATCGAATTTTAGTTTTGAATTTGATAGTTTTTTAAATGCTTTTTCGGCTGAAATTCTAAATATATCAGAATTTTCTATGAAGCCGGTTAATTGTAAATTATTAAATAATATCTTCTGAGCATATTGACTATTTTCAATAAAAATAGCCCTGGCCGCGCCACGGCTCAAGGCCTCAATCCCTAAACTTCCACTACCAGCAAAGACGTCAAGTACAAAACTATTTTCAATATAACTATTTAAAACATTAAAAATTACTTCTTTAGTGCTATCAGCAGTTGGTCTTATTAATCGATTTTTAATTGTCGTTAGTCGAACACCTCGTTTTGTTCCCGATATAATTCGCATTAAATGCGTAAGCAGCTCTAATTATAATGGTTGATAAAGAAATAAATTGATTACGAGAATAAGGTTTTCATCGCTAAATGAATTCATGTCCGCAGCCAATAATAAAATCTTTGTCACTTCTATATTTAGACTTTGAGTTCCTATTTCTTCTATTAAGTTTAGTATTCCAGCTTTATTGCCACTAATTCGGACTAAAATTGGTGTTTTTAGATATCCATCAACTCTTTTTCCTTGTTGAATTTGTAATGGCCGTATTTGTAACCCAAACTGACTTGAAAGGTTGTTCACCAATTCTCTTAGTTGGTTATTATTCAAAAACTCGATATAGTCAGTAAATACCTGTCCACTTCCGGTTATGGTGCCGGCGATTAATACTTTTTCCATAAACTGGCCATTATTGGCTATTTCACTTTCCGATATAACAGAGAAATTGCCTGCACCCAAATACTGGTTAAGCCTCTGCGTAAAGTCTTTGGCTTCTGAAGCTGATGCTGAAACGAATTCAAATCGTACTCTTTGCCCGGCATAGGATAATAATGTTGTGTTTAAATTTGACGGTAAGGACGTCATGATATTCATCACAGTTTGAATTGCCAATTTCGAGGTTGCTAAAATTTCTTCCGTCACAGAGCTTACATTTTCGCTAACTGTCGGAGTAGGGGGAATAATATCGCGTTCTTCAGTTCTTGGTTCCTGCACGGGTGTTTGCTGCACAACTTCTTGCTCTGGTTCGGCAACAAAGTCGGAAATCTGGGCTGCCTGTGTTTCAGGTTCATCGGGGGTGGACTCATCAACAGTTTCTGAATTTGGAATGATCCGGGGTAGATCGGCCTGGTTCGTCGGTTCACTTTCTTTAAACATAAAATAATAAATAGCCCATCCTAAAAACACAATTACTAAAAAGATAATAAATGTTGAAACAAAAGAAGAGTAACTCCTTTTGTGAGCAAAGCCAGCAGTTTTGGTAGTGTCAAATGTTTCAGTTCTTTCCTCAAACGCTAATTCCTGTGTATCCATACTGGAAGTTTGAGCAAATTCATCAACACGTTTTTCCTCGCTGGTTTTATCTTCGCCAATTGTGTCATCGCCGATTAAATTAATATCGACCATAATTTTCTCCAAATTTTTAAATATGGATTTGTTACTTCTATTGTATACCCCGTAATGCCGCACCGACTGAAATCATAAATCGTTCCGAACGCGATTGCTTAATTGCATCCCTGGCTTTATCGATTAACTTTATTTTTTTAAACGGATTGGCTCGGTCTATCCGCACGTTATGGCTATTCTGCAAGCCTTCTAAAACGTTGTCTTCCACTCCTTCACCATACAGCAAAATTTCATTTAAGTCCTCGACTCCTCTCCCTATTTGTTGATCCAAGATGATTCTCCGTAGTTCTTTAGAAATAAAACGAGCAATTGAATCATCTTGACCCGGGGTATCACTATCTTTTGATTGAAATGTTAAATCCTGAGATAAAAAATAATTCCGGCCATTTAGTATTGAAAAATGAACTGTTTTCTCTTCAATATCAATAAGTCCAATTCTATCGGCGCCACTATAGTCATAATTTAATTGTAAGGCTCGTTGTGCTGAAAAAATATCAACATCCACAACTTTCAGTTGAAGGTGGGTATGCTGAAATAACTGCTTTAGATATTCAACTATTTTTTTTCGAACAACAACGACAAGCATATTATAAAGAGGTCCATTTTCGGAACCTTGATTAATTTGCTCAAAATCAATAATATACTCTTCAATTGGTGATATTGCAAACTGACGCACTTCCCAATTCAAATGATCATGCAATTTCTTCTGTTCAAGCGCTTTGTCAACAGGTATCTTTTTGATCAATACCATTCTGGAATCTAATGAAAACGCTGCCTGAGTTTCTTGAAATTGCTGAGATTCACAAAGCCTGTTAATATCTTCTGCAAATCTACGAGCCATACTTTTATCAGAAAATACATCAAAATTAAAAGGTCTTCGAACGCGACCATGCGCAACCTGAGTTACCTGAAACTCGTTTAATAATTTCTTCCCTTCGACGATTCTAAGTTGATCATCAATTAAACTAATTCCGAGTATCCCAGTGTTTTCATCCTGGGTCATTGTTATCTCCTCACTATCAGACTATTGACCTGCCTCCCAACTTTTCTCTCCTTTGACAACTTTTCCATGATTATTTATATTGAGACCACCTATTTTCGATTTAAAAAAATTACTCTGAAAGGTTTGAACATCTTGACTGTCAATTGGGCAAAAAATGTGTATATATTTTATAACTGCGGTATCCTCAGAAACAATGTGATAAGGTTTGTAGACAGTTGGACAATAGAATAACGAATCCAATTTACCGCCTTGAAATTCATCGAGTTCGACTAATACTTTATTAAATTCCGCGATGACCGAAGTTATATTCTCTATAATTTTCTCAGCAGTTTTTTGTGCTTCAGTTAGTTCCTCGTTTTCAATTAAGTTTTTTACAATATCCATGTCTAAAGTAAATTTCTTGGAATCTACTGTTAGAAATGCTCTTTTTAATTGTTCGACAGGAGTATTGGGAAGATTTTTCATCCTGTCATGAACATACTCAATATATCCGGCAAGTCTTCTCGACTCCATTTTTAGGTTTTGTTGAATATCAATTAATGAATCCCTCATAACCGTGTCCATTGGCGCTGAAAGATTCGACAGAATTAAGTTTTCTAAAGAAAGAAAATTATTTAATTGTGTTACTGTTGAATCCAGACCAGCTCTTATTATAGAATCAACATAGGTTGAATATTGTGTGTTCGTTTTTAAAAATTCAACAACCTCATTTAAAGAATCAGAATATACGGTATTATACTTTTGAAATTGAAGTTCCGCATTTAAAATATCATTCATTCTCTCTCTACATGCGGTCGTGTTAAACTCCTCATTTTCGGTGATTATTTTAGGATAAATTATTGACCATATAAGTACTATCGCCAAAACCACGATTAGAACCTCGTAAATAATAGAACCTTTTGCCTTTTCGTCTGACATTTCTCCTCCCTCATAATAATTAATTTGGACTAATTTGAAGCTTAATCAATTTAAAGATATATAATGTTTAATTTTGTTAAAAGTCGCGCTTCCTATTCCTTTAACTTGTTGTAGCTCCTCAATAGAATTAAAGCCTCCTTTTTTTTGTCGGAAATAAATAATTTTTTCTGCTAATACCGGTCCAACCCTGGGAATCATTTGCAACTCCTCTTGATTTGCTTCATTTATATTAATCAAAAATTTCTTTTTTTGATCCAGAGCTGTATTTTCATTTCCTTGTGCAACTTGAAATGAATATTTTGAAACAGAACCAGCAATTTGGTTTCCTGATTCATTATGGTCGATTGCAGAAATATTTGCCTCTTCAATAGACTGATTTGATTCGACACTCTTGTTACTCTTAATTTCTTCTGAGCGTTGTTTGAACTCCTCAATATAATCAGAATTCACCTCTTTAATCATTATTTCGCTAAAATACCGATCGTATAATGTAACAACTGACCCAACGAAAAATGTAAAAATAAGAAATATTACAATACCCTGTTCCTGCTTGGTAAATCCTAACATCTCGCTTAAAATATAGCCTCTTTTACTTTTTTTAGAAAACCACGATCATTTTGAGGTGGTTTTGTATGCTCACTTTGAGCTAACTCTTCAAATAGCTTTTTTTCAATAGATGTCAATTTCATCGGAGTCCAGACTAATACTCTAACCAGTTGATCGCCTCTACTATGGCCCTGTAAGCGAGGAATACCCTTACCCCGCATTCTTAATATTTTATTCGTTTGAGTACCCGGTTGAATTTGTAATTTCACTTTCCCATTTAAACTTGGCACTTCTACTTCAGTACCCAACGCAACCTGGCTAAAACTTAAGGGTAACTCATATAAAATATCGTCATCATGTCTTTCAAAATACTTATGTTCCTTTTCTTCAATAAATATTATAACATCCCCTTCAGGACCATTATTGGGGCCAACGTTTCCTTCACCACGAATTGTTATGTAATTTCCAGATGATACACCTGCTGGAATATCTACCGCAATAACACCATCTCCCTGGACACGCCCTTCACCGGCACACTTAATACAACGATCCTTCAAAATCTTACCTTCGCCATAACAAGCAGAGCAGGTAGTAATATTTACAAACTGACCAAACAAGGACTGAGAAACCTGCCTGATTTCACCGGAACCATGACACTGCGGACACGTTATGGAAGATGTACCTGAAGCCGCACCGTTTCCATTACAACCAGTACAAAGAACGGTTTTTTTAATTTTAATTTTTTTATTAACGCCTGTTGCTATTTCTTCTAACGTCAGATTTAGTTTAAGTTGAAGGTCTTTACCTCTTCTCTTTCGCCCAGCACTGGCGCCACGCCCCATTCCGAAAATATCACCAAAGCCAAAACTTTCTGACATAAAAGTACGAAGCGCATCGCTGAGATCAAAATCAAAACCCGTAAATCCTTCAACACCGCCCTTTAGACCGCTGTGTCCAAAACGATCATAACGTTGACGCTTTTGGGGATCCCGCAATACTTCATAAGCCTCTGAGACTTCTTTAAATTTTTCTGCTGCTTTCGTGTCCTCCGGATTTCGGTCCGGATGATATTTCATTGCCAGTTTCCGGTATTCTTTTTTTAGCTCTTCACCTGTCACATCTTTACTGACACCCAATATTTCATAATAATCTCGTTTAGCCATAACTACTAAATTTATATACTCATCAAATTACTATTTACTAACCAATACTTGAGAATGACGTAAAATCCGTTCATTCATAACATAACCTTTTAAATGCTCGTCAACCACCATACCGGACGGATGCTCCTTATTATCAACCTGCAACAACGCGTCATGCTTTTCCGGGTCAAAACTTTGTCCAACCGCATCTATTGGCTTAACTCCTTTGTTTTCTAATATTTTGTTGAAGTTTTTATAGATCAGTTTAACACCCTCGAATAAAACTTTGAAATCTTCCGATTCCTGTGCAGATTTAATACAACGTTTATAATCATCTAATATTGGTAAAAGTGCCGTAATTAATTCTGCATTAGTAATTTCTATTAATTGTGCTACTTCATTTTCCCGTCTTTTTTTATAATTCTCAAATTCTGCGGCTTTTCTTAATAACTTATCTTTAAACTCATTTCTTTCATTTTCAATTTTTTCAAGTTTTTTATTCAGGTTTTTTATTTTTATTGAAGAGGGTGATGGTTTGGATTTACTTTTTGACTTGGTACGTACTTTCTCTTCATTATTTCCCTTTGTGACTTTTAATTTGGACTCGGTTCCACTTTTTGCTTTTTTATCCTGCATAGTTTTTCTTTCCATACATTATCAGCTCAAATTGGCGTACAATTTATGTGTTAAAATTTTTCCCATGTAATCTACCAATGATATGATTTTAGGATAGTGCATGCGGGTAGGCCCAACCACGCCTAAAGTTCCCGTTATATTTCCAATATGGTATCTCACTGAAATGATACTGCACCCTTGAAAAAAGTCCTCCTTATTTTCTTCACCGATACTAATTTTAATTTTTTCTTCCGATATCTCATCAAAATAGTTCAGGATACATTGTTTGCTTTCGAATATTTCTAATATTTTTGCTGTTTCCTTGCTATCCGAAAACTCCGGATTGGATACAATATTGTGGGTACCGCCTAAATGTACACTTTTCTGGACTTCAAAATTGAATAGTTTTTTTGATGATTTCATTATAATAGAAATTAAATTATTATCCATAAAATCATTAGTCAATCGTAGATCAATGGTTTCTTTAATTTCCTGTAAAGATAAACCCGATAATCGTTCATTAATAAACCATGATGTTTTATTTAGTTGATCGTTGGTAAATTTCACATCAACATCTAACATGATTGTTTTGACTAGTCCGGATTTTATTGTAATAACCGCTAATATTTTAGTATCAGAAATTGACACCAGGTCCATCTTTTGAAAAATTCCATGATGAAATCTGGGCTCCAGTACTACTCCCAACTGGCTTGATAATTTTCCAAGAATATATGAAGATGCTTCAAACAAATCATACACATCCAATGTAACTTTGCGTAAATTGTCCAATATTAATCTTCGGTCACTTTTAGTTAAAGTCGGAACAGCCATGAGATTATCAACATAACAGCGATAGCCTTTATCCGTGGGAATGCGTCCAGCCGATACGTGAGGCTGTATTAAATATCCCATCTCTTCGAGATCGTTCATGACATTGCGAATTGTTGCAGGGCTAATACCTAATTTGTGCTTTTTAGCTAAATAACGAGATCCCACCGGACAAGCATTTTGCACAAAACTTTCAACAACGCAATTTAAAATCCTGGTTTCTCTCTGTGAAAGTACCAAAGCGCTCATAACTAACAATCATGCTATTCTTAACAATATTACATTCATTATCAGCATTTCAAAATGAAAATTATCGTAAGATAGTAATTTTTCTATTGTATGTCAAGCAAAAACTCTAATTGTAAAACTTGGTTTTAGCTTCAAATTACAAATAACGTCTTATGGCGGTGAAGCTGCCAGTAAATCCTAACACTATACCTAGACTGGCGAGAACAGCATATATTTTCCAATCTACTGATATGTATCCTGGAATTTCAATTGCTAATATTTTAATCATCGTGTACAAAAAGAGCGCTGAAAAAATGCCGCCAAGAAATCCTTGTGTTGTACCCTGGATATATAACGGCATTTGCACAAAAAATCTTGTTGCCCCGACCAATTTCATGGTTTCAATTATTCTCTTTTTTGATAAGATGATCAATCGAATATTATTGGAAACCAGGAGCAGCGCGCTTAAACAAACTATGATTCCAATGATAAAATCAATCGCAATTGCTACGTTAATATATTTTTCTAAAATAACTAGATATTCACGACGATAAACAATCTCCTCTTCCTTTATATCGGATATAGAATTAATGTATTTAAAAACTTTTTCAGCGCCTGCAGAGTTTCTATATTTTACACTTAATTTAATCCTAAAAGAAGCTGGCAACGGATTATATCCCAGTGTTTCAAAATAATCCTCTTGCTGCTCCTTAAACAGGTTTTTGAATTCATTTTTTGCGGACTCTTTTGATATAAATGTTAAAGATTCAACTCCTTCATATCGTTTTATTTTATTTGAGAGCTCTTGAATCTTCATCTCATCTATTGAATCATCTAAAAAAACTTCTAATTCCACGCGGCTTCTTAAATTCTCAATCAGATGCCCTAAATTCACAGTAATAATTAAAAATATTCCTATTAGAATTAAAGAAATAGCTACAGTAACGGTAGCAATAAATCCAGAAAAGCGAGCGCGGATTAATCCTCCAAAGCCCTCTCTTAATGAAAATATGAGACCTTGGCTCAACTCAAAGTCCTCCCATTTTTAATAAATATCACACGCTTTGAATTATTATTCACCAATTCGTAATTGTGGGTTGCCATCAAAACTGCCGTTCCCCGGGCATTTACTTTGTCAAGGACATGCATAATTTCTACGGTCGTCTTGGGATCTAAATTTCCTGTTGGTTCATCGGCTAACAAAATAAATGGTTCGTTAACAATGGCTCTTGCAATGGCAACTCGTTGCTGTTCTCCTCCGGAAAGCTCGTTTGGCATTCTTCTGCTTTTAAGACTTAAACCAACATCAGCTAAAGCCCTTAATGTTTTCTTTTTGAGCTCTTTTCGACTTGCACCAGTAACCCTCAGAGCAAAAGCTACATTTTCAAAGACATCTCTATCTTCTATGAGCTTAAAATCCTGAAAAATGATTCCAATTTTTCTGCGCAGATATGGGATGTCTTTCCGCCGGATGTTATTGGAACTATAATTATCAACAAGCACATATCCTTCAAAAGGAAATTCATCCATGTAAATCATCCTTAAAACTGTACTTTTACCGGCTCCTGTCGGACCAACTAAATACACAAACTCTCCATTTTTAACATCGAAATTTACAAATTCTAATCCATCCCCACAAGGATATTTCATTTTCAAATTATGCAATTTAACCATATTATTTACCGCACAAAACTTTATATTTTTTTTAAAACAAAATGTACCCGGTCTGATTTTTCAGAACCCGCTCGCATTGAAAAACCATCATATACACCAACGATTTGGAAACAATCTAATGGAATTATTGATTTAATCTCATCAATTCTATAAATTCTTTGAAGATGTTTCTCTTTATATACTGCGGCTGAATTTGAGTTCCACATTATATGAAATTCATTAATTTGAATTTTTTTTTGTAATGAAAAGGAAGATTGCCGAACATACTGAAAATCATCTGTTTGATCCTTCTCATAATATTGTTGAAAATTATTTCGGGAGTTTTTTTCAGTACAAATATCGAAAACAAACACGCCCCCTTTTTCTAAAGCTTTTGACGAATGATGGATAGTAGAGAGACATGTTTCCAGATCCATACAGTAGTTAATACTATCATAAGTACAAATTAGAGCATGAAACAGTTTTTTTACCTCAAACTGTAACATAGATCCCTGCCAAACTGGAATTTGCATTCCCTTATTTCGCGCCTTAAATTGAGTCAATTTAACCATCTTTTCTGATTCATCAAATCCAGCAACTTTGAATTTCAAATTAGTTAACTTGATCAATAAGTTGCCCGTTCCGCAAGAAATATCTAACACGTCGTTGACCTGAATATCGGCTTTTAAAAAAAGATCAGAAAGATAGTAAGCCCAACGCTGATAATTCACATGGCGCATTAAGTAATCATAGATGAAAGCCAATTGTGAATATGGTTTAACGGTCTCAGGAATTTGAAGCCAATTGGACAGCAAGCTTTATAGCCTCCTCTATACTACCTGAATCAGCGATCCCCCGTCCAGCGATATCATAGGCTGTACCATGATCTGGCGAAGTGCGGATTATAGGTAAACCAGCGGTATAATTTACTGCTTTTCCGAACGATTGCATTTTTAACGGAATTAGTCCTTGATCGTGATACATGGCTAAATATGCGTCAACATTATTTTCGTTTGTCCGAGCAAATAATGTATCAGCAGAAAATGGCCCCGCGGCATCTATGCCAATCTTTCTTGCTGCCTTTATTGCTGGTAAAATAATATCCAATTCTTCATTACCAAACATTCCCGCTTCACCAGCGTGCGGATTTAAAGCAGTAACAGCAATTTGGGGCTCAGGTATGTTAAATCTATTCTGCAAATCATTATTTAATATTCTCAACTTACTTAATATTTTTTCCTTATTCAATAAATATGATATAGATTTTATTGCACAATGAGTGGTAACCAATCCAACTCTAAAGTTTCCACTCAATAAAACCATTACCACGTCAGCAATTTTGGTTTTTACTGCAAAAAATTCCGTTTGTCCCGGAAAGTGATAGCCGGCTAAATTGAATGCCTGTTTTGAAATGGGCGCCGTTACAATTGCTTCAACCTTTCTTTCAAGCGCCAAATTTAAGGCATCCTTTAATGATTGACCAGCTATCTTGCCGCCAGAGACAGTCACCTGTCCGGTGTCTGGTTTGAATTCCTGTTCCAATTCCATATCCAATACTGTTACGTTATGCCCGGGCCGATCTATTTGAATAAAATCAGATATTCTTGTTAGATTTAAACTAATATTCAATTTTTGAAGCTGATCCATCAAAAAAGTAAGTGGTCCAATAATAACCGCCTGGCAAATTTCCTGGATTTCTTTTTTAGACAGGGCCTTTAAAATGATTTCAGGTCCTATGCCATTGGGATCGCCAATCGTGAAAGCAATTAGTGGTCTGTCGCTCATATTTTAAAGCCGTAAAATTAGGATTTCTGCGCGATTAAATAAGTTCTTACACCTTCAGAAACAAAGCTGACAAATAAACTATTTAAACCTAAAGCTTTACACATTCTATAGACTAAAAGACTGCTTCGCTGGAGCAATTTTTCATTAAAATCATCCAGTGTTTCGTTTTTTAAAAAATACCTGTTAAAAACATGAATAATATAATAAAATATTACTGGAATCCGAGTTGAGTACTTTACTTCTTTTTCAAAAGTTCCCATTTCTATTACACGAAATCCAGCTTGTTCAGCCATGTCTTTTAATTCCTCCGGACGATAGGCAGTATGAAAGTACAAATTGCTTTCAACACCTTTCACTCCATATTTTTTCATTTCACCCACGCTTACCCAGTCAGGTCTCTTTATTTTATAGTTTGGCGTGGTAATCAATAAATTGCCCCCGGATTTTAAAACCCGATAACACTCGGTTATCACACTTTGAGAATTGGGAACATGCTCTATCAACTCTGAACATAAAATAGAATTTATTGAATTTGGTCGAAGAAATGAGAGATTTTGAGCGTCCCCTTTAAAAAATGAAGCGCCGGGATTTCGCGTTTTTGCTGTTTGAAGCACTGAAAAGGCAATATCAATGCCAATGGCTCTGCCATTTAAATAATTTGAAATATAATATCCTCTATTGCATCCTAAATCCAGAAGGCATCCTTTGGTGTCTGTTAAGTACTTTAGTACAAATTGTTTGCGAAGCAAACCTCGAAGTGTACCAAAAACCACTTTTTCTTCAGGATAAAGCTTGCCAACTGATTCGTAGAATACTCGATAGTCTATCAGTGTATTGGGGGGCGTTTTGTTCAACTTATTATTTTTAAGAATAGCATATAAGTGAATCCCAAATATATGGCGAGCACAAATGAAAAGTCTGTGATCTGTAGTTAATTAATTTTGTTTAAAAAAACATACCTCACAAACAGCAATGTGTCTGTGAGGTATAGTATATATGTATTGCTTAATCTATTATTGTAAAATAAATGTATGGTGATCACTTAAACTGATAGAGCGCTGTAACCTCGCCATTATCGATATACAAGTTTATTTGATTGGGAACCTCTATTTTTCTCTTTACCTCAGAATCAGGCTGATATATCCATTCTTCAACAGTTTGGAACGCTTCTGATTCAATATTTTTGATTTGAGTTGGTTCTCCCAAAAGCGCTTTAACGTCTGCAACCAGCATTCCAACGTACACTTTATCATCCAGGGCGTACAATAATTCTTCAGCTTTGGCAAAAGCAAAACCTGCCAAAGACATTTTTTCTATTCTCCCCGAAACGTTCCCTAATACTAACCAGAGATCCTGATCGTCTGAATTCATACTGGTGGCTAATTCAATATAGGGAAAGGACGCTCTAAAGTCGTTGACATGGGTTGTGTCTTCAGACTCTTCCTCGAGAGCATCGTATTTTTGCAGGCCCATTTTGAAATAGGTATAGCCAAGATTAAAGTTCGCATCTTTAGATTCAGGTTGAATTGCATAAGATTTTTCAAATTGCACCAGTGCGTTTTCATAATCAATTGCATTAAAGAGCAAAGAACCATAATTAGTAATTAATTGAAAATTTTCTGGATCCTCTGAGAGCGCATCCTGGAAAACAGTTTTGGCCTTTTCAATTTGCCCTGTTTCAGTGTAAGCCCGCGCCAGGTTGTCGGCTACTTCAGTATCACGAACGCCCTGTGACCAGAGATCTTCAAGAATTGGTAACGCTAAACTATCTTGTTTAACAATTGAATACGTTTGCGCAAGCATCACTTTAATATCAATATTCTCTGGTTTAAGTTCCACTGCTTTGACTAATGGTGCAACACTTTCTTCGTATTTACCCAAATTCCATAAGGCTGCGGCCATATTTTTATAAGCAAAAACACTATCCGGTAAAATAAGAGCAGATGCCTTAAAATTTTCAATCGCTATTTTATAATTACTATTTCTGGTTGAATCATCTTCAGTGCTTATTGCTTCATTAAAGCTGTTGACACCGATAGTGAAAATGTTTTGCCAGATATGTCGTCTTATCATATCGCTGCCAAGTTGAGAAAAAATAACGGAGCCGGAATTTAAAATTGTGCCTTTGTCTCCGTTGATTTTTATTCCATCGTCCTTAAATTTGGGTTTTAATTCAACAGCTTTATCGAAGGCTTCTACCATCTTTTCATACTTCTGTTGGCGTGCGTAAACATATCCAAAAAGATACCAGGCATCTTCATTGTTTGGATCGCGTTCAGTAATTTCTTTCGTCAATACTTCTATTGCTTTGTCTAATTGATTTTCACGAATATAAAGTTTAGCCCCTCTAACATTTGGGCCGCCGCCCGAAAAAACCTGAGAAACATCTATCAATAACAGGCTTAATAAAGTAATCAGGAAAATCACATTTCCAGGTTTGTTTAAATAAAACGTCTGTTGTTTTGCAAGGGTAATGAATTTCATTTTTCCTCCTTCAAATCTAATAGCTTTTAATAAAAACAATTGAGTGAAAATAACAAAAATCTATATTGAAGTCAATAAAAATATATCTCTATTAATCTTTAATTCTAAAACTGACCCATAAGTTCCTGATGTTATTTCCGAACCATTCTTGTGTTCGAGTTGCATCTGCATTAAAATTTCAGTTGTTGACAAAATGATCAAATCCTCTTTCAATTATCGATGACTGAATGTGATTTACCCGCTTTAAAACAATTCCCTTTGAATTGTTCCTGATAGTGCCGATTTTTGTACAGGAAAGATTAAACCTTTGATTAAATACATTCTGAATCTCAGCAGTCATTTCCTGTGGAACAGTGAAAAGTAATTCAAAATCCTCACCTCCATTTAGAACATATTTAAAAGGATCGTTTTTAAAATATTCCGCGACAGGCTTTGTTTCTGGTGTTAGTGGGATTTGTCCCTCATGAATTATGGCGCCTACCTTGCTCCGTTTACAGATGTGATTTATTTCAGATGCCAGACCATCGCTAATGTCAATCATTGCATGAACAGGAAAGTTATCGACAAGAAATTTCGCCTCTTCAATGCGAGGCTTTGGGGTGAGATGTTTTTCAACTGATGCAACAAATTTGTCTTTTAACTGATTGTTTTGTGATTTTAAGATTTTTAATCCTGACTGGGAGCCGCCTAGTTTTCCTGTCACAAATATACTGTCTCCTGTTTGAGCGCCTGATCGCAAAGTTAATTTATTCCTGTCAACCTGTCCGACGATTGTGAGAGAAATAAAAATTCTATCTGGTGATTTGGTTGTATCGCCGCCAATAATGGAGACTTGATATGAATCTGCCAAATCCTTCATGCCCTGATACATTTCAATCACCGAGTCTACCTGCAATTGCTCGGGCAAGCCAAGCGTTACAGTTGCGTAAACTGGCCACCCTGCCATGGCAGCCATATCACTTAAATTTGCAGCCATAGCACGCCAGCCTAATTGATAAAATGTAAAGTAGCTTAAATTAAAATGAATGCCTTCAATTAAAGCGTCTGAGGAGATCAGGGAAACCTGGTCTTTTGATAACTTAAAAGCGGCGGCGTCATCATCAATTCCCACAATTAAATTTTCGGATGGCGAATTGACCAGACTTTTAATTTTATCAATCAGACCAAATTCGCCGATTTCTTTGAGGTTCATGGTTTAGTTGACTTGCACTAAAACCTGACGGGTTCTTGGCCCATCAAATTCACAGAAGAAGACGGCCTGCCAAGTACCCAATACTAACCTGCCTCGGCTAACAATTATAGAAACTGCGGAACCTACCAGGCTCGCTTTTATATGGGCCGCGGAATTGCCCTCCGCATGTAAATAGCCGTCGTTAAAAGGAACTATTTTGTTGAGTTCTTTGATCGTGTCATGTACGACGTCTGGATCCGCACCCTCGTTGATGGTAACGCCCGCTGTTGTGTGCGGGATAAACACAAGACACGAACCATCCTGGATTTGACTATCTTCTACAAGCTTTTGAATTTGAATGGTTATTTTCAGAAACTCAACTTGTTTGCTGGTTCTAATTGAGAATTCTTTGAGCATGATTTATCCTTGCATAAACGCCATTTTTTAAATAGTCTGAATTATTCACCGCAGTGGTCGCTGAGATCGCAGAGTTTAAATAATTTCAAATAATAATAGGAATTAGTAACTTGAAAATTTCCGTTAAACTTCTATTTAAAAATATGTTTTGAAATTTCATAAAACAGCTCTGTGACCTTTGCGTTCTCTGCAGTTTATGAAGTAATCAGGATAGAATTGACTAGGTCTTACGTTTCTTTTTTTTCGCCGCCGGAAACAAAATATTATTCAAAATCAATCGGTAACCCGGTGAATTCTTGTGCAGCGAAAGCTGCGTGGGAGGATCATAAACAAAGTGCTGATAATCCTCCGGATCATGACCACCGAAAAAAGTAAAGGTGCCTCGCCCTAAATTTCCGTGAATATATTTCACTTCTTGCGTGCCTTCTAATTCGCCTAATATCGTCACAGCTTTTTTAATGAGGCTTCTTTTGTAACCAGTTGTCTGGCCCATGAAACCTTTTACTACTGAAACATGATTCTGGGTCAACATCGTCGGTACCGGATCATATTTAGCAGAAAATTCAAATAAAGTAAAATAATCCGCTTCTGCATTGCGAATCCGCGGCAGATGACTGGGTGGAATGTCGACATCCGAATGTTCATAAATCAACGGATTCATCACTGTTAAAAAATTCTCAAAAGCAAAGGTTTTCGAATAATCCAGTTTAGATTGACAATCTGGTTCTGCTGGATCGCCGTCAAATACTGCAGCCACAACATCTGTGTTTTCCGCCGCCAGAGAAATATCAATGGTATCAGTTGCGGAACACATGGCAAACAGGAATCCACCCTTCAGAACATATTCTTTAATCATCCGAGCGACAGCTTTTTTTTCTTCAGAAACTTTTGTAAATCCAGTCGATTTAGCCAGGTTTTCGTTTTTCATGACTTCCTCGATATACCAGGGTGCATTGCGGAAATTAGCGTAGAACTTTCCGTATTGGCCGGTAAAATCTTCGTGGTGTAAATGCAGCCAATCGTATTTTTCTAACTCGCCGCTTAAGACCTCTTCATCCCATAAAGTTTCATACGGAATTTCAGCATAAGTTAACGCCAGAGTTACAGCATCATCCCAAACCTGTTTGTTGGGTGGAGAATAGATGGCTACTTTGGGCGCCTTCTCCAGCAAGATCACATCCATGTTCCCTTTTTCCAATTCCGCATAAATTTGAGCAGCTTGAGTACCACCGATGTTAGAAAAAGCAACACCTCTTAATCGTAGCTGCTGTTCAATCGCCGGGTAGAAATCTATCAAAAAAGACCCGCTGCGGTAATTAAGCAGCCACTCCACATTTATATTCCGCTCCAGCGCCCAGAACGCTACACCATAAGCCTTCAAATGGTCGGTTTGTTTCAAATCCATATGGATAAGAATTTTTTGGGCAAAGCTTGACTGCGGAACAGCAATCAAACAGAAAAATGAAATAAATAAAAACGCAAATGATTTAGGCATAATTTTATAACTTTTAGTTATTCAACTGACGAGACTGTAAATTTCGCATCTTCTGGCGAACCTCTTCAAGGTATAAACATTGAGGATAATTAATCAATACCAGTTCATAGGCTGCATAAGCTTTTCGAAAATCTCCTAATCCACTTTCATAGATTTCACCAATGCGTTTTTGTGCCAAAGCGTTGAAAACACTTTTGGGTTGATTTTTTATCAGGTTTTGAAGATTGTCTATTGCAACCGTATAATTTCCCCCTTTGTTCTCTAAATCAGCTATATCTATTAAAGAGTCGTCCAGGATATTTGACCCGGGATACTTTGTTAATATCTCCTGTAAAAAGTTAATGGCTTCCTGATGTTTTCTTTGCAATTTGTATTTTTGGGCCTGAGCAAAATATTTCAATGCTTCTGATGATTTCTTTTTGTTTTCTTCTATGAGAATAATTAATTCAAGAGCGTCATTTACATAGCTTTGATCTACATTTTCTCTTGTATGTATATCAGCGGTAATTTTTTTAAGACCCTCCAGGGCTTTTTCAAATTCTGCATTCAGGAAATTAATGTGCGCGGTTTTATACAACGCCCGGTCTTTGGATTGCTGATTCGAATCATTCTTATTCAGAGGCATTTCATACCATTTAAGAGCAGTCTCCAAATTACCTTTTGCTGTAAAACAATCTCCAATTCTAAAATATGTATCACTATTTTTTTTACCTTTTGGAAATTTACTTAAAACTAAATTATAAGATTTCAACGCATTATCCAAATCAAAAAAATCTTCAAAATATATCTCGCCAATTTGAAATAATGCTTCTTCAGCCCAGGGATTTCTCGGCGCCAATGAAATCAAATTTTCATAGCCTTCTATTGCTTCGCCTGAAATTCCCTGCTTTTGTTTAGTTAGCGCCAGTCCATAAATCGACCGGAATTTAAATGGTGAGTCTTTATATTTAGAGATAATTAAGTCGAAGGCCTGCTGGGCATATAAATATTCGCCGGCCTTCAAAGCTTTTTCAGCAAAAAAATAGACCTCTTTCCCGGAAGCCTGATTCTTTTCGTCCAAAGGATCAGTCATATTTTCAAGAGTTATAAACTCATTTAAAGAGTTGCCGTAATCTTCAATTCGTAAATAAAGATCTGCTAATTGCTTTCGCACCAAATACTCATGCCTGGTCAACGGCAGGTTGGCCTTTAACACTTCAGCAACCTCCCGAGCCTGTTCAGATTCTTTAGTATAACTGGCGATTCGACTTTCAATGTAATTAAACTGATGTGGATTTCTTTCCAGGTATTTTAAATACTCAAGTGTGGCTTCTTTATAATTTAAGCGGATGACATAAATATTTGCCAGTTCGAAAACATATAAAAAATCATTTTTGAAAATTATTCTGGCGGATTTATAAACATCAATGGCCTCGTCGTACAAACGATTATATATCATGGCGTTTGCCACGTATGGATAAACAGCTCTATTTTGTGGATAGTTCTTAAGCAATGAGTTCCATACAGCAAAAGCCTGATCTTGTGTGCCACTTTGATAATACACATTGCCTAAATCAGCATGAAATCTTGGATCGTTAGAATTGTTGCTTCTACTTTTAACAATTTCAATTATTTCATTAAACATTTTGAGTCGCAGCATATTCCGCTTAACACCTTCATAATATAAATTATTATTAGGAACAAGTTTGAACAGACTGGTGTAGATTTTAAGAGCGGATTCAAAATTTCCTCTTCTCTCCAAATCTTGTGCGACTCGAATTCGATTATTATTTTGATTTTTGAGCTGGGTAAATCCATTTTGTAAAAATAAAATTCCACAAAAAACAGGTATTACCCAAAACTTTATTATTATAATTTTGCTGGAATTTGAATTCATTTTAAAAACGCAACTTATTGAGTGTTTGAAAGAAAACTTTATCTTCTTTTTGTCATTGCGAAGCGTTTTTTGCCGAAGCAATCTCTTGCCTGACAATTGGGAGATTGCTTCGCTGAGAAGCGCTCGTAATGACAGCAAGAATTGTGTTTTCAGTCAAAGCCTAATTATTTAAAGTTTTCTCTTTTTGTTCACGGTTTAAAGCTTCAAAGTATTTACGGATGAGTTCCCGATAGTCTTTTGAATAACCTTCCTTCATGGCCTTTAACAACTCATTTTTTAAGCGATCTTTATCATTAAGCAAATTTGATGGCAAGGCATCCGGACTCAAAACCTGGTATTCCTTACCTGTTTCTGCTTTACGTTTTTTGCTGTATTCTCTATTGTGCATTGAACGCTGAGCGTCGAGCAATCTGGAAAGTATTCGTTTTTGTCGATTAATCATAGAGCGATTTATATTTTGCTTCTGAAAATCCCTTACAACCTCCTCCATATCCTGGCTGACTCTTTCCAGATCACCAAGCATTTCAGAACGATTCCCCATTTCCTTAATTAATTGTTCAAGGGATTTCCGCAAAGCGTTTTGTTCCGCGGCTAATCGCCCCATTGCTGCTTGCTGCTTCATGCTCAAACCGCCCGGATTTTCCCCGAATTCAGAAGTTTGTTGATTAATTCCCTGCTGTTTGCCGGACATGCCCATTAGACGCTGCATCATTTCCTGAAATCCAATAGCTGAAGATGCACCGCTTAAATTTTGCATTGATTCGAGCAGATGTGAAACAGCCTCATTTAGGCCGGACATAGCCTGTCCCTGGTTTTGCGCCGAACTTCCGCTTTTCCTGGCTTCTAATGATTGCATAGATTCTTGCATACCTTGCGCGGATTTACCAAGCGCTTTACCAATCTCTGGCGTTACAAAAAAGGTTTTTTGCGATAGTTCATAAAGGTGATTGGTAACTCTTGAAAGGCCTCCCAGTAAATCCTGCTGTTTATCTGCGGACTCGTTCATACCTGGTGAATTCCTGTCCATGCCTTTTGTTGAGTTCATCAGGTTTTCTTGTTGTTTTGACAGATTGAGCAAGTCGTAGGAAGCCCGGCTGAGTTCTCGCATCATTTCTTGTTTCTGTTCATCCGAAAGTTCCTGCTGAGCGGTTTGCAGTGTTTCTAGTAATTCCTGCAGATTTTGAGAGATTTGCTGACCGGATTTTTGTGCGCCTTGCATATTTCCAGACTGAAATTGTTGCGTAGCGTTTTGCATTTTCGATTTCAAACCATTTTGCTCAATCTCATTCTGTGCGGCCTCGATTCGACTTTGCGGCATTTTCGGAAATTCAGACATCTGGTTTTTTAAATCTTCTAAATCCTGAGACAAATTTTCCGTATCGCGCCGAATGCTGCTCTGCTCTTGAGCATATTTGCTGCTATTATTTGTATCTTGCGCTTCATTTGCTTGATTATTCAGTTCCTCCTGACGTCTAAGCAAATCCTGGGCTTTACGTACCGCCTCATCTAATTGTTGTTCGATTTGTAACTTTTTTAGCAAATTAATCGTTCTTTCAACGCTTTTCAAAAAATCCTCTTGCGATGCAGAAAACTTTTCCATCGCTTCTTTAAGCTTCTCCGGATCTATATCATCAAATGATTTCTGTAATTCTTGCAACGCTTCCTGAATTTCTGGTGTGAGCATTTCTTCCATTAGCTTTTGAAGCTCTTGATATTTCTGTAGCGTCTCCATTGAAAGCAAATCATTTTGCTCCATGCGACTCACCATTTCATCTAATTTTTCCTGAATGTCCTGCAAATCTTCCTGCATCTTCTCCTGCGCCTGAACAGCTTCCTGCACTTTCTGTTGTTCCTCCCATTTTAACTCAGGCTCTCTTTTCATCTCCTGTACGATTTCCTGCAAATCATCTTTCAGGGTTCTACTCTTCTCGTACATTTCTTCCAAGCCTTCGAAAGTCTCCTCATGACCGCGCGCTATTTCATCATAGATTTCGTAAATCGATGGGAACCGAACCCGGTAAGTTAAACTTTTAGAACTTTTCGGTCCGGTTATTTTGTCGTTATCAAACGCTTCTGCATAATAAGTTATTACATCTTCCGGAAAAATTTCTAACTTCGAAAGTTCCCAGGTGTGATTCAATAATATTTTGTCGTCGTTTTGTTTCGGCAATTGCAACTTTAAAAACTGTCGTTTGCCTTCTTGCAGACCACCGCGAACAATTTGATACCCCAAACGTAATTGCGAGAATCCGTAATCATCCTGGGCTTCGATGGTTAATGGTATCAACATATCATCGCCTAAATCGACATCCTGTCCGGGAAAGGTAATTTGTACTGAAGGAAATTGATCCTCTAACACCGTCATCCGGTATTCAATTGGACTGGCATTTTCTCGATCCTTTTTATCAATTAAATTAAAGTGATACTTACCCGATCCCAAAAGCGTGAATTTACCGGAAACCTCCTGACCTGAAATATCTAATGGCTTATTCTTATTATCATCAAACATAATCGTGGCATCTTTAACGGTTTTATTGGTTTTAGCAAACACCTCTACAACAGAACCCTTCAAGGCCGAAATATCGCCAACATTTTCATCCAAAAATTGGCTGCCCAATTTTGAATATCCAGGATAAGTAAGTTTGACTTGCAAATTTCTGATGAATGGCCGCTCGACGACTGAAATGGCATATTGTTGGCTCTTTTGATTATCAGATTCCACATAATACTTTGTATCATCCTTAATGTTATTTATGGTGTATGTAAACACACTCTCGTGGCTTGGGGTAAGAACACGCAATACAAAATCTTTTGAGGACTCCCGTTTAAGGGCAAGATTGATTTTCGACACATCATCCCCGCCAACTGTGGTTTGAATTTGAACATCATCGCCTTTTACAACTTCAACGTTTCCCGGAGAAACGCTGAAAGTCAATCCTGACTTTTTTGAAAAAGTTTGCCCGGGATTCAGTAATCGATGAGTAGCGTTTTTCAGAGGAGCCGGATAAATAAAAAAAATCAGCAAAAATACGATAGTACTTCCACACCAATATTTAAACATCTTTTTAGCAGGTTCGGAATCAGCAACCGAATTGAAATCCAGATTCTTTACTTCCTGGTCAATTTTCGATAGGGAGGCATCTGCTAATTCCAGTGAATAACCTTCCGGATTTTTCTTGTGCTTTTCAAAAACCTGCAATGCATCGGCCAGCTGATCGCGAATGCTGGTAAAGGAGTTTCCAACTTTGAGCGCCAGGCGGATGTCATCAGGATAATTCATTTTAAAAAATAATGAATACGATGGACGTATCACAAGCCAGATAAATGCACTTAATGCCAAAATGACTGAGCAAATAATAATTAGCAACCGTGTGGTAGAATTAAAGTAAAAAATGGCTTCAATAGAAATTACGGTCAAGATGAGAACCAGCGTCAATATTAAAAACGTTAAAACGCTGGTTGCCAGTCCAAGTTTCTTTATCTGGCTTCTTAAAGAATTCAGGCGTTCGCAAATATTTCGATATGTATCTTGATATACTGCCATAGATACCTCAAAGAGTTAGGGCGTGCACAATGATGTTAGTACCCATTTCAAAGGCTTTTTGTCGAATTTCAGGTGGGTCGCCATGAACGTTGGGATCGGCCCAGCCGTCTGAGATATTGGTGTTGAAAGAATAAAATATAACCATTCTTCCTTCATAAAAGAGTCCGTATCCTTTTGGCGGACCGCCATCGTGCTCATGTGTTTTAGGCAGGCCATTCACAAACTCAAAATGACAATGGTAAATTGGATGCGAGAATGGAATTTCAACCAGTTTTTGCTCTGGAAAAACCTTCTGGATCTCTTCGCGAAATGACTTGTCCATTCCGTAATCATCATCAGCGAACAAAAATCCTCCGGAGGTGAAATAAAGTCGCAGTCGAACGGCTTCTTCTTTCGAGAAAGAAATTCTACCGTGCCCGGTCATAAAAATCACCGGAAAGGAGAAAAGATCTTCATCTGATATCTCCACAACAATTTCTGAACTTCCCACATCAACATTTGTATTATCGGCCATAAATTTCAAAAGATTTGGTATACTGGAGGGATCGTTATACCAATCACCCCCGCCATGATATTTTAATCTGGCAAGGATAAAAGAGCTCTGGGGACTTTTTAATTGACTAAATAAATTTGTACTGAAAAAAATAAAAATTAGAAAAATAAATATACGCCTTTTTTTCATTAGTTTTAATGATCTTTAAATCAATCTAAATGCAACCATCACCACCATCGCAACAGCTACCGCGATTTTGGTTAATTTACCACCCAAAGCTCCTAAAAAAGCCCCAAATCCAGCTTGTAGTGATTTTTGAAGATCCGAAGATCTCATATATTCAAATATCGCCGTTCCCGCAAAAGCGCCGGCAAAAGCGCCCATCAGAGTACCTATTAGAGGCATGATAGATGTTCCGAGAACAGCACCGACAAATCCTCCAACTATAGCCCCAAACATGCCCATCTTTGACGCACCAAATTTACTGGCGGTTGCAGCGCCCAGGAAGAATTCTATCACTTCTACTATCGTGGCAATAAGAGCAAGCAGGCCAATAAAGCTCCAGGTAATTTCCACAAAATTCGTGAGCCATGCATAAACTAAAACATTACCAACAATTAAAAATGTTCCCGGAATTCCAAATGGTATTATTACTATACCTGCAATCATCACTAACCAAAATAAAAATTGGCCCATTATTTCAAAAATAATCATCATTTTATTTCAATGTAAATATCTTTTTTAGCTGACTCCAACCACTTTTCAAATTCCTGCTGGCTTTTAATTCTCAATGCCCATGATTCAATCTGTTCCCAGTCATTCTTTATGTTAAGCTCACGGGCTGGTTCTCTGTCGTTAACTTGAATCAGATGATAGCCAAACTTTGTACTCACCGGCTCAGAAAGGTCACCTTTATTTAATCCAGAAACAGCCTCTTTAAATGACCCTATTTGAAATTGGTCTACTTGAAACCAACCTAAGTCTCCACCTTTTTTATTGCTTGTTTCATCGGTGGAATATTTTTCAGCAGCTTCAGCAAAAGTGATCTCACCTGCAAGAATCTGTACTTTCAATCTGTTTATTTTATCTACCGTTGACTGTACATCCAGATCCGAGGATTCTAATCTAATCAGAATGTGACGTGGATTTATCTTTTCTCCAACCCTTTTTATTAACTGAATGATGTGATATCCAAATTGGGTTTTCACTGCATCGGATATTTGCCCGGGTTCTAAACCAAATGCCACCTCTTCAAATTCTTTAACCAAATCCCCTCGATCCATCATCCCTAAATCTCCCCCCTTCTCTGCCGAACCCGGGTCTTCAGAATATTGCCGGGCAAGTTGTGCAAAATCTTCACCTTTCTTAATTCGATCTAATAAATCGTCTATTTTTTCCTTGGCCGCACTTGATGCCGATTCACTCGGCTCAACAGGCAACAGGATATGACTAATATTCATTGTTTCTTTTAACTCTGGTAAGCTATCCCGATTTGACCGATAAAATGATTCTACTTCACGCCGAGTAATTTTCGTTTCTTGCATCCTCATATTTTTGATAGTATCAACCAAAAGTCGTTCTTCTATATCTTTTCTGAATTCTCTTTTTATTTGTCGTATACTCATACCAAAATATTCTTCTACTTTTTCTTCAGAACCGGCTTGTCTTATCATTTGCTTTATCTGATCTTCCAGAACTGAATCTACCTGTTTGTCGTTTACGACAACACTATCCTCTTTGGCCTTTACCAGTAAAATTTTTTGAGCAATTAAGTTCGTTAAAGTTTCTTTTCGCAAATCACCAAACTTCTCTGGTTCTTTCTGTGGATCAACGCCAACTTGCATTGCCAGGGTATATGAATATTGAAAAAGTTCTGATTGCAGGATAATATTATCCCCAACTATTGCAATTAACTTGTCAATCACTTCCTGACCTGAAAGACCCCGAACTGAAATAAAAAAAGCTAATAACAGTAATGTTTTTATTTTAATCCTCACTTTTACTAATCTCCTATTCGAATTAATGAATCTAAAACTATTGACTCTAACAATTGAAAATTTGTTTGTATTTTGAAGTTGCTTTTCATTCGCAAAAGAAAGCGTTGATAATATGCCTCCTTTTTCTGTGTTTCTAATTTGAGGCGAATTTCATTTTCTACTAACTCAAGTTTTTTTATCTCCCCCTTTTTCTGTTTATCAACCAACTTCACGACATGATAACCAAACTCTGTTTTTATTGGGTTTGAATTTTTCCCTACCTGTAAATCAAATACAATTTTTGATATTTCAGGAATAATTTCATCTTTTGAAAAATATCCCAAATCCCAATTTTCAGTACTTAATGAATCCTTGTATGTCTCTTTAACAATTTCATCAAATGCCTCCCCTTTATTAAGTCGGCTTCTTATGGCATTTGCTGCTGTTCTTTTTTCCACAAGAACGTGATAAGCGTGAACAATACCTTCTGCCAATATAAATTCATCGCTATTATTTTTGAAGTAACTCTCAATTTCTTCATCGGTGACTGTAATCTGGTTTTCCAGTGTTTGTTCAATTAATTTACTTATCAATAATTCTTTTTTAAGTTTTATGAATTCATTCTTAAATTCATCACCTTTTTCCAGCTCTCTGTTTAATGCTTCCTGATAAAGCACCTCATTGTTTATCCACCTGAGCGCGTATTCTTTAATTTCAAACGAGGTTAAGCCTGAGCGAACCCGAGGAGGAGCATCAATCATTATTTCATCAACAGACAGTCTTGTATTTCCAACGCTGGCAATAACATTACGTTTTTCCTTTTGATTTTTACATCCACTTCCAAAAAGCAAAGATAAACTTACAAACATTATACATATTATACTTATAGAAAATATACTTAAAAATCTTTTCACATTCTTCATTTTTGTAGTCTTGTATTCCATATTAATTAACTATTTAATATTATTTATCTTATTGAATAAAACTCTTTTGCAGGCCTCTTCGCCAGGCTTTGTAAAAACTTACGTATAAAAAAGAGTTTATTGTTAATTTCAGGCTCAAAAAGTAAGCGGAGACCCAGATTTTCATTTTGAACAAATTCAAAAGGATTAGCAGCATTTACCACCATTGAACCCAACCAATTTTTAAATGGTTCCCCATTTATATTTAAAATGTTTGGTGTAAATTCTGCCACCATTTCTCTTTCAGTAATCATTATCTTTGATAAACATAAAATTTTGCCAAGTATTCTAAGAGCTAAGAAATTTAATAAATTTTCAATTGGTTCAGGTAACCGGCCAAATCGGTCTGTTAATTCTAATCTTATGTCATCCAATTGGTCCAGAAGAGTCGATTCAGTTAAGCGCCGATAAATGTCAACACGTTCAGCGCTGTCCTCAATATAATTGTCCGGAATGTAAGCATCTGTATCGACTTCTACTTGTGTCTCTATTTCGGATACAATTTCATCCTCCGGGATTTTTTCCTTTTTAAGTTCATTCACTGCTTCATCTAAAATTTTATTATAAAGATCAAACCCCAGAGTATCGATAAAGCCGGACTGCTCAGCTCCCAACATATTCCCCGCACCTCTTATTTCCAGATCTCGCATAGCAAGTTGGCTCCCGGAACCAATTTCAGAAAACTCCTCGATAGCGCGTAACCGCATCAATGCATCATCTGTGAGTATCTCAATTGGGGGGATAAGCAAATAGGCATAAGCTCTGTGGTGCGATCGACCGACTCTCCCTCGTAGTTGATAAAGCTGAGCTAATCCTAATTTATCAGCCCGATTAATTATAATAGTATTCACGTTTGGCATGTCTAAACCTGATTCGATAATCATGGTTGAAACCAAAATTTCATATTTCTTTTCCATGAATTCAATCATGACATGCTCTAATTCTTTCTCATGCATCTGGCCGTGAGCGACAACCACTTTTGCTTCAGGAATTAAGTTGCTCAACATGGTGGCCATACGATCAATAGTGCGAACGCGGTTGTGCACAAAAAACACCTGCCCCCCTCGATCTATCTCACGCAGAATCACCTCACGTATATATGGTTTATTTAAAGGCAAGATCTCTGTCTCAATTGGTAACCGATTTCTTGGCGCTGTGTTGATATTTGTGATATCTCTGGCGCCCATTAAAGAAAGATAAAGAGTACGGGGAATTGGCGTAGCAGTAAGTGTGAGAACGTCAACATTTGTCCTTAGTCTTTTTAATCGTTCTTTATGTCGAACGCCAAACCTTTGTTCTTCGTCAATTATCAAAAGCCCAAGGTCCTTGAATGAAACATCCTTAGATAGAATTCGGTGCGTTCCGATAACAATGTCAACCTGTCCATTTTTTGTTTTATCAACAATCTTTTTTTGTTCAGCTTTGGTTCGAAACCTTGAAAGCATTTCTACCTGAATTGGAAATTTTTCTAACCGCTCTGCAAATGTAACATTGTGTTGCTGCGCTAAGATGGTAGTAGGAACGAGCATTGCGACCTGTTTACCATTTAAAACCGCTTTAAAAGCGGCACGCACGGCGATCTCGGTTTTACCAAATCCCACATCTCCACAGACCAAACGATCCATTGGTTTATTGCTTTCCATGTCATTCTTTACATCCATGGTGGCTTTCAACTGGTCGGGAGTATCTTCATAAGGAAAGGACGCTTCCAACTCTCTTTGCCACAGAGTGTCTTCCGTAAAAGCTAGTCCCGTTTGGGCCTTTCGCTTCGCATAAATTTCGATTAATTCCTGAGCAATATCTTTTATCTTCTTTTTTGTTCTGCTTTTCAAGCGCTGCCATTCTGAACTACCAAGTTTGCTAAGCGTTGCCTGCATGCCATCTTTTGAAGAATATTTATGTACCCGGTCCATTCTTTCAACTCGTACATAAAGATTATCGCCATCTTTATATTCAAGGTGCAGGCATTCTCTTTCATTTCCTCTGACTTTAATTTTCTTCAATCCCCGAAACACGCCAATTCCGAAATCAACATGAACGACAAAATCACCAATATTTAAATATTTAAGCTGTTTCTGTGACAAGCCTTGATGAGATTTTCGTGGCAGCCGCAGTCTTTTAGTTCGGCCATAGAACTGATGATCTGTAATTATAGCTATGTTACCATCAGGAAAAATAAAACCATGATGAAGCCCCAAGGTACCAACGGCTAAATTAGGAAACATCATTTCTTCTTCAGTGAATATTTCTTCCATACGCGTAGCGTGATTTCGGTTATCACAAAGAAAGAAAATCACCGGCTCTTTTGTATGGCCCTTCAATTTTTCCCGGTTGAGCTCATCAATGGATTGTCTGAATAGTTGTAAATTTCCCTTAAATGTTCCAGGATCTTTCGCGTTCAAATTAATTAAATTGGCATAATCCTTTCCAATTGAAACGAAGCAAACATGTTTGAATTTTTCAACTTGGTCAATAATTCTTTTCCAACAGGAATCATCTTTAATATCTGAGTCACTATCACTATAATCTAAATCGTATTCTGTTGAGGGTGATGCTTCCCCTGTCACTCTTTTTCTAATTAATTCGGGTTCATCCAGGACCACCACCGCATTGCTGCTCAGATAATCCAGTAAATTGGCTTGCTTTTGGGGGGGCTTTCCTGAGAGATTTCCCTGACTTGATGAGTTAAAATCCTGAAGATATATTTGTATCTGATTTATTTTTTCCAATGATCTTTGGGTTGCTGGATCAAATTTTCTTATTGATTCAATCATATCTCCCCAAAACTCTATACGGAAAGGATGATCAGAAGAAAATGGAAAAACATCTACAATGCCCCCCCTTACACTCATTTCACCTGAACGTTCTACTCTTGATTCCCGCGTAAATCCTAAATCAATCAATTTTGTAATCAGTCTGTCAAATTCTAAATCATCACTAACTTTAATTGAGATTTTTTGAAACAAATAGCTTTTAGGAACAGGCAAATCGTAGAACAATCCTTCACTCTGAACCACGATTACTTTGGGTTGACCTTCCGTCAAAGATTCTAATGCCGAAAGTCTTTCTGTTTTCGCCAGATGGCTTGAAAAATGTAAGGCAAATTTATTTATTGATCTTGCTGGGAAATATGATACAAAAGCCTTGCCCAATAACGTTTCCACTTCTTCTTTAACAGTTTCTGCTTCAGCTAAATCTGAACAGACATAAAATATTTGCCTGGAAAACTTTTTAAAAAAATTCACCAGTAAAAGTGATTTTAAAGCCCCCACCGTTCCTTTAATGTTTATCTTCTGCTCACTTAATAGTAACTCGTTCGCCTGAATTACAGAGGGTGACCTTTGAACAATATTAATTAATCTTTCCGCAACACTCATCGACAAACATTTCCTGAAATGTCATTTTCGGACAAAAACTATCTTTTGATTTCGGGTTCTATCAGAGACTCTAAAAGGCATGGAATTAATTTCTATTTGTGCTTGCGGCCATTTTAAAGCAAAAACCTTCACTTCTTCAGCTAATTTTGACCCTTTGGTTGCAGCGAGCAAGCCTCCTGGTTTAAGAAAGGCCCGTGCCCAATTATAAAGAACCGGCAATTCGGCCACCGCTCTACTCACAACCACATCAAACTTGTTTTTAAATTCAGTCATCTCTCCTGCATCTTCTGCTCGTTTACACAAAACCTCTGCATTGTTAAGATTTAATGTTTTAATCAGGCTATTTAAAAACAGCGCTTTCATTCGTTTCGAATCCAGCAGCATCAATTCTATGTCTGGATTTATTATTTTTAAAGGTACTCCCGGAAATCCCCCGCCTGAGCCTAAATCTAAAACGGACACCGGTCCTTTTAATTCCTCAAAAAAGGAAAAGGCCGACGATTCCAGGAAGTGTCTTTCAATAATTCGCGTTTCGTCGTTCTTTGAAATTAAATTTACCCGACAATTCCAGCTTATTATTTCATGGTAAAATTGCTTGAATTGATTCAATTGATAATCTGAAAGTTGAATGCCAACTTCCTTAAATATCCTGAACAATTCAGAAACATCTAACTTGCAAAAATTTACTTTGTCCCCCTTATGTTTCACGTGAAACATTTTCTGAGTGCGGCTTACTTAAATGCACCAAAAGTATAGATATGTCAGCGGGCGACACCCCTGAAATTCTCGCGGCCTG
The DNA here is from genome assembly GCA_964539665.1 of uncultured Cytophagia bacterium. Taxonomy (GTDB): domain Bacteria; phylum Zhuqueibacterota; class Zhuqueibacteria; order Oceanimicrobiales; family Oceanimicrobiaceae; genus CAZIKB01. The sequence continues at coordinate 133,598 of CAZIKB010000001.1, forward strand.
ACCGATTGATTGCGGTTGAATTTTGTGTAATTTCTCACGAGCTTCAGCAGAGAGTGCCCGCATGGATAAATAGTCCATTTTGGGTGGTATTGATTTCAACTCTAATTGCTGTATTCGTTCCGCTTGATTTTTTTGTCTGAGTATAAAACCCTCATATTTTATTTCAATTTCCACCTGCTCTCGCACTCGATCCCACTCTTTGTCTTTCCAATTATTCAGGAGTTCCATTCGGTTTAATCCACTAAAGTCACACATTCTAACTTCTGGTCGCTTTAATAGTTTTAAAGGGGCCTCCTTTTCTGAAACAGGAGAAGAGCCTATTTTAGTTAATATGGGGTTGATGGTTTCAGGCGCTATTTTATATTTCTTTAATTCATCTAAAGAATCTTGAATCCGGGTTCTTTTAACACACATTTTTTGGTAACTCTCTGACGAGATAAGTCCTTTTGAATATCCATACTCCATTAGCCTCAAATCCGCATTATCCTGACGCAATAGTAGTCTGTGCTCAGCCCTGGAAGTAAACATTCGGTACGGTTCAATTGTGCCCTTGGTTACTAAATCATCAATTAAAACTCCAATATATGCTTCTGAACGATCTAAAATAAACGGTGACTCCTGGCGGCATTTCAGAACCGCATTTACTCCGGCCATAAAACCCTGGCCGGCAGCCTCCTCATAGCCGGTTGTACCATTAATTTGTCCCGCAAAAAACAGGTTTTCAACAACTTTCGTTTCCATGTTCGGATTAATCTGTGTCGGCGGAAAATAGTCGTACTCAACTGCGTAACCCGGGCGCGTTACTTTTACTTTTTCAAGTCCCGCAATTGTTCTGATTGACTCTACCTGAATATCTTCAGGCAAACTCGTGGAAAAACCATTAACATACATTTCGTTTGTTTCTCTGCCCTCGGGTTCCAAAAATATTTGATGTCTGTCCTTGTCAGCAAATCGATTTATCTTGTCTTCTACTGATGGGCAGTAACGCGGTCCCACCCCTTTTATCCTGCCTCTAAATAAAGGTGATCGATCAAATCCTTTACGTAATATTTCATGGGTCTTTGAATTTGTGTAAGTCAAATAACATGGTACTTGCTCCAATTCCAGAGACTCGTGTTGATGGGAAAATGGTACGGGGGTTTCATCGCCAGGTTGAATTTCTGTTTTTGTAAAATCGACCGTTTTGCCATCGATTCGAGGCGGAGTGCCGGTTTTTAATCGGCTTGCTTCCAGACCCAGTTTCACTAAACACTCGGTCAAACCATGAGCTGAAAACTCACCTGCTCTACCGGACGGATATTGTACTTCTCCAATGTGAATAATCCCGTTTAAAAAAGTACCCGCGGTTAAAATTACAGCCCTGGATTTAATAAAACAGCCCGTTCCGGTCCAGACTCCACATGCTTTCTGGTTTTTAATTTCTATCGCTATTCCCATACCCTGTCTCAGATCTAAATCTTTTTGGCTTTCACACGCTTGCCGAATTCTCTTGGCGTAATGTTCTCGATCACATTGCGCCCTCGGAGACCAAACCGCCGGTCCTTTTGAGCGATTCAGCATGCGGAATTGAATTCCAGTAACATCCGTTGCCACACCCATCTCGCCACCCAAGGAGTCAATCTCTTTAACCAACTGCCCCTTAGCCAATCCTCCGATTGCTGGATTACACGACATTTGCCCTATGGTATAAATGTTCATAGTTAAAAGCATGGTTTTAGCACCCATTCGGGCAGATACCAGAGCGGCTTCCGTTCCAGCGTGCCCGCCACCTACGACAATTATATCATAAATATCTACTGCGTTCATTTTTATATTCACCGCTCTTAACTTTCGTTTTTTCGCCTTCACCCTTTATAACTTAGACATTTGGATTTATAATGCCTCCCGAAATGTTTCACGTGAAACATGTTGTCATTTTCCGATGCAAAATTTTGAAAATATGTTTCCGAGAATGTCTTCTGTTGTTACTTCTCCGATTATTTCGCCTAAACATTTCAATGCTTCTCGTATATCCAGAGCAATAAACTCTGCAGACAAACCCTTTTTTAAAGAATCAAGTGCAAGGTTTAATGAATCAACAGCTCTCTCAAGCCGCAGTTTTTGTCTCATGTTGGTTATTAAGGGTTCGTCACTTTCTATACTTGACTCGCCAAAAGATAGTTGTACGATACTCTCTTCTAATTCTTTCAGACCCGACTTGTATTTAGCAGAAATTTCTAAAACTGGATATTCCCCTACTTTCTTTTTAATATCAATTGGAGTAATCTTTGGCTCCAGATCGATTTTATTTAAAGCAGCAATAAATGCATTTCTTCCGTTCCACAATTCCTTCTTTATAGAAAAAACCTGTTCAATTAAATCGGAATCCAAATTGTCCAGTTTTTGCGAGGCGTCGAAAACAAATAAAATAATATCGGCCTGTTTGATCTGGATCAAAGTTCTGGCGACCCCCTCCTGTTCAATTATCTCTTGTGTGTTCTGAAAACCAGCACTATCGACCACTCGGAAAAAAGCACCGTTCAAATTTAATTGCTCTTCTAAAACGTCACGAGTTGTACCAGGAATGTCTGTGACAATTGCACGTTCTTCATTTAAAAGAGCGTTCAGCAAACTTGATTTACCAACATTCGGCTTGCCAATAATTACAAGTTTTGCCCCTTCTCTTAAAATTTTTCCTCGCCTGTATGATTTAATAAAACATTCTATTTCCTTTACAATTACAATTATTTTTCTTTTCAACTCGCCTTTCTCAGTAAACTCAATGTCTTCGTCACTAAAATCTAACTCTAGTTCTATTATGGAACAAAGGTCGATTAATTTCTGTCGCAGTTTTTGAACGCGTTGAGACAAGTCCCCCTGAAACTGATACATGGCAGCTTTTAAACTTAAATCAGTTTTTGCCCGAATAATATCCGCAACAGCTTCCGCTTGAGTTAAATCCATTCGGCCGTTTAAAAATGCGCGTAAGGTAAACTCTCCGGGTTCTGCTAACCTGGCGCCTTGCTGTATCAGTTGTTCAATTATCTTTCTGCTTAGCAGCATGCTACCATGACAACCAATCTCGACAACGTCTTCTTTTGTATATGATTTTGGAGACTTAAAAACTGTGAGGACTACTTCATCAACAAAATTATTGCGGCTGTCAGTATTTGGAAAGGAATCATTGTTTTCTTTGCATTCATGAGGTAAAATAATTTTGCCTAATAACGCTTTGTGGGACTCCGCCTCTATTAATTTGATCTTACTTTGAAATATTGTATCAACCATTTCAATAGCTGAGGCTCCGCTCACTCTTAATACGGCAATTCCGCCAGTGCCTGGTGGGGTTGAAATAGCGGCGATAGTGTCTTTCTGATAATACATATCAAAATTATTGGTGTTAACAAAACAGCCCCGCACAAATGGCAGGGCCCTACTCACGATGAAAAGATTATACTCGTTGTTTTTTAAACTTAAGTCATTATTTTTTAATTATTTGTGGAACCTTCCCTTATAATCGTGCTTTATTCTTCTCTTTTTTGTTTTTGTACTTGTTCCTTCCAGGGTCACTTTTGGCTTTGAAGGTATAAATTTTTCCTGAATTATTGAAAATAAATTAAACAAGGCATAGTATAAATTTAAACCAGAAGGAAAACTATTAAATAACAATGTCATGAAGATCGGCATCATATAAACCATGGCTTTCTGCTTTGGGTCTTTCATGGATATTTTTTGCTGAATAAACATAGTGATCCCCATAAAAAGCGGTAAGATATTTACCGTATTACCGTAAAGCGGTACTGAAAAAGGCAGCAAGGCAATTGTGTCTGGTCTGGATAAATCTGTGATCCACCAGATAAAAGGCGCTTGGCGCAATTGAATGGTAGAACGGAAAACAGTAAATAAGGCAATTAGAAGGGGCATTTGTAATATCATCGGAATACAACCACCAAGTGGATTTACGCCATGCTCCTTGTAAAGCTTCATCGTCTCTTTCTGTTTTTTCTGTGCATCACTTTTGTATTTCTCATTTAATTCCTGCATTAAGGGCTGTAAATTCTGCATCGCCTTCATAGACTGATAGCTTTTCTTGGTGAGAGGATACAGTACTATCTTAATCAGGATGGAAAATATAATTATTATAAATCCATAGTTTGGAATGACTTTTCGCAGGCCATTGAAACTCCAGAGAATAATTTTAGCAAAAGGACGGAAAAGAGTCCATCCTAAATCCATCATCACTTCTAAATTGATATTGTAGCTCTTTACAATATCATAATCGAGCGGTCCAAAATATAATTTGAAATTGTTTTTGCTTACCCTTTGATTATTAAAAAGCAATTTCAGATCAAATCCATATTTTTTCCACTTTTCTTCATGTCCCACATCTATTTGTTCGGCTTGAAGTTTAACGGCCTCCGCTTTTACCTCATCCGGAATAACAGCTACAGTAAAATATTTAGTTCTAATGGCAACCCAATCTATAGAACCACGCCATTGTTGGGGATCAAAATCATTTGTTGCATCAAATTCATTTTTTCCATCACCGATATAGGCGTAGGCTTTTGCATTCCTCATGTCTTCTTTAAAATCTGGCTCGGTGGATTCAAGACCTGAGCGCCAGGTCAAAAGATAATAAGATCCATCAACGACACTTTCAAAGTTCCTGAACTCAACCAGCAATGAAACATCATATCTGTCATGATAAAAAGTGTAGGTTTTTTTAATTGTTTTGTAATCATCAAAATTAAGGGTAAATTCTAATTTGTCTGTACTATCATTTTCGTATAAACTAATTTCCTTTTTATTGGCTGAAAAAACAAAAGGGCTGGTGTCAATAGTATCTTCTTCGGTCGGCACAAGCAGCGCTAAATTGCCCTGACCGTTTTCTCCTATTAATTGTACATAAGGACCGTCACTGAGAAAATATTCTTTCAGCTCCCAGGAAACAACAGAGGCTCCTTTAGTTGAAAATACCGCCTTGTATAAATTTGTTTCGACAGTTATATTTTCACCGTCTCCGACTAAATTCTGATATTTTACTGGTTCTTGAAATGTCTCTATCGTTTGAGGAGAAATACTTTCGTGTTGTTTTTCCTTAGTCGGACTAATTACTTGTTCTCTTTCAACTGTCTCGCGTGGTTGCTGCTCCACGGTTGGACTGGGTGGAGGCAAAAAGTTGTCTTTGTAAAAATCTGATTGGAGAAAAATTAAAATTAATCCAATTAGTAGAAACGCTAAAATTGTTTTCTTATCAAATTCCATAATTGTTTTTATACACTTTTAGTTTAAAGGATCAATACCACCTGGGTGAAAAGGATGACATTTAGATATTCGTTTTATACCGATCCATGTGCCCTTAAAGAAACCAAATCTATTAATTGCTTGTAATGCATATTCTGAACAGGACGGGTAAAAACGGCACGAAGGTACAAAAAGAGGAGAAATTAAATATTGATAAAGCTTGATTAATATAATACCAAAAGATTTCATCCTTCTTTTTATCTTACTTGTTTTATTAGTTCTACTAATTCCTCAGTGAGTAATTGAAAATTTTGTTTTTCAATACCCGGCTTGGCTAATAAAATATAATTCTTGTGCTCAGGAAAAACGGCTTTATTTAATCTTAATACTTCTTTTAATCTTCTTTTCGCACGGTTTCTTTTTACGGCGCCTTTTATTTTCTTTGATACAGCTAATCCAAACTTAGTCTTTTCATCTGCCTTAACTAACACTAATATGTTTTTAGAGTTGTATCTTTTACCATGTGTAAATATTTCTGTAAATTTCTCTGAACTCTTAATAATTTGCCGTTTATCTAAACGGAGTTTATCCACACAAAATCCGACTGTTTATCTGTCACTTACTGTTAAACTTTTTCTTCCTTTGGCTCTACGACTGTTTATAATCGCTCGTCCGGCTTTAGTTTTCATTCTTGACCTAAACCCTTGTTTATTTAGCTGTTTCCGATTATGCGGTTGAAATGTTCTTTTCATTTTTTACCCTTATTAATCCCTATATTTTCAAGTCATTTAGAGCGCATCAACGTATTAAATATTTGTATAAAAGTCAAGCAATTTCTATTTTCAAACCAAAATGAAAAATATTAATTTAACTTGACATTGAACAACTTTTTATTAAATTTTATCCATACCAGCCAGTAAATTTATTACAACTACAACTTGTGGATAACTTTGTAAACATAGCAATTATTAAAGACTTTTTAGAGTGATATGATTAGAATAGAATGTATTTATAAAGTTAATTTATACTATTGTTACGTTTATTATATTTATTAATAATGGACTTACTGCTTTTTTTTTTGTGAATAGAATGTGGATAACTTTTTTTGCTTGTTAAACGGTGTAGATTGGAGGAAGCTGGATACACCGACCTCATTCTTGTTTTTAATAAATCATAAATAATCATTGTTTAATTTTTAATGAGGGACGGGTATAATGTCATTAGATAGTACAAATGCATGGAATAAATGTTTAACCATAATCCAGGATAATATAAATCCACAGAGTTTTACTACCTGGTTTAAACCAATAACTCCTGTTAAACTAGAAAATCAGAGTCTTACGGTTGAAGTACCCAGTCAATTTTTTTATGAATGGCTGGAAAGTCATTATAGCTCTCTTATTAATCAAGCATTATTACAGGTTTTTGGTGACAAATCCAAATTGATTTACTCTGTAGTCGTGAATGGAAACAATGAAATAAAAAATCTTCCATCACTTGATAAAAACAACCCTGTAAACAGGCCCTACAAAAATAGTAATCTTAACGCTCGCTACCATTTTGAAAATTTTGTTGAGGGTCACAACAATCAATTTGCCCGGGCGGCCGCTAGTGCAGTTGCTGAAGCACCAGGCAAAACTACCTTTAATCCAATTGTAATATACGGCGGTGTTGGTCTTGGTAAAACTCATTTGATCCAGGCCATCGGAAATTTCGCTTTAAGCCAGGGAAAGGCTAATAACATTTTATACGTTGATAGTGAAAAATTTACCATTGAATTTATAAACTCGATCCAAAACCACAAAACTACTGAATTCAGTTCTATATACCGAAATGTGGATATCCTGTTAGTTGATGATATTCAGTTCTTTATTAATAAAGAAAGAACACAAGAAGAGTTTTTTCATACTTTTAATGCGTTGTATAATTCCGGCAAGCAAATTGTTCTCTCCTCTGACAGACCTCCAAAAGATTTGGATGGTGTAGAAGAAAGATTAATATCCAGATTTCAATGGGGATTAGTAGCAGACATTCAGCCTCCTGAACTTGAAACAAGAATTGCTATCCTTCAACAAAAAGCTTTAGAAAATGAAATTAACCTCTCTGGAGAAATTATTGAATTTATTGCCACTAATGTTACCTCTAATATTCGTGAATTAGAAGGTTCACTGATCAGGCTCTTAGCCTATTCTTCTTTAAATGATATAGATATAACTCTATCATTAGCAAAAGATGTTTTAAAAAATCTAAGTTTAAATAAAAAGAAAAAATTATTAATTGAAGAAATTCAAAGAATTACCAGTGAACATTTTAATATTCCCGATGATATGCTTCGGGCTAAAACTAGAAAAAAAGAAATAGCTTATGTTCGCCAATTGTCTATGTTTCTTGCAAAGGAATTTACAAACAATTCCCTAAAAACAATTGGTCTTCATTTTGGTGGACGAGATCACAGTACTGTTATTCATGCTATTCAATGTATAGATAATTCAATTAAGGAGGACAATAAAGTTAAAGAAGAAGTTAATGTTTTGAGAAAAAAAATAGAAATGTCAAACATCTGAATTCATATTTATCCACAACATTATGTTAATAACCCATAAAATTATAAGAATTGAATGTGGATAACTATAAATTATATTCTTTTTTTTGATTTCTTTTTATAAAAAATTAATTTATGAACAAGTAATACACTTTTAATCCACATTAATTATCTAAATAACTTTTTCTTCAAATATTTAATATTTATGCAGTTAATTAAGTAAATTTTAATATTTATCAACATATCAACACTCTATACTATAACTAATAAAATTATCTTGAATAATATTATATAATTTAGTAAATTAAAAACTGCATATATTTATTTATCATTAGAGGCACTTATGAAATTTAAGGTAAATAAAAAGGAATTTTATCAGGCTATTCAAAATATAATTGGGGTGATTCCAATAAAAACCACAATCCCTATTTTGGGTAGCATTTTGTTAGATTTGCAGGACAATGAACTAAATCTAACAGGTACAGATTTAGAAGTATCAATATCTACAAAAATCAATGTGCAGGGCGAGGAAAATGGTGCTGTTGCTATTCCGGCAAAAATTTTATTTGAAATAGTTAGAGAACTACCTGAAATACCCATTGAGATATTTTGTGATGAATTCTACAAAATTGAACTAAACACGGATGCAGGATTTTATAAACTATCGGGGGAACATAAAGATGAGTTTCCTAAAATTGCAATAGAAGAAAATCAGGAAAGTTTTCTAATTGATTCTGAGCAGTTTTGTTCTATGATAAATAAAACAATATTTGCTGTATCCACGGATGAATTGAGAACAACTTTAACAGGTGTGTATCTTAAAGTATCAGAAAATGAACTAAGGTTGGTAACCACAGATGGCCACCGTTTAGTTAAAATAGAGTTTAAAAATTTCAGTTCTCCGGAATTTCAAGGAGAAACAATAATTCCTACGAAGGCCTTAAATTTACTATTAAAAAATGCTCAGGACACCAAAAATATAAAAGTGAAATTAACTGAAGATCACATCGTTTTTGAACTTAATAATACAATTGTTTATAGTAAGTGTATTGAAGGTCAATTTCCAAATTATGAACGAGTCATTCCGCTGGATAATGACAAAAAACTAATAGTTAACAGGGAATTAATCAGCTCTTCGGTACGCAGAACAGCTATTTTTTCAAATTCAATAACTCACCAAATAAGACTCTCCATTTCAAAGAATGTTGTTAATATTCAATCGGAAGATATAGAATTTGGTGGAGAGGCACAAGAAAGCATTGAAGTGGATTATTCGGAAGAGGACTTGGAACTCGGTTATAATGCAAATTATTTATTAGACATTCTGCGGCACTTAGATACAGAGGATGTAATATTTGAAATTAAAGATCATATTAGTGCCGGCATATTATATCCGAGTGTTCAAAATGAAAATGAACACCTCTTAATGCTTTTAATGCCAATAAGACTAAATGAAGAATAGTGGATGTATCTTGAGAAATTAACTATCGTTAATTTCAGAAACTATGAAAAGGCTGAAATTAAGTTTAATTCTGGTATAAATTTAATATTGGGATTAAATGCTCAGGGTAAGACAAATTTATTAGAAGCGATTTATCTGCTCTGTTTAGGAAGAAGCTTCAGGCTGGCAAAAAATCAAGAATTGTTGCAATCGGAAAGTCAGTTTTTTACGCTTGAAGGGTTTGTAAATTTTGATAATAATATAAATAAAGTAGTGATTATTCACTATATACGAGATGGAAAAAAAGAAATAGCTATTGATAGGAAAAGATTAAGAAATAATTCTGAATTATTTGGAAACTTTCCCATTGTTACAATGACACCTGATGATTACAAGATAACAACAGGTGGACCCTCAGAACGAAGAAGATTTATTGATATACTATTATCCCAGGTTAGTATTTTTTACCTTAAAGACCTTCAAGAATATAATCGCATTCTAAAACAGCGTAATAAAATACTTCAAAATAATAGGGACGGTTTCAGGTTAAATGAGGCTGCTATTGAACCATGGACGCAAAAGTTAGTTAAAGTTGGAGGTAAAATAATTAATGAAAGGGTTGAATTTTTAAAAGACTTTTTGAAAATATTAAATCCTTTATATAGAGAATTTACAGAGTTAAAGGATATTTTGAATATTTCATTAGATTCATCTGTTCCGCTAAATAATAGAAAGTCCCTGGAAGAAAATTTTTATGTGGCACTAAATGAAACAAAAGAGAAAGAACGATTTGTAGGAATGACGTTGTTGGGACCACATCGTGATGACATATTTTTTGAAATAAATGGCAAAGAGTTGCGCAAATATGGCTCGCGCGGTGAACATAAATCAGTTTTAATTTCACTGAAATTAGCAGAATATAAATTTTTGAAAAATAAAAAGGATGAAACGCCTATTTTTTTATTGGATGACTTTCATTCTGAATTAGATGAAATGAGAGAAGAAAAAGTATTCAAATTACTTCAGGGAGTCAACCAAATTTTTTTAACCAGCCCGAAACAAAAGGTTTTTAATCATTATAAAAATAATTCCAATTCGGTAAATGAAGTATCAAAATTTTATGTCGCGGATGGTAATATTGAATTATACAAAATATAGAAAGCCAAAGCCGATTGGAGAATCAGTTTCACATTTACTGAAGAATTTAGGCATTGACAAAAAAGTTAAACAGCATCAGGCAATTACTTCCTGGCCTGGAATTGTGGGAGAAAAGGTATCAAATGTAACCGAAGTAGAAAAAGTAATTGACGGCATACTTTTCATTAAGGTTACAGGCAGCACCTGGAGAAATGAGCTCATATACATGAAAAAGGATTTACTCCAAAGAATGAATAATACTTTTGGAGCTACAATTATAAAAGACATCAGGTTTAAATAAATTATAGAGGTTTACTAATATATGGCTGAGAAAGAAAGAATGAAGCAAAATGATAAGTCTTCCTATAATGCAGAACAAATACAAGTTTTAAAGGGCCTCGAAGCCGTACGTAAAAGGCCTGCAATGTACATCGGCGATGTTTCTGCACGAGGCCTTAACCATTTGGTTTATGAAGTGGTTGATAACAGTATTGATGAAGTGTTGGCTGGATATTGTAACAAAATTAGTGTGATATTAAACAAAGATGATAGTGTAACTGTAATCGACAATGGTCGCGGCATACCAGTAGATATACACCCAACTGAAAAGAAACCAGCCCTTGAAGTAGTTATGACTGTTCTTCATGCAGGGGGTAAATTTGATAAAAAAACCTATAAAGTTTCCGGCGGACTTCACGGAGTTGGGGTATCTGTTGTCAATGCTTTGTCAGAATGGTGTGAAGTGGAGGTTTGCCGAGCAGGAAAAATATATCTTCAAAGATATCATCGGGGCGTGCCACAAGGAAAAGTCAAAGTTATTGGGAATCGAAAAGCAACCGGAACAAAAACCACATTTTTTCCAGATAGACAAATTTTCACGAAGGCAAAATATAATTTCGAAATCATCTCTGAAAGGATGCGTGAATTAGCCTTTTTGAATAATAAACTCGAAATTGTGATATCAGAAAAAACAACACAAAATAAAAAGCAATTCTATTACAAGGGAGGATTAATATCTTTTATTGAATATCTAAATGAAAGCAGGATCCCTGTACATAAAAAGCCAATTTACTTTAAAGCCGAAAAAGAAGATGTTACAGTAGAAGTTGCATTGCAATACAACGACTCTTATATTGAAAACATATTTACCTATGTCAATAACATAAACACTATAGAGGGAGGGTCGCATTTAGTTGGCTTTAAAAGCGCATTAACCAGAACATTAAATAACTATGCTCAAAAAAACGATCTCTTAAAGAAAGATAATTTTACTCTTACTGGCGAAGATGTCAGGGAGGGAATAACTGTTGTAATTAGTGCGAAAGTAATGGAACCTCAATTTGAAGGTCAGACAAAGACCAAACTTGGAAACAGTGAAGTTAAGGGAATTGCAGAATCCGTTATTGGCGATGGTTTAGCTTCATATTTAGAAGAGAATCCAAGCGTAGGTAAAAAAATAATTGAAAAATGTTTAACTGCTGCCCGGTCGCGAGAAGCAGCTCGAAAGGCAAGGGAGCTGACTCGAAGAAAAAGCGGCCTGGATGGAAATTCACTTCCAGGAAAATTAGCTGATTGCTCAATTCAGGATCCAGCTCAATGTGAAATATATTTGGTAGAGGGCGATTCTGCCGGTGGTTCTGCAAAGCAAGGCAGAGATAGAAGATTTCAAGCTATCCTGCCCTTAAAAGGGAAAATATTGAACGTTGAGAAAGCCCGATTAGATAAGATATTATCGAATGATGAAATACGCACAATTATTTCAGCTCTTGGCACAGGCATCGGTACGGAAGAATTTGATGATTCAAAATTGCGCTACCACAGAGTAATTATCATGACCGATGCCGATGTAGATGGTTCACATATTCGTACTCTCTTGCTAACTTTCTTTTTCCGCTATATGAAAACGCTCATTGAAAAAGGACATGTTTATATTGCCCAGCCCCCGCTTTATAGACTTCACAAAGGTAAACAGGAATACTATGTCTATGATGACGAGGAGCGAGATGCCGCGCAGGAGCGATTAGGGAAAAACGGCGTCTCGGTTCAGCGTTACAAAGGTCTTGGTGAAATGAACCCGGATCAACTCTGGCGAACGACAATGGATCCGGAGAAAAGAACAAATTTGCAGGTGACCATCGAGGAAGCCGGTGCCGCCGATCATATTTTCTCTGTTTTGATGGGCGGGAACGTCGAACTTCGTAGAAAATTTATTGAAGATCACGCTAAATATGTAAAAAATTTAGATATATAAACTTGTGGAGCTTTAGAAAGAATGGAAAACCAGCGCGATAGAATTATTCCAGTTTTTATTGAAGAAGAAATGAGAGATTCATATATCGACTATTCGATGTCGGTTATTGTTTCTCGTGCATTACCAGACGTTCGTGATGGCTTAAAGCCGGTTCACAGAAGGGTGCTTTATGGAATGCATGATTTAGGATTACGACCAAATTCTACCTATAAAAAAAGCGCACGTATAGTTGGAGAGGTCCTTGGAAAGTATCACCCGCACGGAGATTCGGCGGTCTATGATTCTATGGTCAGGATGGTTCAGGATTTCTCCCTGCGTTATCCATTAGTAGACGGCCAGGGAAATTTTGGTTCAGTGGATGGGGATTCTCCGGCAGCGATGCGATACACAGAAGTCCGACTAACTAAAATTGCTGAAGAAATATTAAGAGACCTGGATAAAGACACCGTTGATTTTGTGTCAAATTTTGATGAAACCTTAAAAGAGCCAACGGTCATGCCATCTGTTCTGCCTAATTTGCTGGTGAATGGCGCCTCCGGAATTGCAGTTGGAATGGCTACCAATATGCCGCCACACAATTTAGGCGAGGTCGTGGACGCACTTGTTGCTCTGATTGGCCGGCCAAATCTGACCATAGATACATTGATGCAGTATATCAAGGGGCCGGATTTTCCAACCAGCGCCATTATCTATGGAGATTTAGGAATAGAAGAAGCATACAGATCGGGACGAGGCCGGGTTGTTATTCGGGCACGTGCGAATATAGAAACCGTTAAAGGAGGACGAGAAAATATTATTATCCGCGAGCTTCCTTATCAGGTAAATAAAGCCAATTTAATTGAAAAGATTGCTGAATTGGTCAGAGCTCGCAAAATAGAGGGGATTACTGAAGCCCGTGATGAATCGGATCGTGATGGTATGCGAGTGGTCCTGGAATTGAGACGTGATGTAACGGCAGAAGTCATCCTTAATCAACTATACAAACACACACAAATGCAGGTAACATTTGGCGTTATCATGCTGGCTTTGGTTAACGGAGCTCCAAAGGTATTAAACCTGAAGGAAATTTTAGAACATTTTATAGATTTCCGACACGAAGTAGTTGTCCGCCGTACAAAATTCGATTTAGACAAAGCAGAGAAGCGGGCACACATTTTAGAAGGATTGAAAATTTGTCTGGATAATATTGACGAAATCGTGAGTATCATAAAAAAGTCAAGAAATCCAGAATCTGCTCGCAATGCCCTTATTAAGCGCTTTAAACTTTCCTTAATTCAAGCACAAGCTATTTTAGATATGCGCTTGCAAAGACTAACCGGCCTTGAAAGAAAAAAGATTGAAGATGAATATTTACAGATAATAAAGCTGATAGAAAAATTAAACTCTTTGTTAGATAGCAAGCCCAAAAGAATGCAGGTAATAAAAGAAGAGTTAGTAGAAATCAGAGAAAAATATGCGGATGATAGAAGGACGGAAATTATTTCAGAAACAGAGGAATTTAAAATTGAAGACATGATTGCTGAGGAAGATATGGTCATTACCATATCTCATACCGGATTTATAAAAAGATTTCCGGTTACAAGTTATCGAAGGCAATTACGAGGCGGCCGTGGTTCAACAGGAGCGGCGACAAAAGAAGAAGATTTTATTGAACATTTGTTTGTTGCCTCAACTCATCATTATATTCTTTTCTTTACAAATAAAGGTCGGTGTTATTGGCTAAAAGTTCATGAACTCCCCCAGGCAGGACGGGCAACCAAAGGACGCGCAATTGTTAATTTATTACAATTAACTAAAGATGAAAGAATCGCGGCCTTTATTAGTGTTAAAGAGTTTAAAGATCAATATTTGGTAATGGCAACAAAACGGGGATTGATCAAAAAAACACTCCTGTCTGCTTATGGCCATCCCAGAAAAGGCGGCATCAATGCTATTTCCATACGACCAGATGATGATTTAATTGATGCTCAGTTATCGGATGGTAGTCATGATATTTTGCTTGCCACTCATAGAGGTTATTCAATCAGGTTTCATGAAAGCGAAACCCGCGATATGGGAAGAACCGCATCCGGAGTCAGGGGGATTAAACTAAGTGAAGATGATTTTGTTGTCGGAATGGTTATTATTAAAAGAGATTGTACGGTTTTAGTAGTAACTGAAAAAGGATATGGAAAACGTACCGATATTAAAGAATACAGGGTGAGCCATAGAGCAGGAAAAGGTGTTTTTACCATTAAGGTAAATGATAAAATTGGCAACATGTTGTCTTTAAAAGAAGTTATAGACGACGATGATATTATGATAATCACAAGTAATGGCATAGTGATGCGACAAAATGTTAAAAAAATAACAATTCAAGGTAGAAACACCCAGGGCTTCCGTTTGATTAAATTGGATGAAGACGATAAGGTGGCAGATATTGCCAGGGTAATCAAAGAAGATGATGAGAGGGTCGCAGAATTGACCGGGGAAACCGAGGAAGACGAGTGACAAAAAAGAGTAATAAAAAATACAGGGCTGTCTTCTTTGATGGCCCTTGTTGTTTTAAATATGAAAGGGGGATTTAGAAAATGGTTAATCTCTGGGAAGAAGAAAAACTGCGCTTAACCAGGATGTTATATGAAAAGGTAACGCATGGAAAGGAAAAAGTCACTTATAACGATATATTAGCAGTAAAAGTACCAGTGTTTTTTGAAGGTTGCATTAAAAACCAGGCGCGCAGATTCATTAATAGCGAGAATCCTATTCGAATTGAAAACCGCAATCGATATAATCTTGACAAAGTAGAAGTAAAGAAACAGTTCTATTTATTAAAAGAATCGTTAATTAGAGAAACCTATTTTACCAAGGCTGAAATTCAACAGCTTTCAAACTTCTCTGTAAATTTTCAGTTTGATATCCTCGTCCGACCGCTGCAGAAGTTGATAGAATCTATCTATAAATCCAACGATTCAAGAAAAAAGGATGACATCCGCATCATTATACAAGGCTTTGGTGAGAACCGGCCGTTTATTAAAAAACTGATAGACGCGATTGAGAATTTAGAATCAGAAAGTATCAGTAGAGAAGAGTTTACCGCATTTGCCAGGGCAGTTGAACAACGAGTATATAAAAAGATCCCCATTTCAGCCTTTCTCGAAGAAATTAGTGCGCTCATGGAATTTGAAACCACCATTTCCGGTGAAGAAAAAACAACAATCCACTCTAAGGTGTTATCGGGAATGCTTAAAGAACGCGGATTGCATGACATGGTTGAGGCGTTTAACGATGAAGCCGTAAAAAGAGAATATTGGCCTATTGATGAAGTTGAAAATGTGTTAGAAAGATTTTTATTAGTAGGACCTTTGGATTCTTATCAGCCGCCACCAAAAGAAAAGGATCCCCTTGGCGCCACCCTGCAACCCACATTTCAACTGGAGTCTGTGGAGAAAGATAATACAAAAGTGGAAACCAAAAGCAAAGCAGAGACAATTTCCCCAAAAGATACTACATCATTAAGGCTTCAATTTGAGGACACCGACAAAGCTCAAAGGTCAAAATCCAAATCATCTCAATTTGACTCTGTTTCCGTTTCACGGTTAACGGGTAAATCACGCAGTTCAAAAAACACGGACACTTTTCCTGTTGAACGCCACGATATCGAAAATCAACCCCCCGGCCCTTATCCTGAATTAACAAACATGATTAACCCGAAAGATCAGAAAACGTTCATAAAAAAAATATTTAATAAAGACAGGTTACAATACATCGAGTTCATTGAACATCTTGAAAAGCAGGATAACTGGAAAGCAGCAAAAGTTATTATTGACGAAGAGCTTAGAAATCGCCAAATTAATCATTTTTCAAAAGAAGCCGTACTTTTGGGCGATATAGTATTTTCTCGATATTTCATTAATAAAAATAAATATGCAGGCTAAGAATTAATTGCACGGGCCGAATCGCGAAAACCAATCATCAAACAGGCTGCAGCTTTATATTTTGTCCAGTTTGTTTGCTGCTTTAACAGCCGCAGGCGCTTTTATCAAAATTCCGTTGCCTTATGTTCCGATTACACTTCAGACTTTCTTTGTAATTCTGTCCGGTACTGTTTTAGGGGCTAAATTTGGCGCCTTGAGTCAATTGATATATATATCAGCTGGACTTTTAGGTGCTCCCATATTTGCGTATGGCGGCGGTCTCGGATACATATTCCATCCAACCTTTGGTTATTTATTAGGTTGTCCCGTTGGCGCTTACATTATCGGTTTTTTAGTAAAAAACAGAGGTAAAGCAAACAGTCCAAATTACCCGGGCTTTATTCAGCTTTGCATTTCAAGTTTTTGGGGCGTGTTATTTATCCTGGTGCTTGGCGCTTTAGTTCTATACTTGAATTTTAAGTATATAATTAATGAACCCATTTCTCTAAACACTTTGTTGGTTAGTTACTTTTTAGTTTTTATCCCAGGTGACATTGTAAAGATTGTCCTCGGCGCTTTTACCTCTTTAAAACTTTTTCGGGTAGTTTATGTTTACAGATAACGAATAGCGCTAAAAATTAAGTACTTATTTCAGGTCATGCCAGATAAAAATAAAACAGGTATAAGTTATTTTGGAAATAGAAATCCACGTCATTTTATCAGTGATCTTGAGGAGATTTTAAGCCACAACTGTTCTTTTATTGTGCATACTTTCTCAGAAAATGATCAGGAGTATTACAAAGAAACGATGCGGGAGCTCCTTGCGCTTTCGAAAGATGCTGGCCTGGAGTGTTATTTAGATCCCTGGGGTGTCGGCGGTGTTTTTGGCGGTGAAGCTTACAGTAACTTTGTTTTAAAAAATAAAGACATGTGTCAGGTTTTACCGGACGGCCAGCCTGCGCCGGCAGCGTGTTTAAACCACCCTAAATTTCGGGAATTTATGCAACAATGGATAACTGATTCTGCTGACATCGGAGCAGAAGTATTATTTTGGGATGAACTGCACTTTTATATAAATTTTAATGAATTGAATAAATACCCTTTATGGTATTGTCGCTGTGATGTATGTTCTGAAAAATTTAAGTTGTGGTCTAAAAGGGCCATATCAGATGCTGCGACTGAGGAAATAATTCGTTTTCGGGAAGACTCTATTGTAGAGTTTCTTGGTGAACTCTGCGAAGCAACCCATTCTAAAGGGATGAAAAACGCTGTCTGTCTGCTACCTTTTAAAGATGCGGCTATCGGCCTGTCTGATTGGACAAAAGTGGCTTCTCTCGCGGGTGTCGATATCTTCGGTACCGATCCATATTGGATTTTTTTCAAAAAAGATCTTCACAATTATGTTGGCGACTATTCCAAGGAAGTTCAAAGTCTTTGCCAAAAATACCACAAGGAAGCACAAATCTGGCTCCAGGCTTATAAAATACCGGCTGGCCGGGAAGAAGAATTAAAAGAAGCCATCGCTGTCGCTTACTCCGAGGGAGTGCGCAATTTTGCTGCCAGGAGTTATTATGGTACAGCGTACATGTCTTACATCCGCAGTGATAATCCTCAGAAAGTGTGGGACATTCTGGGTGAGGTATATGGCGAGCTTCAGCGGGGTGAATGGGATTAATTACTAAAACATGAGTTAATTTAGGATACCTGAAAAAGTCCTTGTCAAAAACCTCTAAAAAAGCAGCAGTTATCAGTGTTTATCGGCGTCCAGGTTGAATATTTAACAGTCGAAAATTGTATTAGTCCTTTGATTTTAAAGTCTCAAATTAGTTTTAAGTCTCCTCTAATTACTCTAAGGCAACGAGCTTGCTTATAATGCGTCAACTCCAAAAGCTCCAATCAAAAATCCAAAAGTTAGGTGTTGGCTTGATGTCGGGTACCTCTGTTGATGGGGTGGACGCCGCATTGGTCAACATTCAAAATAATGGCTTAGAAATAAAACGTGAACTTGTACACTTTTTAACATTCCCATATCCGGATGGCATAAAGGAAACGATCTTAGATTGTTCAATTCCGGGTAGAGGCAGCGTTGACAAGATATGCCGGTTAAATTTTCTTTTGGGAGAAGTTTTTGCCGAAGCGGTTATGGCGCTTCTGGATACTGCGAATATCAAGCGCGATCAAGTAGATTTTATCGGTTCCCACGGCCAAACAGTACACCATCTTCCGGAAGAAAAACAGCTTTTTGATTATAAAATCAAGTCTACTTTACAGTTGGGCGAGCCATCGGTAATTGCGAAAAGAACCGGGATTGTTACTGTGGCCGACTTTCGACCTGCAGACCTCGCTCTGGGTGGGCAAGGCGCGCCCCTGGTTCCCTATTTTGATTATGTGATGTTCAGGTCAGCATTTAAAAACAGGGCGCTGTTAAACATTGGAGGAATTGCAAATCTCACTGTTTTGAAAAAAAACGGTCGAATAGAGGAAATCATTGCCCTTGACACCGGCCCGGGTAATATGGTGATTGATGCATTAATGCGGAAGATGTTCAGGCTCCCTTTTGATAAAGACGGGCAGATTGCTCAAACCGGACAGGTTTCTCTGGAACTGCTTTTGTTCGCTTTAAGCCATCCATATTTTAAAAAACATCCGCCAAAATCAACCGGACGAGAGCAATTTGGTACGTCCTTTTGTGAAGAATTGTTTGAAAAATCAAACCACCTTGATTTGAAATCAAATGATATAATTGTAACAGCTTCGGAAATTACCGCACATACAATTTGGCAAGCATATCAACATTTTGTTGCTCCCATAATTGTAGTTGACGAATTGATTGTCAGCGGCGGCGGCAGCAATAATTTGTATTTGATGGAGTCTTTGCGTCAAAAAGCCGATAATATGTTTATAAAACGTATCGATGAATATGGCATTCCCACCGAAGCCAAGGAGGCGGTTTGTTTTGCACTATTAGCTAACGAAACACTATCAGGGAATGACAACAATGTTCCTGACGCGACAGGTGCTAAGCACCCAACAATTTTAGGAAAAATATGTTTATAGGATTATGTCTTGCCAGAAGCGAAATATTACACTAATATAAATATTGGACTTGACTTAGGAATTCTGTTTATTTATATTTGAATTCATTTAAAGAATAAGTATGTAAACCGATGTTAAATAACGAAAAAGACCAGAATTCCATCTTCAAATTCCACGCGGGAGACGCTCTGTGGAGTAATATATTTAAGAAGAAAAACAGTAAAATTGAAAGCAGTATTTCCATTCTAAAAAAAGTTCCGCTTTTTAATGGACTGCGCAAATCTAACCTGTATGAATTTGAAAAAATTATGCATCGCCGCCGTTTCAAAGAAAATGAAACGATTTTTTGGGAAGGCGAACCCGGAGTAGGAATGTACATAATTCAGGAAGGATTGGTGGCAATATATAAGGATACTGCTGGAAGTGAAAAAGAAGAATTAGCGCGGTTAAGCCAAGGAGAATTTTTCGGAGAGCTGGCATTGTTGGATGAGTCCCCTCGTTCTGCAACCGCCACCGCTCTGGAGGACACAAAAATCCTTGGATTATTCCGGCCGGATCTTATGGAGCTTATTGATCGAAAACCCTTAATGGGAAATAAGGTTTTGTTTCAGCTCGCACTTTTAATCGGCGAAAGATTGAAACACACAAACGAAGAACTGCAAACACTCTGGTCAAAAGTAGAAAAATCCAAAATCATTACGTAAGAAAATGGAAAATCCCGCCCAGGTCCTGACAGTTAAATTCAACCCGAAATCGGTAAAGAAAATCGTACGGTGGAGCATTTTTATTGTGGCCTTTTTGGCGCTGCTGGCGATTCTTCCAGCTATTAAGTCCATCATTATTATTATTCTGAGTGCATTTTTTTTTGCATTCCTACTTTTCCCCCTGGTTAATTTTATAGAAAACCGGGGAGCTGACCGGTTATTGGCTGTGGCGGTTGTTTTTGTTGCCATGGTACTTATCGGTATACTGGGCTTTGAATTACTCGCGCCTGTTATCTCGAATGAAATTCAGCAAATGAACGCGGGAATAAAAGATCAGTCACCCGGGGAGGTTTTGCGGCAATTGTACGAAAAGGTCGGCGATAAGATACCAATTTTAGCCAACCCGGGAATACAGGAGGAGATTAATTTACAGATTAGTTCTCTGTTACAGAATAGTTTTTCAATGGTCGTAAGTATCCTTTCAGCCTTTATCTCGATTATTATGACGGCTTTTATAACGTTCTTTTTATTAAAAGACGGACGTCGTATGAAAAAAACAGTAGTGAGCTGGGTACCAAACCGGTATTTTGAAATGGCTTTAATTATCCTGCACAAAACCAGTAACCAATTGGGCCGGTATATCCGCGGCCAACTGTTGGTAGCGTTTATAGTTGGGGCGTTGAGTATTTCCGCACTCTATCTTTTAAATATTCGTTACTATTTTTTCATTGGCGCCATGGCTGGCCTGGCAAATATGATTCCTTATTTTGGGCCTTTGGTAGGAGCAATTCCAGCAGTTATTATTGCACTGATTGATACAGGTTCTTTTGGCGCTGTGGCAGTGGTTGCCGTCGCTTTTGCCAGTATTCAATTGTTCGAAAATATATTTGTGTCACCCTTTATTGTTTCCAAAAGCGTGGAGCTGCACCCTTTAACCATTATCATTGTGATTTTAATTGGTGGAAAACTTATGGGGATTTTCGGTATGCTGCTCGCGGTGCCGACAGCCAGCATCATTAAAGTTACTGCCCGGGAAATTATTTGGGGATTTAAAAATTATCGGATTTTGTAAAGAATTTTTGTTGAACCTTTCAGGGATTACTGCAATAATTATTTACTACGCAAGAAGCCTGCTTTATTGGACGCTGATTTTCACTGATGTCCACAGTCTGTGTAATGTAGTATTTAGGCAAGTTAATCGCACACGCCAGGCCGACCAGCAGGTAGTTTTGTTTCAGCAGAGAAAAGTTATTTTAATTTGCAATCTAACAATTTATATTGTAATTTACATTTGAAGGTAAATTATAATATATCTTTAACTAGAAGGTGCATTAATGTCTAGAATTACTGTCGACCAAAATGTATGTCACGGCAAAGCCTGCATTGAAGAAACACGAATACCCGTACACATTATTCTTGAACTTTTAGCCGCAGGTGAGACTACTGAGAATGTCCTTGTAGCCTATCCGCATCTAAAAAAAGAAGATATTCTTGCCTGTATTGATTACGCTGCTAAGTTAGCAACAGAAGAAGTGGTATATGAAGCACAAGCTGTCTAATGGAATTCCTAACCGACGAAAATGTTTTTGTCCCTATCGTTGAAAGTTTGAGGAAGTTGGGTCATGACGTTTTTGATATAAAAGAACAGAAATTATTTGGTACCGATGACCTCGATATTTATAAAATGTCCATAGAACAGAAACGCGTTCTTCTGACCATGGATAAAGATTTCTCCAACATAATAAAATACCCTCCTGGTGTTCATTCAGGTATCATAGTATTAAAGCTTTATCGACTGACCGTTGAAGTCGTTACTACAATATTCATGAATTCTTTTAAAGCACTTGATGAGATTAATATAAAGGGTAATACAGTAATCATAGATAAGAACAAAACACGGGTCAGGCGCAAATAACTTAGACGATTAATCTTTCACAATTTATTCATAAAGGTCAATTTTATAAGCCCATTTTTCTAAGTGTACCGTACTTGAATGGTTATTACTATAAATATAGTAATGAAATAATTAATAGCAAGGAGCGTGAAAATGGGATAATTTGACCTCTAATGCCAGATTTATAAATGTACGTTCAGCTAACTTTCCCAGATTCCAGTCTCGTCCTATTCGCAACTCGTATATTCTATCACGATACTCATGATGCTAATTTTTCTAATCTTAGGTGGAAATTACAATACTAATTATTTTTTGTGTGAAAGAAGAGAACTCTTCAAAAATCGGGTGTCCAACTTTTGGACAGCCTCCTTTTGTTTCTCAAAATGTAAATGAATTTCTCACTATTTTTATGTGGACACAGTCCCTGATTATATGGAGACAAACCAAGCCTGTTTATCGCCAACGGCTCCGCCCCCAAAAACCATCCAATCTCCGGATCATAATACCTGGCGCCAAAATAATGCCAATCCTTTGAATTCGCTCAGGACGAAAAAGACTGGTAACTAAACGGGCTGAAAAAAATGCAGTTAACTTCTCCGTATTTAGTTTTTCAGCAGCCGCTAAATAAAATTTGCCCCTTGTTTTTCAATTTCAGCAATTAATACCCGGGCTTTTATATTCAGTTCCCGGCTCTTCGTTATCCAGCTATTCTGCAATTGCTTACCATCACCTTTTGTTAAGCCCGCAATTGTTGAGCCGGAGCCGCTGATGTACACCCCAAGCGCTCCATTCTGGTAGCCAGCTTTTTCAAATTCATGGTAGCCGGCAATTGATTTTCCACGGAAAGGCTGATGCAGTTTATCCTGCATGGCAGTTTTGAGTATATCGTAATCCCGGGAGATAAATGCATAGACTAACATGGCGCTTCTTTGTAAATTAAAAACAGCATCCTGGTGCGGAACGGTATCGGGTAATTCGCTTCGAGCTTTGTTCGTTGAAATGGTTAAATCAGGGATAAGCAACACCGTTTTTATTTTCTCATCTACTTCTACTTTTCGGGTAATCACTTTTCCATTCTCGACACAATTGATTGTGAGCCCGCCAAATAGAGAAGAAGCGGCGTTTTCAGGATGACCTTCAATTTCATTAACCAGAGATAATATTTCTGGCGCTGATAGTTCTGTATTGGATAGTTTTGATGCACACATTATTCCTGCTACGGTCGCTGCCCCCGAGCTTCCCAAGCCTCGAAAAAGCGGAATTTGGGTTTCAATTTTAATTTCGAGACCAGGTACGTCTTTGCCAATTTTTTTGTAAAAGGTTTGTGCCGATTTATAAATGAGATTGTCTTCGTTTGTTGGAATATCAGAACAGCCTTCACCAGAAATAAAAATTTGCAATCCCTGAGGAATCACTCTCATCTCAACGAAAAGATATAATTGGAGCGCCATGCCAATGCTATCAAAGCCTGAACCTAAATTGGAAGTAGATGCCGGGACCTGGATTTTAACCATCAGACTAAATTTTCCTGCTGCCCGGTTTCACCAAAGGAACGCCTTTTTTGCAAAGTCTGCATTCTTCTGGAGGCATTGCTTCAATATTCAGGGCAATTAGTGAAAACAATTCGAAGCTAAATTCCGGTTGCTTTGCGCTTCTGTCAACAAGGCAGCCCACGCCTACTGGTTTGCCTCCGCAAGTTTCTACTAACTCCAGAACTTCGTTTACCGAACCACCAGTGGTAATTACATCTTCCACTACTAAGACCCTTTCGCCGTCCTGTATTTTGAAGCCCCGGCGCAGAGCCATTTTCCCATTTTCTCTTTCAGAAAACAGCGCCCTTACATTTAAGGAACGTGCGACCTCATGTGCAACCACGATTCCGCCTATGGCCGGCGCCAATACTGCACCGACATTTTGATCAATAAAATGTTTGCCGATTTGTGAGCATAATTTTTCAGCAATCTCAGGACGCTGTAAAACTTTTGCGCACTGAAAATATTGTTCGCTGTGCAGACCCGAAGTGAGTAAAAAGTGTCCCGTTAACAGTGCGTCGGTCTTTTTAAAGATCTCTAAAATTTCTGTGTCTTTCATGTTTTTCACCCGATAAATTTTACTCTGGATATTCTATGAGTGTTTTTCGTCACGGACTCTATTTATTTCATCTCTGAGAAGCTCGGCTTCTCGTTTTGCTGCCTCGGCAAAATCGTTCCCACTCGATTTATAAATTATGCTTCGACTGCTGTTAAATAACGCTAATTGACCAGCATTATCTGTACCCTGCAATACGGCTTCCTTTAGATCCCCACCTTGCGCCCCCAAACCTGGAATTAAAAAAGGTAATTCAGGAGCAGCATTTCTAATCGATTTAAGTTCACCAGGTTTAGTTGCTCCAACAACTAATCCACAGTTCTGATGGATGTTCCACGATTGAACCTGTTCAAGAACCTGGGTAAAAAGCGTCTTTGAGCCATTCGAGAAATATTGAAAATCCTTTGCGCCGGGATTAGAGGTCAGGCAAAGAATAAACGCTCCTTTTTCTGGCCATTGTAAAAAGGGTGCAACAGAATCTTTACCCAAATACGGATTAACTGTGACGGCGTCAAAGTTCAATTTTTCAAGAATAGCGCGAGCGTACATATCCGAAGTATTGCCTATATCGGCTCGTTTGGCGTCGGCTAATTTGAGAATATTTGATGGAATGATTTCAACCAGCTTTTCCAAAGACGCCCAACCATGTGAGCCTTCTGCCTCAAAAAAGGCAAAATTTATTTTGAAGGCCGCTGCTGCATGCTTTGTGCTCTCAATAATTTCTGAACAAAACTTAAACTGCGGGTCAGGATGTGATCTAATGCTGTCAGGCATTCGGTTAATATCCGGATCTAAACCAACACAGAGCAAGCTGTTTTGATTATTGGTTACTTGAGCAATTCGTTGATAAAAAGTCATTTAGATTAAACCATTTTTACATTATTAATGTTCACCCAGGTACAATTTCTCACCAGCGGTTATTTTAATAGGTAAACGATTTTGCCTTGGCGGTAAAGGACAAGTCGCAAAGGCTGAAAAAGCACACGGGGGATTATGGGCTTGATTAAAATCGATTATCGTTTTACCGTCCTTGGCCGGTTTATCTACAAAAAGAAAGCGTCCACCGCCATAAGTTTCTACACCTGTTGTCTTGTCGGCGAAGATCACAAACAATTTTTTATCTGTTTCTTCGGCAACCGCATCTAAGGTGTACGTTTTACCCTGAATTTTAAAAACAAGAGTGCCGGGAGAGGTCTGATTTCGAGTGGTGCCTAACACGGTGGATATTGGAATTTTTTTCCGAACTTCATCAGGTTTAAGAATCGCTTCAACTTTCCAGGTTGGGTCAATGGAATAAGTTTCGATGCCTTTAAATTGCTTTAATTGCGGGCTTTCAAAATCTCGAAGCCTTACAGCCAACTTTCCGTCCCGCTTAATAATAAACCAGCTCAGAGTTTCATGTGTTAAAATTGTTGGCTTGTCTTCCTGGTCAATTCGCATCCTCATTTTTAATATCGGTTCACCATTATGTGCAACCTGTATTCCCTTGTTTATAGAAATATTAACTTCGCCATTATTAAGCACAAAAGAGCCAATGAAATGCGCCGCCTTGCCATCTGGAAAAACAATATCGTTTGCCGGATCGCTGCCAAAAGAATTATCACCGTCCTTCAACCAGTAAAGACCGGCCAAATTCAGCCAGCCCTTTTTACTCTTCAGTTGCTCAATACGATTTTGCTGCCACTTCTGAATCGCGGTAGTATAAGCTTTATCAGTGTTTTGATCAGATGCACATGAAATGCAGTTAACGAGGATTGATATACAGATTAACAGAATAATATATTTAAGATAATTTTTGATATTCATTTGATATTTCCTGTTCAGTGAGTTTAAGAATTAATAGTACCCTGAATTATTCACAACATTGTTGACAAACATTGCACGTAGAATTTAAACAATTCATATAAATAGTCAATAAAAATAATCAGGATTTTACTTTACTTATTTGATAAATTATGTTATTATTGTAAAATAATGTTAGAAATCACAGTAGACAACAATCATTACATGGTGGTTCTACAGAAATGTTTTTTAATGACATTAATTATTAAAGGAATATTCTATGGAAATTGTTCTCTCATTTAGTATGCTTTGTATTGTACTGGTTTTCGGCAAAGCGCTGCGGGTTAAGATCAAGTTATTCCAAAAGCTGTACTTACCTGCTTCGGTGATTGGCGGGCTTGCTGGACTTATTATCATCCAAACCCTGCACTTTATGAAGCCGGAGGTTGCGACGGGCAGCTGGAGCGATTACTCGATTACAGCATCGGATTTTATTTCAAATCATGCGACTATAGGCTGGAATAGACTCCCGGGATTCCTAATCAATATTGTATTCGCGGCTTTGTTCCTGGGGGTTTTCATCCCGCCAATCAAGAAGATCTGGGGAATTGCGGGGCCTCAGTTGGCTTATGGACAAATTGTCGCCTGGGGACAATACACTGTGGGCGTAGGGGCGGCCATTGTCCTACTCACACCGCTGTTCGGTGTGCCGGCCGCTATTGGTACCATCATTCCAGTGGGATTCGAGGGTGGGCATGGCACCGCCGCGGGGATGGCGGGTGTTTTCGACCGATATAACTGGACCGAAGGCAAAGACCTTGCGTTGACTTCTGCCACATGTGGAGTCATGTTCGCGATCATTGTGGGCATGGCTTTGGTGAACTGGGCGGCTCGTCGCGGCTACACACAGCGATTGAAGCGCATTGAAGATATGCCCGACAGCAGCATTATTGGCATTTATGAGATTGACGAACGGCCAATTGCTGGAAAACAGACTGTTGCTGCGGCATCAGTAGATAGCCTGGGTTTTCATCTTGCCGTGATTGGCATTGGTGTCTTTATCGGCTACCTCATTAAACTGGGGCTGATACAGCTGGAAGTTATATTGAGTCCGACGGCAGAAGGGAGCAAACCTTTTTTCGACAGTTTTCCGTTGTTTCCGCTGTGTATGATCGGCGGATTGATAGTACAACTTTTCTTTGCAAACCTGACGAAAAATAATCCCATTGACCATCAACTAATGCAGCGTCTCTCCGGGACTGCCATGGACTTCCTGGTCGTTGCTGCAATTTCGACCATTAACTTACAGGTGATCTTGGCAAGTGTCATACCGCTGGCTATCTTGGTAGCGCTTGGAGTACTTTGGAACGTGTTTTGTGTAATCTGGCTGGCGCGACGTCTGTTGCCAAAAGATTCGTGGTTCGAACGAGCAATTGCCGAAATGGGTCAATCTATGGGTGTGACTGCTACAGGACTTTTGTTGTTGCGCGTGGTCGATCCGGAGGGTGAGACCGATGCGACTTCTGCGTTTGGCTACAAGCAGCTCCTTCACGAACCGATTATGGGAGGCGGTTTGTGGACCAGCGCCGCTATCCCGTTAGCGTTGGCTTACAATCCGGGAATTGTGTTCGGTATTAGTATCGGCGCGATTGCTATCTGGCTGGTTGCGTGGACCGTGCTGTTTCGTAAGCAAGTAGCAGCCGTGTAAAGTTTTGCAGATATTAAATAAATCAGGAAGGAAATTTTATGTCAGAAAAGAAAAAAATGAAGCTCTGGATAAAAATTATTATTGGCCTGGTGGCTGGTTTAATAACTGGCATCGTCTTGGGTCCTCACGCTGAATACATTAAACCACTTGGGACTTTGTTTATCAACTTAATTAAAATGCTGATTGTGCCGCTGATTTTTTCTTCATTAGTGGTTGGTGTTATTAGTATGAAAGATCCAAAAAAGATGGGCCGGGTTGGACTAAAAACCTTCGTTCTATATCTTGGCACGACCGCAATTGCGATTACTATCGGCTTAGTTTTGGGGACATTTTTGCAGCCCGGTGTGGGGTTGGAGTTTGAAGCGTTAGAAAAAATGGCTTCCAAAGAAGCGCCATCTTTTGTAGATACACTGGTTGATTTGGTACCCCAAAATCCTGTCGGGTCCCTCGCATCGGGTAATGTACTGCAAATTATTGTATTTTCAATATTTTTGGGGCTTGCTATTAATTTTGCAGGCGAAAAGGGAAATCCCGTGGCCAATTTTTTTGAAGCCTTCGCGGAGGTCATGTATAAGCTTACGGGGATCATAATGGAAATGGCG
Organism: uncultured Cytophagia bacterium; assembly: GCA_964539665.1. Taxonomy (GTDB): domain Bacteria; phylum Zhuqueibacterota; class Zhuqueibacteria; order Oceanimicrobiales; family Oceanimicrobiaceae; genus CAZIKB01. Next base: position 161,902 of record CAZIKB010000001.1, read on the forward strand.
CCGTATGGTGTTTTTGCTTTGATGGCTTGGGTTGCTGGAAAATTTGGATTGGCGGTTTTGTTGCCGTTGTTGCGGGTCATTCTTGGCGTTTATATCGGCTGCTTAATCCATTCTATTTTTACTTATGGGGGTTCGATTGCACTTCTGGGCCGGCTTAATCCCATTCAATTTTTTAAAGGTATCGTTGACGCTCAGGCCGTCGCTTTCACAACAACAAGTAGTTCGGGAACGCTGCCTGTAACCCTTAGTTGTGCCCAGAAGAACCTTGGGGTCTCGAAAAGTGTTTCCAGCTTTGTTTTACCTTTAGGTGCAACCATTAACATGGATGGAACGGCGCTTTACCAGGGTGTTTGCGCATTGTTTGTTGCGCAAGCTTATGGCGTAGACCTGACTTTTGGTAATTACGTTACCATTATTTTGACCTCAACGCTTGCTTCCATCGGTTCGGCTGGAGTACCTGGAGCGGGTTTAATCATGCTTTCACTTGTATTAACTTCTGTGGGTTTGCCCTTAGAGGGTATTGCAATCGTCGCCGGCATTGACAGAGTGCTTGATATGGCAAGAACAGCCGTGAATGTCACCGGTGATGCCATGGTTTCATTGCTGATAGCAAAGAGCGAAAACGAATTAGATGTCAATGTTTATGCCGCAAACCCTGAAGTTTAATTGCCCGCTTGTGAAAGGATCATGTGCGCTGGAGAAACGGTCGATGCTCATAGTATAAAACATCTTTTCATGTGAAAATATCATATCAAGATATTTCAAAATTAAAAGGGCTTGCTTATTCATTAAGCAAGCCCTTTCTTTCTAAATGAGCAGTTTGGAGTATAAAAAATTTTGATTTGTCATCATCTGCCGTTTGTTGCTTGCGGCGGTTGTTGTGGTTTTGGAAGAGGTTTTCGAGGCAGTTTCTCATCACGCATTGCAGTATGGTAAACAAAAGATGCCATGATTATAGAAGCCTGAATCAGATCACTTTGAATAACATTTTCGTAAACATCCATATTAGTATGGTGTGTTCGTGTGGAATAACTAAGCGGGTCCTGTATGAACTGAAACCCGGGCAAACCAATCGCATCAAAGGCTAAATGGTCTGTGCCGCCTGTATTTCGAATAGTTATGGTTGTTGCACCAAGATCCAGAAAAGGTTCTAAATAAGCTTCAAAGATGGGACGAACCGCATCATTGCCCTGTAAATAAATCCCTCTGATTTTCCCGGAACCGTTGTCAAGATTATAATAAGCCGATAGCTTATTCCATTCAGGTTTACGCACCATAGTTTTTCTGTCTCCAAAGTGGTTTGTAACATAACCTCTTGAACCGATAAGACCCTGCTCTTCAGCTCCCCAGAGTGCGACGCGAATTGTGCGACGTGGTTTTACACCAATGGCTTTTAAAATTCGAACCGCCTCCATGGCGACAACACAACCTGCTGCATCATCTGTTGCACCAGTACCGGCGTGCCATGAATCAAGGTGGCCTCCGAGCATAACCACTTCATCCTTGAGTTTTTTTTCGGTACCAGGAATCTCAGCTACAACGTTGTAGCCAAGAGTATCCTGTTCAAAGAATTTGTTTTGTACATTTAAATCCAATTTTACAGAAATGCCATTATCCAACAGTCGCGCAATTCTTGCGTATTGTTCAGCGGCTATCACAAGCGCGGGTAAGGCAGGTTCGGCGCCGATATTGTAGGAACCGCCGCTGCCAACACGAACAGTCCCTTGGTTTCTTTGGCTTGGCTCCAAAAGAACTGCGGCACCTTCGTCACGGAAAAACTTGTTTACTTTATTTCTCAAAGCACGTCTTTTTCTGTATTCAGCTCTTCTTGCCCACCAGGACGGCCGAGCGCCGGGTTCCCGGGCTTGTGATAATTCGGTTAAATCCTCATCTGAATACCGTTCGGCGTCAGGCTCAAAATGCATTTCTGCTTCAAAAGGCTCCTCGGTCATCACAATAGTGCCCTTCAGAGTCCCCTTGTATTTTTCGAAATCTTCTTCAGATTCAATCTTTACTAGTATTGGTTGTCCCGAAATAGTACCGTTAGTGCCCGGAGTCCAGGCTTTTGGAAAGGCGATGATGTTGACATATTGCGGCTCAAGCATTTCTATGGAAAAACTCTTCACAGCCCAACCTCGACCGAAAGTCCCCCAGGATTCCAATTTTGCTTTTTCCATTCCCCACTCTGTTAATTTATCCACGCACCATTGACTGGCAGTTAAATAATTAGGGGAATTTGTTAAACGCGGTCCGTATACTTCTGTAAGATAAAAAAGTGTTTTCTCTACCTGGGAATTGTCTATGCCTTCTGACTTTATCAAAGAAACGATTTTTAAATTGACCGGCTCATTTGCCAGACCTGAAACTGAAAAGGAAATGATTAGAATGGTGGCAATAAATATGTACTTTTTCATAGTGTCTCCTTGTTGGTGAAAATAATTTAGTAGAAACGTAGTTAAGAAATGCTGCTTATCATGAAATATACAAAAAATTAATAATTTATCAACTTTATTTTTATATTTATTATCTGCAATAAACTCATTAACATAGAATGAAATATAAAAATGGTCACAAAAATATCTTGACAGTGGCTGTATTTTTGTCAGGAAGAGTTTCCCACTTAGTGTGAATAAAATGTGGATAACTTATGTTTATCACAAACTCACACACAATAGCAGAAATAATACTTAATCATCAATAAATTGCGAATTATTATAGTGTGCCTGTTAATTCAACAATGATATGAATTTATGTGATTTTTTTCCACGTAATTGTATTAATTATAATAATTTATGGCGTAATAGCAAATCTGTTCAGATAGGGTTTAAGGGACTTTTTCTTAAACCTTTGAGGGTACATCATTTGGGAGTTGATAAGTCTTCATTATAAAAAAGCATTTTCTTAATTTTTTAGTTAAGTGTAAAATGTGGATAACTTCCATCAATTTTGACGAAAAACGTGGAAAAATCACATGATTATAAATATAAATTTAGTGGCAAAAGAATGCTTGTAAAATTTACCATTATTTATCTTCAATCAAGTGTTGGGGACCCACAAGTGGAATTATTTAGGGAACATTTTTCATAATGAACCCGTTGTGCAAAATTGATTAGAATAAAAAAATAATGCGCATTAACCTATTTA
>CAZIKB010000002.1:0-144131 GCA_964539665.1 uncultured Cytophagia bacterium
AAAAGCAGGATCGGTTTCATCGGGTTTTTTCTCTTCCGCAAAGCTGTAGGAGAGAGTGTAATCGACGTCAAACATTCCTAAATTGTGCTGTCCGCCACCAGCTAAGTTGAGGATATTCTGGGTCTCAAGGCGGTCTTTAAGTTCGCGTTCGAGGGCTGCTTCTTTAATATGTGTCGCGTCCTGGAAATCACCCTTACCCGGACGAATACGAAATCGACGCCGCTGTTCATTATCATCACGACGATTGTACATCGCACGTAAGAAGAGCTGATGCTCATCGCTTGGACGAAAGTCAAGATTTCCAGTAATTCCCCAACGGTCACGCTTAACAATGTAATCCCGAAGCTGCAGGTCCTGCAGAGCCCAGGCAATCTTAGTGCCGTTGACATCCTCCTCGCTTCCCCATTCCATTTCATTATTATCTGAGCCTCGATTACTTTGGTAGTAGTTTCCACTCAGGGTTATGCCGATATTTTTTTTCGCACCGAAACGGTCAGCGAAGACAAAATCGCCCTGGTACATGGGCTTTCCCATCAAATCACTGTAGCCACTGCCGCCTGATAGCCGGAAAATTCGTCGGTCAGAATCGAATGCACTTCTCGTTATCATGTTTACCGAGCCACCAATCGCATCAGCATCCTGGTCCGGTGTGTTCGTTTTAGTCACCTCGATTGAGGCGATCTGGCTGGTTGATATTGCATCTAACCCGACAAAGCGTTCTTCACCTTCAGGAGATCCAATTCTTTGACCATTGATCGAAACAGAGTTAAGGCGTGCTTCGGTCCCACGTACGAGCACATACCGGCCTTCTCCTTGATCTCGAGTTATTGAGACCGAGGGAATACGTTGCAGTACTTCAGCGGTGTTCAGATCCGGAAAACGCTGCATTTGTTCTGCTGCAATTACGTTTTTGATATTGGCAGCGGCTCTTTGTTGGCTGAGCGCTTTCATCTGTCCTTCCCTCAATCCATGGACCACGACTTCTCCAATATCTATTGCACGAGCCGTTAAGGCTACATCGTACTCCACGGCGCTTGCGTCAACATTAATCTGAATGTTTGTGGAATACTCGTCGTATCCGATGTAGTTCACTACGAGAACATAAGAACCAGTAGCTACATTGGTAATACGGTAATTGCCATTGCGATCACTCGCCGCACCAAGTGAGGTACCTTGAAGCATGACATTCGCACCAGGGAGGTAATCTCCTGTGTTGGAATCAGTTATCCTTCCGTTGATTTGGCCTTTAGTTTGTGCCTGCATAACGTGGACTGGAAGGATCAGATTGACTAATATGAAGATGCTTACAGTGATGCAGACATGCAACTTCGTTGATCGTAAACTTATCGTATTCATTACTCCTCTCCAAATTAATTACACATAAAAAGTTAATTAATACCTGAATTATCAAAACACATAGCTCAATTTGTTGATATCTAATACTAATTATAATTCTATGTGTCTATAAAATTTAGGTTAAAAAATTTAAAGATATTTTATCTTTATCACCTCCTTATTGATTATTTTTCAAAAAAACAGCTAATTCTTTTGCATAAATTTTCATCTCATTCATACCAGTTTCAGATTTAAGTTTCTATTAAAATTAAATTCTTTATATTGGAAAATTATTTTGTAATCTTATATCCGCTAAATATTTCTCGCACAACCAAGGTTATTGCTCCAATGAGACTGGAGCGTTCTTTTAAGGCAGACGGAATAATATGAGTATTTTTGATTATATTAAAAAAAACTCTACTTTTTATTTCGCTTATTATTTCCGGATATATGATATCCCATGCTTGAGTAATAGCGCCACCCAAAACAATAGTTTTAGGATCAATTGCCTTAATTATATTTGATATTCCAATTCCCAAATATCGTCCGGTTTCACGAAGTACAGTTATAGCGAATTCATCCCCCGAATTAGCCGAGTTTACCAGATTTCTAAACTCACCATTTATATTTTTTTGAAATTTTCGTCCTTTTAACTTGAAATACCTTTGAACTGTTGCCATGTTTGAGGTATAAACCTCCCAGCAGCCTCGGTTGCCGCAGATACAAAGTTCTCCATTAAAATCGATGGCCATATGGCCAAATTGTCCCGCACCGTCAAACGAACCTTGAACAAGCTGATTATTAAAAATAACACCTGTACCAATTCCTTCAGTAATAAATACAAAACTGGATTTACCAATGAATTCATTACCGAACCACTGCTCAGCCAAAGCTGACGAATTAGCCTCGTTTTCAATAATAATTCTACCAATGCCATAAATTGATTCTATTTCATGAATTATTTTATCGATATTCAGGTTTCGCCATTCAAGATCAGGGGCGATTAAAACCATACCTTTTTTGGTGTCAACAATTCCTGGGATGCTTACTCCAACATTCTCCAAATTGCTAATATTTAAATTGTTCTTTAAATTAATAAGTTCGATTAAACAATTCTGAATAAAACTCTCGGGATTCTCTTTTTCAGTTTTGATAGTTTTTTTTTGAATAATATTGGCTTCAATATCGCTGATTGCAAAGTAGGTCAAATCGGTGTCAAAATCAATAGCCCCAATGAAATATTCAGATTTATTTAAGCTTAAAAGAATCGGTTTTCTACCACCTGTGGACTCACCAATAGTGGTCTCACAAACGAGGTTTTCTTCTAATAAATCAGAAACAATACTGGATACCGTACTTCTATTTAATTTGCTTATTTTCGCCAGTTCTATTCTCGAAATCAGATGATTTTCTCTAATTAAATTCAGTATGGCCGCTCTGTTAACATTTCTAACAATTTTCTGATTTCCTCTAATCAAATTATTAACGTCACTCTTTAGCATTTCAATCAACCTCACCTGCGGAATACTAAAACCATTACTTTGTTTGTTGCGCCAATCAACAAAGTAACCTAAAAAAAAAGCTAATATTTACATAGCAATTATTCATTTCTTATTTGTTAAAGAGATATGAAGAAAGGATTATATATTTTAAAATTCTGTAAAATTTAAAAATATAATTTATTAATGTCAAGTTCTTTTGCACCTTTTTGCAAAATACATTCTTTTCAATCAAGCACACCACTCTCTTCTAAAACATCCTGACTGAAGGATTCCAATACACCAAGGTCAGCAGCAAAATCGAGGATGGTATAACGACTGCGAATGTCCCTGGCATGAAGAAATGCATGGCCCAACTCATGAGCACTGATGCCAAGCTCTCGAACCGTGGTTGGAGCTCCAGCTTGCACAAGAATTTTCTTAATCCTGGCTGAAGGAATAAGACATGGAGTGAGTTCTTTCCAGATGGTTTGCCAATTTTCTAAAATGAAAGTCCATTCCCTTTCTATTTTTGAAAGAGGCAGATATTTTTTTCTTGCCTCTGTGACTACCTTTTTTGCAAGAGAACCATGGATTTTCTGAAGTTTCCTGCTCTGAGTTTCCCAATTTGGATATTGCTTGCGCAACCTGGTCATATTGATGTTTTCCGGCTCAAGTTGCCGAATTTTTTCGTACAGCGTTGAAGTTACAAGAGTAGCCACACCCACCTGAGCGCCGTGTAATCTTTTTTCTCTTCCATACCGATGGGCGGTCATATCCCAGTAGTGAGAAATAAGATGTTCACCGCCAGACGCAGGGGCAGATGAACCGGCGATGACCATGGAAAATCCTGAAAAAATCAGAGCTTCAGTTAATATTCGAATGGCCGCCCTTTCACCGCTTCCAATCGCCATCGCATGAGTCCTGCAGGTGTGTTCAGCTTCCTGCACAATGTGTAATGGAAATCCACAGTAATACTCACCTTTGATCAGGTGGGAGAGCTTCCAATCAGCATTAGCCACAGGCTTGGAGAGCATATCGCCGAGACCGGCTTGCACCATATCTTCGGGCGCTGTAGCGAGGATCTGCAGGTCGGCAACCACCCCAACCGGGGCATGTGCTGGCATCGTACGTTTGATACCTTTGCTCATGATCGCGGCAATGTTCGAAGTATAGCCATTCATGGAAGGCGCTGTTGGAACAACAATATATGGACGGCCAGATTGATAACTGGCCAGCTTAACTAAATCATTAATGCTGCCGGCTCCTACAGCAATCAGGAAATCAATTCCCGGGCATATAGCATTCCGCACCAGATGAACATTCTTATCATCTGCTGTCACTTGCTTATTTCGACCTGCCTGTAAACATAAAACTTCAACAGAATATTCCGCTGTTTCGAGATTCTTGGCAACGCGCTCCCCCGCTACACGCCACGTGACCTGGTCGGCAACCAGAAGCACTCGCTTTCCGGGCAGACATTGCTTGCAGCAAGAGGCGATTTCCCCGAGTGCATTTTCAGCGATTATGACTTCCTTTGTACAAATGGCATGTTTTACGCCACAGGTACATGGAATGGTTTTTCCGAGGAGGTTTTCGATTGAATATTTATAGTTTATGTGCTGCATACTGATCTTACTTTTCCTCCTGCAAAGCAAATCCTTTCACAAAACTCTTCTGGAGCATTATCAGTAAAACTAACGGCGGGAGAAGCGCCAGGATTGTTCCAGCCATGATCACATTCCATTCAGCAGCCTGGGCCTCACTCGCGAGCAGCATCTTAATTCCAATCTGAACCACTCGCATTTCTTTAGAATTGGTAACCACCAATGGCCAGAGATATTGATTCCACATGTAGATGAATTCTATCAGGAAAAGTGCTGTGATATTTGTACGGGCAAGCGGCATTAAAATCCTGCTAAGAAATTGCATCGGTCCGGCGCCATCGATGCGAGCCGCGTCAGCAAGGGAATCTGGCACAGTAAGAAAAAACTGCCGAAAGAGAAGTGTGCCGGTTGCGCTGGCAAAAAAAGGGATGGTCAAAGCATAATAGCTATCCACCCAATTGAAATCCTGCATCAGTTCAAATGTCGGCACAATACGCACCGGCAGTGGCAGCATGTGGGTTATGAGAACCAGCACAAAACAAAAACCTTGTCCACGAAATCTTCCAAAATAAGTAAAAGCAAAAGCCGCCAGTAGCGAGAGGATTATTTTCCCAAAAGCTACTGCCGTCGATACAATGAAACTGTTCAAAAGCAAGCGTCCCATATTGACTTGCTGCCAGGCCGCGATATAATTTTCAGCAATATGTTTGCCTGGTAACAACTTGGGAGGATAAGCAAATACGTCCTGAAAACTTTGCGTGCTCACGATCAGCGCATATATTACCGGCGATGCGATCACCAAAATCGAAATGATAAGCAAAAAATGTGTTAACAGTTTTATATGATGTCTTTGCTTCATGAATATTCCTTATCAGCGATAGAACACCCAGCGTCTGGCAAAACGAAATTGAAAAAGAGTTAAGAAAGCCACAAAAACAAACAGTACAATAGACTGGGCAGAAGCATAGCCCGTTCTTAAATTCACAAAACCCTCTCTATAAAGTTTATACACCAAAACTTCCGTAGCATTACCTGGACCACCCTGGGTCATTACATCGATCAGGCCAAAAACTTCAAAAAAGCCATAAAGGGAATTCATGATAAACAAGAAAAACGTGACAGGAGAAAGGAGAGGAAAAATGACTTGCCGGAAACGGGTAAAAGAACCAGCCCCATCTATCCGCGCCGCCTCCAGAATTTCCCTCTGAATATTCTGCAGACCAGCCAGAAAAAAGATAATGTTATAACCGAGCATTTTCCAGGTAGCCGCACCAATGACCACCCTGAGCGCCCATTCACCATTAGTCATCCAGTTTGGCGCTGAACCTGTCACAAGATCAATGAAATAGGTCATCGCACCAGTAGATGGATCAAAAAGCAAAGCCCAAATAGTTCCGGCAATAGCTGGAGAAAGAGCATAGGGCCAGAAAAGCGCCGTACGATATAATCCAATTCCTTTTATCGACTGATTGGCCAACATGGCGATGCCGAGCGAGACAGTCAGGCCGACTGCCACCAATGATACTGTAAAAATAATGGTTCTAAACAGGCTGTTCAAGTAGTCAGGATTAGCGAATAGATTGATGAAGTTGGCAAGACCCACATAAATCATACGATCACCAAAAGGCGAAATTCGAAATAAACTCAGGTAGATAGATTGGATTGAGGGAATGATTAAAAACAGGATAACGGTAATCAGTGAAGGGGCTAACAGCAAATATGGCAGTTGCTTTTGCGGAAATTTAGTCTGCATGATTTCCCAACATTTCGGATAACACGACCTCTCCCCTTTTGTAACTATTACTGGTAAAGTTGATTATACTCTATAAGTATTTGGTTGGCCTCTTTAGCCGCTTTATCCAGAGCCTCTTTTGGAGTAAGCGCTCCCATAAAAGCTTTCTCTAAAGCACTGTTTACAATATCCCTGATTTGCACAAAATTACCAAGCAGGACTCCCCGGGCCTGGGGCGTATTCTTGCCAGAGAGAATCTGTGACAAAGCCGTTTGGTGATTCGGGTGTGCAGTGAACCAACCCTCACTACGGAGTAGATTGACAGCACTGTTGGTTAAAGGAAAATAGCCTGTATCTTTGTGCCACTGCATAGACACCCGCGGCTGAATCACCCAGTGCAGGAATTGCCAAACGGCTTCCTGTTCTTTTTGCGAGAGCCCTTTCATCACCCAGAGGGTGGCACCACCAATCACAGAATTTCCCTGTTCATATCCGGCTATCCGGGGAAGTTTTGTGGTGCCAACTTCAAACCTGGCTGCTTTTTCAATAGAAGCCACTGAAGAGGTTGATTGAATTAGCATGGCAATCTGGCCGGAAAGGAAAGCTTTATTCGCAGAATATTCGCGGCCGCCATAGATAAAGATTTTCTTGTGCGCCCAATCCACCCAATGTTCCAGGACCTTTACGCCAAAGCCTCTATTAAAAAACACCTCTGTTGCTCTGCCATCCCGCCCATTGGAACGGTTCGTGTAGTATTGATTGTGCTGAGCATGTGATTGCTCGAATATCCAGGCCGGCCAACCAAAAGACAGCGCATTGGGTGCAACCCCGCTCTCGACAATCTTCTTCCCTATCTTTTCAATTTCTTTATACGTTTCTGGAGGCTTAGCAGGATTGAGGCCAGCCTTCTTGAAGAGTTGCTTGTTGAAAAATAAAATAGCTGTAGATGAGTTAAACGGCATGGAATGAAGTTGACCCTTAACCGAATAATAATTCCGGATTGGAGTAATCACATCCTCCCACTCGATGTCGCCTGATTTAGCCAGCTCAAAAACCGGAATATATGCTCTGCTATCAAGCATGGTCTGCGTTCCCACTTCATATACCTGGATAATGTGAGGAGGATTGCCGGCCCGGGTAGCGGAAATGGCTTTGGTCATTGTTTCCGCATAACTGCCTGTAAATTGTGCTTTTACCTTTATATTATCAGAAGTTTTATTAAACTCATTAACCAGATTATCCACTGCTTTCAATCGATTCCCACTCATTGCATGCCATAAATTGATCTCAATTTTCTCTTGCGCATGCAGTGGAATCACAAACATAATTAATCCTAAAATCAAGCAGCTAATTCGCTCAAAAATGATCCTTCCTCCGGTCATTGACATTCTCCCTTAATAATCCATGGAATAGTAACTTTTTCGAATACTACATTGACGGTAAAATATTGTCCATCATTATAATTATATAATCCATTTCTATCAAGTATTTTTTATTTTAATCCAGATTCGGAAAAGCGTGTCTAATAGCTGTACGTGTAAATACTGGTAGGAGATTGCTTCGCCTTCGCGTTTGAGCGAATGGCATCAATATGCTAATGCTGCTATCTAAGTCACAAAATAATTCATAGTCATTCAGTCACTGACAACAAGTAACCAGAATTTGACGATTAATTTGAAATCTATTTGCACAGCGTATCAGTGGCAAAATTTTCTTTAAAGAAATAATTGATGGACAATTCTTTGAATCAGTTCTGAAGGCCAACAGGTAGGTCTGAATTAACGATCGTGATTGAACATGTGGATAGTTGCAGATGATGATCGACAAGTTCAAGAAGTCTGTGTTTCCTGATAGGTTTAGAAAGATAGGCGGTACAGCCGGCATTCAGGCACCTTTTAATCTCGCTCGCACCCTGGTGAGCCGTTAACGCGATAATAGGAATTTCCGATCCCTGCTGCAGATTTAATATTGCTTTAGTAGCGTCATACCCATTTAGTACTGGCATTTTCATGTCCATCAAGATCAATGAAATGTTTTGACTTTTGACCAATTCCACCGCCTCCTGGCCATTATGAGCAAAAAGAAGTTTACACCCTGTCTCCTTTTTAAAATAATTCTTAATTAAATTCCGATTGTCGCTTGAATCATCTGCTACAAGGATAGTCGGACGTGGATCTATCCATTTCTCTACCATAGATAAGAGTATTTTCTTTTTGATGGGCTTTGATATATAGTCATCCAGGTCATTTTTCAGACATTGTTCACGATACCCTGAAATAGCATGTGCTGTGAGTGCAACGATGGGCACCCGCTCCTCTTCTTGTGCCCGAGCCCAGGCTCTAATACTTTTGGTTGCCTCAAAACCATCCATCACCGGCATCTGGATATCCATCAAGATTAAATCATATCGAAATTTCTGGAATGCTTCAAAAGCCAATTCCCCATTCCTGGCAATTTCAACTAAAAATCCAGCTTTCTCTAAAATCTTTTTGGCCAGTTTTTGATTATCTGGATTATCTTCAACTAACAAAATACTTTTACGATATTTCTGATGATATTTTTCTGGTTTTAATTCCTCAGCAATTTTTTCAGTTTGCTCATGGTTTTGTAACACCACTTTTAAAATGTTAAAAAGCTTTGATTGCTTAACAGGCTTTACTATATATTTAGAAATGCCTAACTGTTTCTTTAAATCAGATTTTATAGTTCCCACCGAGGAAAGCATAATCATTTTAATATCTTTAAATTTCGAGTTATTCATAATGCTTTGTGCCAATTCAAAGCCATCCATTTCTGGCATATGTTGATCGAGAATGATTATACTAATTGGCGACTTCGACTTACTTAAAATGGAAAGCGCTTTTGGACCTGATGGAGCTTCTTTTACCCGTAAACCCCAGGCTGTAAGAGTCTTCCTTAAAATAACCCTGTTAGTTTTATTGTCATCCACGACCAGCACCGTTTTTTCATTGAAATCAGGATCTGCATAATCAATGTCTGCAGAGTTGCCATTTCCTTTGAGTAATCTTAATTCAAACTGAAAAGTACTGCCCTCTCCTACCTGACTATCTACCCACATTTCACCTCCCATCAACTCGACCAAAGATATCGATATATTTAAGCCCAAACCCGTGCCGCCAAATTTCCGGGTTGTAGAAGTGTCAGCCTGTGAAAATTTTTCAAATATTTTTTCCAGGTTTTCTTGTGATATCCCAATTCCGGTATCTGAAACCTTAAAATGAAGTCCTATTTTTTTATCGTTGTCACCATTCTTATTGAGATGATTTGCAAATTCAACCGTTACGGTCACTTCCCCGCTTTCAGTGAACTTGATGGCATTGCCAGTAAGATTGAAAAGTACCTGGCGCAACCGTGTAGGATCGCCCACAAACCACTTGGATATTCCAGGTTCCAGATAACAGAGGAGTTCAACACCTTTTGTTTCGGCCCGCATACTTAATATTTCTACCGTGCCTTCAACTACATCGTGCAAATTAAAGTCGATGTTCTCAACTTCCATCTGCCCGGCTTCGATTTTTGAGAAATCAAGTATATCATTAATCAAACCAAGCAGACTCTCAGAAGAAGATTGCACAATATTCAGATATCCTCGTTGTTCTGAATTCAGGGTAGTTTCAAGTGAAAGTTCCGTCATGCCAATAATAGCGTTTAGAGGGGTTCGTATTTCATGGCTCATATTGGCTAAAAAAGTACTCTTGGATTTATTTGCATTCTCAGCCACTGTTTTAGAATTTACCAGTTCCCTGTTTGATATCTCAAGTTCATGCGTTCTTTCCTTTACCTCTCCCGAAAGTTGTTTCTTTTGCATTTCAATATTTCTTATTCGATTATTATGCCATCCAAAGATAGTAAGTAATAGAACTGAACCTGCAAAAATCCTGAACCACCAGGTTTTCCAGAACGGTGGACTTATCATAATTTTGATAGATGTCCCTGCCTCATTCCATAAACCATCATTATTTGAACCTTTAACCCGAAAAACATATTCACCGGGATTAAGATTGGTGTAGGTGGCGTAAGGCTTCGTTCCGGAATAAATCCAATCTTCATCAAATCCCTCCATCATGTAAGCATAATGATTTTTCTTCGGATTTACATAATCCAGCGCAGCAAATTCAAACGAGAAGAAATTGTCTTTGTAGGAAAGCTCTAATTTCTGAATTTCTGAAATTGTCTTTGAAAGTACAACTTCCTTGTTGAATTTCTTAAAACCGGTCAGTACGATGGGAGGAACATGGTTATTACGTTTAACCTGTTCAGTCTGAAAAAAATTAATTCCATTGTCGCAGCCAAAAAACATTTCTCCGGATTTACTTTTATAGCAGGCGCCGCGATTAAACTTGTTGGCTTGTAACCCATCGTGAATGTCATAATTGACAAACGATTCCGTTTCAGGATTGAATTTGGATATACCATGATCTGTACTTAGCCATAAATTCTCTTCCAAATCACTCACAATACCCAAAATATTATTATTGGGAAGTCCGTCTTTCTCTGTATAGTGTGTGAATTGCTGCGTTTTTCTATCATATTTATTCAGGCCGCCATTCGTTCCTATCCAGAGTTTGCCCGACTGATCTTCGCAAATTGTCCATACACGATCATTGCTTAGACTATTTAAATCTTTTGGATTGCTTTTGTAACGTTTAACTGCAATCTTCTGTGTTTCCTGATTTTCTGTAATGATATTGTTTAATCCCACATACGTTCCTATCCAGAGTTTGCCCGAATGATCTTCATATATTGCACTAATTCGATTATGAGTCAAACTATACGGTATCGTGGGATCGTGTTTATATCTTTTAAACTGCTTTCTTTCAGGATCAAATTCATTTAAGCCTTCATACGTACCAATCCAAATTGAACCAGTTTGATCCTGGTGCAGCGCTACTGCAAAATCATCACTTAAACTGTTTGGGTTTTTCGGATCGTGTTTATACCGGGTAACCTTTTCCGTTTTTCGGTTGAATATAGTGATGCCATCGCCTTTTGTGCCTAACCACAAATTACCGGAATTATCTTCACAGATTGCCCAGATTCGATTAATATTTAAGTTATTTGAATTTATCGGAATTGAATAATGTGCTATCTGACCGGCGTTTCGATCAAATTTATGGAGCCCCCCTTCAGTGCCAATCCAGAATACGCCAAATTTGTCTTCAAAAATAGCATAGACCTGGTTACCTTGGGCTGAATCCCACGAATTTTCACCTCTAAATTTGTAATGGTTAAACTTCTTTCTTTTTGGTTTTAATTTGTTAAGTCCGCCGCCTTTCGTACCAAACCACAAGTTCCTTGAACGATCTTGATATATTTGCAAGACATAATTATGACTGAAACTTTTTGGGTCGTCCGGATTATGTTGATAGAAAGTGAATTTTTCACTTTTTTTGTCAAATAGGCCGATACCGCGAAATTTAGTCCCCACCCATAATCGGCCTGTCTCGTCTTCGAAAATCACCTGTACCTGGAACTGGCTCACACTACCTGGATTATTCGGATCAAGTAAGTAATTAACAAATTTTCCTGTATCTGGATCAAATTTACTTAAGCCGCCTTCTGTTCCGACCCAGAGGATTCCGGAACGGTCTTGATAGATGCATTCAACTTGATTGCTCGCCAGACTACCTGGATTATCCGGATTGTGTTTGTAGTGAATAATTTTTTCGCTTTCACGATCAAATCTATTCAGACCATTATCTGTGCAAATCCACAATGTTTTCGCCTGGTCCTCATAAACTTACCGGACTTCATTGTGACTCAAGCTGGCTGGATCACGCGAATCATGTTGGAAACGTACAAATTTTTCTTTTTGTGGATCAAATTTATTTACACCCCCTCCGGTTCCAATCCAGAGCGTTCCGGAGTGATCCTGACAAATGGACCTGACTTTATTGTCCGACAGACTATTCGGTTCACCTGCATCGTACTTGAATTGAGTAAATCGTTGTGTTTTTCGATCAAATCGATTCAGACCGTTTAACGTGCCAATCCAAAGAATGCCGGAATTGTCTTCATTAATTACGTACGCGCGATTATCAGATAGAGAAGTTGAATCAAAGGCATTATGCTCAAAGCTTATAAACTTGATGCCATCATATCTATTTATTCCACCTCTTGTTCCAAACCATAAAAATCCTTTGCTGTCATGAAGAACAGAATAAATCGTACCTTCTGACAGTCCCTGTTCGGATGAAATGTGCTCAAATTCTAAAATGTTATCCTGGGCAATTAAGGTTGAAGGGAAAAATCGAGATAACAAATTGAGTAAAATATAGGCCCGAATCCAACCGCATCCTGAGATGCTCTTAATTACTCTACTAATCATATTACCCACTTGTGCGAATATATAATGAATCGATTTTCACTTACCATTTTCGCTTCTAATTCCCTGTATCAAATTAATTTTTTCTAAAATTCCCGTTATCCTTCGACCAATCTCGCACTCAGTAAGAGCAAAGTATAATGCCTCAATCGGACAACAATCTATTTTATCGGCATTTTACTGTATTCTTGCACTAATTTTTTTTAATTTCATTACTGGAATTTTTATCAAATGCAATGATTATTTGCAAATAAAGCTTCACAGTCATATATTACCAAATATTAATACAAAACATCTTTAAATCTATAGAATTTTGCAAAATGTAATTTTCCCGATATTCCAACTATAGTCAATATTCATCGGATGACCTGGAATCAACCGATGAATAGCAGTATTTTGCAAATGTTTATTAAATCTAAATTCAGGAGGAAAGTATGAAAACTTACATAATCATTGTGATTTTCATTTTTTCATTAATATGCTTAAATTCATGCCAGACTCAAGATGGCAAACATTTAGTTGTAACAGCCCATAGAGGCGCTTCCGGATTGGCCCCTGAAAACACCATGGCTGCTATGGTAAAAGCTATGGAAATTGGGGCAGATTATGCAGAGTTGGATGTTCAGGAAATTGCAGACGGTAGTTTGATTTTATTTCACGACAACACCCTGGATCGTACATCCAATGTCACAGGAAACATTTGGGAGACGACCTTAGCAAATCTGCGAGGAGTCGATGCAGGTTCCTGGTTTGATGAACAATTTTCCGGTGAACCCATTCCAACCTTCGAAGCGGTGATTGACACAGTGCGGGGAAAGATGAAATTAAATATCGAACTAAAAATGAATGGATACGAAAAAAGGTTAACTGAACAGGTAGTCAGATTAGTCGAGGATAAGAATTTTATCTCCGAGTGCATGATTACTTCGTTTGACCGAGAAGCCGTGCGCAAAGTAAAGCAACTTAATCCTGCAATTGAAACCGGTTATATTTTCAGCAAATTCCCAGAGGAGGATATTTTTAATACTGAATTTGATTTGTTAAGCGTAAAGAAAATTTTGGTGGATGCAGAATTTGTTAATAAAGCTCATAAATTCAACAAAAAAGTGCATGTGTGGACAGTAAATGATCCGGAGGAAATGACCATGCTGATATCTATCGGTGTGGATGGAATTATTACGGATCATCCGGATATTTTGTTAAATCTGATCAAGTAAAAGAAAATGAATTAGTCACTCAGAGACACGCCTTTACTAAACTTTAAAAGTATAGTAAGTGTATATTATTTCTAACCTGATTTATTCATAAATATTGTTGACAATGATTGAATTCTGTAATTTAGTGTTATTTTAAAAAACGAATTATTGGAGTATTGGGCAACTAATCCAATACTCCATCATTCGACTATCAAACTGCATGAATGATAATAATTTGAATTTGCTTACATAATCAATACAAAATTTCAGAATGTCTTAAAGAATAGGAATCACCCTGTACATCACTTCGGTAAATCTCTAATTTTACTTTGTCTTCTGTAACATAAAATTTAAGGAAGGTGCTTCTGGCCCACCCGGCGTTTTGCCATAAGGCCTGGAAATATTTTTCCTTAGAATCCCCGCCTTTTTTGTAATCTGAGTAAAATTGGGCAAGAAGTTGAACAACAGGCGTGCCTTTCAATCCCATGTATTTTAACCATTTATCAATCTTTTTTGTGTTTGCCTCATAGTGTTCTTTTATCGCTTTCTGTTCACCTGAATTATGTTTTTTACCCTCTAACATACCTGCGACAAGTGATTTGTATAACTCATCCGGATATAATTTATCTTCCATCCCGCGGGCATGCCCGGCATCGATTTGCCAAAGGCCGTTAATCTTTGCATAAGAGGTGTTGTGAGTATGACCACAAATATATGCAGTTACGCCATATTTAAACAGCAATTGATGAAAACGAAAAGCATTCTTCGGGTACTTGTTCAACGAATCATCCAAATGGCGGACACGGCCATTATCCATATCCGGCATAGCCAGGATCGGTTCGTGGCCAAACACAAGAATATGTTTCTTAGTGTTAGCAGAAAGGTCTTCTTCAAGCCAGTTCAGGAGTTCAGGAATGACGTCCCCATCGGTTCCCCAGTCAGTCTGGCCATCATAATACTGATTAAGTACTATAAAATGACAATTATTCCACTCGAAAGAATAAGTAGTTTCTTCACAACCGCGAGGCCCCCTGCGAACCAGATTAGGAAGATTTTTTTCATTCTTATTATTTTGCCTGATATAATCCATAGTTGATGGAGATTCAGGTTCATGATTACCTACTACCAGGTACCATGGATAATCTTCACCTAATACTTTGGTAATCACCTCCCGCAAACCGCCTGGCGGCTCAACATCGAGATCACCGGGGATTATCATAAATGCGCCTTTTCCAACTTTGTTAATAGCTGACAATGCTCCAGGAAAATGTTGTGGTGAATGGTTATCTTCGGTTGCGAAATTACGCATATCTGCGGCTACAATAAAGGTAAAGGCCTCGTCCCATTTTTCCTGTGCCGAAAGATGCAAATATACAACGACTACAAAAAATGCTACTTTAACCAGGAATCTTATTTTTTTCATCTCTCTCCGTATGTTTTTCAGCGACTTAAATCCACAAAGACTGGTTACCCACTCTGCTCAGCAAACACCATAAAATTGTCATTCGAATCTGCCTTAGCGGGTTAGGAATCTGGTTTCAGACAAAACCACGCTTTTTAGTATTGCCCGATTTCTCACTAACATTCGAAATGACATGATCGGAGTTAAATAGAAAACCAGCTATTTATATTTTCTCTGGATAAGAGCTTCCACATCACTAATTTTTCTGCGAATTGGACCTTCAGCTTCCATCTTCAGGCTCGTTACAGCCGCTGCCCAGATAGTGGCATCCGCTGGAGCAGCAGTCAACCTTCTGGCTGAATATGCCCCGATACAGGTATCCCCCCGACCGCTGCGACCAACAAGTTTTTCAGGATGAAAGGCTGCCTCATTAAAATTGTTATCAGCATAGACTAACAAGCCATTTCGGTGAGTAAGTACAATCTCTTTGGGGCCGAGGTCGGCCAGAATGCAGGCTGCTTTTTTGATATCATTTTCACCAGTCAGCATTTCAGCCTCTACGGCATCGGTTTTTAATATGTCTATTTGAGACAGTACCTCTCGCTTCTCTGGCCAGGCTTCATTTTTCAGTGTACCATCTGACGTTATTATTCGCACGAAGCCTTGTACATCTACGGCAATCAAGGTCTCTTTTTTTCTCAAGTGCTTTATTACCTCAAGTGTAACTTCCCCGCGGGTTGACGCATTAATAAGAAAAATTTTTGCCTCGATGTCTTCAACTTGAGCAGGTGTGAATGCCCCTGCAATACTTGCTACTGAAAGGATTCGTTCGTCCACATTGGAAGTCGGGTAGTAAAGACGCATAAGGGTAGATTTGGGCGTGAATTCCGGGAACACCTCTACTCCCAATTTAACCAGAGCATCCACTACACGGCTATCTTCCTTCGCCAGCCGGGTAATGGTAGCGACCTTCAGTCCCATCATCGCGGCAACATGAGCGCCGTAGTTGAAGCCTCCACCATCAACATGTCTTGTTCCAGAAGCAGATACGATCGTGTCTTTTGTGTAATTTCCTATTATCGCCAGATCAAAAAGGTTCGATTTATTCTTCATTTATTTAACCTTCTTTTAGTCACTAACTTTTGCACGCCACAAAGTAGCTGCTAAAATCAAAGATACAACAGAAGCACCAATCCACAAAATTATAGCATTGCTAAAGTCGTAGTGAGATGCGCCATCTACGATGGTCTTACCTTGTTCAATTAAATGTCCACTAATCAAATCCTGTGTTGCTGCACCAATATAGCTGAATACACCTATAAAACCCATTGCAGCGCCAGCCGCTCTTTTAGGTGCAATATCAATTGCAAATAAACCGCCCAGTACCGCCAAAAGACCATTTAAAGTAAATCCATATATGACGAATGCGATTGTTAATAGAATCACTTGATCTGGCGGACTAAAGAAAATAATTATTAGAGCCAGTACTTCGACTATGCCAAATATCAATGTCAGGGGAGGACGCCTGGCTTTAAAAAATTTATCAGACATGAATCCATAAGCAATACTTCCGGCAATTCCAACAAACGCGCTGAGTCCAACGAGACTGCTGGCCTCAATTATGGAGTAGCCTTTTGCTTCCTGTAAGTACAAAACACCCCAGCTATTGATCGCATACCGGGATACATACATAGTCGCACTTGCTAATCCAAGTACCCATATCGCTGGTATTTTAAGCATGAGTAATTGAAATTTTGCCGTTTTTATAGGTTGACCACCAGTTTCGACCAAAGGGACACCGTGGTCATTTTTCCAATCGGCAACGGACGGTAAACCTAAGGTCTGGGGACGATCCCGCAGAAAATGATAAATAGCAAAGGCAACAAGAATGCAAAATATTCCTGGACCCCAGAAACCATATTGCCATCCAAAAAAGCTAACCAATGCAGCCGAACCAAAAAATGTAAGCGCTTCGCCAATATTTTGACCCGTACTGAAAATTCCATAAAATATACCACGCTCACTTTTACTAAACCAATTTGCCAGTGTCACCGCACCTGTTGGGGCTCCAAACCCCTGAAACCAACCGTTGAAACCCCAGAGTAAGACCCAGATCCAAACAAGGTTAATCCTTCCCATTGCCAGGTTAATCAAGGCAGTAACTATTACACCTACAGCAAAAAATCGTTTTAAGTTGGCATGGTCGGCTAAAAATCCATTGGTTAATTTGCCAAAGGCGTACCCGTAAAAAAGCGCTGAACCGATAACACCTAATTCATACGCAGAAAAGATTTCCAGGTCTAGTAATGGTTTTTTGACTACAGACATGCCAAGCCGGCAGGTGTAAACGAATCCATAACCAATTGTTATGGTCAGAAGTACAGATATCCGATTCCTTTTATACAGTCTGTCAAGCTCTTGCTTATTTTCGAGAATGGGCTTATCTTTGCCAGTTGCAAAAAAGCGAAATAGATTAGCCATGATTTCCCTCCCTCATCAGATTAAACGGCAGGATAAATAATTTCCTCAGCCAATCAAAACAAAACAGGTTTTGATTGGTAGTAAATGATTTTGATATTGCTTAAATTGCTACTTCAAAATAGAAGTAATTTTTACTTCGTTCCGATCGGTTTGGAGCATGACCAAATTTTCAGGTACATCCTCCAATTGGATTTTCTTTGTAATCATCTTTGAGACGTCCATTCCAGCCGCCATACAGCTTATAACCCGCGGAAAAGTACCATGACCGGAGTGACCTTGCGCGCCTACCACACTGGCCCGGCGTACTTGTAAAACTTCGCCGGTTAATGGGATTTTGGCGTCTGCACGAGCAACCACTACAACGGTTGAATTCAGAGTCTTGCCTTCCCAGATAATCCTTTCCACGTCAGGCCAGACCACACCTGGCAATCCTGTAGCTTCAAGAATTGTTTTGGCGCCCATACCTTTGGTTATCTCCAAAATAGCCTCAGCAGCATTCACACCTGTCGGATCAATCGCATGGGTTGCACCTAAAGCCAGCGCCATTTCACGACGCGATTCAGATGGCTCCGAGATAATAACCGAAGCTGCTCCAGAACGCTGTAATATGGCACAGGCTGCTGCACCGATTGGTCCACCTCCCAATATAACCACATGATCGCCCGCACGGATTCCGCCGCCACGCTCAATTACTGCGTTATATGCGACAGAACACGGCTCGACCAGGCTGCCTAAAAGCATCATCTTTTCTTCACCATAGATATCACGCAGCTCTTCAAGACTCCAAACATAACGGGACTCCACTTTGATGTATCTTGCATAAGCGCCGTCAATGGAAAAGCCAATTTCTTGCAGACGTTCACAATGATTGGGAAAACCGTCCGCACAAGGTCTGCATTGCGCACACCATTCCATTTCTTCCGAACAGACTGCCTCTCCCGGCACGAATCTTTTGCCAGTACGTTTATTTATGGCCAGATTACCTGAATCGACAACCACGCCAGAGAATTCATGGCCTAAAGTACATGGAAATGCTGTTAAACCCGGATAAAAAATATAACCATTTTCATCGGTTTGTCGCATGTGTACATCGCTGCCGCAAATACCGCAAGCCTCCACCTGAATAAGTACCTCAGATGGACCAGGAACGGGTTCCTTCTTTTCGACAATCTCTACCAGAGGATTCCGCCAAACCTTACTCCCCAAATAAGTTAATTTTCCCTCAACATCCTTAAATCCTAATTTGAAATCAGATTTTGGCTCCCAATCGGCTGAAAGAGTTACAGTTTTCATGCTACCTCCGTTTACTTAAAGCACAATTAATAATTTCAGGTGATTAACATTTTTTTAATATTTAATACCGACGATCGTTCAACTAAATGTGATTTTAACACAACTTTCTGCGGCTTCAATATTTCACCTTTGATGCGGGACATGATAAGCTTCATACTCTCCTGTCCCATTTCGTAAATTGGCTGATGCATCGTCGTTAACGAAATAGTCGTAAAAGGCAGATCATCATACCCGACAATTGAAAGATCATCAGGAACTGAAATTCCTGATTGTTCGGCTTCATAATATAACAAAAGCGCGATTCTATCATGGCCGGCAAAAACAGCGGTCATTTTTTGCTTTTGTTTCAGAAATTCTTGAGCATGCTCAAAATAATGGTTCTTAATAAAAGGCCCCTCATCTACAAAGATGATTGACGGTTCAATTGGCAAGTTATAATCAGTAAGGGCCTGCTTATAGCCCTCAAGCCTTAACCGCTCAGTGCTAAAAAGGGAGCTAATAATTATTCCTATCTTTTTATGGCCTTTTTGAATAAGGTATTTTGTAATATTATAAGCGCCCTCGAAATTATCAGTAGTAACATGATCAATATCAATATTCGGAATGGTACGATCGGCCAGAACAACCGGTATATCCCTTCTGGTGAATTTTTCAATAATGAAACGATTTTTATCATCAGTTGAAGCTGTGGGTACAAATATTACTCCGCTAACTGAAATTTCAATAAGACGTTCTGCATGAAATTCAGCTTTTACAAATAAATCATCTGTGTTGCAAAGCACCATGCTGTGCCTACTTTTTGCTGCTTCATCCTCAGCGCCGCGGGCCAATTCGGGCGCATAGCCACTTCTGATGTCTGGCACAAGTACACCAACGATGGTCTGTTTGTGACTATTAGCTGTCCAATCCATGACAAATGTTCCCAGCCTTCTTTTTCTCGATAAATATCCAATGTTTACAAGGTTCTGCACAGCCTGTCGAATGGTAGCACGCGCTAAACCTGTTTTTTGGGACAGTGCTTCTTCCGTCGGTATTTTCTCATTTGTCTTGAAAACACCCTGTTCAATTTGCTCGATGAGCCAAGTTTGCAATTGAAAGTACTGTGGGATTGGACTGTTTTTATCGATAATCATGGTAAAGGAATAGTGCATTTGTTTAATTGTCTATACAATAGTACAATTTGAAATTTATAATGTCAAGCCTTTTTAAAATAATATTATCGGAACTTAATTTTCACTCTATTGAGAGACTAAAAAATCCGACTGTATTTTGTTTATTTGGAGAATAAATGAAACTCTTAGAATATAACACTCACCTACCAGGCAATACACCTGTTCCTGCTTCGCTGAGTTAGAAATGACCATATTGACTCAAGATCGGTCAAACACTTTTCAGATTATTTTCTTAAATACAGGCTTTTCTTACTTATAAAATCCCTCATTTTTAAGATAACCAGTCAAGTCTCATGGTGAATAAGACGATATAACTGCAACCATAAATCCTAACCTGTTTTCTAAGTAAGCGCGGTTAAATTTCGTAATGCAAAAAGAAACTATGGAAGATACCAATTCTATATTAGAAATAGAAAAATGTTTTGAAAATTTCAATTCATCCATTTCCGGTATTCAGAAAGTATATAGCAGGTTGTGGCGTCAGATTGAAGAGACCACTAATAAAAACAACTTTCCCCGCAACAAGCTTGAAGATTTGGCTGGAAATCTGGCGCATGAAATACGAAATCCATTGGGCGGGATTGCAAATTTTGTCTCTCTCCTTTCTGATGAACTTGGTCCGCAAAAGTCTAAAAACGTTCAGGGAATTTTCAAAGGGATTGATCGTATTGATAAAATAATGGATAACTTCATATTATTCAGCAGACCTATTGACTCGACTACAATTCGATGTAATTTTCTTGATTTGATTAAAAGTGCCGTTACCTCCGTTAAAAAATATTCAATTAAAAATGAAAATCGTTTTCGCTTTATTTTTCAATTCACTGATCCGGAATTATATGTACGTGTTGATCCGCAACATATGATCCAGGCGCTGCAAAACCTTCTGCAGAACTCGATTGAATCAATGCCGACAGGTGGGACTATAAAATTATCGATCTCCCAAAAAATGAATTCGGAAAAGCTGAGATTATCTGTTGCTGATGAAGGATGTGGGATTCACAACGGAGATCTAAATAAACCATTCAATCCATTTTATTCAACCAAACCAGATGGTATTGGTTTAGGTCTTTCCACCGCTCAAATGATCATTGAACAGTCGGGCGGGCGTATTTGTCTCAAAGAAAATGCAAATTATGGAATTAGAGCAATAATAAAACTTCCGATAGTCTGATGACAAACAACTTAAAAACAAAAAAAATATTGGTAGTAGATGATGAACCACTAATTGGGAGTTCTTTAGAGGAAGCGCTAAAAAAGTGGAATTACGACGTTACACTACAATGTGATGGCGATCAAACTATTGCACACCTGACCCACAATAAATATGATATGGTTTTAACAGATATACGACTTCCAAATTGTACCGGTATGCAGATTCTGGAAAAAGTCAAAGAGACTTCGCCATCCACGCCTGTGATTATGATGACAGCATTTGGCACCATTGATCAAGCTGTTGAAGCCATAAAAAAAGACGCATACGATTATATTACTAAACCTTTTTCTTTAGAAAAGATAAAAAGATGCCTTGACAATTATTTCAGAAATCAGCAATTAGAAGAAGAAAACAGAAATCTTAGAAAGGCGCTGCAGGACAAATACTCACTTGATGAATTCATTGGCCAAAATCAAAATATCAAGAAATTGTTCAAGACCCTTGAAATAGCTTTCGAGAGCGACGCGACAGTTTTCATTCAAAGTGAGAATGGTACTGGAAAAGAGCTTATTGCTTCAGCAATTCATTACAACAGCATGAGAAACGTCAAACCTTTCATCAAAATCAATTGCGCTTCCATACCAGAGAATCTCATAGAAAGTAAACTTTTTGGTCATGAAAAAGGCGCTTTTACCGGTGCGATTAAAATTTTCAAAGGGGTCTTTGAGGAAGCAGATGAAGGAACATTGCTGTTGGACGAAATCACAGAGATGCCGCTTCATTTACAAGCCAAACTCCTCCGAGTATTGCAGGAAGGTGAATTTTCACGATTAGGCAGCAATTATGTCAGATACTCGGATGTTCGAATAATCGCGACCTCAAATAGTGACGTGCAAAAAGCTGTTGAAGAAGATAAATTTCGAAAAGATCTATACTTCAGACTGGATGTTATTTCTTTACGCATCCCACCCCTGCGTGAACGAAAGGACGATATCCCTCTGCTTTGTGATCATTTTGTTAATAAATATTCTGCAAAATATAACAAAAAACTCGATGGTATAGAACAGGAAGTATTAGACAATTTCTCAAACTATCACTGGTCCGGGAATGTTCGAGAGTTAGAAAACATTATCCAGCGCTGTGTGTTAAGTTGCCCCGTCGGTAAAAAAATAGGAATGGAGCATTTGTACAATCATTGGCCAGCAAGAAAAAACAAGACGCCTGAAGATACAAATATTAATGAGGACCTTTCCATTGATGAAATGGAAAAACGATTAATCGTTTCAACTTTAAAAAGACATAATAATCATAAAACCAAAACTGCAGAAATTCTCGGAGTTACACTCAAAACATTGAGGAACAAATTGGTTCAGTATGAATTGATGCCTGATTAACTAAGGCGTTCCTTAATTTCCATCTACCGCATATAACAATCCCTCAACAGAATTATAACTGGTGCAACGATTCCCAATTATCATGGCCATATTCAATGAATATTTTTTTCAGGATTTTATACCGGAAAAAAGTATCACAACAGTTAACATTTTTACTACTCAAGTTTAACAATTCGAACTTTCATCACTTAAAAGTCAACTTAAATGCAAATTAATATTCAGGCATAAATAATTAAATATCAATAGCTAATGTTAGTTAATATCCAGGTGATTCATTTAGATTAAAAATAGTATACTAATGGCACATATGTTGCCAGCAATTGCACCAAATAGGAGAATGGTATGTCAAATTTTAATCCATTGGCTAAAACTTTAGTTCCTTTAATAAAGAGTAGCCTTAACGCTTATGCTTCAAGACAGGAAGCAATTGCTCAGAATATTTCAAACATAGAAACCGAGGGTTATAAACCTCTTAAAGTTAATTTTGAAGAAAATTTGCAGCGGGAGTTATCAAACAAAAAATCTGTGTTGGCGAAATCGAATCCCAGGCATATGAATATAAGGAGAAGTAATATCGAGATTGAAGAATCCTTAGATAGGGACAATCAGAGCCTAAACATTGAAAATGAAATGGCAGAACTGGCTAAAAATCAGATTCGGTTTGACTTTGCTGCAAGAGTGTTAGCAAGATACTACCGGGGTATTCGTACGGCAATATTTGGTCGTCCATCATAATATAAGGAATTATAAAAATGAAAATCGGCAATTTTTTTTCTTCATTCAAGATCACAGCTTCTGGCTTAAACACACAAAAGAGGCAGCTTGATATCACAGCAGAGAATATAGCCAACTCCAGTACTACGAGAACGGACAAAGGCACGCCTTATAAACGAAAGGTCTTATTAAAGAAATTGAACAGCAGCGCCCCACTTTTCACAGGGATGTTAAATAGAGCCAGGGTAAGCGTGCGCACTACAAATCCAAACCATATTTCTTCCAGCACTAAGGGCGCCAATAGCTCTGTCATAGAAGAATTTAACATGGAAACTGAAATGGTAGAAAGAGCGCAATTTAAAAAAATATATGACCCTGCTCATCCGGATGCTGATTTGGAAGGCTTTGTTGAATACCCTGACATCAACGTTATTAACGAAATGCTCGATTTGATCACAGCAAGCCGGGCTTATGAAGCAAATATCACGGTGATGAATGCGGCAAAAAACATGGCTAAAAAGTCGCTGGAGATTTAGGAGATAATTGATGCCGACGATACAACCTGCAAATTTTCCAGTTCTAAATCCAGATAAAATTACGGCTCCAGATGGTAAAAACAGGCCAACTGAAAATCGCCAGTTTGCTATTGTCAATCCTGGCACAAACGATGAGGTTGTACGAACAACACAAAACACAGCGTCTGTCAGGACCAAAGCACAAAATAATAAAACAGATGATGCAGCTACGGATGCGGCTGAAAAATCCAGAAACAACAAATTATTGTTTTATCATCCCAATAAGAGTAAAATTAAACAGCCACATAGGCTTGGTCAAATTATTGACATCAAGATATAATATTTGAGGATATATACATGCCAAGAGTAGACCTTATACAAAAAAGTGCATTTGATGCAATATTAAATCAAAACTCTGCAAATAAGACCAAAGCTGAACCTGTTAAATTTTCTGATACATTAAAAGACATGATTAACCAGGTAAATAATAATAAGACCAATTCGGTCAAAGCAGTTGAAAACTTCATAGCCGGCAACGAAGGCAATCTTCACAATGTTATGGCGTCTATGGAAGAAGCCCGGCTCAGTTTTCAATTTATGCTGGAGATTCGTAACAAGTTACTCGAAACTTACAATGAGCTGATGCGGTTATCAGTTTAACTGAACTAAATTGAAGGATAAACATTGAATAACCAATTTTTTCAATTTTTCAAACAACTATTTGACCAGCTCTCTATTGGTCAAAAAATTGGTCTGGCCACAATTACCATAGGTGCGCTCACTGGTATCTTTGCTTTAATGATGTGGGCCAACAGGCCCGACTATGGGCTCTTATATTCAAATCTGGATGCCGGAGATGCTGCTGAAATAGTTGAAGATTTAAAAGGCCAGAACATTCGGTATCAATTGAAAGACGGCGGCACTACTATTCTTGTCCCAAATAAAGATATCTATGAGTTGCGGATAAAATACGCAGGTCAGAAATTAATTTCCCAAGGAACAGTGGGATATGAAATTTTTGACAACAACAATTTCGGCCTGACTGATTTCATGCAAAAAATTAATCTTAAAAGAGCTCTGGAAGGCGAGCTCTGTAAAACAATAAACGAACTGAATGTAATTCAAAATTCGAGAATACATTTAGTCATGCCTGAGCCAACTCTTTTTACAGAGAATGAAAATAAAGCCACTGCTTCCGTGATTGTCAAATTAAAAGGGAATGCCATTCTCGACCGAAAACAAACTCAGGGTATTATGCATATGGTTGCTGCCGGTGTCGAAGGACTCGACGCCGAAAATGTGGTCATTATGGATTCCAACGGCAAAATTTTAACCGATATTGCACCAAACGGAGCCGATTTTGCTTTGAGCAGCAGCCAGCATGAATTGAAACAAAAGGTTGAATCCTATTTGACCAATAAAGCCCAAACAATGTTGGATCGAGTACTGGGAACTAACAATGCCATCGTGAGAGTTTCGGCGTTACTTATATTCGATAAAATATCACGTACCTCAGAACAATATGATCCTGATAATACCGCTATACTCAGTGAAGAGAGAAATGAAGAACGTTCTACCAAACAAGACACATCTTTATTTCAAAGAGAAAATGTAGTGACGAATTATGAAATTAACAAAATCGTGGAGCAGTATGAAAAAAGCGTCGGTGATATTGATCATCTCAACATTGCTGTTTTTATAAATGAGGTATATCAGGAAGACCAAAATGCACCAGAAGGCACTGGCGGGACATTTTCTCCCCGGCCTGATGAAGAGATAGCAAACATCACAGAAATCGTAAAAAATGCTGTAGGATTTTCCGAGTCGAGAAATGATGCAATTGTTGTGCAGCAATTAGCATTTGATCGTTCCTTAATTGATCGTGAGAAGAAAGCTTTGACAGAAATTGAAAAAAAAGATGTCCAGAGCCAAATTGTAAAAGCCGGAATCATTTTATTAGGCGGCAGCATTATTTTTTTTCTGATTCGTTCTATATTTAAAAAGTTCATAAACCCCTTTATAGAATCTGAAGGAAAGAGAGTATTATTAGGGCCAGCTGCTGCTGAAACTGGTGCTGCAAACAAAGAAATTGATCTTAATGAAGACATCTATTTTAGAAAATTATCTCCACAGGCCAAAGCCAAATTGAAGGCACGAGATGCAGTAACTAAAGAAGTTGCTTCTTTTACTCGACAGGATCCAGTACAGGCCGCACGGCTGATGAGATATTGGTTGTTAAATAAATAACAATGGAATAAAGAAATGGCAAGCTCGGGACTACAATTAAAAGGCATTGAGAAAGTTGCAGTATTCATCATTTTTTTAGGTGTGGAAAATGCTTCACCTCTATTAAAGACTCTGTCTGAAGAGGAAATAGAAGAAGTGACCCTTGAAATTGCAAAGATGAAAAACCTCAATTCCGAAATAATAAGTTCTGTAATTACTGAATTCTGGGAATTGATGCTGGCGCAAAAATATACAACTCAAGGTGGTTTTGACTTTGCCAAACAAATGCTTGAAAACGCTTTTGGATTAGAAAAAGCTAGAGACTTAATAAATAGAATCAAGTCTGCTACAGAGATAACTGGATTTAAATTACTTCAATCTATCAAATCCAACGAACTTTTAAATTATCTTCAAAAAGAACATCCGCAGACAGTAGCTCTGATTCTGGCCAACATGCCTACAATTCAGGCTGCCGAAATATTAGCTGAGCTGCCTAAAGAAATTCAAGGGGATGTTGCTTTCAGACTGGCTACAATGGGAAAAACTTCACCAGAGCTGCTTAAAGATATTGAAGAAGCATTAACAAGGCAAATGGGAAGCAGCTTTAGTGGAGAATTAAGTACGAGTGGTGGTGTCAAAGCTGTGGCTGAAATTGCAAATTCTGCAGGACGGAAAGTAGAAACAAATATATTAGAAATAATTACTCAAAAAGACCCTGAGCTGGCCACTGAAATTAAAAACATGATGTTTGTTTTTGAAGACTTATTAGATTTAAGAGATTTAGACGTACAGAAAATTCTAAAAGGCGTCAGCTCCAAAAACCTAGCCATTGCTTTAAAAATTGCTTCTGAAGAATTAAAAGAAAAAATATTCAGCAATATGTCCACACAAGCAGCACAAGCTTTGGAAGAAGAGTTGGAATATTTAGGTCCGATGCGGTTAAGAGAAGTGGAAGAGGCACAAATCAGTGTTGTTGAACACGTCCGGGAATTGGAAGCTCGCGGCGAAATTGTCTTAGGAGACCAAGCCCAGGAAGAATACATATAATAAAATGTTAATTAAATCAAAACAAGCAATTAAAAACAACACTATAAAAAAAAGTAAATTTCTACAATATAACTCTCGTGGTCAATTGAATAAGAGTGCAAATATTTTCGGAAATGAAAGCGACTCGCAAAACAACATACAGAACTCAGTATCTATTGGAGAGTATGAAAAAGAGCTTCAAAATATCAGGGACACCAGTTTTAATGAAGGGCTTGCACAAGGTGAAAGTGCTGGTTATGAAAAAGGGCTACAATCTATACAGCCTTATATTGATGATTTCAGTAAATTAATTGATGATATTCAGGTTCAGCAAGAGGAAGTAATTGCTGAATCTGAAAAATTTATTATTAAATTTGCGCTTAAAATTGTAGAAACAATCATGGGTTCGGCAGAAATAGTAAATGTCATAATTGATGAAAAAAAACTGCACTCTATTGTGGAAGAAGCTTTGAACCAATTTCCTGAGTCAACTAAATATATTCTACGCGTTCATAAAGACACGTCTGAATTTTTAGAGCCATATAAAGGGCAAATAATTGAAAAACTTTCCAGGCCTGCAGCTCTATCCATAATAGAAGACCCTTCTATAAAACCCGGTGAGTGCCTGATTGAATCAGAGCATGGTGTTATTGACGCCAGAATTGACTCTCAAATGGAAGAAATAAAGAATCTTTTTACGAAAAAGGATGACGATGACAGTGATTTCAACAGCCAGACTTGATAAATATCTGAATGATTTGAGATTTATCCGTCCCTATAAATTGATGGGGCAGGTGGATAAAGTTATCGGTCTGGTAATTGAATCCGCTGGTCCAAAAGTTTCTATCGGTGAGATGTGCTTCGTGACATCCAGGAATGGGAAAAACATTCGGGCGGAGGTTGTAGGTTTTAAAGGAAATAAGGTTTTATTAATGCCATTAGAAGAGATCATAGGCATTGATCCGGGAAGTTATGTTTCCAAAAGCGACGAACCTTTTTCAATATGTGTTGGCCGAGAACTATTAGGCAGAATTCTTGATGGCGCAGGCAAGCCTATGGATGGCGATGGCCCTATCACTACTAAATCACGACGACCCGTGCATAACATGCCGCCAAATCCATTACTGAGGAAAAGAATCAAAAAACAAATTGCTACCGGAGTGCGAGCTTTGGATGGTTTGTTAGCTTGTGGCCAGGGACAAAGAGTAGGTATCTTTGCCGGAAGCGGCGTCGGTAAAAGTGTGCTGTTAGGTATGATTGCCAGAAACACAAATGCCGACATTAATGTCATTGGCCTTATTGGTGAACGAGGAAGAGAGGTGCGAGATTTCATCGAAAGAGATTTAGGAGAGGAAGGATTAAAACGTTCAGTTGTTGTAGCTGTGACTTCCGAACAGGCCGCGCTTATCCGTGTTAAAGGCGCTTTAGTAACTACAGCAATAGCTGAATATTTCGCCAATTTAGGTTTAAATGTTATGCTTTTGATGGATTCGGTAACACGTGTTGCCATGGCACAACGTGAAGTTGGGCTGGCCATTGGAGAACCTCCCACAACTAAAGGCTATACTCCTTCTGTTTTTGCCTTTTTACCGCGTCTATTGGAGCGGGCAGGGAATTTCCAAAAGGGTAGTATTACCGGATTATACACCGTGCTCGTTGAAGGGGACGACATGAATGATCCTATCGCGGACTCTGTTCGCGCGATTTTAGATGGACATATTGTTTTATCCAGAAGGCTTGCTACTGCCGGACATTATCCTGCAATCGATGTGTTACAAAGTATCAGCCGTGTAATGACTGACATTACTTCAAAAGAGCACCAAAATATCTCTGAAAGAATAAAGGAAATAATGTCGACATATAAAGAATCAGAAGATCTTATAAATATAGGTGCTTATGTTCAGGGTAGCAATGCACGTATTGATCAGGCTATCCAGCATATTGATCCAATAAACAAATATCTTAAACAGGATATGTCAGAAAAATCACCTTTTGATGAAAGTATTGCAAGGCTGGCAGAAATATTGTAAAACTAATTACTAATAAACGAGAAATAGAATTTATGAAAAATATCAATTTTCGTTTGCAAAAAGTATTAGATGTTCGGGAGGGAGTCGAAAAGGAACGCCAGAAAAATTTAGCCATTTCAAAACGCAAACTCGAGGACGAACAAAATAAATTGACAGCTACAGAAAATAAAAAAAATGACTTTATTCAGAATATTAATAACCTAAAGAAAGCAACTGTTTCAAAAATATACGGTCACTATGATTTTTTTTTAACACTCGTCAATAAAACAAGCAAAAATCGTAACAAGGTTGAGTCGTTAGAAAACGAAGTTGAACAAAAAAGACAAACTCTGTTAGTCGCTTCAAAAGACAAAAAAATTCTTGAAAAATTAAAAGATAAAAAAATTAAAGAATATATAAAATCAGAAGACAAAAAAGCTCAATCGATTATTGATGAAATTGCATTAAGGAGTAAAAAGGTTATTAAATAAATAGCATTTTAGATTATCTATGAAGAAAAATCTGATAATATGGAGCTGCATCATAATTTTACCTTTTATTGGTTTTGCAGCAGTTTTTTATTTTAACCGAGATTTTGTTTCAAAATACTCTAATAAAATTTATAAAACTAATTACGAAGGTGTTCAATCTGACATTTCAACAGAATCCGACTCCGTTGACTCGGCCACGCCTGTTGAGCCTGCTACTGTTGAGTCTGTTACTGTTGATCCTGTTACTAATGAAATTAATGAACTACTAAACCTACAAAATGAACATGTCGCAAAAATAAAAGAACAAACTGCAACGATAAAAAAGCAGGAAAAGGAAATAGAGGGATTAACTGCAACGATTGAAGAACTTAAACGGCGAAGAACGTTAGAAATTTCCAATCAAGACAAAAAAAGAATTATAGATTTAGCAAAAACATTAGGTTCAATGAAACAAGAGGCCATTAAACCAATATTAGCGAATTTACCCGATGAAATTATAAAATCATTATATGAAAATGCAAAACCAAAAGATAAACCCAAAATATTTAATGCCATGCCTCCAGCAAGAACAGGCAGGCTTATGCGCAAATTA
This sequence comes from uncultured Cytophagia bacterium, assembly GCA_964539665.1. Taxonomy (GTDB): domain Bacteria; phylum Zhuqueibacterota; class Zhuqueibacteria; order Oceanimicrobiales; family Oceanimicrobiaceae; genus CAZIKB01. The sequence continues at coordinate 30,166 of CAZIKB010000002.1, forward strand.
GCAGAGAATGAACTTAATAACAAATAATGATGCAGACTGACACAATTAAAATTCAAGACCTGATTCAAAAGACAAACAGGGATCATTGTGACAAAAATGATCATAATGGTCTGCAGCTTCCCTCGTCTTTTCAAAATTTATTGCTAAATCTAAATTCTTCCGACTGGCAGACAGCAAAACCTGCTCTCCCCAACAATAATGGCGGTAAAATAAATTCTCTAGAAACCCTTTCGAAATTTAAAAAAGCTGACGTAAAGGATACATCAATCGCACTATTAGATGTTCAGAAACTTCGAACACTAAAGGATCTGAAAAATAATATTATATTCGCGTCCGAGGAAACAACTAAAAAGAGTCCAGCAATTTCAAAAAACGCGCAAATATCACAAGAGATGACTAAAGCAGACGTGCTTGATAAATCAGCTAAAGCTAAATCTGCAAAGAAGACGTTATTCGGAGTGGAAGATTCCACTAAGCAGTCAGCGCAAAAAAGCGAAGACGCCACAGCAAAAGTCTTTGCACCCAAAGCTTCGATAGATTCAAAGTCGGCTGTGATTGAGAACGCAGAAAGACATTCTGAGAATAATAGCGGCATTTCTAATGAAAAGACCTCAAAATCTCAACAGAACGATAAAATACTACAGAGTTTAAGCAGGACAGAGACAGGCAAGATTGAAGCTCAGAAAACGGCCGCATCTGAATCTCAGCCTTTTGCTCACAAAATATCTCAAACATCGCAGCAAAGTCGAGTAAATAATACCCAGGAGCTTTTGAATCAAATACTTTTCGAACCGAATGAAAAGAAACCAGTTTCTGAAAAAAGCTCTAAGTCTTCGCCAGATTTGATCAAAATTAAAGTGCCGAAAAAAGATACTCAAAAGCAATCAACCGATACATCAAAAATCATTGTGGGTAAGTATAGTAATCAATCTGCTCAAAAAGTCACAAACTCTAATATTAATGCGCAGACCATCGAAAAATCAAATAAGTTAACAACCAGGCCAGAAGAAATTATAGACAATCAGGCAGAACATGAAAATGTTGCTTCGACTGAAGAACAGCCAACAGAACAAAATATTTCTAAAACGCCGCAGAAACTGACAAAGAATCCTGGATTAATAAATCCAGGCAAGTTTTTCATAAGACATGATTCTGCAAATAATTTAAAAACGGATTCTGTGAAAAATATCAATGAAGCTCTCCACGCATCTGAACAGGGAAATCCCAAAAAAGGAAAAAATTCTCTTAAATCAAAATATGGCAAATTATCTAACAAGCCAATAATTGAGGCTCTGAACAAAGCCGTTCAAGATCGGGAACAAGCCTCTTCCCTCTCATCAACTAAACACAGCAGATCGGATGAAGATAAACCTGAAACTCAAAACGATATCGAAACCTCAGCTGATTTATGTGAAGAAAATATTCATAACAATGAAAGCCATACGCGATTTTCGACAAATTCTAAACTTTTTGAAGGATTGTCAGAAAATATTAAACCTAACCACGCGGTAAATTTTGATTCGACGTTATCATTCAACAAGGTTTCAACACTATTGGGGAATAAGACATCCGGAGCTCCCTTAGTTCAGCGTTCAGTGTTACCAGAAATGCTTCAAAAGATGATTGAAAATGCAAATGCCCGTTTAACCATGTCTGGTCAGAAGTTAGAAATTTTGTTAGACGTAGAATCCTTGGGTAAATTAGCCATTGATGTTTTGAAACAACAGGAGAAAATTCATCTTCAGATAAATGTTGAAAATAATGAAGCCAAGCAATGGTTGGAGAATCATATTCGTCCTTTAATTGAACAAATAAATAAGGCAGGCATCGAGGTTGATAAATTTGAAGTATCGGTTGGTAATCCAAAATTGGAGCAGCAACAACGAGATAAAGAAAATCCGGCTCTGCCAGGTTTCAAAAATAAGAAAAATATTTACAGGATAAAAGAGAGTAGAAATGATATCTTGCATGATGAAAAAATTCCACCTTACATGTTAAAAAGGAATTTTGGCTACAATACGATTGAAGTATGGATATAATTAATAAATAACAAGTCATTCTAAATTTTTGGAGGTAACAAAATATGATAACCACTGATCCAGTAGGACAGACAAGCTCTCAGGGAATCATCTCAAATTCTCAGGAAATTTTGGGAAAAGAAGATTTCTTGAAACTATTAATAACCCAAATGACCAATCAGGATCCCATGAATCCGATGACAAGCGAGCAATTTGCCTCTCAGCTTGCACAATTTAGTTCTGTTGAACAACTTCAAAATATTAATTCCAATTTAGAAAACGCCATGGAAATTGATATTCTGTTAAATCAGGCAATGAACAACACTATGGCCACCACTTTGATTGGTAAAAATGTTCGTGCTATAAGTGATGTAACCGCTTTGAATGAAGATGGCAATGCAGATATTTCGTACCGTCTGGACTCTCCCGCAGATAAGGTAATTGTGGAAATTAAGGACATTAATGGCATTCCCATAAAAACCATTGAACTTTCCGGTCAAGCGGCTGGCGAGCACAGCTACCAATGGGATGGTAAAGACGATAACGGCTTTCAACATGCAAAAGGAAATTTCTTCATTTCGGTTATAGCTACGGATTCAAATGGGGCAAGCGTTAATGCGCAAACCTATTTAGTCGGTATAATCAACAGCGTTCGATATGATCGGGGAAATGCTGTACTGCGCATAGGTAACTTGGATGTGCAGTTAGCCGATGTTGTAGAAATTGGCATTAATGAACAGACCTCAGAATAATTTCAATTGCGGAAATTAAATTGCACTATTTTAAAGGTCAGATAAAATGAAAATACCCAAATTACCACAGCCAGTATTTGTCAATGAAGTAGCTGAAAAAACAAGGACAGCGACAAATACAACAACGAATAAGCATTCTTTTAGAAAAGTTTTAGAGAGTGCTTTAGCCGAAGAGTCAAATGCTATTAAATTTTCTGCCCATGCCGTGGAGCGGCTTGCGTCCAGAAATATCTCTTTAACCACAAACGATATTGTGAAAATTCAAAATGCGGTCGGCAAGCTGGAGCAAAAAGGTGGAAAAGATTCGCTGGTTATGATGGGCAGTCTTGCCCTTTTGGTGAGTGTAAAAAATAACACTGTGATAACCGCTCTTGATAGTATTCAAAAAGAAACAGGCAATGTGTTCACAAATATAGATAGTGTGATTATAATGTAAATCAACCGGGCTGGACCCCAAATAAAATAAATATTTTGGGGAGGCCCTCCACTGTGGAATGATAGAAGCAGTGGGAAATAATTAATTAGTATTTAATAATTAACTTGCGAGGGTCATAATTATGATGCGTTCACTTTATTCAGGTGTATCTGGTTTAATAAACCAGCAATTAAAAATGGGTATAATTGGTAATAATATCGCCAACATTAACACTTCAGGCTATAAAGCGGCCCGGCTTAATTTTGCCGAGGAGGTGAGTCAATTGCTGCGTGGTGCTCAGAAGACGGCTGCTGGAGCATCTAAAAATGCCTTGTTAATAGGTATAGGTGTAAAAACCGGTAGTATTGATCACGACTTTTCACAAGGTATTCTACAATCCACAGGAAAAGTCACGGATTTAGGTATTCTAGGGGATGGTTTTTTTATTGTTAACGACGGCACAAGAGGATTGTACACCCGGGCTGGAAATTTTCATTTTGATGGCAGTGATCGTTTGGTTGATGCAAATGGCTTATTAGTCCAGGGTTGGATGGCCGATCAAACTGGAGATTTATCTCAATCGGCGGCTTTGGGCAATATTGTATTTAACGCATCAGCTATATCTCCAGCTAAATCAACAGAGAATGTTGCAATTGCCGGCAACTTAGATGCAGCGGCAAAACCTGTTATTGGAGTTTGGACTGCCGGTTTATCATTTACTTTAGCCGCAAACGGCAACCCGGCAATCGGGACTACAGATTTGAATTCGCTTACCCAAACAACCACACCGCTTGTCGCCGGTGATGTGATTGACATCAGCGGAACAAATCCGGATGGTACAGTCGTTTCAGCAACATTCACCTATGGAGCGGCTAATGATGGTACGACCATAGATGATTTATTAGCCTCAATAAATGGAGCTTATACAGGAACAACAGCAACTTTTGTGAATGGTATAGTAGTCTTAACTGATGCAAATTCAGGTGCGAGCAGCACAACCATCACATTAGCTGAAAATGCCGCCAACACAGGCGCCATCACATTACCCAGCTTTGCGAATTCGGCTGTCGGGTTTTCTCCGACGGAAATAGCTTCAGTTATTGTATATGATAGCTTAGGTTCTGCGCACAGGCTCGATATTACTTTTACAAAGACAGATAATCCCCGTGAATGGACTTTTGTCGTGAGTTTTTCGGGAGATGAAACCATAACTGCAGGAAATACAGGCACACTCGCTTTCGCAACGGATGGCACCCTGGAAACAATTATTTATGATGGCGGAGAATCAACTCTAATTTTCGATCCGCAAAACACGGCTAATTCTGTCTCTTTGACGATGGATTTCGCCAATGCAACGGGAATGAGTGGATTAACCCAATTCGCCGGTCCGTCAACGGTGAATCTTCCATTTCAAGATGGCCAGGCCAATGGCTCATTAACATCATTTATAATTAATGAGGGCGGCAAAATCATTGGTTCATTCTCTAACGGTACAAACCGATTAATAGCCCAAATAGGTCTGGCAAAATTCAGCAATCCCGAAGGTCTGATCAATCTGGGTAATAATATTTATGAGGTTTCTGTGAGTTCAGGTGTGCCATTTGTTGGTAAAGCCGTTGAAGAATTATCATCAGCTATCGTTTCAGGAACGCTGGAATCTTCAAATGTTAATCTTGCAGCGGAGTTTTCTGAAATGATCATTGCCCAAAGGGCTTTTCAAGCCAGCGCCCGAACGATAACCGTTAGTGACCAATTTTTACAAGAGGTGGTCCAACTGAAGAGGTAATATAATTAATAATTAGATTAATACCCGGGCTGTTCTATCCGGCTAAGCCCGGGTAATATATCGTTTAATCAAGCATGGTTAAGGCTTATTAAGTATTTAAGGTAAAATGGATAAATCTACAATAATCGGCATACTCACTGGTGTTTTTCTTCTGGGATTTTCCCTATTACAAGGTGCTGGATGGCAAATGTTTTTCAGTTTACCCTCATTTTTTATAGTCATAGGTGGAACTGTTGCAGCAACTCTTGTGAATTTTCCACTGTCGGATGTAATCGGCGTGATGAAGATAGCTCAAAAAACTATGACACATACACCGATGTCACAAAAAAGCATAATCGAATCAATTGTGCAGATATCAAAAAAAGCAAGAACAAACGGTTTGTTAGCCATAGAACAAGATTTACATACATTAGATGATGAATTTTTTAAAACCTGTTTACAGCATGTTATCAACGGTACAGAACCTGAAGATTTGCGCAATATTATGGAAACTGAGTTGGCAGTAATGACACAAAGACATAAAATTGGCCAAAAGATATTCATGGGTATGGGGACCTACGCTCCTGCTTTTGGAATGGTTGGGACATTAATTGGACTCATAAAAATGCTGCAAGATTTACAAGATCCGGCCGGAATTGGTCCAGGTATGGCGCTGGCCATGGTGACCACTTTTTATGGTGCGTTATTTGCCAATCTATTTTTTCTTCCTATGGCTGGAAAATTAAAACAACGTTCCGAAGAAGAGATTCTTTATAAAGAATTGGTGTTAAATGGCGTTATGAGTGTACAAGCAGAGGAATCTCCAAGAATCATTAAAAATAAGCTGATTACATACATAGCGCCAAAGCTGCGTACCGATACTGGAAATTCAGGTAACCAGGAGTAATCAAGTGAGCGATAGTCAAAAAAAACGGCGAGAAAGCGACGACAATGATCAACCCTCGTCTCCAGCCTGGATGACAACCTATGGAGATATGATGACACTGTTGATGACCTTCTTTATTCTTATAATGTCGTTTTCATCCATTGAATTGGATAAGTTCAAAGCAGCCATGGGTTCACTGAAAGGGGCCTTTGGTGTTTTAGGCGATTCTGACAATCTCAATCCTGCACAAAGTTATATTTCTCACTACCAACATAACATGCAAAAAGTTAGTTTGGTAGAGCATGTCCAGAACTTAAGGGAAACGGTTTCCAAATTAGAATTAGAAAACGATATTGAAATTTATGAGACAGATTCTGAAGTGACCATTCTTATTACAGCTCAAATATTATTTGAATCAGGCGGTGCAAATCTCAAGTCTGATTTCTTACCAACCTTATCAAAAATTGCAAAAACAGTCATCAATAAAGCTAATGAGATTAGAATTGCCGGCCATACTGACACTATTCCCATTAACACAAAAAAATATCCATCAAATTGGGAATTGTCGGTAGATCGAGCATTAGGTGTTATGAGGTTTTTAGTAAACAATGAAAATATTAATTCCGACAAGGTATCCATTTCCGGATTTGCTGAATATCATCCGTTAGTTTCAAACGACTCACAAAGAAATCGAGCAATTAATAGAAGAGTTGAAATTTATTTAAAATGGTAAAATGAATATGGCTGACGAGAAAACTCCAATAAATAAAGATTTAGAGGAAACTTCCGATGTTAAAGAAAAAAGTATGGGCCTAAAAGCTAAACTTATTATTATACCAGCTATTTTAATAATTCAGGCAGTTGCAGCATATTTTTTAGTGTTTAACATATTAATTGCAAATCCTGAAAAAAAACAACCCGAGAAAAAAAAAGAAACTCAAGTTGGCCAATTCTTTGAGATTACTGACTTTGTTATAAACCCGGCAGGCTCGCGAGGTAGAAGGTTCCTGGTTTTAGAATTAAATTTAGAAACACATGATGCAAAGCTCATGGAAGAAGCTGAAAGTAAAAGAGTATGGCTCCGGGATGCTATTCTATTACACCTGGTAAAAAAAACTTCCGACGAATTATTGGATTTCACTAAAAGAGATTGTCTTAAAGTAGAAATTTTAGAGGTTATAAATAGCAAATTATCGAAAGGGACTTTTGACGAGTTGTATTTTAATAAATACATTATGCAATAACTGTAAATTATTAACTTAGTTCATAATCATAATTTAAGTATCACGAGACCATGGCAGACGAAATACAAAATGAAGCATTAGAAGAACAGCCAGAAATCGATAACACATCTGAAAATGAGGTTCTTGAACAGACAGGCTTTGCATCAGAATCCCCTAATCCTGCTTCCTCGAATGTTGAAGAACCACATGACTCTGATGTCAATGCGGAAAATCATGCTGACCTAAATATAACTGAGATTAGTAGTAATATTCCCAATAATTTAGAATTATTACAAGATGTATCTCTCGATCTCACGGTCGAATTAGGACGATGTGAATTGCAATTCAAGGAAGTTTTACAATTGGGTATAGGTTCAATTGTAGAACTAAATAAATTAGCGGATAAACCTGTGGATATATATGTCAATCAAAGTAAAATAGCTGAAGGTGAAGTGGTGGTGATCGGGGAACATTATGGTGTACGAATCTCGAAACTCATGCATCCTCATGAAAAGTTAAAATAAGCAGGATGAATTATGAAAAAAAGTAGAATATTCACGCTTGCTGTTATTTTTACATTATATTTATTATTCAGTTCAAATATACCCGATATTTGTGCAAACACCGCTTACAAACAAAGTTCAACAAATCCAACAGAAAATCAACCATCTTCGATTATCCAGACAGCGCAGACTGAAACATCGCCAAATTATTTATCTTTGTTTATGAAGGCATTAGGCTTTGTCGCGTTTTTTATTGTTTTTATTTATGGTTATGTGAAATTGAATAAGAATTTTCTGTCAGTTAGAAATGCAAAACATGATTCCGCTAATATTCAAATAATTGGCTCGAAAATTATCGGCCAGAAAAAGTCACTCTACATAGTAGATGTTCTTGAGCATGTACTTTTATTGGGGATAACAGACAATGAGATTTCGGTTCTATTAGATGTTCCGAGTGAAAATCTAAGCACTGAACTGAAGGAATCGTGGCAAACAAAAAAAAATACGTCAGAACCAATATTTAAAAAAATTACAGCTCATTTGTTAAATAAATAATTTTATGAATACAGTCAATCATAAAAAGTGTTTATTATTTATAATCGGGATTATAATTTTGAGTTGTTGTATTTTTATTGATACATCAACAGCTCAGCCTCTGCCAAAGGTAAGTATTGGACTTCTGGATAAGGCCAATAAAGAAGAGTCGTCTCTCGCGATTCAAATCCTTGTACTAATAACAATTCTCTCACTGGCTCCAGCTATTGCGATTATGATGACTTCTTTTACAAGGCTAATAATCGTTTTTCATTTTTTACGTATGGCTTTAGGGACGCAATCTACTCCGGCAAATCAAATTATTATTGGATTGTCGTTGTTTTTAACATTCTTTATTATGCAGCCGGCAATTAATGAAATTAACACAAGCAGCGTACAACCTTTTCTAAATGATAAGATTACTCAAAATGAAGCGCTGGAAAATGCTCTGAAACCGATACGAAAATTTATGTTGAAAGAAACAAAAGAACAAGATCTGATGCTATTTGTACAACTGGCGAAAATTCCAAAACCTAAATCAGTGGAAGAATTACCCACATATATACTCATTCCATCGTTTATAATAAGTGAATTAAGAGTCGCATTTCAAATTGGATTTCTATTATACTTGCCATTGTTACTGATAGATTTGATTGTGGCTGTGATACTCATGTCTATGGGTATGATGATGCTACCACCGGCCATGATTTCTTTGCCATTTAAAATCCTTTTGTTTGTTCTCGTAGATGGATGGCAACTAATTATAAAATCGGTGGTGTCAAGCTTTTAAAGCTTCAGGAGAATTCTATGACAGTTGAATTTGTAATTTATTGGGGACAACAAAGCCTTAGAACAGTTATTTTGGTAACAGGACCTGTTTTACTTGGCGGAATGTTTGCGGGTATCCTCGTGGGCCTGTTTCAAACAATAACATCAATAAATGAAATGACTTTAACATTTATTCCCAAAATCGCCGTGGTCATCATTATTTTATTGTTTTTAATGCCCTGGATGTTAAACACTATAATCGATTTTACAACCAATGTATTTGCACAAATAGCTATTATTGCAAATTAAAAGGTCGGGCAATATTAAAGTATTATATTTTATTTTTCATTGGTGTTAAATGTTAATTGAAGTATTCGGAATATCATCAGAGCAACTTATCGGCTTTTCATTGACATTTATTCGCATTTTAGCAGTCGTTGCTGTCGCACCGTTATTTGGGAGTCGAACGATTCCGGCCAGAGTCAAGATAGTATTAGCGATATTTCTGACTATTATAATCTGGCCAATTCTTGACATGCAAAAATTTGGAAATAACTTACAATTTAAATCATTGTTTACTTTGACTTTCAAAGAAGTGATTATTGGTTTATTTCTGGGATTCAATGCCAAATTTTTATTTGAAGCATTTAATTTTGCTGGTCGCTTAATAAGCCAGCAAATGGGATTGATGATGGCCGAGCTGGTCAACCCTGAGAGTGGAGCCCAGGTTTCTCCAATAGAAAACATATTAAGCCTTATGGCGATACTGTTTTTCATTTACTTAGAAGGACATATTTTTATTATTACTGCCATACATAAGAGTTTTTTAGTTATTCCAGTTGCAAGTTTAACTTTAATAAGAAGTGGTGCAGGGGAAAAAATGTTATCTATGTTTAATAATATTTTTATTTTGGGGCTTAAATTCGCCTCCCCTGTCGTCGCTATTATTTTTCTAATTGAAATATGCATGGGGATACTAGCAAGGATTGTGCCACAGATGAATATATTTTTTATTGGATTACCCATAAGATTAGGCGTAGGTTTATTAATTTTAACTACTATGATTCCACTATCATATTTATTTTTTAATAGCATATTTAAAATATGGCAACTGGACCTGAATACAATTATAAATAAATTTTAGGTGAGCTCGCATGAGTGTTAAATTAGTTGAATTAAATCAAGATATAATTGGTAAAAAATTGGGGAAAAGTCTATTTAATACAAAAGGCAACAGATTATTGGGTGAAGGCGCCGAAATCACCTCATTCCATTTTTCACACTTGACGGAAATAGGTTATAAAAGTATATATATAATAAACAATCAATCAATTGATTTTGAAATGAACGACCAATTAGTTTCAGAACGAATGCTGGCTAAAACACCTTATATTTTGAGAAACATATTCAACAGATTTATGGGTAAGGATAAAATAAGTATTTTTGAAACAAAAAAAGAGTTGCATGCAGTTGCAGAACAATTGTTAAAAGATGTTGAGCCCGACAGACAAAATGCTCTAGCGCTTTTAGATTTGAAAAGAAGTGAAGATTATTTTTATCAACATTCCCTTAATGTAGCCATTTATTCTATTCTAATTGGAAGCGATCTATGTTTCCGTCAATCGAAGATTTTGGATCTTACATTAGCCGCTTTGTTGCATGACATTGGAATGCTGGAAATTGATAAAGCAATCTTGAACAAACCAGCGGAATTATCAGATAGTGAATATACTGAAATCAAAAAACATACGATTCTGGGATTTCACCGCCTTGGGCGTCATTGCAGTTACGGGGGGCTAATAACCATTGCCGCTGTTCAGCACCATGAACGATACGACGGTTCAGGTTATCCGAATAAATTATCCAGCGACGAAATACACGAATACTCTCAAATCGTATCACTGGCAGATTTTTTTGACGCTTATACATCAGACAGGCCTTACCGCAGGCTGCATTCAATTGAGGAGGCATTAAAATATATAAAAGAAAATGAAGGCCACCAATTTGCTCCCAAAATAGTTGAGACTTTTTTAACATACTTTTAAACATCGAAATATGAATTTAGAATTAGGTATATTGAATTCCAATATTATTGGGAGAACATTGGGGCAAAATATTTACAGCCCCAAAGGTGTACTTCTGCTCGCCAAAGGCACAAAGATAACTTCTTTCCATTATTCACACTTTAAAGACCTTGGTTATAAAAGTATCTATTTACAACATCCGAATACATCCGATCCTGGACTCGATAGCCAACTTATCGATGAAAGGTTTCGTGCCAAAGCGCCTTCTACGCTAAAAAGAATAATTTATAAATTATATAGTGATGATATGTACAGCATCGCGGCCGCGAAAAGAGGTCTAAATGCATTAGCTCAGAATATCATCGCCAATATTGACGAAACTAAATTAAAACTCGACAATATTTTAGAACCGAAAAGACTGGATGATTATATATTTCAGCATGCCTTGAATGTTGCTATCTATTCCAATTTAATTGGCAAGAGTTTAGACTATCATTACTTAAAATTGCTCGACCTCACTTTAGCGTCTCTACTTTACGATATAGGCATGATAGGACTTGACACTTCCATATTAAACAAAAACACACAATTAGAAAAGGAAGAACTTGAACATATAAAGGCTCACACCATTCAAGGCTTCCAACATTTAGGTCGCCATTGTTCTTTTAATGGATTAGTGACCGTTTCTGCTATTCAACATCATGAAAGATATGATGGGGAAGGTTACCCTAAAGGAATAGCAGGCAAAAACATCCATGAGTATTCTCGTATTATAACGCTTGTAGACGTTTTTGACGCCTATACCTCAGATAGACCCCACCGACAGTCACGTTCCATTGAAGAAGCCATCGATTACATGAAATTAAGCGCTGGCAAAGTTTTTGACCCGAAGATTCTGTCACATTTTCTAAACTTTCTTAAATAAAACCGATGGCGGAAGAATCATTTCAGGACAAAACAGAACAACCAACTGCAAAAAAACTGCAGGAAGCCAGAGAGAGAGGCAATGTACCCAAAAGTCAAGAATTTAATTCTGCATTCATATTACTTTTTGGGTTATTGACACTCTTGATTCTAAGCGGTCACTATTTTCATGAATTAATCACTCTTTTTAAATCTTTTTACAGCGATATAGGCAACATGTCACTTAATGCAGTTAGTTTTCGATATCATTATGTGGGTGGCATTAAATATCTTTTTGTGTTTCTGGCGCCGATATTGTCCATTCTATTTTTAGTTACCATTGGGGTGCACATTGCTCAGGTAGGGATTCAGTTCTCAACAAAACCTCTGATCCCTAATTTGGATAGACTGAATCCAATCAATGGATTGAAAAAATTTGTCTCCTTAAGGACATTTACCGAACTCATTAAGGGAAATTTAAAAATAATAATAATTAGTTGGGTGGCTTACAAGACTCTTTGGGGAGAAAAAGAAAGTTTTTTCTTATTAATAAATGAAAGTGTTATAGATATTTTCAGATTCATTGCAAACTTCGTTTTCAAGCTAAGCATTCGCATAACCGCGGTCTTTTTTATTCTGGCGGTTCTGGATTTAATATACCAGCGATGGCAATATATAAGAGATTTACGCATGACCAAACAAGACGTAAGAAGGGAAACTAAAGATTCCGAAATCGATTCTCATATCAAGAATGCAATGAAAAGCGTACAACTATCCAGATACAGACAGAGGATGATGCAAAGCGTGCCGGAAGCAGACGTTGTGATTACCAACCCTACCGAAATTGCAGTTGCACTGAAGTATGATACAGAAAATATGCAAGCGCCAATATTTGTGGCAAAAGGAGCCCGACTCATTGCACAGAAAATTAAAGATGTCGCCAGGGAATATAATATTCCTATTGTTGAAAATAAACCGCTTGCGCAATCCTTGTATAAGTTAGGCGAGATAGGTAAAGAAATACCATTCGAGCTTTACCAGGCCGTTGCTGAAATCTTTGCTTATGTATATCAATCAAAACATAAAACGATTTAATATTAGCTATGCCTTTAAACACTAACAATAAGCTCATCAATGCATTTATAAAGCGAACAGATCTTATTTTAGCTGTCGCTGTGGTAGCTATTTTAGTGTTTATGATCATACCGATACCCAGTTTTTTCCTGGATATTTTATTAGCCTTAAACATAACATGCTCTTTGATGATTTTATTGGTACCCCTGAATGCTAGTAAACCATTAGAATTTTCTGTATTTCCAGGCGTATTACTCATCATTACTCTTTTTCGGCTCTCGCTGAACGTAGCTTCAACACGTTTAATATTAGGAGAAGCTTATGCCGGGAATATAATCGAAGCCTTTGGCAGCTTTGTTGTAAAAGGCAATTATGTTGTTGGATTAGTTATCTTTATCATCCTGGTTATCATCAATTTTGTAGTGATTACAAAAGGTTCCGGAAGAATCGCAGAAGTTGCAGCGAGGTTCACTTTAGACGCCATGCCGGGCAAGCAAATGGCCATTGATGCGGATTTGAACGCTGGTTTAATCGATGATCAGGAAGCGCTTGAACGCAGAAAAGAAATAAGACAGGAAGCCGATTTCTATGGTGCCATGGACGGTGCCAGTAAATTTGTCAGGGGGGATGCGGTTGCGAGCATACTGATCACAGCTATAAATATCATTGGAGGCCTGATTATTGGGGTTGTTCAGTTAAATATGGAAGTGGTCGAGGCCATTGAAACTTACACGGTACTGACAGTTGGCGATGGATTAGTTTCTCAGTTGCCAGCCCTGATCATTTCCACCGCTGCAGGTATAATTGTAGCGCAGGCTAATACCGCAGACAGCCTGGCTCAAAGCATGACCACTCAGTTTCTTGCAAAACGAAAACCAAGTTATATCGCGGCTGGGGTTTTATTTGTGCTTGGTCTCGTACCCGGAATGCCAGCTCTACCTTTCTTTTTTTTAGGATTGGTGATGGTAGGTTTTGGCACTATTTCTAAAACCATTGTTTCTGAAGTGGTTGATGAGGTCATGGAGGAAGAGCCCCCTCCACAAATTTCGGAACAGGAGCAAATCGAAAACTATTTGCATGTCGATCCTCTTGAAATTGAAATAGGTTATAGCCTAATACCCTTGATTGATACCAACCAAAGCGGTGAATTATTGCACACCCTCTCCATGATTAGAAAGCAAATTGCCCAGGAAATTGGCATAATTATACCATCTATCCGAATCAGGGACAATGTCCAACTTAAATCGAATGAATATGTCATTAAAATTAGAGGAAATGAAGTTAGTCGCGGAGAATCGATGATTGGATATTATTTAGCTCTGGTCCCCGAAGATGATGAAACGGAAATGGAAGGCATCAAAACTGTTGATCCAACATTCAATTTGCCGGCTTACTGGTTGAACGAAGAACAAAAAGAAAAAGCACAAATGAAAGGGTACTCAATTGTAGACGCAGCCGCGGTTATTTCCACAAATTTAATGGAAGTATTAAAATCGAATGCACATAAAATATTAGACCGCCAGGCTGTACAGTATCTGATTGATAAACTTAAAGAAGAGCACGAAACCGTGGTTGAAGAGTTAGTACCCAACCTGGTAACAATTGGAACAATTCAAAATGTGTTAAAGAATTTGCTTCAGAATTCAATTCCTATTAAAGATTTATCAACAATTCTCGAATCCATGGCCGACTATGCACATTTAACTAAAGATCCGGAATTACTGACTGAATATGTACGTGTCCGGCTTAGCGAATCCATTACCAATTTATATAAAAATGAGGAAGGAGCAATTTATGTAATGACTCTTGATCCCAAACTTGAAGAATTTGTTATAAATCAAATCCAGAGTGGTCAAAAACCCAGCCAGTATTTAGGTTTAGCGCCTATTAAGGTTAATGAATTATTAACCGAGGCGGTAAGTAAAATGCAGGAATTAATTGCAACAAGTGGCAAAGCCATACTAATTACCAGCCCAACAATTCGTCGTTACATTCAAATTTTTTTCGAATCTGCCTTACCGGATTTAGTGATTCTTTCTTATACGGAATTGTTACCTAATATCGACATTCATTCAATTGGAAGCTTAGGATTATCAAATTATGATTGAAAAATTTAAAGCTGCGACCGTTAAAGAGGCTATGAAATTGGCCAAAGAATCTGTGGGGGAAGAAGCAATTATCCTCGAATCAAAAAAAATTAAAGAAGGTGGCCTTTTTGATATCAATAAATCCGAGATGATTGAAATTACAGTGACTGCTGAGAAAAGTCAGAATTCACAAACAATCCAGGGCCGTGCTTCAAAAGTTACGTACTCACCAGCAGATGTAAAAAAGAGCCGGAACTTTAATGCAGATATTTTTGGATATGAAATCAAAAATCAGATTACCCATTTGAAAGAATCTATTTCAAAAATGTCTGATTATTTACGCTTTTCAAAAATGCTCTTAATGCCAGAGACTCTTGCCTTCTTAGTCAATGAAAAAGGTGTGGATGAAAATTTGGCTTCAGAATTAGTTCAAAAAATATTTTGCTCGCTTTATGGGGAAGATTTGAAAAATAAACTTAAAATTAGAAATGCGCTTCACCAGGAAATTGATCATCGTCTACATGTACAAAATAACCGCGATTTACCAAAAGATAAAGTAAAATCACTTTGTTTTGTCGGCCCAACTGGTATGGGAAAAACTACCACACTGCTTAAAATGGCGACTAATCCTGATTTTTACAGCCAACACGACACTGCGATTATAACCATCGACACCTATCGGGTGGCCGCGGCTGCACAACTCAGGACTTTTGCCGCTCTGGCCAAACTTCCACTGGAGATCGCTTATGAGCCAGCCGAATACGCAAAGGCTCTCGATAAATTTAAAGACAAAGAAATTATCCTGATAGATACTGCAGGTCGAAGCCCTCTAAACACTTATCACTTGCAAGAGCTTCAGGAATATTTTTCGATTTCAATGCCAGATGAAATTCATTTAGTCCTGTCCGTGTCTATGCGGGCAGACAATTTATTTGATGCAGTTAATTCTTTTTCATCGTTACCTGTCAATCGACTCATAATATCGAAGATCGATGAAACGCTTCGAATTGGAAATATACTAAATATTACACAAAAGATAAATCTTCCTATTTCCTTTTTAACCAACGGCCAGTCCGTTCCGGAACATATTCTTTCAGCAAACAGCGAAGAAATTGCAAATATGATTTTAAACTAAATAATTAGTTAAAAATTACGATAATAACATTAATACATAAATTCAATTTATGTTTAATTAACACAAACTACAAGTATAGATGATAAAAAAAGTTATTCTTCAATTCAGTGTAATGTCTTCAACTATTACATTTATATATTGTGTTATTTCCAAGATGTCATTTCAAAATAGTTGCGTTCGAGCTCTGTTTGTTTTCGTAGGAATGTATGCAATCCTTACATTTTTTTTCATGGGATTAATGTATTTCATAAATCATAGCCAGGAAAGAGGAGTAGACAGTGAGTGATGAGACTTTGATTTTTGAATTTACAAAAAATCGAGACCCCAAACTTCGAGAGCAAATTATTGTTAAATTCTTACCTGTTGTGAAATACGTCATAGCCAGGATGAACCTGCCGACAATCAGCCGAAATGAACTGGAAGACATACATAGTGCAGGTATATTGGGGTTGATCCGGGCATTAGAGGATTTTGACATTTCAAAAAATGTAAAATTTAAAACCTATGCGACTTTGAGAGTCCGTGGAAATATTCTGGACTATTTGCGTCAAATCGATTACGTCAGCCGCTCCGATCGTGCAAAGTTGAGAGAAATCGAGAATGTGATCTCTGTCTTAACCAATGCAAAATGCCGCAAACCAACAGATGCAGAGATTGTAAATCATCTCTCTATAAATACAGCAGAATATCATCGCTTAATAGAATTAGCACAATTAAATTTTACAATTTCTCTCGACCAAATACAAATTATGAACAACGAAGAGGTCGTACTAAGTGATGTCATTGCTGACAAAGATGCGGAAGAACCCTTTGAAAACTCTTGTAAAAGTAACATGTTAGAATTAATAAAAAACGTCATTAAATCTTTACCTGAACGGCAACGAACAATTGTAATAATGTATTACCTGGACTGTATGACTTTATTAGAAATCGGCAAAGTTATCAATCTATCGGAATCAAGAGTGAGCAGGATATTGGGTAAAGCCATTTTAACTATTCGCAACGAATTAAAACAAAAATATAATGTTAATGTAGAATCATTAGCAGGATAATTAATCATGGCAGATTTAGAGCTTACTACTGGCCCACCAAACACATATCCGGTAGAAAGAGTTGAGTCATCTACTCACGTGAATCCTGATCAAAAAGGAAAGAATTCTGAAAATAATAAATCTAACAAAAATAATAAGAAGAAACTGGTTCAAACAACAGATACGAAGGACCAGGTCTCAACTGCCCAGAAACAGGCAAATATAAACGATAAAAAAGAAACAAAAAAAAATACAGAACCTTTAGAAAAAGGCCGGATAATAGACATAACTATATAATTTTAATGTCACATTCAAGATTTATATTCAAAAGGACTTTTGCAGCATTCCTTATCGGGCTTGCTTTGTTGTGTTCTATCATAGATGCGAATGGGGCTCAGGTTGTAGATATTCGAACAGGTTTTCATCAAACCTTCTCACGCATTGTCGTGCAATTCGATTCTGATGTGGAATTTAATATTATAAAAAATCTTAATAATAAAAAGGTACTTGTAGAAATTCAGCCGGTTGAAATCAGATTCAATCCTAGAGAAATAAAGATCGATCCTGGCGATAAATTCGTCAATCGGATTGAATACGAGTTGACTTTAATCACTATGAAAGTATCTTTATATTTGAAATCCTCAAATGTCCGTTTAGATTACTATAAATTGGCTCACCCTAATCGTGTCGTCATTGATGTTTATCAAGCCCGGCAACTAAAGAATGCCGGGCTAAATGTGCAACCAGATTCATCAGGAGAAGCTAAACCTGATTCATCAGTTAAAGCTCAAATAGATTCAGGACTCTTTTCGAACTTGCAGAGTTATCAGGATGATGATTCAACTACCAGTTTACCAGACAACCAGTTCAAAGATGCTAAATCTATTGACCCAAATGTGAACGAATCGGTTTATAGCGCGAATAATGCAAAACCTGAATCCGGATTTCTTATATTCTTTAGTGTTCTTGGGGCATTTTTTTTGATAGACGCCATTATTTTAGGGATTTATTTTTTCAGGCGGAAAAAGAAATTTAAAAATTCTGCTCCTGGCTCTGAGCCCGAACCTGAGAAAAAGAAAAAGCAAAAACCTGCTTCACCTAAAGTTCCGGAAGCTGCACCACAGGACTTCAAAACAGCTTTAACTGCTACAATACAGGAAAATATGTCTACAGCTAATAAAAGCGTAATGAATGCCAGCCATTCAAATATCGTTAATAATTCACAAATTACTTCTAAGATTGAATCCTTAATTAACTCACTTTCTGAATCCATGAGGCCTTCTGATACTATTTTATTGGAGTTCCCGGAATTAGAGCAAGTGACCAGAGAATTACAGAAAATCTCACCTGATGAAAATATTTCGCCTGAACTATTAATAGGTAAAGATGGCGTTGAATTTATAAAAAATTTAACTCACTCTTCTTCAAATAAGTTGTAATTGAACTAAAACACAATTCTTACTGTCATTGCGAGCGTTTCTCAGTGAAGCAATCTCCCAATTAGCCAAGCAGGAGATTGCTTCGGCAAAAGATGCCTTGCAATGACAACCAAAATGTATAGTTTTCATTCAGATACCAGGTAGTAAAAACTTCTACTCTTATCAACAATTCAGTAAAAATTCCCACTACATCTTCTCATTTTATTCTTATTACAATACCATCTAAATATTTATTATATATAGGTTAACTCCAGTCGATATTTCAACATCAGCCGTGGCACATAAATTGCTAAATTAAGCAACAAAATAATAATGGAGTAAAATCGTGTTAAAACGACTTGAATTAGCCGGACGGGCAATGATTACCAATATGGCCCAGATGGAAGCAATTAGCAATAATTTAGCCAACATAAATACCTCGGGTTTTAAAAAAGAAAAATTATTCTTACAAAGTCTGAATGAAAAATTAAATGCTCTTCCGAATAATGCTGGCTCTAACAACATTCAAGAGCCTTATGCGGCAACCATTGTAGATTTCACACAAGGTTCCTTAAAAGATACCAATCATAAATTAGATGTAGCAATAGCTGGTGAAGGTATGTTTGTGATTGAAGCTCCCCAGGGTGAAGTTTATACACGAGATGGGCATTTCACTCTGAATGCGGAAAAAATTTTAACTACAATTGACGGTTATCCTGTATTGGGCGAAGGTGGACAAATTGAGCTGGATATTGAACAAAATTCTGTTGCACAAATACTTATCAATGAACAGGGTGAAATTCTGATAGATGGCAATATGATTGACAAAATAAAAATTATGACTTTGGAGAATCCTCAATATTTAAATAAAATAGGATCTAATTTATTTCAATTATCTGCTAAAAACAATACTCCTGTAGAGGTAGAAAATGTTTCAATCAGGCAAGGATTTATTGAAGAGTCAAACGTAAATGCTGTTACTGAAATGATTGCCATGATGGAAATAAATCATGCCTTTAAAACAAGCGAAAAAGCGCTTAAAACTCATGATCAGTTATTGGGTAAAGCAGTCAACAGTATAGGCAGGGTATAATAAAATTAATATAGAGGAGAAATTAAAATGATTCGAGCATTACGGACGGCTGCATTAGCTATGTCTGCCCAGAGTCTTCGAGTTGATAACATTGCAAATAATCTTGCGAACGTCAATACAAATGGCTTCAAAAAAAGTACGATAGAATTCCAGGACCTTTTTTACGAAAGTTTTCGAGCGGCTGGAGTAGCCGATCAAGTAAATACTGAGCTTCCCACTGAATTGCAAGTTGGACACGGGAGCAGGCCAGTTGCTACCATAAAAAACTTTATGCAAGGCAATGTGGTAAATACCGACAACCCATTGGATATTTCACTAAATGGTGAAGGTTTTTTTCAAATTCAACAACCAGACGGTACGATCGTCTACACCCGTGATGGCAATTTTAATCTTTCTTCAAGCGGGCAAATAGTCAATGCAGTTGGATTACTTATGGAACCGGAGATATCGCTTCCGCAAGACATGCAAAGTATAAATATCAGTTCTGATGGCATTGTTTCAGTCTTTTCGCCTGGAGTAATTGAATCTCAGGAAGTTGGACAAATTGAACTTGCAAAATTTATCAATCCAGCCGGGCTTCGAAGTATTGGTGGAAATTTATATGCTGCTACTGCTGCATCTGGTGAGTCTGTATTAGGGCAACCCGGAAAAAACAGTTTTGGCCAGCTATTGCAAGGGTATCTAGAAAAATCCAATGTGGACATAGTGAAAGAAATGGTCGACCTGATTGTAGCGCAGAGGGCTTACGAGATCAACGGCAAAGCGATTAAAACAGCCGAACAAATGATGGGTATTGCAAACAATCTGAAGCGATAATTTTGAGAAATCTTAATTTTAAAATGAAAAGTTCAACAATTAAAACTATCGCTTATATCTTCATTTGCATTTCAAGCATTGGTGTTTCTTTCACTTGGTCAAAAAATTCCAATATCAACTTTAGAACCGAATTAGTGAAAAATGCCATAAAAGATTTTGTGTTGCAAAAATTCGAATTACCGGAAACTGATATTTTAATCGAATTCCCAAATTTGGATGCTCTGGTGAACAAATTAAATTACAAAGGGAAAATTCGAGTTTTACCCGGGAAAACTGGCCTTCGAAAAGGAATTCAAAATATAAAATGCGGTGTTCTTCAACATGGCCAGTTGAAAGAATCATTCACAGTCAGCATCAGAATCAAGACTTTTCAGAACATTATTACGAGTAACGAACGTTTGGCCCGACAACAGGTTTTAGCGCCGGGTCATTTGAAAATAAACAGACTTGAAACTACCCATATCTCAGACAAAATCTTTACCAGTATTGACGGGCTCGTTGGTTTACGTACAAAACGCATTATTAATACTGGAGAGATTATAACTAACAAGCAGGTCGAATTGCTCCCCCTGGTAAATCGCGGAAAAAAAATGGACATTTATTTTCAGAGAGGAGCGCTTGAAATCATTCTACGGGGCGTATCTCGACAGGATGGCTATTTAGGTGATAAAATTCGGATTAAGTGCCTGGAAACAAACAAAATATTTACCGGGCAAATCATTGATGCAAACACGGTAATTGTGAACCTATAAGCTAACAATTAATGAACATCAATTTTGCAACGGGAAGTGAAAAAGGATGGTACAAATGAAAAGAAAAATTATATGGTTTTGTTGCTATGCTTTTTTTATATCAAATATTTGCATAGCTCAAAGTTATGACAAATTTCAGAAACATTCACTTTATACAGATTTTAAACCTAAGAATATTGGAGATGTAGTTACCATTCTTATTGTTGAATCTGCCAGCGGCGGCCAGCAGTCCGGTGCGAATTCTTCCGACCAGGCATCGTTAAAAGCATCTGGAGGAATTACCGGCAATTTGACAAGCGTCCTGCCTTTGTTAGGTGCCTCCTCAAAATATGAAAGAAGTCACACCGGGAGTATGGGCACAAGCCAAAAAGATGTTATGATGGCTAAAATTACGGCGGTTGTATCAAAAATCAGCCCAAACGGAAATTTAACTTTGCAAGGAAAACGCCGCATTGAAGTAAACGGAGACACCCATATCCTGGAATTGAAAGGAATAGCAAGGCTTAAGGACATCACTTCTGACAACCTGATATATTCTTATAATCTGGCTAACGTAGAGATTGCCTATAAAAAAGCCGGCCTGGGGAATAAATTTGGCAAACAGGGTTGGTTCTCCAGATGGACTACCTGGGTCATGGTTTTGGGTTTGGGAGCTTCAGCCTATTTAGGTATTTCAGCTACTTCAAATTGAACAACAACTATATAAAAATGAAGATAAACGAGAATATAGAATAGCGTGAAAACTCGACACAGAATTTACTATTTTTTTATATTATTCTTTGGACTGTTTCTTTGTGAAGGTTCAGGTCAAATAAGAATTAAAGACATCTCAACATTTCAGGGGATGCAAACACTGCATTTAATAGGTTATGGTCTGGTAATCGGACTGGATGGTTCAGGCGATAGAAGCAGCGGTGCCAGTGGTGCGATTTTTACAGTACAATCCGTAGTCAATATGCTGGAAAAATTTGGTATTACCGTGCCGGCAGATAAGCTGCGCATTCGAAATGTTGCAGCCGTGATGGCAACTTCCAAATTAGAACCATTCACCAAAGTCGGCACTAAAATTGATATCACGGTTTCATCGTTAGGGGATGCAAAAAGCTTGGAAGGCGGAATACTTTTAACGACTCCCCTGCTGGGTCCCGATGGTGAACTTTATGCTATGGCACAAGGTCCCATATCAATTGGCGGATTTAATATTGAAACCGGTGAAGGTGAAAAGATCAGACAGAATTATGCTTTAGTGGGCCGCAGCCCAAATGGCGCTATCATCCAGAAAGCGGCGCCTTTTAAATTTGATGTTGAACAACCTTTAGGTATTTTATTACAAAGGCCAGATTTCACGACTTCCGCAAGAATCGCTGAACGAATCAACAAACATTTTAATGCTGCTTTTGCTGCTCCGGTAGATGCCGCCACAATTAATGTGGACTGGCCGACGAACCTTCAGAAAACAGGTACCATCGTTCGATTTATCGCGGAGATTGAAACTTTAAAAGTGGTGCAGGACAGAATTGCGAGAGTGGTTATCAATGAACGAACGGGCACCATCGTTGCGGGCGGTGATGTCAGGATTTCGGAAATTATGGTGTCACACGGCAATTTAACCATACACACCCGGAAACGCCCTGTCATTTCCCAGCCAGCGCCATTTAGTCGAACAGGGAGAACGGTAGTAGAAGGCGTATCAGAAACAATTATTCAGGCAGACGATGCCAGGACAATAGTAATCAAGAATACAGTCAGTGTTGCTGATATTTCTTCTGCATTGAATATTTTGGGAGTCAAACCTCGAGATATCATTGCCATATTTCAAGCGATAAAAGAAGCGGGCGCTCTGCAAGCTGAATTAATCCTTATGTAGGAAATGAATTTATGGACATAAACATACAGGATAAACCAGCATTAGATTTAGTTAATTCTAAACAAAATAGCACTGTTGAGCCAAAACAAAAATCAGTTAACGATGACCGGGAAAAAATAAAAAAGGCTGCACAAGGATTTGAAGCGATCTTCGTTCAACACTTGTTGCGGACTATGCGTCAGAGTATCTCAAAATCGGGCTTATTTGGTGATGGTATTTCTGGTGATTTATATAGTAGTATGTTTAATGAAAAGATTGCAGAAGTCATAACTATCAAGGGTGGTATCGGGCTGGCCGATAATATAATTAAAGCCCTGGAAAATAAAAGTCAAATCACTAATTTTAACATGGATATTAATACTGAAAATAGTAAATATTTTACGCTTTCACGGCCAAATCATCAAAAAGTGGACAATAACTGGGATCGTTCTATTATCGATGATGCAGCAGATCATTTTGACATTGAACCTAAATTGATCGAAGCTGTGATAAAGGTGGAATCTAATGCTAATAAAAATGCTATCTCGAATAAAGGCGCTGCGGGACTCATGCAATTAATGGAAGGCACAGCCCGTCAACTCGGAGTCAGGAATCGCTTTGATCCGAGAGAAAATATTTTTGGAGGTGTCAAATATCTTAAATCACTTTTACAAAGATTCAACGGAGACTTAGAAATGGCACTTAGTGCATATAATGCGGGGCCAACAGCCGTTGAAAAATACAAAGGTATACCTCCTTTTCCTGAAACTCAACGCTATGTACAAAAAGTTATCACCGCATACCAAGAGAAATAGCTAATGGAAAAACTTATAGAAGAATTAATATTAATAATTTCAAAAGAAGTAGAAGCTTTCAGTCTGCTTTTAAAGACATTAAATGAAAAGCAGCGTGCTATTGTTGAAGGGGCAATAGAAAAGTTGAATAAGAATGTTAAGGATGAGGGAGAGATTACGCATCAGACAAAATCATTAGAAACGCAACGGATAGCCCGGACACAAGAGTTAGCTAAAATGCTTTCTTTGGATAATATAAATCCGCGTTTAAGCGTACTCATCGAAAAAGTAGAAGAAAAATATGCTCAGAGGTTATCAGAACAACGGGATCTTCTATGCTCCATTATTGAGAAAATTAATGACTTGAATGCCAGCAACCAATTTCTTCTACATTACTCATTACAGTTAATTGAAAATAGTATGACGTTATTGTTAAATGGTAATGAAAAACTAACAACCTATCGAAAAGATGGTAAAGTAAAAAAAGAATCAATCTCACAAAAAGTATTAGATTATAATATTTGATATCATATTATGCCAGATTTATTAAGAATATTAAACATTGGAAGAAATGCAATATTGGCTCAAACAGCAGTAATGAATACCAGGGGACAAAATATTGCAAATGTTAATACCGAGGGTTATTCCAGACAGCGAGCTGAACTGACTCCTGGAATGTCAATAAGTACGGCAGATGGAATATTTGGGACGGGTGTTATTTTACAAGGTATTGAACGTACTCGGGATAAGTTAATTGATCAACAGCTAATTCAAGAGCGTGGTTCTGCCGGACAATATGAATTTAAATCTGATGCTCTGAAATTCATTGAACAACTGTTCAACGAACCTTCGGATTTCGGCTTGAACCGAATGTTAAATGATTTCTGGAATTCCTGGCAAGACTTAGCGAATAATCCAGAAAATCAGGGCGGTCGTATGGTTGTAAAAGAGTCCGGTATGACGCTGGCGTCTGGCTTTAATCGCATTGACCGTCAATTGAAAAAATACATCGTCGATCTAAATAACGATCTACAATTTAAAGTGGAAGAGGTTAATCGTCTTGCAGGCCAGATTGCAAAAATGAATAAAGATATAGTAAGTTTCGAAGCATCAGGAAATGAGGCCTCAGACTTCCGAGATCGAAGAGATCTTTTAATTGATCAACTTTCTAAGCTTGCAAATATAAAAACTCTTGAAGGCGCTTCAGGATTTATGAATGTTTCGATTGGAGGCAGGTTTTTAGTCACTGAGTTCACAATTGATGAATTGTCGTTAGCCACAACCTCTTCATCTGTAAACGGCCCTAATGTCATTTGGGCTGCAGATAAAAATACCACCAATATAACAGGGGGTACGATAAAAGGCCTTATGGATATTCGGGACGTCAACATTACCGATTATTCAAATCAGCTTGATGAATTTGCAAGCACGTTGGCGGAGCAAGTAAATGCAATTCATATAACCGGATATAATAATACTGACAACACAAGAAATAATTTCTTTAATACAAACATAACAGGCGCAGGGGATTTTGCAGTAAGTACTACTATTCAGAATAATTCTAACTTGATTGCTACATCTGCTCAACAAGACACGCCTGGTGATAACAGTACTGCATTAGCCATTGCAGACTTACAGGAAGTCCTGAGTATGAACAACGGCACAACTTCTTTCAGTGATTTTTATAATTCTCTTATTTCCTCAATAGGAGCCCAAACACATAATGCCATCTTTTTAGATCGTAGTTTTAGCCTGGCGGTTGAAAAATTAGAATACACCCGTGAATCGATTTCAGGAGTTTCATTAGATGAAGAGATGCTTGGCTTAATTGAGGCTCAACAGGCTTTTACTGCTGCAACTCGATTTATTACAACGGTTGATGAAATGACCCAATCTATCTTAAACATGGTTTAACATTTTTTTAAAGCTCTTAAATAACAATGAGAATTACAAATAAAATGATCTCGAATGGTATTCTTTCTACCACAAATGACGTCAGGAAGTTGATGGCGGATTTACAATTAGATCTCGCTACCGGCAAAAAGATTAGAAAACCATCAGACGATGCTAACGCTAACCTGAAAGTAGAAAAATTTAAAGAACTCCAGAATAAAAATGAACAATATTTACGAAATATTTCTCAAATAACCGGATGGATTGACAGTACCACTGTTAGTCTGGAATCTATTAGTGATGTATTAATGACTGCCAAAGAAAAGGCCACACAAGCAGCAAGTGAAACTGTGTCCGAGGAAGTAAGAGCAAGTCTGGCCACGATGATTGATCAAGAGATAGATACATTAATATCATTAGGTAATACAAATTATAGCGGTAAAAATATATTCGGAGGCACCATAACGATTAATGACGCTCCTTTTTCAAGATCGGGAGACGTAGTAAGTTATAATGGCAATGACGGCAACATCAAAGGTAAAATTGGTTTTAATGCGACAATACAATACAATAGAACAGGTGAAGAAGTTTTTAGTCCAGCAGGCGGTGTGGATATTTTTAATACCATGACAAATTTAAAACTAGCACTGGAGCAAAACGATACTTCAGCCATACAGACTTCAATTGATTTATTGGATGATGCAATAAAACAGACTAATTCTATTTCTTCAGGATATGGTATATTGCAAAACAGATTGAGCATGACTCAGGATATACTACGCAATGAGAATCTCAATTTGCTCAGCTTTACTTCGGAACTTCAGGACACAGATATAGCTGAGGCAATATTAAAGTATCAAAATGCAGAAACGGCTTACACAGCAATGCTGAAAACAACATCAACATTAGTCCAAACAAGCCTGGTTGATTATCTGGTTTAAGTATTCACACATCATTTCAGTGCACGTATACACAAAAATTTTTGAAATTGCATATTTATTAAAATATTAAAAGGAGTTTATGAAATATGGCTACCAAGGATCCGCTAATTATAAATGTAGAATTATTAGAGGGCACCAAATTATTACAACAAGGTAACCTGGATGAGGCAAAAACAAGTTATGAAAAAACCATGAAAAATGATCCAGAAAATTTAGAAGCGTTATACGGTCTGGGTATTATCTGTCATTTCCAAAAAAACTATGACGTTGCCCAAAAGTATTTTGGAAGAGTACTAGATATACATGAAGATAGTGTTCCTGTATTAAACAGTTATGGCCTGGTCTCAGCTCACCTGGGAGACGAGGAAACGGCCAAACAATCATTTGAAAAAGCTCATGAAATTGATCCTGACAATTTAGATGCGCAAAAAAACCTGGCGGATATGTACATTAATACTGGCGAATTTGAAAAAGGTATTCAATCATATAAAGAGATATTAAAAGAAAATCCACATGATATTGACACATTATTAACTGTTGCCAATCTCTATATGGACGTTGATGATGCTGACTCTGCGAAATTTATCTATAAGACAGTGCTGGAAATCGATCCGGAGAATGTATCAGCCAGAGCAAACCTAGCAAAAATTTAAATAGTGACATCGACTCTGGATACGACAGGGATATCAGGAATTAAGGATATAGGGATACAAGGAAATTTTGAATAAAAATAAGTGAGTACTTTCCGCCATTTATCCTACACCCTTAGAAACATATATCCAATACCTTATTTCCGTATGCCTTAATAGAGAGACGTCTGACACATTCGTTTGAAATCAGTAAATCCACATATATTCACTGACACGATAGATACATATCCATCATCATGGCCACCCAAAACTATAATTATCAAAAAAATCGCATAACCAGATTAATTAAAAATAGTCAATTTGATAAAGCTGAAAGCGAGTTAGCGGAATTAATACATTCCCACCCGCAGGATAGTGAGCTTCATTACCTGGCAGGTATGATGCATGGCTCACAATATAACTTCAAGGATTCGCAAAAAGGATTTACTGAAGCGTTAAAATATAATCCTGATCATGCAAAATCACTTTTTGAACTGGGCATTATTCAGATGATTTTGTGCCGATTTAATAAAGCTTTAACATATTTTCACAAGACCAGTACTTTACAATATAAACGAATCGAATCAAAATCTTACCTGGACAAAATAAAACAAATCGCTATAGTAAAAGATGTGACATTATCTGCTTGTCTCATAGTAAAAAATGAAGAAAAAAACCTGTCAAACTGTCTTAAAAGTATTGAGTCTGTAGCGGATGAGATCATAGTAGTGGATACAGGTTCCGTTGACAAGACCATTGAAATTGCTCAAAGATTTGGAGCGAAAGTTATTCATTTTAAATGGAATCAGGATTTTGCAGCGGCCCGAAATTTTGCAAAAAAACCTGCTACCTGCGATTGGATTCTCCAAATTGACGCTGACGAAGAACTTTTCCCTGAAGATCAGAGCAAATTACGAGAAATCATTCACCAGGGCAATTGTACCGCTGCCTTTTTAGAAATTCGAAATAGAACCTCTGGTGTTTTCGGAGAAAATCTACCCATCATACATAATTTAATCAGGCTATATAGAAATCAAAAAAATATTTATTATGTCAACCCGATACATGAAACTTTAGAAATCTCAGGCAATGCTATACCAACTGACATCAAGCTGCTTCATCATGGTTATAATTTCGACGCAAATATCTTAAAGAGTAAGCGTGAACGAAATACTAAAATCTTAAATAAAAGATTAGAATCTAATCCAACTGATTTTTTTGCACTTTTCTATCTTTCCATGCTGCATTTAGGTAATCAGGAATATGATTTATCTGAAATATACGCTCTAAAAATTCTCGATATTTTGAGCGCTGATGATATTACCAATCAACATATTTATTTAATGTCATTAAAAAACTTAGCTCTGATTAATGTAGAAAAAAAGAATTTTGACGAAGCAAGAGTTTTTTGCGAGCAGGCTATTGAAATTAATTCTCAATATTTGGAACCGCAGTTTTTATTGGGGCTCAGTTATTTCCGGAAAGGCAATTACCATAAATCTAAAGATTGTTTTCTTAGTTATCTTAAACTACACGACGAAATTACCAAACGACCGGTTTTCAATTTGTGTGCCCAATCATCAAGCGCATATTTGTTTCAAGTTTATCACTTACTGGGGAAAATTTACCGAAAAGAAAAAAACTATTCCAGGGCGCAGCAAATGTTTAGAGAGACTGTAAAAATAAATCCAAATTTTTGGATCGGTTATGCTGATCTTGGATATATAAATTTAGAATTACAGGACTATCAAAAAGCTGCCCAACATTTAGAACAGGCGATTAATTTAGCAAAAAATAATCCCGCGGTTAATGAGAACAACAAAATGATCTGGTTAGATTTTATGAATGCAGTTAAATATTATCTGATTACATTAAAAAAATTGCCCCTGACAGAAAGTAATAAAAGGCTAAAATTTGTACAATAATTAATTTTATCTAACTCTTCCTAACAAATTTTTTGGTTTCTATCTAAAAGAAACAAAAAGGTTTATGAGGATACAAGGGAATAACCTCATGTCCATATATCTTCCTGCTCAAGACACCCATTAACACAACAATACAGAACCTCTAATATATAGCCAATTACGACCAGGCCACACCAGAGATATCAATAAATTCAAAAAAAAACAATCTGGTTAGCAAGCCATATCTCATATTGTCGATAATAGGTGTAGAAAGAGTAAAATGACCGGAGATTTTATAAAAGATAAAAAAAATATTTAATAATTTGTTATTAGTAACTTAATAAATCAAGGAGAAAAGATATGGGTGCATATGGAGACCTTAGTCGAGTTGCAAGTAATATTCAAGCGTTGCAAGCTTTAGATTCGCTTAATCAAATTAATTCACAATTAGGCGTCCGTCAATTACGGTTAGCGACGGGACTGCGTATAAACAGTGCATCAGACGATGCTGCTGGATTTGTAATTGGAAAAGGATTTCAGGCGCGAGTCAGAGGATTGACCCAGGCTCTTTCCAACGTGGGTGATGCCAAATCTATGTTATCTATTGCAGAATCAGGCTTGCAGAATGTTCTTGATATTTTAGAAACAATGAAAGAAAAAACCACCCAGGCCGCAAGTGATGTACTTGGAAGCACAGAAAGAAATGCTATTGAAGATGAATTGGACGATCTGGCTGCGGAAATAGACTCCATCCTGACAGAGACTACTTTCAATAGTCAGTCTCTTTTAAATAGTACGGCCTTAACCATTCACACCGGCGCTGGCGCTACCGATAGACTGAATATAGCAGTTACCAGCACAACCATTACCGCAACTAATATAGGCGTTGCTGATGCAAACTTAACGGTCAGCACTGCTAATAACGCTTCCAATGCGTTAGGCAGCGTTAACACAGCGATTACCTCAATAAAGAATAATATTGCTAACATTGGATCGTTCCAATCACGATTGTCTACTAAAGAATCAACATTATCTGCGGCTATTACCAATACTGAGGCTTCTCGAAGCCGAATTATGGACGCTGATTTTGCACGGGAACAGTTAACTGTATTGAAACTGCAAATCATGCAGCAAACTGCTACGGCTTCTTTAGCTCAGGCCAATGCTGCACCCCAGGTTGTACTCTCGTTATTCGGTTAATCATAGTTTTTTTTAGGGCGAAGGGTGTTCCACACGGAACACCCTTTTTTATTTATAGCAATATTCAAACAACGTCCTGAATTTCATGCCCTGAATGCTCGTCAAAAAATTGAAAAATTACAGCTCCGGCACTATTTGCAATAATCCTTCAGTCTATTAACATAAATGTCGATATACATGAAAATCGCAGTTATATTTAAGTAGCCGTGAAAAATTTTCTTCAATAATGACTAACATACTAGTAAAACCTGTAACCAGGGCCGCGGGTTGATTCGAAACCAGATGCAAATTCTACAACTCTATTCCGGGCAAAATATTAATACAGGAGATTATGTTTACCGCATCCAACATCCCGCGACAGGACTTTCAACCATAAAGGGCGTTACAGTTGACAACATGGATTTATTGCAGGTAAACAGTAAATCTATATTAATCTATGCTCCCCTGCTGATTTTGCACCATTTATCCGATCCAGACCTACTCCCAATTGTATCTGAACGGCGGAAACTCGGTTTACCGACAATTTATGAATTAGCAGACAATTTTCGTGCATCTCAGCCACACAGGCCGGAAGCACAGCAGAAAGGTTCACCGGAATACCATATAGTTATGGAAGAACTGCTCCGACGGTGCGATGCAGTGCAAACAACTGGTCAGGCTTTAAGAAAGCGCTATCATCAGTTAAATAATAATTTCATTATTTTCCCAAACCTGATTGATAAAGTGAATGTCAGAAAAACACATCAAGGTTGTACTGGCAAATTGACCATTGGTTGGGGAGGTTCAGCTCGCCACTTTGCCGATCTTGCTAATTTTGCACCGGCGATCATTGATTGGGTGCTCCAACATTCAGATGTAAGATTAGCCATCATGGGAAGTAAAAAAATTCAAACATTGTTTAAAAAACTGCCTTCGGTGCAACTGATAATTCAAAATCCAGGAAATTTAGATGAGTATTTGTCTTTTTTAGATAAACTGGATATTGGTATAGCGCCATTGCATGAAACTGAATTTAATGCATGTCGTTCCGACGTGAAATATTTAGAGTACGCTTCCCGCGAGGTTGTGCCGCTTTGCAGCCGTTATGGTCCCTATTCTGAGTTAAATGATAATGGACAAAATGTCCTGCTGTTCGAAGACACACACGAACTTATTCAGCGATTGGAGTTTTTACGCACAAATCCTGAGAAAATAAAACAAATCGCACAAGCAGCAAGACTGTGGGTTGAAAAACACCGTTCGTTTCATAAAAAACACTGGGAATATAGATTAAACATTTACAAACAATTACTGAGTAAAAATAGCAGAGAAGACAAATCAATCCCAAAAAAATCTTATCATGAAGTCAATTCGAACGTTAATAAATTGCTAATTCAAGGCATTGATACTTCTGAATCTGAAGAATCGCTTTACTATTTAAAGAAAACGGTCGATTTATACTCTGATAATTATCAGGCTCATTACTTTTATGGCTGGACTCTATGTAAATCGGGAAATTATCCATTAGCAATAAAAGCGCTGAAACAAGCGCTGATGATTCGACCTGATTCTATCCGAACGGCTCAATTACTCGCACAAATTTTTTTATTATCGGGAGATTTTAAATCGGCATTGCATTCCGTAGATAAAGCCTTAAACATTGAACCAGGTCTGGATACGTTATTGCAGTTGAAAACAACTATATTACAGTTAAAAAAAATGTCGAATACCTAATTTCGGTCTTAGTAATAAATATATTTATGATTAAAAGGAAATACTTCTCTTATTCAGAATTAAAAAATTCTATCTTCGCCAAGAATCTGTTTTCACTTGTTGAATTCAACTCAGCTTTGATTAAGTCCCTTCAGGAAGAATCTATTCATGAACATTTGCGACTCTTTTATGATGACAAAGGATTTATAAATGCTGATTATTTGATAAGCAGGAAATTCGCATATTTATACTCCAAGCGGCCCAGTGTCCAGATTCCCACATTTTATAATGAATGGTTAGATATTAAAAAACCGGCGCTTTTGTTTGGGATTGGCTTAGGTTATGGATTAAAATATTTATTGGACCAATCGTCGATACCTAAGATATATGTTTATGAACGGGACAAGAGTCTCTTAAAAATAGCTTTAACTCTCAATGATTACGCGTCCCAGATAGTCGCAAACAGGTTGGTAATTGTTCCTCAGGAAGAAATTTTCACCCTTGCCGGTAAAGGCATTGAGGCTATTCTTCCTGAACCATTGCTATTAATCGAAAACCAACTGGAATATCTCACTATTTCCCGGATGATTAATAACGGTGAAATATCTTCAAAACGTGCCGTGTTTTTTAAAGGCACTCTTTATGTTCTTGATTGTGCCACGACATTGTTTGACCAGGGTTGGGATGTTCTTGAAATTGATCAGTCTGTTTTAAGTCTACAAAAGATTCAACAATTACTCGACGTACTCAAACCCGAGCTTGTATTTCAAATTAACTATCTGAATAAAATTGAGCAAATTAGTCATGAAAGAGCAGTAGTAGTATGGCACATTGATCCGATTGCTTCACCTATTCCTGAAGTTGAGCCATCTCAGGTAAATAATTTATACATTTTCACGCACAATCCTGAACATCTTTTAGAAAGCCAGGACTTGGGTTATAAACATTTTGATTATTTACCTCTTTGTGCGGTTACCCATAAATTCTATCCACGGAAACTCGACTCCAGAATCCAGAAACGTTTTGGCTGTGATGTTTCATTTGTAGGTTCTTTGATGTTTGAAAATCAGCACAGGCTATTAACTACGCTTTTTAATGCATTAGAAATACTCAAAAAAGAACAAAACGAAGCCTGGGGTATAATCCACGAATGGATTACACAAATAATTTCTGCTCCTCTTGTTGGAAGCAAAGATTATCGAATCATTGAAGAGCTGCAGGATATATTAAAAACACACGATTTACCTGATGTCATAAAAATAAATGATAGCGATATTTATGTAGCTGCACCGGTGGAGGAGTTTTTAGCGTATTTATGGCGGAAACAGGTGATATCGGCGCTGGTTCCAGGCGGTATTCATATTTGGGGTACAGACGAATGGAAACCTGATTTTCCTCAAAATTATCGAGGTACTGCAGATCATTATCTTGATTTGCCCAAGATATATATTGCCTCAAAAATCAACTTAGATATTTCCCGCATCAATCAACCAAATATTATCACCATGCGGGTATTTGATATTTTAGCCTGTGGCGGATTTGTGCTGGCTGATAGAAATGAATCACTGTTAGAGTTCTTTAAGGAAAATTGGGATATTGTATGTTATGATACTGCTGAGGAAGCCGTAGATAAAAGTAATTATTATCTCAATCATGAAAGCGACCGCATTAGAATTTCACAAAGAGGTTATCAGAAGGTTGTTAATTCACACACATTTGTCCACCGAATCAATCACATTTTGACAAAGACCGGTCAAAAAAATCAGCGTCAGTATTCAGTTAATTCTAACTGACAGGAAAATTTTATGAAAACACTACGGTTAATTTTCGCGGATGGTTCCTGGGTTTACAATGGAAATTCACCTGAAAATAAACCATTGGGCGGCTCCGAATCAGCATTGGTTTATCTGACCCGGGCATTAGCAAAACTTGGTCATGACGTTCGCGTTTATAACAACTGCAATACGCCGGGCATATACCATGGAGTACATTATCATCGGTTAAAAGAGATTAAACAGGCAAACAGATTTATTTATTCAGACGCTTTTATATCGCTTCGTAATCCGCGGGTTTTTCGATTATGGCTAAATTCTGGCGCTTGCATATTATGGGCTCAAGATGCCTTTGACCAGACGTATCTACAAAATCTCAAATCAAATGCAGATATCAGACGAAATATTGACAGCATTTTCTGTATCAGCAGATGGCAGGCCTGGACATTCATGAACCATTTCCACTGGCCTAAACAGAAAATTTTTCTAACCCGCAATGCTATATGGCCTGAGTATTTTCCGAATAAATTTTTAGAACCAGAAGGGCATCGTATGGTTTATACCAGCACGCCCTTTCGGGGACTCGAACTACTATTGCAGCTTTTTCCAAAAATCTACCAATCAGTGCCAAAAGCTGAACTTCATGTATTCAGCAGCATGCAAGTCTACCAACAAAGCAAAGAGGACGATCAGAAAGAGCACGGCCACATTTATAATCTTGCAAAGCAGCCCGGGGTGATTATGCACGGTTCTGTTGGCCAGAAGGAGTTAGCCTCCGAGCTTGTCAAATGCCGGGTGTTTGCTTATCCCAATATTTTTCCTGAAACTTCCTGTATAGCAGCAATGGAGGCACTGGCGGCGGGCTGTGCCGCGGTCACATCACGGTTGGCCGCTCTGCCTGAAACTGTCGGACCGGGTGGTGTGCTAATCAATGGCATGCCGGGTACCGATACATTTAATGAAGCTTTTGTAGAAAATTGCATCCGTTTATTAACAGACCAAACTTTCTGGCGTAAGAATGCAATTGCCGGCCGGGACTGGATATTAAACCACTTTACCTGGGAAAAAGTCGCACTTGAATGGAGCGAGCAAATTAATAAAATTGTTCAAAGAAACCAGCAAACGGTGGATGACCTTGAAGGATGGCAACCTGAGATACGTTGGAGCGATAAACAGCATGCTTGAAATACAAAAGTGATTCACAAAATATTGTCTAATTTGTCACGCCCAGCTGCTGACACTTTACATCATGCAGAGACAATTTTTATCAGGCGATCATAACTCACCTGGATTCCCGTATAAACATTGCGGGAATGACAGTATATTAGGTATTTTTCACAGTTATGTACATCAGATAAATGAAAAATCGAAATTACATTTCTTATTCAGATTTAACAGATTCAATCTTCACCAAGAACCTTTTTGGTTTATCAAAAATTAATGAATCCCTGATCAAGTCCCTCAAAACCGAGCAAATTCATAATAAATTGCGTCTCTTCAAGGATGATAATGATTTTGTAAATGGTGCATATTTCGTCAACAAAAGATTTTGTAGATTCTTCAACAATCCCCCGGATAAACTAATTCCCATTTTTTTTGATGAGTGGTTAGATCTAAAGAAGCCAAGTCTTTTGTTTGGTATTGGATTGGGCTACGGATTGAAATATCTGTTGGATAATTCAGACATACCTGAGTTATATGTTTATGAACGGGATAAAAGCCTGCTTAAAGTAGCTTTAACCCTGCATGATTTTGCTTCACAGATTCTAATACGGAGGTTGGTGATTGTTCCCCAGGAAGAAATATTTACTCTGGCGGATAAGGGGATTGATTCCGTCCTTCCAGGACCCCTGCTGTTTAGAGAAAACAAAGTGGAATATCTCACTATATCCCGCATGCTCAAAACCGGTTTAATATCTAACAAACGAGCAGTGATTTTTTCAGGGAGCTTATTTATCATTGATTGTGCGACTACCCTCTATGATCAGGGATGGGACGTCCTGGAAATAGACCAGGATGTATTAACTGGTCAAAAGGTACAACACTTACTAAATGCACTTAATCCTGACCTCGTATTGCAAATAAACCTTCAAGAACAGATTCAGCAATACCGTCAGAATAGGATTGTGGTAGAATGGGAGATAGACCCCATGGCCTCCCCTATTCCAGCAGTTGATCCATCCGAAAATGGCAACCTGTTTGTCTTTACCCACAATCCTGATCGTATTTCAACCTATCAGGAAAAGGATTACTCGCACATTGAATATTTGCCATTGTGTGCAAATCCGCATAAATTTTCTCCGGTTAAATTGGCTCCTGATTCTCATAAACGATTTGGCTGTGACGTTTCTTTTGTAGGTTCACTGATGCTTGATACTCAACAAAATTTATTAAACGTGCTCTTTGACACATTAAGCATACTTTCTGGTGACGGAAACAAGTCCTGGGAAGCTGTCCACACCTGGATTACAAAGTTAACCTCAAGCCCACCTGATGGCAGTAAAAAACTACAATTAATTAAGGAGTTAAAGTATCTTTTAAAAGCTTCCGATTTACCTGAAGAGGTATCTGTAAACGATAGCTATCTTCTTGTAACTGCGCCAGTTGAGGAGTTCCTGGCGTTTTTATGGCGAAAACAAGTAATCACGGCAATGGTTCCACTGGGCATTCACATTTGGGGTAAGGAAGAGTGGAAAACTGATTTCCATTCCAACTATCGAGGAAAAGCGGATCATTACCTTGATTTGCCTAAAATATATAGAGCTTCAAAAATTAACCTTGATATTTCTCGCACCAGTCAACCCAATATTATTACCATGCGGGTGTTTGATGTGTTAGCTTGCGGGAGATTTATACTGGCAGACAGGAATGAAACGCTGTTAGAATTGTTCAAAGAAGATTGGGATATTGTTTGTTATGATACTCAGGAAGAAGCCGTTGACAAAATAAATTTTTACATCCATCACGAAATTGACCGCACAAAAATTACTGAAAGAGGTTATGAAAAGGTAGTGAATTCACACACATTTGCGCACCGTCTCAATCACATCTTGAAAGAGACCGGTCTAAAGATTTGATGACAGGATGCAGACCGTATTAACTTTTAAGGACAAAACATGAAATCACTACGTCTGACTTTTTGGGATCATTCCTGGAGATACGATGGAAGCACGCCGGAGAATTATCCGTTAGGCGGGTCTCAGTCTGCTTTGGTCTATCTCACCCGTGTATTAGCAAAACTTGGGCATGATGTTCATATTTACAACAATTGTGAATCGCCGGGAATTTTTCATGGAGTACATTTTCACCAGATTAAAGAACTCCATAAGGCCACCAGGTTTATATACACGGATGCATTTATTTCGCTTCGAGATCCACGGATTTTTCCTTATTGGTTGAATGCAGGAGTGCGAATATTATGGGCTCAGGATGCTTATGATCAGGAGGCCATTAATGGATTAAAAACAGATGAAGCTGTAAGACAAAATATTGATTACATATTTTGCATAAGCAGATGGCAGGCCTGGACATTTATAAATCACTTTCATTGGCCTGCCAGAAAAATATATATTACACGTAACGCTGTCTGGCCTGAATATTATCAAGATGATTTTACCGATCCGCCAGGCAATCGATTAGTATACACAAGCACCCCATTTCGTGGGCTTGAATTATTGTTGAAGCTATTTCCAGGTATTCACACCCAGGTGCCTGACTCAGAGCTGCACGTATTTAGCAGCATGCAGGTATACCAGGAAAACGAAGAGAAAGATCAGCATGATTATGGTCATATATATGAACTTGCTGCGCAACCCGGTGTAATTATGCACGGCTCAGTTGGACAGAAGGCGCTGGCAGAAGAACTCACTAAATGCAAAATTTTAGCTTATCCAAATATCTACCCCGAGACTGGTTGTATCTCCGCAATGGAAGCCCTTGCAGCGGGTTCGGCTGTGGTTTCATCAGAATTGGCTGCTTTACCGGAAACAATTGGTCCGGGAGGGATATTAATTCCCGGAATCCCAGGTACAGACGAATATAACCATGCTTTTGTAAAAAATTGTGTCCGCCTGCTCACAGACCAGACCTTGTGGCGAAAGCTGGCTATGGCTGGCAGAGAATGGATTCTAAATAACTATACATGGGATAAAGTAGCTCTTGAATGGAGCGAACAGATAAATATCCTCAGTAACAAAGTTCAGAAAAAAGTGAATAAACTGGCAGGCTGGCAGCCTTCGGGCATTTGGAGAAAAAATGGCAAAACAAAAGTAACTGACAGCATTACATACAACAAAGAAAAAACTATAAAACCGTTGCGGCTGGTGTTTGCAGACGACTCCTGGCCTTTCGACGATAGTACTCCGGAAAATAGTCCCTTAGGTGGCTGTCATTCTGCATTGGTCTATTTGACCAGAGAACTCACGGCGCTGGGACATGAAGTACTTGTGTACAACAACTGTAATGCTCCGGGTATTTATCACGGTGTTCACTATCATCAATTCAATGAAATTAACCATGACAACAGATATGTACATGCGGATGCCTTTATCTCACTTCGGAATCCCTCATTTTTTAGTAGTTGGATAAATGGGCAGGTGCGAATATTATGGGTAGGAGATGCTTTTGACCAGCCACACCTTCAACCGCTTAAAACTCAGGATGAAGTCCGGAAAAACATTGATAGCATATTTTGCGTAAGCAGATGGCAAGCCTGGTCATTCCTGCACTTCTTTCACTGGTCGCCGGAGAAAATATATGTTACGCGTAATGGCGTTTACCCGCAGTATTTTCCCCGGGAATTTCAAGAACCTCAGGGTAATCGTTTGGTGTATACCAGCACCCCATTTCGTGGACTCAAACTATTATTGGAGCTCTTCCCTGAAATCTACAAAACAGTACCCGATGCTGAACTCCATGTATTCAGTAGTATGCAGGTCTACCATCAAAGCAATACAGAGGATCTGATAGAACACAGCCATATATACAAACTCTCTGATCAGCCTGGAGTGGTTATGCACGGTTCTGTTGGCCAGAAGGAGCTGTCCTCCGAGCTTGTAAAAAGCAGAGTATTTGCGTATCCAAATATTTTTCCCGAAACCTCCTGCATAGCTGCGATGGAAGCAATGGCGGCAGGCTGTGCTGTTGTCACATCGAGTCTGGCGGCTCTGCCTGAGACGGTCGGGCCTGCGGGTCTGCTAATTCCCGGAATGCCAGGTTCCAAAGCCTACAATGATGCTTTCGTGGAAAATTGTGTGCGCTTATTAACAGACCATGCATTTTGGCGAAAAACAGCAATGGCTGGTAAAAATTTGATTCTAAAAAGTTTCACCTGGAAGAAAATCGCTCTGGAATGGAGTGAACACATAGATAAACTCATTCGAAATAGTGAGAAAGAAGTGAAGAATATTGATGGATGGCAACCTCAGAACTGTTGGCGAGATAAAAATGAACGGTTTTTAATGAACACTCCCGACAGCAAGCTCACAGGGTAACCTGGTTGTCATTCCCACAATCTCTTAAGCGGGAATCCATACATACACTGACATCTGGATGCCCAATTAAAACATTCGGACATGACACCTTTCTTAATACGGAGCAAGCCCGGGGAATTAAATCCTAAGATATTAAAGCCTAAAGTAATTAATTAACCTGCTGGGAGTGAAATACCAACAGACATCTGAAGAACAAATTTTAGCAGTACGACCTCTGTTTTACTACAAATGAATGTTAGAAAATATATTTCATACTCAGATTTAAAAAAGTCTGTCTTTACAAAAAATCTTAAAGCGTTTGCCTGTCCTGACGGCACTTTAATCAAGGCACTTGAAGCTGAGCAAATTCATAATAAATTGCGTCTTTTTTATGAACATAAAGATTTTGTGAATGCTGAGTATTTAACAGACAGAAAATACGTTCCTTTTTATCGCAATCCTCCGGACCTTGAGATTCCCCCGATTTACGATGAGTGGTTACAAATACAACAGCCAACACTTTTGTTTGGCGTTGGATTAGGTTACGGATTGAAATATTTATTGGAGCAGTCGACCATACCTAAACTATTTGTTTATGAACGGGATAAAAGTCTTTTAAAAGCGGCCCTGATCCTGCATGATTTCGCGCAACAACTATCTGAAGAAAGGTTGGTGATTGTACCGCAGGAAGATATTTTTACAATCGTGGACAAAGGCATTGAAAAGACAATTCCCGGGCACATCTTATTTCGCGAAAATAAAATAGACTATCTCACTCTATCCCGCATGATAAAGACTGGCAAGATTTCTACGAAACGGGCTGTTATTTTTTCAGGGACCTTGTTCATACTTGATTGCGCAGTCACTTTGTTCGATCAGGGCTGGGATGTTTTTGTGATTGATCCTGACATTATGTCGACTGAAAAAACACATTATTTACTCGACAGGCTCAATCCTGATATTGTGATTAAGATAAACCTGCTCAATAAAATTGAACAATTTAGTCAAAAGAGAGCTATTGTAGAGTGGGAGATTGATCCCATTGCATTCCAAATTCCACCTGTTGAATCTGCCGAATCTCAGAATCTGTTTATCTTCACTCATAATCCTGATCGGGTTTCAAAATATCAGGAGAAGGGATACTCTCATTTTGAGTATTTGCCCCTGTGTGCAAATCCCCATAAATTTTACCCTCGAAGATTAGACCCTGAGGCCAGACACCAATTTGGTTGTGACGTCTCATTTGTCGGTTCTTTGATGTTGAAAAGTCAACAAAGTTTCTTGCCAAAAGTGTTGGACATTTTGAAAAAACTTTCACGTGAAGAAAATGAAAGCTGGGGCAACATTCACGACTGGATTATAAATCTCATTTCCAATCCCCCTGTTATGTCCAAAAATCTGAATTTAATTGAAGAATTAATGAGCCTGTTAAATTCCATAACTCCACCGCGACTACTAAAAAAGCAAAAAATCTATTTTCTAATAATCTCATCCATTGAGGAATATCTGGCCTATTTGTGGCGCAAACAGGTAGTTTTGGCCTTAGTTCCTATGGACATTCATATCTGGGGTACGAAGGAGTGGAAAACTGATTTTCCTGAAAATTATCGAGGCAGCGCTGATCACTATCTTGATTTGCCTCAACTTTATTCTGCTTCAAAAGTCAATTTAGATATTTCCAGGATCTATCAACCAAACATAATCACAATGCGGGTATTTGACGTTTTGGCTTGCGGTGGATTTGTACTTGCTGATAGAAATGAATCGCTGTTTGAGTTATTCATAGAAGATTGGGACATTGTTTGTTATGACACCCCGGAAGAAGCGACAGATAAAATTAATTACTATTTAAACCACGACAGCGATCGCCAAACAATTGCAGAAAGAGGCTACGATAAGGTGAAAAAATCGCACACCTTTGAAAATAGGATAAACTACATCTTAAATAAAACAGGTTTAACCTGACGACGAGGAGCGGCTGTAATTTAAATATAAGTCATTCATATTTAATAAAGAATTGTGTAAATTTATATGAAACCACTGCGTTTACTTTTTGCTGACGATTCCTGGCAATACGATGGCAACACACCTGAAAACCATCCTTTAGGCGGCGCCCATTCATCGTTTGTGTATCTGACCCGGGCATTAGCTGAACAGGGACACGATGTGCATGTTTATAACAATTGTAAATCTCCTGGTCTACTCCATGGCGTACATTACCACGTGATTGCAGATATTGTAGAAGCCAACAAATTTATTTACTCGGATGCCTTTATTTCACTGCGAAATCCACGCGTTTTTCGCGCCTGGATAAATGCCGGTGTGCGCATATTGTGGTCAGGTGACGCGGTTGACCAGCCCGTGCTGGGAGACTATTTAAAATCCAATGATGATGTCAGGCAGAATATTGATTACATATTCTGTAAAAGCAGGTGGCAGGCCTGGACATTTATGAACCATTTTAACTGGCCTGAGAATAAAATATTTGTAACCCGCAATGCGGTCTGGCCCGAGCATTTTCCAAAAGAGTTTATTGAACCTTCGGACAACAGATTGGTGTACACCAGCACACCTTTTCGCGGACTTGAGCTATTGTTAAAGCTTTTTCCAAAAATCAAAAGTCAGGTACCGGACTCTGAACTCCACCTGTTCAGCAGTTGGCAAGTTTACCAGCACAGCAAGAAGGCGGACGAGAAAAAGTATGGGTATATTTACAAATTAGCTGAACAACCGGGTGTGATTATGCACGGTTCGGTGGGACAAAAAAACCTGGCGGTTGAACTTGCAAAATGCCGGTTATTAGCCTATCCAAATACTTTTCATGAAACGTCTTGCCTTTCTGTGATGGAAGCGCTTGCCGCCGGATGTGCTGTCGTTACATCCTGGCTGGCTGCTTTACCTGAAACAGTGGGTCCCGGAGGGGCGCTCATTTCCGGCATTCCGGGTTCTGATGACTACAATGCTGCTTTTGTTGAAAACTGCGTCAGATTTTTGAAAGACCGGGCGTTTTGGCGCAAGACGGCAACGGCAGGCAGAGAATGGATTTTAAATCACTTCACCTGGGATAAAGTCGCAAAGGAGTGGACCGGACAGATAAATAAGCTCACTCAAAAAAACGAGATGAAAATCGCAGAAGTCAAAGGCTGGCCGCCTCAAAAAAATCAGAGTGGGAATGGCAAGTCTGAATTGGTTAATTGCCGCATCAGCAAGAATCAGAAAATTGTGAAACCGCTCCGCCTGGTTTTTGCGGACAATTCCTGGCCATTCGATGGCAGTACGCCCGAACACTCTCCATTGGGAGGAGCTCAGTCGTCCATGATTTATCTGACGCGGAAATTGGCAGCAATTGGTCATGACGTGCATGTATATAATAATTGCAACTCACCGGGTGAGTTTCATGGCGTTTATTATCATAAACTTGATGAGCTTGACAAAGCAAACAAATTTTTATTCGCCGACG
Source organism: uncultured Cytophagia bacterium (assembly GCA_964539665.1). GTDB lineage: Bacteria > Zhuqueibacterota > Zhuqueibacteria > Oceanimicrobiales > Oceanimicrobiaceae > CAZIKB01. The sequence goes on from CAZIKB010000002.1 coordinate 72,965, forward strand.
GCTTTATTGCTTTACGCAATCCAACCTTTTTCAGAAATTGGTTGAATGCAGCCGTCCGTATTTTATGGACTGGAGATGCGATTGACCAGCCAAACCTGCAAATACTTAAATCACAACAGGATGTTAGAAATAATATTGATTATATTTTTTGTAAAAGTCAATGGCAGGCCTGGACATTTATCAATCATTTTAACTGGCCAACAGAAAAAATAATGGTCACCCGCAACGCGGTCTGGCCTGACTATTTCCCAGAAAAGTTTCCCGAACCTCAGGGAAGTCGACTGGTATATTCAAGCACCCCTTTTCGTGGTCTTGAATTGTTATTACGTTATTTTCCATCCATTCACAAAGCAGTTCCTGACGCCGAGCTTCATGTGTTCAGCAGCATGCAGGTTTATCAACAAAGCAAAGCAGAGGACCAGGAAAAATTCGGCCATTTATACAAACTTGCTGAACAACCAGGTGTCATCATGCACGGTTCTGTCGGGCAGAGAGAACTTACAGCGGAACATGCAAAATGCAGGGTATTTGCTTATCCGAATATTTTTCCGGAAACCTGTTGCACAGCAGCGATGGAGGCGATGGCGGCCGGTTGTGCTGTAGTGACATCTGAATTAGCCTGTATGCCGGAAACAGTTGGTCCGGGTGGAATTCTCATTTCAGGAATCCCGGGTACCAAAGAATACAATGACGCCTTTGTAGAAAATTGCATTCGTTTGTTCACAGACCAAACTTTGTGGCGCAAGACGGCGATGGCTGGTCGAGAGTGGATTTTAAACTACTTCACATGGGATAATGTCGCGCTGGAATGGAGCGAAAGGATAAATAAGCTCATTCAGAGAAGTCAGAAAAAATTGAATAAACTGGCAGGATGGCATCCTGAGAACAGCTCGAGAGAAGAGAATGCGCCTGAATTAGTTAGTCACGATAAGAACAAAATCAGAGAAACGTGGGAACCATTACGTCTGATTTTTGCAGATAATTCTCTGGCTTACGATGGCAATACACCGGATTACTTTCCATTAAGCGCTCCCCATTCAGCGTTGGTTTACTTAACGAGAGAGCTTGCCGCGCTTGGGCATGATGTTCATGTGTATAACAACTGCGGTTCATCGGGATTATTCCAAGGTGTTCATTATCATAAATTTATCGAGCTTATCGCTGTTAACAATATTGAATATGCTGAGGCCTTTATTTCACTTCAAAATCCGACATATTTCAGCAGTTGGTTAAATGCAGGTGTACGCATATTGTGGACTCAGGATACTTTTGACCAGCCACACCTTCATACGCTTAAATTCCAGGAAGATGTCAGGCAAAATATCGATTGTATTTTTTGTGTCAGCAAATGGCAGGCCTGGACTTACCTGAATCATTTTCACTGGTCCACCGAAAAAGTTTTTATTTCTCACAACGGTGTTTGGCCGGAGTATTTTCCCAAAAAGTTTGCAGAACCTGAAGGGCGTCGATTGGTATACACAAACACACCTTTAAAAGGGCTTGAACTGTTGTTACGACTTTTTCCTGAAATTCGCCGTCTGGTTCCGGACGCCGAGCTTCATGTATTTAGCAACATGCCAGATTACCAGCAAAGCAAAGAACATGCGCAAATAGAGTATATCCGTTTACACAAACATGCTGAGCAAACAGGTGTGATTCTTCATAGTCCGATTAGGCAGAAGGACTTAGCAGCCGAGCTTTCAAAATGCAGGGTATTTGCTTATCCCAATGCTATCCCTGAAATAACTGGTTCTTCAGTGATGGAAGCGCTGGCGGCTGGCTGTTCGGTGGTGACTTCACAGCTGGGCACTTTGAGAGAAACGGTTGAGAATGGCAGGATTTTAATCCCGGGAATACCAGATACAGAGGAATACAATCAAGCCTTTGTGTCAAATTGTGTCCGTCTGCTAAAAGATAACTCTTTTTGGCGAAAGAGAGCAAAAGCAGGTAAGGATAACATCTTAAATCATTTTACCTGGAACAAGGTCGCGCTTGAATGGACAAAGCAGATAAATAAACTCGTTCACGAACGTCAGGCAGAAGTGGCAAATCTTGAAGGATGGCAGCCGCTTAGCAGTTGGAGGAATAAAGATTGATGGTAAATCGTTCGGATATCCAGAATGGGTAAGATACTGAAAATTCTTGCCAGTACAAAATTACCAAAAAACACAATCTTCAGTGATAGATTTGTAGCGGAATGCTGTGAGACCTTTCATTTTCACTTTCGAAATTTACGATTTGAGGTTACTCGGGATGATTTTTTACAATTACGGCAGGCTTTAAGAGAAATTGAAGAAAACTACGTCAGACATGGCGAACCAAAATCTCACCATCACCTGGAATTATGCCGGGCAGTTTTAAATCCACAGAATAGCTCTCAAGAGCTGTCAGTAGAGCTTTGTGAAAATATCTATAAGAAATATTTCACTGGCTGGGACTCCCATTTTCATAATGAAGACACTTTTATTCATTTGCACTGGCGCGATATGCGTATCGAAATGAGCAATGCCGAATTTATTGAGTTTGGCAAAGCCGTATCGCAAGCCTATAAAAAATTGCAGTCATACCAATATAAATCGCTCTCAGAAGTTTTTGATTTACTTGACAGGGAAAAGATTATTTATGCAGTCATACGTAACTGGGAAAAACTTCCTGAAAATGTCGAAGTGGGGCCGCACAGCGATCTTGACCTGCTAATTCATCCGCATCATGTAGAGCTGTTTGACGATTTGCTGGATTCACAACTTACTACTACCCTGCCCTATCGGGTTCAACGTTCTGTTGATGTTCTGACGTCGGACGAGAAGAAATCGTACATTTTAATAGATGTTCGTCAGCCAGGAGATGGCTATTTCTCTGACGAGCTCGCCTGGCGCATGTTGAATCGTCGAATACGTCATAAAAATTTCTGGGTTTTACACCCGGAAGATCATCTGGCAGGTCTGGCCTGTCACATTTTATTCCATAAAGGTTTTGTTGGCAAAGGCTATCCTAACAAATTGCGCTGGCTCGCCAGTCATGTCAGTAAATGGCCGTTTTCGATTTTTCAAGAGAATGACATCACACCTTTTCTCACCAAAATTGTTAATGAAAGTAATATTGATTATGCACAACCGAACGACCTGACTGTTCAACCTGTTATCCCATTACTATTTGAGGTTGATAATTTGCTGACCAGTAGATTTATGCAATTTGGTCAACAATCCATATTTTCCAGAGTGTACAAAATTAAATTAAATAAAAAGAAACAGGTCATTGTTAAGCAAACAAATGCTGAATTTGCCAGGCATGAATTCAATTTACTTAGTAACCTGAAATCAGAATATTTTCCAGAGGTTTGGGATTTTGAACAACATAATGACTATTCATTTTTTCGCGAGGAATTTGTCGACGGCGTCACCCTGTTTCAAGCTCGCGCACTCATTAACAACTGGACAATTACAGAAGTCAGGGAATTTGTCAGGCAGAGTATTGAATTGGTACAGACCCTTGAAACCTTGAAAATTCAACACAGGGACTTTCGGGCCGACAATTTAATCATTTCAGCAAATGGGCCGGTTCTCATCGATTTTGGTTGGGCAACATCTGACCAATTCCCGATGGACGAGCCAAACGGCTCCGGGCTGGGAAAAGAAGCTCGACCGCCAGACGGAGGGCCGTACGATCCTTATGGCCTGGGAATGGTAATTCATCTCCATATACAACCATGTTTCCCTGAATTTGAAGAATTATCTCAGACGCTTCTTGCTGGTAGAAGTTACAAACCAGTGGATTGGACTCAGATACAAGGTTTATTGAATAACATTGAAGAAAAAACCTATTCCAGTGACGTTGAGAATTTTATTACTTTAAGTGAATTTGGACGTTATCAAAATGCGGCGCGCTTAGTAAATGCAGTCGCTGATTCAACCGATGAAAAGGTGGCTTTCTGGCTGGCATACCTACAATCTTTACTTGATGAGCAGCCATTCCCATCGAATATTATTGTCCCGGAAAAACTTCTTGAAAATGAAAGTCTATTGAGTCGATTGATTCAAGTATGTTTGAGCGCTCAGGACATTCACTATTTTTTGCCATTGCTGAGCAAACTCATGCGCTCGTATTTCAATATTTGTAGTGATTGTGAGTCAGAGTTGTTTGACTTAATTGACAGACATTTCAATCAATTGTTGCCTGTGACCGGGATAATAAAATTAAGAGAATTCTACAAAAAGGTGAACCGGCAGAAAATATGGATAAACCTGTATATCCCCTATTTACTGGAAAATGGCACAGAAGAAGAACAGCGCGATTTTCTGCAAAAATCAGGAGAGGTCAAAGAAAATCTTACCAGTCATTCATATTCTGCAATTGCACAAATGTATTTTAATTCAGGAGACCGGGATAAAGCGGAATATTATGCTAATCACAGCCTTCAACACGATCCTTATATGGTCGCATGTGCCAGAATTATGGCGGTTTGTGCTGAACAAAGAAAAAATGTGGATGACGCCATACGTTGGTGGACACATTTTCAAATCCTGAAAGGAAAAGATAAAGAAGCCAGGCATCATCTTTCTGAATTGAAGTATCAAAAATATTTGAATAAAAATGAGAAAAACACCTCGGCTGCCACAGCTATCAGGACGGAGAATCCAGGAGAAATCACTCAGAATATAAAACAGCTTTTAAATTTGAATGAAACTGAAATGGCGCTTTGCTATTTGGAAAAACTAAAACAAGTTTTGCCGGCAAATAAGCATTCCGAAACAATAATTAAACAGATAGAAGCAATCATCGCAAAAAGACAAAACAGCTCTTCTTCACTCCATATTGTTATTCCGCCGTTGACAGAAGATACTTATGCTGAAAATCACGCAGTGGTAAAACGCCAGCTCGAAAAACTAATCAAGACTGAACAAGGAAGACATCCAATTATCATATCCAGGTACAATGATATTATGGCAATTGATGGTGATGCTGACAAAGCAAAACCTGCCGTCGAGAATCCATCACAGCAAGTTATTCCGTTAACCTCAATAGAAACAAAAGCAAATGTAACAGCCACCTCGTCGGAAAGTGAGAAAGTTCACTCACTATTTCAAAAGGGTAGCCATTTGATTAAAGCAGGCAAACTGATTGATGGGCTGGAAGTTATTTCCCAGGGGCTTGAGCTTAATCCACAACACTTTGATACCCTGCAAATGTTGGGCGATCTCTATCAGCAATTAGGTAAAGAGGCGGAGGCTAAACAAATGTGGGAATTGGCGCTGGCTCAAGAGCCCAATAATTTTGAATTAATAAAGAAGATTAACAAGGTAACCACATCCGCTACTGCTGGAGAGATGGACTCCCTGTTAGCCGAGTTAACCAATCTGGTGGATTCAAATAAACCTGGCAGCTAATATGCAATTAATTAGCTTATAATTTCATGAAAAAAGCAAATATCCACATTTTCCAGTACGCTTCCAATCCTGTTTGCTCACCGTATCGATTAGATTACCCTGGCGATCTTTTAAATCAACAGCAAGGTATTACAGTTACCCGATTTACAAAATTGAATGCAAAAGTGCTCAGGGAAGTCATCAACCATGCTGATATGCTAATTGTACAAAGACTGCCGATGTCTCCTGTCGTCAACAAAATATTTGCTGAGTTGCATAAACGCGGCATACTCATGATTTTTGAAATTGACGATGATCTGCTGCATCTTAATCCCAATTCTGAATATGCGAAACAGGTCCCTGAAGATTATGGACTTAGAATAACCAACAGTATTCTGGCAAGCCAGGCAGTTCAATGCAGTACCTTTGCTCTGGCTGATAAAATTTCGAAATACCATCCTGAAGTCGCTGTTTTAGAAAACCAATTGCCCAAGATTCCTGCCTTTTCCGAAAAGGATTTCACAAATCGTCCTGTAATAATTGGTTATGCCGCTGGAGAACACCACCTGACAGACTGGCTGATCATCAAAGATCAATATAATCTAATTATATCTGAGTTAGAATCATCTGGACATAATCTCGAAACCTGGATAATTGGCGATTTAGCCATTTTTGAATCACTAACAACTAAACGTAAAAAATTCTTCCCTCTTCTCCCCTGCCTAAAATATTTAGAGTTATTAAAACTTTTTGATATTTCAATTATTCCCTTAGCGGATACTGAATTTAATCAGTGTAAATCTGACATTAAATTTTTAGAATCAGCAGCTTGTGGTGCAGTGGTTCTGGCGAGCAGTGTTGTTTATTCAAACGCAATTAAAAACGGGGAAACCGGACTCTTGTATGGTAGCGCAGAAGAATTTGGAGATTATTTGAAAGAGCTGGTTTCCAATCATGAACAGAGAACTATAATAGCCCAAAATGCCCATAAATATGTATCAAAAAACCGGCTTTTAGAACGACATATTTCCAATTGGGAAAACACCTACTTAAACTGGTATGGGAATCGAGAAGAGCTGCTCAGAAATACTCCAGTCTTTTGTCAGTCAAAATAGAATTAATCGTATTTCACCAATCTTTAGATTTTATTTACCTTGCCGATATTCATTTTAGCCCTAATTGACATGCAAAATTATAACTGATATTTATACAGTTAAATTATTTGAGTGGTAAAGGATTTTGGATAAGCGCTGCAGGATGTTTATCCAACTTGATAGGATTTCTGCGTGCTAAAAATCGAATTTAAAATCTCCTGACGATATATTTTCCCGTTTGGCACATATTTAAAATATCCTATATATTTTGCACAAAGTCATGGCAACAATGACTAAATATTACACATTTTTAATTTGATATTAGTGCTGATAAATTTAGTTGTTAGAAACTTTGGGCGATACATATTAAATAACAATGGTCTTGTTCCAGCAGGCACGACATGTGACTGACATGGCGGAGCTGTATATAGTGGAACCATTCCTGATTATCATCACAATATTGACTGACATACAATTTAAAATAATAATAATATAATTATGGATCATATACTGGTTACAGGTGGCGCCGGTTACCTGGGTTCTATTTTATGTGAACATTTACTCGACGCTGGATACCAGGTCACGGTAGTCGACAATCTGATGTATCAACAGAAAAGTCTGTTCCACCTTTGCGCCAATCCACAATTCGATTTTGTGTTTGGCGATGCCCGGCATGAAAGGCTAATGCATAGTCTGGTAAAAAAAGCGGATGTGCTTATCCCTATGGCTGGAATCGTTGGTGTTGCTGGCTGTGAACGGGATCCCTGGTTGGCAAAAACGGTCAACCTGGAGGCCGTTCGCTTGCTTAACCGGCTGCGCAGCCCCCAACAGCTCGTGGTTATCCCCACAACCAACAGCGGTTATGGTACCAATTCTGGTAAAATCGTATGTACCGAAGACACACCGCTGGAGCCTATCTCTCTCTATGGCCGCACAAAAGTAAAAGCTGAGGCTGAGATGCTGGCGACTGCGAATGTAATCAGCCTGCGTCTGGCGACGGTATTTGGCATGTCGCCCAGGCTGCGTATAGACTTACTGGTAAACCATTTTGTCTGTACCGCAATCACTGAAGGATTCATTGTTATTTTTGAGAAAAACTTTAAACGCAATTACATCCATATCCGTGACGTTGCTGATTGTATTCTGCATTGCCTGGAACACTCAGATCAAATGGTTGGACGACCGTACAATTTAGGGCTGGACGATGCCAATTATTCTAAAGAAGAACTTGCGCTGAAAGTCAAAGAATATGTACCAGACTTTTACATACATTTCTCGGATTCCGGCCGTGATCCCGACCAGAGAAACTACATTGTCTCCAACCAACGGTTGCATGAAGCCGGATTCGTTGCCCGCCGCTCTCTGGATGCCGGCATTAAAGAGCTGCTGAAGGGCTATAGAATTATGGGTCGCAGTCAATTTAAAAATAAATAGAATGACCATCAGTAAAACACCTTGCTGTACGTGAAATCATGCGCTGCAAGAAAAAAGATTATTCCGAAGAAGAAAAAGATAGTGCAGGACGTTTAATTCAACCATTTCAAGAACTCTCCATAACCGAAGTGGAGGAAGATGCAACTGGACAAACAGGCTAAAATCTATGTTGCAGGCGGGCAAACACTTATCGGAGCCGCTCTGCTGCGCGAGCTGGAACTACAAGGATATTCCAACCTTGTAGGTAAAGGTAGTGAAGAGCCGGATCTGGTCAGCGGTGCCCAGGTGAATGATTTTTTTGCCCGAACCGTTCCTGATTACGTGTTTTTAACAGCGGGAAAGTCTGGCGGTATCATGGCCAATCAAGAATACCCGGCAGAGCTTATGCTCGATAATCTATTAGTAGAATGTCATGTTATCGACAGCGCCTTTCGCCACGGCGTCAGGAAATTGCTCTACCTGGCGAGCTCCTGTTGTTATCCCAAAGTGTGTCCCCAGCCAATGCAAACAAACTCCATGTTCACTGGGCCGGTTGAGCCAACCAATGAAGCTTACGCTATGGCAAAAATCGCAGGTATTAAGCTGTGTCAGGCCTATCGTCAACAATATAACGCAAATTATATTGTTGGAATACCAGCCAACGCATTCGGAGCTGGCGATGACTTCAGCCTGGAAAACTCACATGTCATTCCTGCACTCATCCGTAAAATACACGATGCAAAAGTTCTTGGAGCACAGTCTGTTAAGATATGGGGTTCGGGTACTCCCCGGCGCGAATTTATTTACGCAGACGACCTCGCAGATGTTTGCATCTTTCTCATGCAAAACTATGACCACCCGCAACCGATCAATCTTGGTTATGGAATTGACATCTCCATTAAAGAACTTGCAGAACAGGCTAAAGAGATTGTAGGTTACAATGGCGAATTACACTTTGATACGAGTAAGCCAGATGGCATGCCATGTAAATTGCTTGATTCAAATCAACTGCATGAGTTGGGCTGGAAACCAAAGACCTCGTTTCAAAAAGCGCTTACTATGACGGTTGAATGGTATACGCAGACAAACTAATTCAGGAGATGAAATTGAAGCCAGAAATTAACAGGGTACTTGCACAGAAAGCAAATTGGGTGAGGAGAACAGTTTTAGAGATGGCAGTAAAAGCCAGGAGCGGTCATATCAGCACAGCATTTTCTCAGACAGAGTTACTCGTAGCTCTCTATCACGGTGGCATTCTTAATTTCGATTCCCAAAATCCTGATTGGGAAGACCGTGATAGATTTATCGTTAGTAAAGGCCAGGGAGGCATTGGATTATTTCCAGTACTTGCCGATATTGGATTTTTTCCGCTTTCGGAACTGGATAACTTCGCGGGAAAAGGCAGCAATCTTGGAGTTCATCTCGAATGGTCAGTCCCGGGCATTGAGGTAACTACGGGTTCGTTAGGACACGGTCTTCCAATCTCAACCGGCATAGCTCAGGTAGCCTTTATGGATAAAAAAGACTGGTTAGTTTTTTGCCTGCTTGGTGATGCAGAATTACTGGAGGGCTCAAATTGGGAAGCTGCCGCCTTTGCGGCTCACAAGGGATACCACAATCTCATTTGCATAGTCGACCGCAATCAACAGGGCGTCCTGGGATTTACAGACGAAATAGATAGTCAGCGGGACGGTCCTGGTATCAATCCTTTAGATGAAAAATTTGAAGCATTTGGTTTTGAAACACGCGTAATTGATGGACACAATTTTGACCAGATATTCGCGGCTTTAAAAGATATAAGACACAGAGACTCAGACAAACCACTGGTAATCATTGCAAATACCAGGAAAGGCAAGGATGCTTCAATTATGGAAAACAAACGGCTCTGGCATTATCGGGTTCCAACTGGCAAGGATTTAGAAAGAACCCGGGCAGATTTGCTTAAAAAGTGTGAGGAATTAAGCACAGTTTAAACTTATCTTATTACCGTTCACCTTGTCCTTTCAACATGGCATTCCCGAGATCTTTTAAGCGGGAATCCAATGGAGATATGGACGCCCGATACAAACACTCGGGCAGGACATTATTGTTTTAAATCACTGTAAATAAATCAAATATAAAGTAAGTTATTAATGTCTACAACAAAATTTATTATGGGAATGAGAGATGCATTTTTTGAATCTCTCTATAAAATATTCTTGAAGGATAAAAATGCAGTGTTCATCACGGCTGATAATGGCGCCCCGACTCTGGATAAATTTGCCGAAAATCTCCCTGATCAATTCTTCAACGTCGGTATTGCGGAGCAACAATTGATTGGTATGGCCAGTGGTATGGCTTTTGAAGGAAAAAAAGTTTATACCTATGCAATCGCTCCTTTCATCACACTCAGGTGCTACGAGCAAAATAAATTAGATATTTGTGCCATGAATTTACCAATCGTCAATATTGGCATTGGGGCAGGATATGCCTATGACATCATGGGGCCGACTCACCACACCGTTGAAGATATTTCGATAATGCGAGCTCTTCCAAATATGGTAATTCACAGCCCTGCCGACTCCACTGCTGCCGCAGCGCTTGCACACGCTTCATACATTAATCCCAGCCCGCAATATATTCGATTTGATCGTGCTGGTTCACCCGAACTTTACCAGGGTCAGTCGATTAATATTGATGACGGTCTCATTCATGTGAGGAAGGGCAGCGACCTTTACATTATTGCAACCGGCATAATGGTGCATCAGGCGCTAAAAGTTTCTGATCGAATGAAAGAAAGCGGCGTTGATGTGGGTGTGTTAGACCTTTGCAGAATAAAACCAATCAACAAAACACTGCTTTTGAAGTACATACAAAATGTCGAGCAGGTTGTGACTCTGGAAGAGCATCTGCTGGCCGGAGGCATGGGAAGTGCCATCATCGAAATCTTCATCGATGCAGGCTTTTACAAACCAACGCTCAGAATTGGCCAGGACGACCGATTTGTCTTTGACCTCGGTGGTCGTGAAGCGATTTGGGAAAAATACCACCTCGACGTTCCGGGTATAACAAAAAGAATTACTGAATGGCAAAATAAGTGAGATCCATCACCCATGATTGACATTCTGACTTCAGCGCCAGCAAAAGCGAAAAAACTGAACTGGCCGTTGATGCAAAACAACATCACCCGGGCTGATCTGAATGCGGCAATTGAATTCCTGATACAGGACGATCCCATTCTCACCCAATCCAGTCAAGTGCAGGCATTTGAACAGGAATGGTCGGAATGGTTAGGTACCAAGCACAGCGTTTTCGTTAACTCTGGTTCATCAGCTAACCTGCTGACCATGACTGCCCTCAAAGAAATTTATGGTTCAGGCGAAGTCATTGTACCAACCCTGGCCTGGGTTTCGGATATCGCTTCGGTACTCCAGTGCGGTTTTAAGCCGGTGTTCGTGGATATCGATCCCCATACATTAGGAATGGACATTGATCAGGTACTGCAGAAAATCAGCTCAAAGACCAGGGCGGTATTTTTATCGCATATTCTTGGATACAACGCGCTTAATCAGCGGCTGCTCAATGAATTAAAAGAACAAAGTATCCCGCTCATTGAAGATGTGTGCGAATCCTGCGGCGCAATCTATCAGGGTCGTAAACTCGGCACTTTTGGCTTGATGTCGAACTTCTCCTTCTATTACGCTCACCACCTGAGCACAATTGAAGGCGGAATGATCTCGACCGACAATCCGGATTTCTACGAAATCTTGCGCATGCTGCGCTCCCACGGCATGGTGCGGGAGACGCAGTCGGCTGAGCTGCAGCAATTATATTGTGAACAACATCCTGACCTGAGTCCGGATTTCATCTTTGCTTTTCCGGCTTACAACGTACGCAACAATGAAATTAATGCAGTTATCGGGCGTTCACAGCTCAGACGGCTGGATGACAATAACAAAATTCGAACAGAGAATCTCAAGCTCTTTCTCGAAAACCTGAACCCTGTGAAGTATTTTACAGATTTTGCAACCGAAGGTAGCTGCAACTACGCGTTGGCTCTTGTTCTGCGGCAACCTGATCCGGCGCTATGCGAACATGTGATGCAGGCGCTGCGTCAACACGGCATTGAATTTCGCAGGGGCGGTTCCGGTGGCGGCAACCAACTACGCCAGCCATACTTACGTCAATTTGTTGGTAAAGCCGAGTTTGAAAACTACCCGCATGTCAATCATATCCATTTTTATGGATTCTATATAGGTAATTACCCGGATTTGGAAAAAGAAAAGATTTTGCTTTTGTGTTCAATATTAAACGATCTGAATTAAGGATACGTACGGAACTACTCGCCATTTATGACTAAACACAAGCAATTGGACTTATTAGTGATAAATCCCGGCAGCCGCATGCAAACCTACCAGGCACTCGGCTCAGAGTTAACGGCGCTTGAACCCCCGGTGTGGGCAGGATTGCTGGCAACTTTCATCCGCAACCACGGTTATTCTGTGCGTATTCTGGACGCCAACGCAGAAAACCTTTCCCCGGAAGAGACAGCAGAGCAAGCGGCAGAGTTAGCGCCAAAATTGACAACTGTCGTGGTCTACGGTCATCAGCCTTCGGCCTCAACTCAGGTCATGCCATTTACCAGCGCTTTCTGCACAGCGCTTAAACGAATTTCTCCGCAACAAAAAATACTGCTATCAGGCGGTCACGTTGCCGCCTTACCCGAACGTACTTTGCGCGAAGAAGACGCCGATTTCGTCTGCAGCGGTGAAGGTCCCTACACAACATTAGACCTTTTGCAGGCCTTAGGCGCTGATTGTACTGATTACAGCCAGGTACGCGGGCTCTGGTACTCAGACGGCGACACCGTGAGAGCAACGCCTCCTGCGCCCCTGGTGCTGAACCTTAATCAAGAGATGCCTGAAATGGCCTGGGATCTGTTGCCGATGGAAACATACCGTGCACACAATTGGCATTGCTTTGAACATCTTGATCAACGTCAGCCGTATGCCTCTCTCTACACCACGCTGGGCTGTCCATATCATTGCAGTTATTGCTGCATTCAGACGCCCTTCAAAAACGGTGAGAAATTGATGGGCTACAAAGAAAAAGTAAACAGTTATCGATTCTGGAGCCCTCAGAAAGTCATTGCCCAGATTGATAAGTTAGTAAACGAATATGGAGTTTGTAACATCAAGTTTGCAGACGAAATGTTTGTTCTCAACCAACAGCATGTTCTTGATATCTGTGACCTGATTATTGCGCGCGGTTACAAACTTAACATTTGGGCGTATGCACGCATTGACTCAATAAAATACTGGATGTTGGATAAGCTGAAACAGGCTGGAGTTAATTGGTTGTGCTTTGGAATCGAGTCGGCAAGCGAACGAGTAAGAAACGACGTGCGCAAGGATTTCGAGCAAGACAAAGCCTACAAGGTCATCGATGCTGTGCGCAAAGCAGGCATAAATGTGATTGGCAATTACATCTTTGGACTACCAGAAGACGACCTCGAAAGTATGCAGGCCACACTCGATCTGGCTGTTGAACTCAATTGTGAATTTGCCAACTTCTACTGTGCAATGGCCTATCCCGGTTCTGAGTTGTACAATATTGCTATTACTGAAGGCTGGCCGCTGCCTGAAAAGTGGAGCGGGTATTCCCAGCACTCTGCTGATTCATTGCCTCTGCCGACAAAACATTTGTCAGGAGTCGAGGTTTTGCGATTCAGGGACCGGGCATTTCAGAAATATTTCAATAATTTTGATTATTTAGAAATGATCACTCAAAAGTTTGGTCCGATTGTTAAGGAACATATCGGGGAAATGGTATCCTTCAAACTTGAAAGAAAATATGTCCAGTAAGAATGCTAACTATTGTTTGACCGAATAAGATAATTTGAAAATAATACCTATTAGAATATAGAAACCAAAATGCTCCAGAACAGAAAAATTAAAACAGTCGAAAAATTAGCCGATGTGCTCAAACCTCTTCGCGAGAAAAATAAAAAGATCGTTCATTGTCATGGTGTTTTTGATTTACTTCATATCGGTCATATCCGTTATTTTGAACAAGCTCGTCGCAAGGGTGACGTCCTGGTTGTAACGCTGACCCCTGATCGCTTTGTGGATAAAGGGCCCAATCGGCCGGCATTCACTGAGTCCCTGCGTGCAGAAGCCCTTGCCTCGTTGAGTTACATAGATTATGTAGCCATAAACAATTGGCCGACAGCAGAAGAAACACTAAGGCTTTTACAGCCTGATTTTTATGCTAAAGGAGCGGAATTTAAAAACACCTCTTCGGATATCACAGGCAAAATTGCCAGGGAGGAAAAGGTTGTTAAAGAGATCGGAGCAGAACTTGTTTTTGCAGAAGATATAGTTTTCAGCTCTACAAACCTGATCAACCGTTACCTCTCGGACCTTCCAAAAGAAATGACCAAATATTTTCAACTATTTCGTAAACGTTACAAACTCCAGGAAATCCTCAAAATAATTGATAAAATGGCTTCCCTCAATGTTTTGGTGATTGGCGATGCAATCCTTGACGAGTACCAGTATTGCGAGGTAATTGGCAAATCATCTAAGGATCCAACGATTGCGGTGAAGTATCGATCTCATGACCTCTTTGCCGGTGGTGTATTAGCCGTGGCCAATCATGTAGTAAATTTCGCCAACAAGGTACAGCTTGTCACAGTACTGGGTGAAAAAGACAGTCGTGAAAAATTCATCCGGTCACAACTTCACCCGGATGTCACGCCTTACTTTGCATACCAGCCAACAGCGCAAACCCTGGTTAAAAGGCGTTTTATCGATGGATATTCATTTAGCAAACTTTTCGAAGTCTATGAAATGGACGATTTAGGTTTACCATTAAAAACGAACACGGAAATGTGCCTCTGGCTAAAAGAGCAATTGCCAAAGTACGATCTTGTGATCGCAGCCGATTATGGCCATGGCACCATTAACGACGCCATAATCGAAACACTAATAAAACACGCAAAATTCCTGGCGATTAACACACAGGCCAACGCGGGTAATCGTGGTTTACATACAGTAACCCGATATCCTCGCACCGACTATGCCTGTATCGCGGAGCATGAGTTACGCCTTGAAACCCGCGCTCAGAATGGGAATATACGTCCCTTGATGCATGCCATTATTAAAAAACTTGATTGTTCCAAATTTGTAGTCACTCGCGGCAGGAATGGTTGTGCCGTGATGGATAAAAAGCACAGCTTTGTAGAGGTGCCGACTTTCGCACAGAAAGTGGTGGACCGAGTAGGCGCTGGTGACGCTTTTCTTTCAGTCACAAGTCTGGCGGCGGCTCAGAAAGTATCGAATGAAATACTTGGTTTTATAGGAAATGTCGTGGGATCGCTGGCGGTTGAAGTTCTTGGCAACAAAAAATCTATAGATAAACAAAGCGTACAAAACTATATAATTTCACTTTTGAAATGAATAAAACAAAAATATTTGACCGTAACCGTCTGGAAGTAGCGCCTCTATCCAGGCGAAAACACAATCTCAAGGTTTCTGATATTTTACCTCTTGAACCTGCTTCCTATGTTCAGCAGACATTTCAAAAAGTGGCATTAAAAATGGTAACTGCAAAGACCCACAATTCAGCCTTAGTTTTTATGATGGGGGCGCACGTTATAAGAGCAGGAGTACAACGATATATAATTGACCTCATGGAACAGGGATATATCAACTGTATCTCAATGAATGGCGCTGGTGTGATTCACGACTTTGAGTATGCATTAATCGGGGCTACTACTGAAAGCGTTGCTCAATATATTCGGGAAGGTCAGTTCGGATTATGGCACGAAACCGGTCGGATAAACAACATTGTCTCTGCGGCTGCCAAAGAAAAGCTCGGACTTGGAGAGGCTGTGGGCCGCGTAATCGAAGAGGACCGTCTTCCCCATCGCGACATCAGCATATTAGCTACTGGATACAGACTTGGTATTCCAGTAACTGTTCATGTTGGCATCGGTTATGACATTGTTTTTGAACTCCCAAACTGTGACGGCGCTGCCTATGGAGCAACCAGTTATACTGATTTTCTCCGCTTTACCAACGTCTTAAACAGACTCAAAGGTGGAGTTATGATGAACTTTGGCAGTTCCGTAATGGCGCCGGAAATTTTCCTGAAAGCCCTGGCTATGGTCAGAAATGTCGCCCAACAGGAAGACAGGAAAATATCCAGGTTCACAACTCTCGTATGTGATCTGGTTAAGCTTCCAGCCAACTATCTATCTGAGGAGGCTTCCCATGATAGCGCGCTCTACTATTTTCGACCCTGGAAAACCATGTTGATTCGAACTGTAGCGGATGGCGGCGAAAGCCACTATGTGCAGGGAAATCACACTGAGACAGTCCCGCAACTCTGGACTGCTCTCTCTTCATTCAGGATAAAAGACAAAACGCCATGAACTGGTTTAATCACATCAATTATTTGAAATATCACATGCGATTATTATCTGTTCACGATGATACTGGGCAGGAAATTGATCCTGATGCAGCTTTCGGGCAATGGCAGAAAACTACCAAACAGATCCGCGAGAATCAACAAACAGTTTATTTAATTGGCAACGGCGCCAGTGCATCCATGGCAAGTCACTTTGCGGCAGACCTCGCAAAAAATGCCCATGTCCATACAGAAGTGTTTTCAGATTTATCTCTAATCACTGCCATTGCTAATGACCTGAGTTATGAGGAGGTTTTTGCCGAGCCGCTCCGCAGACGAATGCTTGCAGGCGAAATGTTAGTAGCAATCAGCAGTTCAGGGCAGTCAAAGAATATCATTCGTGCAGTTAATCAAGCAAAATCAAATGGTGGATTGGTTATTACACTTTCGGCTATGGAGTCAAAAAATATGCTAAGAACTCAAGGTGTGCTTAACTTCTATGTACCTGCCATGTCCTATGGTATGGCTGAAACCTGTCATGCTGCCATTCTCCACTATTGGATTGACCAGATGGTTGCAAAACCAGTGGGACGGGAATATTTAAGCCAGGTCAAAATATTAGAAATGTAATGCAGAAAACAAGCCGATGAAACTGTTTAAAACAGTTTTTGTAACCGGCGGAGCTGGCTATGTTGGAGCGGTTCTCGTGCCCAGGCTTTTACAAAAAGGTTATCTGGTTAAAGTTCTTGATCTTTATATGTATGGCGACGATGTCTTAAATTCAGTTAAAGACAATCCTAATCTGAAACAAATAAAGGGAGATATTCGGGACCTTGGACTGCTTGAAAAACATATCCCAGACACTGACGCTATAATTCACCTGGCATGCATCTCAAATGATCCAAGCTTTGAATTAAATCCAACTTTGGGGAAATCAATCAATTATGATGCTTTTATACCTCTGGTGAGTATTGCCAAAAAACATAAGGTAAAAAGGTTTATCTATGCCTCAAGCTCAAGTGTTTATGGGATAAAGGATGAAGAAAACGTCACGGAGGATTTACCGCTTGAACCTCTTACAGACTATTCCAAATATAAAGCTCTGTGTGAAAAAGTTTTGCTGGATGCTGCCACTTCTGATTTTGTCATCACAATAGTCAGGCCCGCAACTGTGTGTGGGTATTCTCCACGGCAGCGTTTGGATTTAACAGTGAACATTTTAACCAATCATGCTGTCAACAACGGCCAGATAAAAGTTTTTGGCGGTGAGCAAATGCGGCCCAACATTCACATTGAAGATGTCACAGACCTGTATGTTAAAATGTTGGAATGGCCAGACCAGAGCATTGCCAACAAGATTTACAACGCAGGCTATGAGAATCATAAGGTCAACGAGATTGCTGGGAGTGTACGCGGTGTGGTGGGAGAAGATGTGAAGATTATCACGACTCCAACAGATGATAACCGTTCCTACCACATCTCATCTGAAAAGCTCAAACAAGAGTTAGGTTTTGTGCCTCAACACACTGTTGAGGATGCAGTGCGTGATTTAGTGGATGCGTTTCATGCTGGCAAACTCCCCGAGCCAATGACCAATAAGCTATATTACAATATCAAGACCATGCAAGCATTGAATTTGAAGTGAACAGTCCTGATCCAAATGAACCGACTTTAATACACCTGATGCCTAAGCTAAAGAACAATTTGCTCTCCAAAAGAGAGATGATTTCTCTATTGTACGATATGTTGCGTATTCGCATAATTGAGGAAGAGATAGCTGATTTATATATGGAGCGAGAAATGCGCTGTCCGGTTCATCTGTGCATTGGACAGGAGGCTGTTTCTGTGGGCGTCTGCGCAAACCTGTCCCGGGAAGATTACGTTTTGAGTAATCACCGTTCACACGGCCATTACCTGGCTAAAGGTGGAGACCTCCGGGCGATGATAGCCGAGCTCTACGGCAAAGTCACGGGCTGCACTTTTGGAAAAGGCGGTTCCATGCATTTAGTGGATCTCGACGTAGGTTTTCTGGGTGCGACGTCCATTGTTAGCAGCACCATTCCCATTGCAGTCGGCGCTGCACTGGGAGTGGCTATGAGCGGGCAACAAAGAGTAACCGTAGTGTTTTTGGGCGACGGCGCAGCCGAGGAAGGCATTTTTCATGAGAGCCTCAACTTCAGTGTTCTGAAGAATTTGCCTGTTGTTTTTATATGTGAGAACAACTTATATTCTGTCTTTTCACCACTCTCGGTTCGACAGCCCGCTTCACGGGAAATATTCAGACTAAGCCAGGGACACGGCATGGAAAGCTATCAGGGAGACGGCAATAATGTCGTCGAAGTACACCAATTAGCGAATCAAGCCATTGCCAAAGCCAGGCAGGGTGGCGGACCAACTTTCCTTGAATTCAAAACCTACCGCTGGCGCACCCATTGTGGCGGTCGCTACGATAACGACCTGGGTTACCGAACCCAAAGCGAGTTTGAAAAATGGCAGCGCCTCTGCCCTATCGAGCAGCTGAAGTCTGAATTGTTGCGGGAGAATATTCTTTCCTCCGCCGATATTGATGCAATCGTGGCTGAATTAAAAGACGAAGTTAATGATGCCGTTCAATACGGTAAAGAGAGTCCATTCCCGGATAAAAAGATTCTCCTGGAACACATTTTGGCGGAATAATCTGATGTTACCTATCAAGCAATGAAACGAGAAATAAAATACTCTGAAGCTATTAATGAAGCCATTGATCTCTGCATGAGCAGGGATCCGGCAGTTTATATAATGGGACTGGGTGTACCGGATCCAAAAGGTATTTTTGGTACGACCACTGGTCTGCAACAAAAATACGGCAAGGAAAGGGTGATGGATATGCCACTATCTGAAAATGGCATGACCGGGGTGGCGATAGGCTCCGCACTGGTCGGAATGCGGCCCATTATGACCCATCAACGCATTGACTTTGCCATGTTAGCGATGGAGCAAATTGTTAACCAGGCGGCCAACTGGCACTATATGTTTGGCGGAAAAATGAGCGTACCGCTGGTCATCCGCATGATTATCGGCCGTGGCTGGGGCCAGGGCGCTCAACACTCCCAGAGTCTGCAGGCCTGGTTTGCTCATGTACCTGGCCTCAAAGTAATCATGCCGACTACACCTTATGATGCCAAGGGACTACTCATCTCCAGTATTGAAGACAACAATCCAGTAATATGCATTGAACACCGCTGGCTCTACAACCTCACGGGATTGGTACCAGAAAGCGAATATCGTGTGCCTATTGGAAAAGCTAAAGTGATTAGAAAAGGGGATGATCTGACAATCGTGAGTCTGTCACACATGACGATTGAAGCGCTGCGGTCGGCAGAAATTCTGGCAAAAGATGGAATTAGTACAGAAGTAGTTGACGTCCGCACATTGAAACCACTCGATGAAACATTAATTTTTGAATCTGTGCGTAAAACAGGTCGGGTTCTCGTTCTTGATACCGGCTGGAAAACGGTCGGTTTCAGCGCTGAAATTGTGGCACGAATCGCTGAAAATGCATTCAGCTATTTAAAGTGTCCTCCTGAGCGGATGGCTCTGCCCGATTGTCCCACGCCTACCAGCCCGGCTCTTGACAGGTATTACTACCCGCGAGTGCCGGATATTGCAGCCACCGCGAGCAGAATGCTGGGAATCAAAGCAACAGAATACGACAGAATTACCGTCGTCGATGTACCATTTGACGTTCCGGATAAAAATTTCACCGGACCATTTTAGGAAAAAAGTTGAGTTGAAAATCCAGCACAACGAGCTGCAATATTGAATCATGAATGAAATATTTATAATTGCTGCATTGTCGCATTAGAGCAATGAAACAGTGGAACAATGAAAATTAAACAGAATCTTTTTGCAAAAAAACGAAAATTTGATCGGTATTATAACAAAGAGTAAAAAACATGAAAACACTCTCTGCAGTTTTAGTTGAAACCGGTAAACCCCTGGAATTGTTCGATCTTGAAATTCCGGATTTGAAGGCCGGGCAAGCTCTTGTAGAAATAGCTTTTAGTGGTGTTTGCCACACGCAGATTCTTGAATGCCGTGGTTACCGTGGAGAAGATCGTTTCCTGCCGCACTGTCTTGGACATGAGGGTACTGGCACCGTTCAGGATATAGGCGCTGGAGTAAGCAAAGTTAAAATCGGCGACCGGGTAATCCTTTCATGGATAAAAGGCTCCGGAGCTGATATTCCAGGCACAGTCTACAGTTCAAAAAGTGGCCATGTAAATGCCGGCGCTATCACAACCTTTGGACGTTACTCCGTAATAAGTGAAAATCGTCTCACTGTCCTGCCTTGCGATATTCCGATGCGCGAAGCGGCTTTGCTTGGTTGTGCAGTACCTACAGGGGTTGGCGCCATATTCAACACTGCCAGACCGATGCCAGGCCAGAGTATTGCTATTTTTGGCGCAGGCGGGATTGGTTTGTGCGCTGTAGTCGGCGCGGTCATTGCCGGCTGTTTGCCGATTATCGCAGTTGATATCTTTGACAGCAAACTGAAATTAGCCAGGAAGATTGGAGCGACACATTGTTTCAACGCCAATAAATCAAACCCCGTCGAGGAAATAAAAAATATCTGTCCGGGTGGGATAGATTTCGCAATCGAAGCGAGTGGTTTGCCCAGCGTTATGCTGCAAGCCTTACATAGTGTACGTAACCAGGGAGGAACAGCCGTCGTCATTGGCAATGCGCATCATGGCAAACGTATCCTTCTTGATCCCTTAGAATTTAACCTGGGAAAGCGGATATTCGGCACCTGGGGCGGAGATAATCAGCCAGATCGAGATTATGCGCGGTACACAAAACTGCTCAGCGCCGGCAAACTTAACATCCAACCGCTGATATCGAAAACTTACGCTCTTCGTGAAATCAATGAGGCTATTGACGACCTGGAATCCGGACGAGCAGTTCGACCCGTTGTTGACATGTCAAGGATTTAACAGACTGGCATGAAAATAGGAATTGACTTCGATAATACCATAGTCTGCTATTATGGTGTATTTAAAAAAGTAGCT
This sequence comes from uncultured Cytophagia bacterium, assembly GCA_964539665.1. Classification (GTDB taxonomy): domain Bacteria; phylum Zhuqueibacterota; class Zhuqueibacteria; order Oceanimicrobiales; family Oceanimicrobiaceae; genus CAZIKB01. Next base: position 94,277 of record CAZIKB010000002.1, read on the forward strand.
GTGGAAAGAAGTCTGGTTCCGGAAAACCTGCCTGCCGCCAAGTCACAGGTGAGGGACTACCTGCGAAATCAAGGCCAGGAAAATGCCTGGATAGAATTACAAGGCCATGTTTATGGAGCACGGATGCTGGATGCAGTTCCTTGCAACGGTGTGCTGTTTTTTTTAAATGTGTGTAAGGAGCTGGATATAAATGTGTGTGTGATTAGTCATCGTACACTTCTGCCGTTTTTAGGACCCCCGTACAATCTTCATCAAGCCGCCAGAGACTGGCTGAGATACTACGGTTTTTATGAAGAAACCGGGCTATCACCAGACCAGGTCCATTTTGAACTCACCAAACAGGAAAAGCTAAACCGTATTGAAAATGAGGGATGTGATCTCTTCATCGATGATCTTCCTGAATTCCTGGCGGAACCCGGGTTTCCTGTAAATGTCCGGCGTATATTCTACGACCATGACAACCACTATCCAACCGAATCTCGCTTTGAACGTGCAACCTCATGGAAAGAAATTGAGAAATTGATTACTGAAAATGAAAAATCTGATTGACAATACCACAGCATCCCTGCTTACCCGACTCAACTTTCAGGGTCCTTTTGAGATGCATCCTCTCCATGGTGGGGCGAATAATCAAGTATATCGTGTGGACGTAAACGGCTCTCGGTTGTGCTTAAAAGCTTATTTTCAGCATGAAGACGATTCACGGGATAGACTGGGCTCGGAGTTTTCGTTTCTTCACTTCGCATGGAGTAAAGGAATGCGGGAAATTCCTGAGCCATTCACTAAAGATGAAGACAATCGCTTTGCATTATATGCATTTATTCCAGGTCGAAGACTACAGGCTGGTGAAGTTACACGGGAGCTGGTGCAGGAAGCGCTTGATTTTTATTGTAAACTGAATCGGTATAAAGATGATAGGGAAGCCAAAACTCTGCCAAAAGCGTCTGAGTTCTGCTGTTCCGTGGCTGCTCATCTTCAACAAGTCTGTTACAGGTTCGACCGATTGAAGGCTATTGAAGATTCTTGTTTGATAAATCGGCAAGCAATTCAGTTTATTTCTAACGACCTCCTGGAAAAATGGCAGGAAGTTTTGCACTCGACTGCAGTGGAGGCAACTCGGCTGGCTTTGAACCTTCGTAAGGAAACGCCTCAAGCTGACTTGCGTCTGTCGCCATCGGATTTTGGTTTTCACAATACTATCTTAACAGATGATGACAGGCTATGCTTTATAGATTTTGAATATGCGGGCTGGGATGATCCTGTCAGAATTGTATGTGATTTTTTTTGCCAACCTGCTGTACCCGTACCGCTGGAATACTTTGAATCAGTTGCAGAAACCGTGGCATCCGGACTAAGCGCTCCGGAAAAACACATTCAGCGAATGAAGCTGCTGTTGGCTGTTTATCAGATCAAATGGTGCTGTATCCTGTTGAACGATTTTTTACCAACAGATGCTAATCGTCGTCGTTTTTCCAAAGGAAAGACCAATCAGGATGAACGCAAAGCACAGCAGATACAAAAAGCCCGTGATGCATTGAAAAGATTAAGCGGACTGAGTGAGCATTTTTCAATCGAGCCAGCGTCGTCGTGATATATTATTTTTTTATTTGATGACGTGTAAATGCGCAAATAACAAACCTTAAATATTACAAAAAAAGGAGTGTAACTAAATGGCCTATATCGATTTTCTATCACCGCTTCACAATGCGACTAAGCGAGACTATCTGGGTCGGGTAATTGAATATCCTAAAGCAGAAGCCGCAAAAATCGCCAAAAAGTTTGGATACGACTTTTGGGATGGCGATCGTAAATTTGGTTACGGCGGCTATAAGTATGACGGTCGTTGGAAACAAGTCGCGGCTCCATTAATCGACCATTACAAACTCAAGCCAGGTGATCGGATTCTTGATGTTGGCTGCGGCAAGGCATTCTTGCTCCACGAAATGAAGCAAATCATACCGGAGCTCGAAGTAGTAGGGATCGATATTTCCGAATATGCGATTGAAAACGCCAAACCAGAAGTCAAACCGTTCTTGCAAGTCGGGAATGCTGTTGAGCTCCCGTTTGAAGATAATAGCTTTGATTTTGTAATCACCATAAACACCCTGCATAACCTCTATTGTCAAACCTTAGAAAAAGCTTTAAAAGAACTCGAACGGGTTGGCAAAAGGGATAAGTACATGGTTGTTGAGTCCTACAGGAACGATGAAGAAAAAGTGAACCTCATGTACTGGGTTCTCACCGGTGAATGCTACTTTACTCCGGAAGAATGGGAATGGTGGTTCAGGCACTGTGGCTACACAGGCGACCACTCATACATATTTTTTGAATAGTCATGGTAATAAAACAAATTCCTTATGTTGACCTCAAAGCTCAACATCAATTTCTCAAATCAGATCTGGTGGAAGCAGTCACCAGAGTCATTGAGCGAAGTCAGTTCATCCTCGGTGAAGAAGTCCAGGCTTTCGAGCGCGCTTTTGCTGACCTGTGTGGTGTTCGCTTTGCAGTGGGCGTCAACTCCGGACTCGACGCCTTGATTCTGGCTCTACGCGCATTGGGAATCGGTCCAGGGGATGAGGTCATCACGGTGCCAAATTCTTTTATCGCAAGCGTCAGTTGTATTATGCTGGTCGGGGCGCAGCCTGTATTTGTCGACGTTCGCGATGATTACAACATGGACCCCACTCAACTTGAACAAGCTATCACTTCCAGAACCAGAGCAATTTTGCCGATCCATCTAACTGGCCGACCGGCGGATATGCATTCCATCATGGAAATAGCCAATAAACATGACCTGTTTGTAGTTGAGGATTGTGCCCAGGCTGTATTGGCAGAATACGATGGGCAGCGCACTGGCTCGCTCGGGCATGTTGGTTGTTTCAGTCTCCACCCTCTCAAAACGCTGAATGCATGTGGCGACGGAGGTGTGTTGACTACTAATGATGAAGAACTCTTTAAGAAGTTGAAGCTCCTACGCAACCATGGATTGCACAACCGTGACGAGTGTATAGCCTGGGGCTTGAACTCCCGGCTTGATACTTTGCAGGCAGTCATATTGCTCCTGAAAATGAGACACCTTCAGAAGTGGACGGATAAACGCTGTGCTAACGCCCAATTCTACCAGAAAAATTTACAGGGAATCTCTGGTCTGATTGTTCCCACGGACCGGTCACATGAAAAGGCGGTTTATCACACATTTATTGTTCAGGCTGAAAATCGAAATGAGTTAAAGCAGTATTTAGCCAATCACGGAGTGGGCACGGCCATACACTATCCGATTCCCATTCATCTACAAAGGGCAGCCGCTAATCTGGAATACCGCACCGGCAGTTTTCCCGTAACAGAACGGCAGGCAAAACGGATTCTCAGTTTGCCTGTATATCCAGAGCTGCCTCAAGCTGATCTTGAATATATTGTCAATATTATAACGAAATTTTACCAGGGGTGATAAGTTAAGGAGGTTAATGCATGCGTGTTCCGTTTTCATATTTGGATCGTCAATTCGCGGATATTGATGCTTATTTGAGTGACATCAAAGAACTGGTCAGGACCGGTGATTTTACTCTGGGTAAGCCGCTTCAGGAATTCGAGCAGCGATTTGCCGAATTGTGCAAAATGCCCGACGCGATAGGTGTGGCAAGCGGTACCGACGCTTTGATTCTATCTTTGAAGATCTTGGGTATTGGACCGGGTGATGAAGTCATTACCACACCAACAACTTTTATCGCAACCGTGGGAGCCGTTGTGATGACCGGCGCACGTCCCGTTTTCGTGGACAGCGAAGACGGCTTTGTGATTGATCCACAAAAGATTGAAGCTGCCATTACCCCCGGGACTAAAGCCATTGTACCCGTGCATTACACAGGTAATGTAGCTAATATGCCAGAGATAATGAAGATTGCTAACAAGCACAATTTGATTGTGGTAGAAGATGCCTGCCAATCTATTGGAGCTTCAATTAACGGTCAGAACGTGGGCTCCTGGGGTGAGACCGCTTGTTTCAGCCTCCACCCTCTCAAGAATTTAAATGTATGGTCGGACGGCGGAATGATTGTCACCCGTTCAACAGAATTAGCTGAAAAGCTGCGGCTCTATCGCAATCATGGCCTGGCCAACCGGGATGAAGTGACTATTTTTGGCTGCAACTCCCGGCTTGACACCATACAGGCGGTGATCGGAAACCGGCTGATTGAACAGGCCGAATGGATAACGAACCAGCGCATAGTAAATGCCAGACGATACGATGAAGCTTTTGCGGATTTGGTTGAATTCATCAGTATACCAGAACGTCGTCCGGGTGTCAAGCATGTCTACCATCTGTACATGCTTAGGGTTAATGGACGGGATCAGCTTATTAAATATTTGAACAGTCATGGTGTGGAAGCTAAGATTCACTATCCAATACCCGTGCACCTGCAGAAAGCCGCAAGCTATCTGGGTTACAAAGAAGGCGACTTTCCTGTGAGCGAAAAAGATAGTCAAAGGATTATCACTCTGCCGGCCCACCAACACCTGACAGATGATGAAATAAACTATACCATTGAACAGGTTCGGTCGTTCTATCTAACATGATTTATTCATAAAAAACGGAATAACATAAAACACAGATAACGTGGATAAGTTATTGTTTTTAATTTATCTGTGTTATTCCGTGTGTTTCCGTGGTAAATAATTCAAGCTAAATAATCAGGAGCTTAATGGTATGAAAGTCTATGTCGTAATTGGCAGCAACTGTTTTACCGGCTGCCATATAGTGGATGCGCTGCTGGAGAACCCGGACAACCGTGTTCTCGGGATCAGCCGCTCTCCCGAATACAAAGACCTTTATTTGCCTTACAGGCAGAAAGCGACAGATAACTTCAGTTTCCATCAAATTGACGTCGTCCGACAATTTGAGCAATTACAAAGACTGCTGGATGAGGTTAAACCTCATGTTGTAATCAATGTCGCCGCGCTGAGTGAAGTAGTCCTGAGTAACCACAGGCCGGTTGAATATTTTGACATCAATACCACGTCTGTGGTAAAGCTTTGTAATTATCTGCGCACTTGTTCATATTTAGATCGCTATGTTCACATATCTTCAGCAGAGATTTTTGGACCGTGTTTGCAGCCGGTTAAAGAGGATGCTCCATTTCGACCGAGCACACCTTATGCGGTTTCAAAAGCTGCGGCGGATTTATTTTTGAACACGATCCAAAAAAATTTTGATTTTCCAGCAACCATAATCCGTTCCACAAACGTTTACGGCAAGCATCAGCAGCTTTTTAAGATTATCCCTCGTACAGCTATCTATTTGAAATCAGGTAAGACGATTGAGCTGCACGGAGGAGGAACAGCTATCAAGTCATTCATCCATATCCGTGATGTAGTACGAGGCCTGGTACTGGCAATTGATCAGAACAAATCCGGCACTTTCCATTTTAGTGTACCGAGCGAGCGAACCGTTGCCGATGCCGTCCGCCAAACCTGCACACAAATGGGATACGATTTTGAAACAGCCGCCAGAATAGTTGGCGAACGATTGGGCCAGGATACTCGATACTGGCTGGACTGCAGCAAATCAAAGGGTGAATTGGGTTGGGAACCACAGGTGCCTTTCGATAAAGGTGTGCAGGAAGTCATCGAGTGGATAGAGAATAACTGGGATAATATCTTGAGAGAACCCATGGAATATATCCATAAAGTATAAATTGAACATAAATTTACGTTTGACTGAAAATAGTCTATTTTGTCATCTGACAGTTAAGTAATGGATTCCCTCTAAAATATGCGGAAATGACATGTTTAAAGAAAGAATAAAGTGTGCGGAAGTGAATTACTCAAAAAAAATCCAACACAAAATAAGGAAATACCTATGAAACGATTCTGCTGTGTAACTCAAGTATGGGGCCACAGTTACACCGACTTCTTCCTGAAAGTTTGTCTGCCTTCGCAGCTTTGGCCAAACAATCTTGTCCATTTTGTTCAAAATAGCGAATCGGTTTATAGAATATACACCACAGAGCAGGACGCTGAGACCATACAGGCGTCCGACGCTTATGCAACGTTATCGAGTTTGATGCCGATCGAGATAAAACACATGAATTTCGAGGGCAGCCTGAATCAAAATGAAGACGTCAAATATACGATTATGAATGAGATGCATCGAGACAGCATTAGAACCATAAGACAGCAAGAGAGCGCCCTGATCGCCATACAACCTGATTTCATTTTCGCGGATGGCGCATTCCGCCATCTGCTTAAAATCGCTGAGTCCGGTAAAAAAGCCATTATGGTGACTGGACTGCGTTTAACCGAGGAAACCCTTTATCCAGAAATTTTACAGAAATACAGCAAAGATGGAAACCTGCAGCCCATTAGCAGCCGTGAACTGGTGAAACTCGCGATGAAGCACTTGCACCCGGATACACAATCGCTTTTTTGGGACACAACCAAATCAAACTCAGACCCAAGCTGGTTGATCTGGAAAGTCGCTAACCAGGGGCTTTTAGTTCGCTCATTCCACATGCATCCAATGATGATTGATCCTGTAGATCGAAGCATAGAGCCGGAAGTCACCCTGGATGCTGACTATCTCCTGAAAGCCTGTCCCAATTTTGATGATATCCATGTAGTAGAGGATTCTGATGATTTCGTGGTTTTTGAAGCCAGCAGTATGTATCAACGCACAGAATGTACGAAGTCGGGCGCCATAACCATTCCGCAGGTTGCTCGGTGGGTAAGGAACCGAGCTAATGAACACCACAGGGAACATGCCAGGTTTACCACACGGCTGCACACTGAAGATTTATCCGATGAATGGCAAGATGCTGAGAAACGGTCGGAAAGTGTGATTGATTCTGTGTTCTCGATAGTACACCGTAGACGTCTCAAATCACACAACCCCACCTTGTCGGTACTTATGATCAATTATAATCACGCCGATTTTCTACCAGAATCGATCAGCTCAATCCTGGCTCAGTCCTATCCAGCGACCGAGATTATTGTACTCGACGATAATTCCCGCGACCATAGCGTAGATATTATTCAGGATTTCACGCGCAGGCAGCCGCACGTTCAGTTGGTCCGCAAAGACTCACATGAAGGGATTGCAAATAACTTTAATCAACTGCTTGAACGGGCATCAGGTGATTATGTGTACTTTGTGTTTGCCGGCGATTTGGTTCAAGCTGGATTCTTTGACAAATCCATAACGCTTCTGTCAGCGTTTCCTGAAGCCGGTATATGCTGTTCAGACTTCACAACCTTTAACAGCCGCACCAACGGTCTGGTTGAAAGCTGGATGGGTTGGGCACATGAGACACCCGACTATTTTTCACCGGATGAGTTTTGTGAAATAATTCAGGGCGGGTACATCTCAACCAATACCAGTATTGTCAAACGGACAGCTTTGTTAGATGCTGGCGGATTCAGGCCGGAGTTAAAATGGCATTCGGATTGGTTTGCCTTGCTTACTGCTTCGTTCAGGCAGGGTGTCTGGCACATCCCTGAACAACTTGTAACTCTCCGGCTCCATGAAAGTGGTTATCCAGCCGCAGAAAGGCGAAATTGGCTGGTTCAGCGTGAAGTTTTAGAGCATCTCCTTGGTGTGCTAAAATCTCCGAATTACCGGGATGTGTTGCCATATTTTGTCCGGGGAAGCCTCTTGTTACACTTTGGAGATGAAATATTGCAGGTAGCCATGAAAAATCCTGATCTATGGGACACGGAAACCATGATGCTGATTCAGGAATCCTGGTGGCGGCGGACCATGCAGCACGTAAAGGCAGCCAGGCACAAGAAGATGCATGCTTTCATTCAATCCGGTAACGCCGCTATCAAAGAACACCGTTTGGATAAAGCGCTGGCTATTTTCGAAAATTTAATTCGCGAATATCCCAAAGAGACCAGTGGTTATAAAATCAAGGCTGTGGTAGCGACAAGCCTGGGTAAATTTGACCTGGCTCGTAATGCCCTGGCAACGGCCCTGAAATTAAACCCAACCGATGCATCGCTATATACCCAGTTAGGTACGACTCTTGTCAGTGCCGGCGATACACACGCTGCAGAGCAAGCTTTCAATCAGGCGCTGGCTTTGGAGCCGAACAACCGCGAAGCTCGCATGAATCTGGAAAAGCTGATGTACCAGAATGTGCAGAACTAACCTGAATGATTCACCACGGAAATACACGGAATAACACAGATAATTTAAAAACAGTAACTTAGTCGTGCATGAATCAAAAAAGTTAATTTTCCAAGATTTCTTCAATACTCATAATGTAACTTATTGATTTTCAGTGTTTTTTTCCGTGTTATTCCGTGGTTAATGAATTAATCAGGCTAAAAAGGTAGTTCTAATGAAAAAATACAATCACATTAATCGAAAGCTTAAAGTAGCTCTGGTCGTACCAAATTTTATGTGGTGCGATTGGGATGAAAGCTCTCGCTGGCACTATATACCGTATAATCTTTGCTTGTTAGCCGCTATGATTGAAGACGTCTGTGAAGTTAAAATTATAGATGCTAATGTATCAAACATGAGTGAAGCTGAATTGGCCGCAGAACTGGCAGGATTCAAGCCAGATGTTGTGGGCATTACTGTGCTGATGGATCAATATGGTCCAGCAGGGCATCATACTGCAAAAATAGTAAAAACCTATTGCAATGAAATCAGGGTAGTGATGGGTGGTGTATACGCGACCATGAATTCAAATAAGGTTCTGAGTGATCCAAACATTGATTACGTAGTCATTGGAGAGGGTGAATATGTTATCAAAGACTTACTTGGATATTTTATGGGGAATCGTTCTGTCCCTGACAGCGGTGTGGCATATCGTGAAAATGGGCATGTTATCAATGGCGGGCATTCCGCGTTTATTGAAGATCTGAACAGGTTGCCTTTACCGGCTTATCATTTGATTGATTTCGAAAGGTATTCAAAGACGTCCGTTTCCAGAAAAAGTGTTGACTCTCCACGCAAATACCCCTACGCCAGAATTTTAACTTCCAGAGGTTGTCCCTATCAATGTATTTTTTGTCAGGTAGAAGCGATATCCGGAAAGAAATTCAGGGCGCGGAGCGCTGAAAATATCCTTGGCGAGATCCAATGGCTAAAAGAACAGTATGGTGTTCAGGCTTTGATTTTTGACGATGACAATTTATTTACCAACAGACCGAGAGCGAAAGCGCTTTTTCAGGGGATGATAGACCGAAATCTAAATATGCCATGGTCTGCAATTGCCGTGTCTGCATTCAAATTAGATGATGAATTAATAAAACTAATGCGAAAAAGCGGCTGTGAGTACATGAATATTGCAATTGAATCCGGTAATGAAAGAATACTTAAAAAAATCATTAACAAACCACTTAATCCCGCGCAGGCTAAAGTAGTTGCAGCCAAAGCAAGAAAACAAGGCATCTATGTCGCGGCCAATTTTGTCATCGGCTTTCCCACCGAAACCTGGGATGAAATCAGAGAAACCATCAAATTTGCTGAAGAGCTTTCGGTGGATTATGTCAAGTTTTTTACGGTTATCCCGCTGCCAAATACAAAGCTCTGGGAGCTTTGTAAAACAGAAAAATGTCTTAAAAACGGATTTAATAAATCGAAGGTCCGCTGGAATGTCGGACAAATTGAAACAAAAGAATTTAGTGCAAGAGATTTAACTATTTTACGCGCTTATGAGTGGGATAGAATTAATTTTTCAGACCCGGTAAAACGTAAGCGTACCAGAGAAATGATGGGTATCAAAGAAGAAAAGTTACGACAAATTCGAAAAAAGACACTGCATGGGGCAAGTCATCCTCAAGAACAACTTTTACAAGCTGGCAGTACTTCTGAGATTTTTACTCAAGGTTGACTGTCACAACAAAAAACGTAAATTATTTTTTATTCTGATATCCTGCAATAATAGACGGCCATCGAAATCCAGACATAATAAGATTACTTTTGAATTATTCACATTGTTCAATAAATAATGACTTGAAGCAGGCTCAACTTGTACCTGCCCAGGCTATAATATCATAGATTCTCCAATGAAAGTATTAGCAATCGGCGCACATTTTGATGATGTAGAACTGGGCTGTGGCGGAACGCTTATCAAACATCGCGACAATGGTGATGAAATCATTATAGTGGTTGTCACCCATTCAGGTTATATAAGCCCAGTAAAAGGAATTGTCAGGGAGCGAGAACAAGCGAGGGCTGAGGGAGAAAAGAGCGCCAAACTCTTAGGAGCGAATTTAATTTGTTGTGAAAAGACGCCCCTTAGTCTCGTACCGAACGAAATGCTGGTGCTGGACATTGAAGAAATTATAAACCAATATAAACCTGACCGTATTTACACTCACCAACCTAATGATTGTCATGCCGATCACGCGGCAGTGGGATATATCTCTATGCGTGCATGTCGAAAATGCAATGAAGTTTTATTATATCGCAGCAACTGGTATATTATGGACAATACACAGGGTGATAACTATTATATCGATATTTCTGAATATATGCGCCAGAAAATGGAATTAATCAGGCTTTTTGAGTCGGAGATGAAAACAGTCGACTACTCCTGGATAGATTTCATAAAAAAGCAAAACTGTGCGGCAGGCGCCAAAGTTGGCGTTCATTTCGCCGAGACATTTAGTGTGATGAAGATATTCTCCAGGTAATCCCGATATGCGACTGGCTATTCATCAACCTGAGTTCATGCCCTGGTCAGGTTATTTTTATAAAATGGCATTGGCTGACCGGTATATTGTTCTTGACCATGTACAGTTCAAAAAAAGATACTTTGAGAATCGAAACCGGGTGGTCTCCCCTAAAGAAGATATCTCTTATATCAGGGTTCCGGTAAAAACTAAAGGCAGCCATTTTCAGTCAATTCGTGATGTCGAGATAGACAACACCCAAAATTGGCAAGGCAAACTATTAGGAACACTCCAACATTATTACAACAGAGCGCCATATTTTAACAGGTATTTTGAGGAGATGCATTCATTGATTTATGCCAGAGACTATATCAAGTTATTTGAACTCAATATGGAGTTCATAGGTTTCTGTAGAAAACACCTCGGTATATCGACTCCAATTGTTTTCTCCTCAAGCTTGAATGTGGATTATTATAAAGCATCTGATCTTATTTTGCAATTATGTATCTTAAACAACGCCAAAATCTATTTGTGCGGCGCTTCTGGAAAAGACTATCTGCAGCAAGAGGATTTTGGCCGTAAAGGCGTCCGGATAGAGTGGATAGATTATGAGTCGCCAGTTTATGCACAATTAGGCGCCAACTTCGTGAAGAATTTGTCTGCACTGGATCTGCTTTTCAATCACGGAGAACGAAGTCGTGACATTCTACTTAAAAAGAAGACTTAGTACCTAATTTCATAAATACAGTAACATAAACATATTGACAGGATTAACAAGATAAACAGGATGGAATCAATTTTATCCTGTAAATCAAAATGAATCATTAAAGCCAAATTGACTAATCCTGAGCCTAACAACAGACCACAAATCAAATGGGCGCTAAAATATAAAAGAGCCTTTCTCGGCTTTTAATTTAATCTTTATTTTTTGCTTTATTAAACACAAGTTTTCACCAAAGAAATCACTTGTGCCAGGGTAACTATTGCTTTCAGTATCACTTCCCGAACTGCTATGAACAGGTTTTAAAAAATAAGCATCAGTAAATGGTTGAAAGTCAAATTACTCCGAGGCTTACCTGATAAACGGGATGTCCATTATCTCGTTAATCCCGTTAATCCTGTCTAACTGATTCGTAACCGTATTTATGAAACGATGTACTCAGAAAAGAGAACCAGCTAAATGTATATTTTGGGATTAAACGATTCAAACTCTGCCGCCGCTATTATAAAAGACGGCAACTTATTGGCCGCAGCTCGTGAAGAGCGCTTTGACCGCATCAAGTTCTCTGATTCCTACCCAACAAACGCAGTGGATTATTGTTTAAATTCCGCAGGAGTTGGATTAAAAGACGTCGATCATATTGTTTTCGCCTGGAATCCAGGCCATGAATTGGAACCGCAAGACTCGGCCGCAGCAGTTAGATACCACAAGCATTTCCTGCACTACATTCCTAACAATCTTCTTCGCCATATCGGAGGAGACAAATTCAATAAAAGAATTGAATTCATAGATGAGACAATAGGTTTCAAACAGGGCGACTTAAATATTCATTTTGTGCCCCATCACTCCTCACACGCAGCCAGTGCTTTTCATATCTCTCCATACGAAAAGGCAGCGGTTTTAACTATGGACGCCTACGGCGACGATATTACACATCAATTTTTCATTGGTGAAGGAAATAAATTACGATCCATTGGCAGAACACTTTTCCCGCATTCTATGGGACAGGTTTATGCGGCAATTACGCAGTATCTCGGCTATCGGGCCAATAGCGATGAGTGGAAGGTGATGGGATTAGCCGCTTATGGTGAACCAGAATACTATGAGCAGTTCGCTAAAATGATTCGTTTCGATAAAAAAAGAGGTGAATTACGCTTTGACCTTGATTTTTTTTCATACTATATCTGGAGTCCCAGACGCTATTCTGAGCAGTTTATTGAAATGTTTGGTCCTGAGAGATACCCGCATGAGGAGCTTTCCAGGAAACACATTAATATAGCTGCCAGTTTTCAAAAGAGAGTTGAAGATATAGTATTAGACATGTGTGTGTATCTTGCAGAAAAAACCAGCCTGGATGCGCTTTGTTTAGCAGGGGGTGTAACAATGAACAGCAAAATGAATGGCCGCATTCTCTTCGAATCGCCCTTTTCAAATGTGTGGGTACAACCGAGTGCGGACGATGCCGGCGGTTCTTTAGGGGCTTGCTTTTATTACTGGCATCAAGTTTTGAATAATGAACGTGGTTTTACTATGGACCATGATTACTGGGGTCCCGAATTTACTGACGAACAAATTAAAAAGGCGCTTGACGATGCGCTTGTTTCATACGAATATTTACAAAATCCCGAACAAGAAGCCGCAAAAGCAATATCTAACAATAGAGTAATCGGTTGGTTCCAGGGCAGAATGGAGTTTGGACAACGTGCTTTAGGCAACAGATCTATTTTAGCAGATGCCCGCGATCCAAAAATGAAGGATAAAATCAACCGTTTGATAAAACATCGTGAATGGTATCGTCCGTTTGCTCCTTCTGTTCTCGAAGAATATCAGATGGATTATTTTGAAAACGATTTCCCAAGTTCTTTTATGCAAATGGTTTATCCAATTAAAAACGACAAGCAAGGCTTGATACCCGCCGTTGTTCATAATGATGGCAGCGGAAGACTGCAGACTGTTCGGAAAAAGTATAATCCCCGCTACTGGAAATTGATAGATGAATTCCGAAAGATTACCGGAATTGCACTGGTGCTAAATACTTCCTTTAATGATAATGACGAGCCGGTTGTGTGTTGCCCAAAAGATGCCATCCGGACATTTTTTGGAACCGGAATCCAAGAACTATATATGGGCAACTACCGGGTCAATAAATCTAACCAGGCTATTAATTTAAAATACTGAACAACATGGGGCGTGGGCCAACTGAAAACCATCATCGCGTATTGCATGAGGATTATGTAAAAGGTACACTGACCTGCCTTCAACCGGCTACTATAAAAAGGGTTGTTAATACGCAATTCCCCAATATCCTGAATATTGAGCCTACTAATCGCTGTAATCTCAGGTGCGTCTACTGCCCAAGGGAAAAAGCCGACAAAGGTTCAGGAATCATGGAATGGCATCTGTACACACGCATTATCGATGAAATCTCAGAATATGAAAAATTAATCATGCTCCATTTGCATAAAGATGGCGAATCATTCTTGCATCCTCGTTTCATCGATATGATTCGTTACGCCCGGAAAAAGGATGTCGCTAAAACCATCCATTTGAATACGAATGCGCTTTGCTGGACCGACAGGATAATAGATGAGCTATTGGATTCGGGTTTAGACGATATTACTGTCAGCCTGGATGCCGCAAGACCAGAAACATATAAAAAGCATAAAGGCGCAGATTGTTTAGTAAAAGTGGAAAAAACAGTTCAGAAACTTATTGAAAAACGCAACAAGATGGGGCTCAATCGACCCTTTATCCGCACAAAGATAATGGAATTCGATGAAATTTCATCAGATGAGATCAAGGAATTCTTTGACAAATGGCAAGGTGTGGCTGATGAAGTACAGGTAACGGGTATTCATAGCTGGAGTGGTGCAATAGAGAAAGTCAGAGTCACCGACGAGGATTCACAAGTAAGATATCCATGTGTTATTATGTGGTATGCCCTGGTGATTAACTGGAATGGAGAGGCAACGGTTTGTTCAGTCGATTGGAATACAGAGATTAGAGTAGGTAACGCTTACCAGCAAACACTTCACCAAATCTGGAATTCTCCTAAAATCAAAGATGCCCGAAGAGCACAAATTGAAAAAAATTATGACAAATTCCCGGTGTGCAAGGAATGTGTTGTTTGGGTATCAATTGGGGATTTAACCGAGTGGCTTACCCAAAAAACGGAATTTTATACTTGACGCTGTTAGTATGCTGCTATGAAAAGATATGCTAATTCATATAAATTTTGGCAAAAGGCCAATTCCCTCATTCTAAACGGCGTTTCGACGCTTTCGAAATCACCGATTTACATTTCACAGAGGGCATGTCCGGTATATGTTGAAAAAGCCAAAGGTGCATATTTTTGGGATTGTGACGGCAATCGCTATATTGACTATCCAATGGCATTAGGGCCCATTATCCTCGGTTATGCCTTTGAAGATGTTGACACAGCAGTAATAAAACAGATGAAAAAAGGCTTTTTGTACAGTCTTTCAAGTACTCTCGAACTGGAGTTAGCAGAACTCCTTCGCGAAATCATACCTTCTGCAGAAATGGTTAAATTCTTAAAGACCGGCTCAGAAGCAACCTCAGCCGCCGTACGCGTGGCTCGAGCTTTTACGGGCCGGGAGAAAATGGCAGTTTGCGGATATCATGGGTGGCACGACTGGACTGTTGGGCGGACTTTTCGCAATGCTGGCGTTCCTGAATCTGCAATAAAACTGGTGTTTGAGTTTAAATATAATGATCTGGATTCACTGCAAAGGATTTTTGAAAATCATCCTGGAGATATCGCGGCGGTCATTTTAGAACCGGTAGCTATGTACGCTCCGGAAAATGGTTTTCTTGAAAGTGTTGCCTCTCTAGCCAAAAAAAACGGTGCCCTGCTTATTTTTGATGAAATCATTACCGGCTTCCGTTTAAGTTTAGGTGGAGCTCAGTCATATTTTTCAGTCACTCCCGACCTGAGCGCTTTTGGAAAGGCCATGGCCAACGGTTATCCTATATCAGCTCTTGTGGGAAAGAAAGAAATCATGGATGCTGTTCAGGATAAAGTCTTTCTTTCTTCAACCTTTGGCGGGGATTTGTTAGGCATAACCGCGGCAATAAAGACTATAAATATACTGAAAGAAAAAAAAGTTAATGAGCATATCTTAACTCTGGGAAAGCAATTAAAGGACGGAATAAACGAGGCTATAAAGAACAACAGAATGGAGGCCATCTGTGAAGGTATGCATCATAAGACCTTTTTACTTTTCAGAGACATGGAAGGCGTTCCGGCAAAAATGATAGAAGCCATTTTCAGACAGGAATGCCTTTCCCGGGGAGCATTTCTCGGATACGGTCATTTCATAAGTCTATCCCATACTACGGAAGATATTCAACGGTCAACTGACCTTGCCACCGAGGTTTTCGCAATTATCCGGGAAGCATTAGACCGTGGACAGATTTCAAATTTACTGAAAGGTGATTTGCCGCAGGATGTCTTCAAACGTTACTGATCCAAAAGTTGGTATAATTGTCCAGGCGCGTTCAGGCTCGACTCGTCTTCCTGGTAAAATTTTTAAAGAATTAGCAGCCGGAGAAACTGTTCTAAGCTACCTTCTTGCACGCTTATCTACCTGTAAACTGGTAGATTGCATTATTGTCGCTACGACGACCAATCCCCAGGACAATTCCCTGGTAGAATGGCTGAAAGCAAATCACTATCACTTTTATCGAGGCGATGAGGAAAACTGTCTCGACCGTTTCTATCAGACTATTAAGACTTTCGAAATAGATATTGCCGTTCGGATTACATCTGATTGTCCATTGGTTGCCCCGGAAATTATTGACGATATGATACAGTATTATCTGAATAACAGGCAACAGGTAGATTACTTAAGTAACCGACAGTTTACAAATTTCCCGGAAGGATTGGATACTGAGATTTTCAGTTTTAAGATTCTGGAAGAAGCAGCGTATAACGCTGATAAGCAAGAAGAACGGGAACATATTAATTATTATTTTCTAAATCGTCCTTCTCAATATAAGATTCGTTATTATAATCACAGCTTAGGATTTGATTATTCCCGGTTTAAACTTTCAATAGATACCCTGCAAGACTTGAATTATATACGAAGCATTTTTGTAAATAAAAATTTGCCATTTGATTTTTCATTTAAAGAACTCATTGAAGTTCTGATAGAATTTGCGAATTAGACGAGTATGACTACAGTCGACCAAAAGATGGAAATAAATCACCATCAATTCTCACTCGATTCATACGAAAGAGAGCGTCAATGGGAAGAGCGTCGCCGCTATTTCAAAGACTATTGTGTTAATCGCTACCAATGGTTTAGCTATCCCGGATGGCGCTATACTGCTCCTTTTCCCCTGCACGTGGATTTTGAAGCAAGCTTTCGTTGTAATTTAGCTTGTCCAATGTGTTTCAGACCACATATAGAAAAGAAAAATTATGGAGATATGGATTTTGAACTGTACAAAAAAGGCATTGACGAATGCGTTGAAAATGGATTGTATTCAATACGGTTAAGCTGGCGGGGAGAGTCGCTGTTGAATCCTTGTATTGTTGAGATGGTGGAATATGCAAAGGATAAAGGAATTAAAGAAGTCTCTTTTATCACAAATGGTTTATTGCTGAAAGATGAATTGGCCGAAGGATTGATTAAAGCCGGCCTGGACTATTTAACGGTTTCAGTTGACGGAATGGAAATTGATTATAACAGACTTCGAAAACCGAGTACTTTTGAAAAGATTACTGAAAAGCTGCGTACTTTTTACCACCTGAAAAATCGTATTGGCAACGGTTTCCCGCTGGTGAAAATTCAGGCAATCTGGACCTACATAAAGGATGACCCCGCTGCATTCTATTCTCATTTCAAAGATATTACGGATAAAATCAATTTTGATCCCGAGAATGACTACTCCATAAGAGAAGTTCCGCAAGATCACGATTTTATCTGTCAGTATCCCTGGCAACGCATTACTATCACCGGGAATGGCGAAGTTCCTCTGTGTATTTCAGATTGGAACCAGTACACAACAATCGGTGATTTAAAAACACAATCCATTAAGGAAATCTGGTTAGGGGAAGCTATGGAAGAGTTCCGCCGGATTCAATTGAATAAACAAAGACTCTCAATCCCTTGCTGCAAACGCTGCCATCGGCCTTCTACCGAGCAGCTCGGTCATAAACCAGAGGGGAATGAGCTAAAATAGATGAGAAAAGTACAAATAAATAATACATGGGTTGGAGATGGTTATCCGACTTATATCATCGCTGAAATTGGAATAAACCACAATGGAGATGTATCCCTCGCCAAAGAAATGGTAGAAACGGCCTGGGAGTGCGGAGCCGATGCTGTCAAAATACAGACGTTTATCACAAATGAATTTCTTCATCCCAGCCACCCCGGATACCAGTACGATATAGATTCGGAAATTCCCCACGAAAAGGAACAGGAAATCTGGGATTTCGCCAGACAGAGAAATATCACTCTGTTTTCAACTCCTGAGGAATTTCACAGTCTGGAATTCATAAGGAAGCAGAATCCACCCCTCCTGAAGATCGCGGCAATGGATTTTAATTACAAAGATCTAATCCATACGGCTGCCTCTCTGCAACAGCCGATTATTCTTTCCTCCGGAATGAGTTCGCTTGAAGAAGTGCTGCGTACTGTAAGATGGGTCGAAGAGGCGGGCAATGAAGATTATATTATCTTGCATTGTGTTTCATGCTATCCAACCCCGCCTGAGGCATGCAATCTGTCGGTGATTCCGACTTTGAAGAAAGCGCTAAACTGCCCGGTAGGTTTTTCTGACCATACGGAGGGCATTCATATTCCTTTGGCGGCTATGGTTTTTGGCGCCAATGTTCTTGAAAAGCATTTCACGATTGATAAATCTCTACCCGGACCAGATCAAAAATCTTCAATGAACCCAGGAGACTTAATAACATTAGTAAGTAATATTCGTGACATAGAAAAAGCCATTGGACATGACCGCAAAGAACCAGCAATGGTTGAAAAGGAACCTCGTATTTTCAAACGCCGGGGAGTGTACGCATCGACAGACTTAAAAGCTGGAACCACACTAAAAAATGAAAATGTGTTATTTTATGCACCCTCTAATGAAAAAAGTCAGGTTACGGATTGGCCTTGCATGTCGGGCAGACGGTTAAAGCGTGATATCACTAAAATGAACATAATCACTATTGATGATATTAATTGAACAATGAAACGCCTTAATTGCATAGCTATCAATCCGCAATGGCATGAGGAATTTTTCTTGTCATTTCCATTGGGATTGGCCACGATTGTTGCCATTGTAAAGCAGCAGGGCCACGAAGTGCAGGTTATTGATTTTGATGTAAATAGGACGTGTAACAAGAAAGCATTTTTAGAGAAAATTACGCCAATCCCAGATGTGGTAATGCTTACCGGGATGATAACGAACTATGTTAGAGTTCGGGAATTGGCAGAAATAGTAAAATTAATATGGCCAAATACTATCCTTATACTTGGAGGAAGCCTTTCAACTACCGCTCCTGTGTCAATATTAAATAGATTGGATGTAGACATATTTGTTATCGGGGAAGGAGATGAAACAATAAAATGGTGCATGGAAGCCATTTCTTCAGGCGAGTCGCTGGAGAGAGTCTCCGGAATTAAGATAAAGAAAGGCAACAAAATAATTTCGACAGAGGGGAAGACTGTACCACCTGATATAACAAAAACACCAAGACCTTGTTATGAAGCTTTTCCTATGCAATCCTATCTCAACTTTTTAAATGAATCTGGACGCTGTTTTGAAATATATACTTCAAAGGGTTGCCCTTTTTCCTGCACATACTGTTATCGAATTTCTGGCAATAGAGTGCGGCATAGGATGATAGATGATATTATTTTAGAAATCAAATTTATTATGGATACCTATTCCATAAATCGCTTTTCATTTGAAGATGATAGCTTTGCTTTAAACAAAGCATGGGTCCGCGAGTTTTGCGCCAAAGTAAAAAGACTGGATATCAAATTCAGGTTTCAAGCATCTGCAAAAGCACTCAATGAAGAAATGTTAGAACTGTTATTGGATGCTGGCCTATCTGGTGTAAGCTTAGGCATAGAATCGGGCAGTCCTCTAATTCTAAATGAGGTGCAAAAAAAAATTGATGTAGTACGAACTGAGAAGCTAATCAAATGGTTTCGTTCACATAACATTAAATACAATGCATCATTCATAATTGGCAGCTTTAGTGAAACAGGCGAATCGATAGAGATGACAAAAGATTTTCTCATTCGAAATGGATTCACCGACAACTTTCAGTTATTCTTTCTAACACCCTATCCCGGGACACAACTTTACAGAAATCTGCTTGACCAGGGCAGTATTACAGACGAAGTAGAATATGTTGAGAAGTTGACTTATCAGGATACTTTGAACATAAACCTCACGGAGTATCCTTCGGAAAAACTACTCGATTGGCGTGACTACATAATTCAAGAGGTCTTAGCATCTCACCAAAATCAGCCATCAATCTACGCTGGCTGTACATGGAAAAAAGAGGCGATTCAATTGACAGGGTAACGTAGTAGTTCCATTCGTCTTTATTTTCATTTCAATGCAGAAAAATGGCAAATAAAAATCTTAATTTAAATCAAATATATGAAGAAATCCCGGAACAGCGGAACGCCGTAAAGCAAAAATCTGCACCTTCGGAGGCTGATGATACTGTGGATACGACTATCCAGCGCTGCAAACTGGCTGTCAAGCAAAAACGTTGGGATGAAGCTTCTTCTATCATTAATGAGCTAATCCGAGAGTGTCCTCATCTGACAACTGGATATGTGGTTCAGGCGTCTATAGCTCTGGCTCAAAAGGATTATGAGAAAGCCAGTGATGCCTTGAATAAAGCCATAGCACTCTCCCCTGACGATCCGGAATTGCATAATAAATTGGGTGTCTCCTATCGTCATCTTGGGAAACATTTTAAAGCCCAAAATACATTTCGCAAAGCTTTAGCATTAGCTCCGGGCAATTTGAACGCCTGTATAAATCTGGCGGAATTAGCCCGATTTCAAGGCAAGGGAAATGAGGCCATGCAGTACTACCTCCAGGCTGTGAAATATCATCCCAACAACGTCGACCTGTGGATGGAATTGGGACATTTAGCCGCCGAAAGAAACGATTTAGAAAACACCCGAATTGCTTTTCAGAGTGTGCTCGCGCTTAACCCGTCCCGCCACCAGGATGTTCAGAATGTCCTGAAAAAGCTTCAATCCCGACAGCGTAAGAACCGCAACTTGAATCAATCCTTGTGTGATTCATATTTAAGATGTCCTGCCTGTCGCAAAGATAAGACGCTCAAGCTTTGTGATAACGTAAACACAATCCTCTGTACCCATTGCCACAATGAATACAAAATGAATCGAGGTATTCCCGGTCTCATGCATAAAGATGAGATAAAATTTCATAGCAGTGGCTTCTTAGGCATTGAATCATTTGAGAAGAAAGCAGACAATCCGTTCAGGGTGTCAGAAAGGAGATTCTATCATTTTATTATTTCTGAAATTATATATGGAATGGTTGCACTATATTTTCTCTTCAAATTCGGTCCACAAGAATTATTTAAAACACGTTTTTTAAGACCGAAATGGTGCGATGAAGTAAACAGGGCATTATATTACGGCTGGACGAATTATTTTAATCTGATTTTGAAAAGTGGAGAGATAGCGTCTTTCAATAAAATGAAAAAATATATCTCCAAGCCATCGCTCGAGATTGGTTGTGGATCCTGTGAGACAACAAATATGATTTTCAGGGACAGGCTGGATTCAGTAACTTTTGGATGTGAATTTTTCATGAATAACTATTATTCCAGTCCATCAGAAATGTACAAACTGATCAAGCATTATATTGGAGGCAGTATCAAGTCGCTTCCAATTGTTTCCAGTGTGTTTAGTTCAATCTATATGGTCCACATAATAGATCATATAGCCGATACAGGTATCTGGTTCAAAGAAATAAATAGAATTCTGAAACCAGGCGGCTATCTGGTTATATCTGGTTATTCAAAAAATACATTTGAACATTTTCCAGGCGTCAAATTAAGGAATATTCTTTCAAAAAAATGGGCTGAGAAATTTAAATTAAAAAGAGCAACACAAGAAAATCCATATCGGGGAGGTATTCCACTCAAAACAGAAAATGAATTCTATTCTACCGGAATGAACATGTTGTCATTAGAGGAATGGAAAGAATTGGCCAGGTCCTGTGGATTTGAACTTGTTGATCATACCTTTTTTGCTAAATCCTATTTTTCATTTTTTATGGATCTCGAATACAGAGGATACTTCCCTTCCCTTTTTTTTAATGAAATCATTTACTCAGCTATATCTAAATTAATTGAAAATGAAAAAGCAAGTACCGTTTCCGAGAAAGATTCAACAAATGTAGTTCTCGTGTTCAAAAAAGTACAAAAGTTGGATTAAGGAACCTGTTTAATATGAAAGAAACGGTCTTGTTTAGAGTAGACGGGGGTAAAGTCTGGGGAATTTCTATGGGGCATATTAAACGCTCGCTCCTGCTATCCTCTTTATTGGCTGAAGAATATCGAATAGTGTATATTATGAGGAATTACCAGGACGGCGTGGCCTATGTCCGCAAGCAAAGAATTGAAGTTGAAACTATAGATATTGATGATGACCGCGATGACCTGTTGATTCAATTATCTGAAAAATATGCGCCAGCGAAAATAATTTTTGATCTCAGAATAACACCCTATATTGATATTTTTGACTATGCCCGGGTTAACAATATTCAGACAGTGGTTTTTGATATTATTGGAAAATGTGCCGGCAGCCCGGATATCTTAATAAATGATTCATTTGTGGAGGAATTTACAAAGTACCCTCATTTAAATATCCAAACCAAATTAGCATTGGGACCTGAATACTTTTTGTTGGAGAAACAACCAGATATTACACCAATAAAAAGTACTGTCCAGGACTTGATGATTACGATGGGCGGCTCTGATCCGGCGGATTTAACCGTCAAAGTTTTGTCTGCTTTAATGAAGCAGAACATTGAATATAACATCAATATTGTCCTTGGGCCATCCTTCACTGAACATAAGAAAATATGTGGGCTTGTCAATAACAAAAGTAATATTAAAATACACCAAAACCCTGCTAATTTTTTAGAACTTTTAAGCCGTCAGGATATTGTCGTCACGGCTGCGGGTCGAACCCTGTATGAATGTGCTTATCTGGGACGACCAGTGGTTATTGTCCCTTCAATCGAGCATGAAGCAGTAACATCGGCGGCGTATTCGAGACTAACGGGAAGCCTTAATATTGGACTCTGGGATGAAACGACAAGTCCGATCAAAATACACAATGCCCTGTCTGCCTATATTGACAATTACAATTTGCGCGCTTCAGTATTTTCGACCAGCCGCTCTTTGGTGGATGGTCAGGCCGTAAAAAGAATTTTACCGTTATTAGAAAATGATTGACTATAAATTAATCCTTGAAACCATTGCTGCAATTGAGCAATCATTTGATGTTAATTCGGTGCAATATAACGGTCTGTCAATATGGCCGTTAGTGAGATGGAAAATTTATGATCAAATGCGCTATCCTACCAGCATGATGATACCCAGATCAAACACTCAAGTCAATCGTGAAATTCCAATTCTAGGGGCTCGGCAAAAACAAATACAATTCTGGCGTAAACACAAGAACACAGATATCTTATTTCTTTCCCGGATAAATGAGCATTGCGAAAAGATTCAGGGAAAATTTTACAATCCCTGGATTGATTCATTGATTGACCTGGCACAGAAGCATCACAGCTTCCTGAAAATAGAACATCTCGACGAAAGCAGGACTCTGGAGACTTTCCCGCGATTTGAACAAACCGTGTTTTTTCATCCTGAATGTCGTGGTTACGAAATATTAGCTGGAACTGAGTCCATTAAGGGATTTTCTGATCTGCAAATAATAGTATTTGATTCTACGATGGTGTGGCTGCATGAATTATTCTTTGTAGAGCAGGTCCGATTGCTGGAAGCATGGCAAGCTTTTTTTACAGAAATCTTATCAGAAGTTCAACCCAAAGCTGTTTTTATTATATGCTATTATTACATTATCGCGATGGCGCTCGTGCGGGCATGTAAGAAACTCAACATTACTACGGTTGATGTTCAACATGGATGTTATGAGAAGTATCATGGTCTTTATACTCATTGGACGAAAGTACCCGCTCAGGGATACGATCTCCTGCCGGATTATTTTTGGTGTTGGAGCCGACCATTTCAGAATGGCGTTGAAAAGTGGTACGCCCCTGATTATCAACACCACAAGGTAATTGTTGGCGGCTACCCCAGGCTAATCAAGTGGATTGAGGGCGATTTAGATATCTCTGACAAAAATACGGAAAAGTTTTACAATCGGTTAAAACAGAACAATAAAGTGATTCTGGTAACTCTGGATGGTAAAGAGGGGCATGAAGAACCACAACACCTTTTAGATGCCATGAGTCAATCTCCTGATGACTGGTTATGGTTGATCCGGCTTCATCCGGAAAAACGCAGCCAGGATGAAAAAGATCGAATTATCAATATTATCAGACAACACGGAATACAAAACTATGAAATAGAATATGCAACCCTTTGCCCTTTATATGGCTTGTTAAAGAGATGCGACCACCATGTCACCGGGTGCTCTTCTACCTTTTACGAAGCATTAGCATTCGGTGTACCAACAACAATGACGCTGCCACAAAGCCTTCTATTTTACGAAGATCATCTCAAGGATGGAATTCTTTCTTACGCCGATAACAGCGAATCAATATTAAAATCAATAGGAAATGATTTGCCAAATCCTGCCCTCGCAGACCGGTCGAAGTATATCGTGACAAACAGGCAATGTGCTGAAGTGGCGCTGAAAACAATTTTGAATCCTTCTTCACAAATAATAAGTCAGCCGAACAAACTGAATCAAACCGAAGAAAATTAAAACGAAAAGGAATATAGAATGGTTGATGACGATAATTTTGTGCATACTTTAAAGGATTTGTTGTAAAAAATAATGAGCAAGAATAATTTCATGAAAGAGGCGATTGATGATAGTGGTTTGTCGGTTTACCAGGCTCAGGTACATGAACCCATTGAAATCGGGCATAGTTCTGGTACTGAAAATGTCAAACCTATTAGAATAGCAGACACTGCACCAAGGATGGAGAATCTGGTAAAGGTTGGCCAAATAGGCATCGGTTACTGGGGTCCGAATCTGCTCCGTAATCTGCAAGCTAACAGTCATTGTGAGGTAAAAACGGTGGCCGACATTTCCCAGGAACGCCAGGACTTTGTGAAGAAATCCTATCCGCACGTTGAAATAACGGCAAATTATCAGGATCTATTGAGAGACCCGGCAATTGATGCTGTGGTTATTGCTACACCAGTGGCCACGCACTTTGACCTGGCTATGCAAGCACTGGAAGCAGGAAAACACATCCTCGTTGAAAAGCCTATGGCTAAATCAGTAGCGGAAGTGGAGCAAATTGATGCCATGTCAGGAAAGTACAATTTGGTGGCCATGGTGGGACACACTTTTTTGTACAATGCTGCCGTTCGACATTTAAAGCGGCTACTTGACTCCGGAGAGTTAGGTGAAGTGCGCTATGTATATAGCCAACGATTGAATCTTGGACGAATCCGATCCGACGTCGACGCCCTGTGGAATCTGGCACCTCATGATATTAGTATTTTTCAATATCTACTGGACAGCCCAATACCTGTTTCAGTAACAAAACGCAGCATGGATTATGTGCAGCCTGGCGTTGGCGATGTGGTCTTCATGGATATTGTCTATCAGAACAAAGTTATGGCACATATCCATGTGAGCTGGCTAGACCCACATAAGACCCGGCGGATGACAATAGTCGGCTCTAAGAAAATGGTGGTGTATGACGATATAGCTGACAACAAAATCACTATTTATGATAAGGGTATTGACCGTATGGCAGTTTTGGGTGAAAATATGGATTTTGACAATCATGATGTGTTCACATTCAATCATCGGTTCGGAGATATTCTCATACCCAGGATCGAGTTTGAAGAACCCTTGAAAGCTGAAATTCGCCACTTTCTGGATTGTATACAAAATGGACAAAAATGTATAACAGGCCCTGAACATGCACTTGAGGTTGTTCAGATATTATCATGGCAGAACAGTGAAAACAAATAAGATTACGGAGTATGTGAGGATTGAATTTATTTTTTGATCTTGATGGTCCAATATTAGACGTTTCTTCCAGATATTATGAGGTTTACTCCAATATCCTGATTAGGTTAAAACACACACCATTACAAAAGAATGAATACTGGGATTTAAAACGATCGAAAGTTTCGGATTATGACATCTTATTAAGGACGTCCTCTGAATTCTCTTTTGAGGAATTCAAGGTTCAACGAAGTTTGACAATTGAAAAGGAAGAGTTCTTAGAATTGGATTGTGTCTGGCCGGAATTGTTGGAAACCTACAAGGCATTGTTCGCGAAATTCCCCGCAACTCTAATTACTTTACGTACAAATCCTCGAATAACAGAATGGCAGCTACATTCACTGGGTATTCATCCCTGGTTTGATACCGTACTCTCGTGCAAAACTTCGAATACCTCAGATGCACGATGGAAGGCAAAATCGCAGGCCCTGGTTAAATCAGAAATGCTCAAAAAGGTAAATGTGCAAGACTGTGTTTTCGTCGGAGACACTGAAACTGACATTTTAGCTGGCCAAAATCTCGGTATGAAAACTATCGGTGTTTCATTCGGTATTCGCACTAAACCATTACTATCGCAACTAAATCCCGATTTCATATTTGAAACACCTGGTCAACTGTCAAATTATTTGCAGTTTTTATAGCATTTAAAATAAGTGATTTTTAAAACGAAAACCCGAAAATTCATGTCCTTCCAGCATTTTCTCAGGCTGAAATTTTCTAAAAACAGATAAAAACCATGAAAAGAATTTTGGCGACAGCTTGTGGTGGTCCTTCGACATTGAGTTTTACCAGAAGTTTGATGGACGCTGATCCGAACGGCGATGAATACTTTATCGTGGGGACGGACTGCGACAAATACAACATTCATCGAGCAGCAGTGCATAAAACCTATCTTTGTCCTAAGGCTACACAAAATACGTATATCCCATTTATCAAAAATATCATTAAAGAAGAAAATATTGACTTCCTGCACTCTCAACCCGAAATTGAGGCATTCATGATCGGTAAAGACCGACATGAGATTATAGCCACCGGCTGCAAACTGTTCATGCCCCCTCAGGAAACCATCAATCTGCTAAGGGACAAAGGGGAATCTGTTAAACTCTGGAAGCAGGCAGGGATCAAAGTGCCAGAAACCATTGAAATCCATAACGAAAATGATCTCAAACGAGCATTTGCAAAGTTTGGACAAGAGATTTGGTTACGGGAAACCATCGGTGCCGCAGGAAGAGGTTCTCTTTCCAAGCCAACTTATGAGATGGCGCTGGCACATATCAACGCAAGAAAGATTTGGGGCAAAACCATAGTTTCTGAGCACTTGACTACTGACACCATTACCTGGCAGTCTATCTGGCACAATGGAAAACTTGTCGTGGCCCAGGCAAGAAAGCGGTTGTACTGGGCATTTGGGAACAGAGCCCAATCAGGTGTAACAGGTTTGACAGGAACGGGCGTTACGGTCAGGGATCCTGAACTGGACAAGCTTGCTATTCGTTGTATTTCTGTTAGTGGCCAAAAGCCGCATGGAATCTTCAGCGTTGATTTTACATACGACAAAGACGGTATCCCAAATCCGACGGAGATCAACATCGCCAAGTTCTTCACGACTCACCATTTCATTACTAAGACCGGCTGTAATATGCCACAGATCCTTGTTCAATTAGCGTTCGACGAATACAAGGGTGCGTACAACGTTCTTAACCCGTGCAAACCGAATATGTACTGGATTCGAGGTATTGATGTACTGCCGGTACTCATGCATGAAAGCGAGATACAAGCAAAGGAAATTGAGTACCACCAGATCCTCGAAAAGCTCGTATGAATATTCATGTCACCGGTGCCAATGATTTTATCGGCAAATGGGTGATGAAGACCTTGATACCAAGATCCAGGCAGTGTGCGTTGAAGACAAAACTCCGGACTTAACCCACTAAGAACAATATTTCTTTGCCAATCTCAAACAGTGCATTTTATCTACCTAAAAAGAATAACTATGATTTGGAATTTGAATATCCCGGTACATGACACAATTGTTTACTCATCTTCTGTTGGAGCATACATTACATGAAGCAGTACAGGATAGTAAGAATAGCTGGTGTCCACTACGATACCACTATGCGTAATCTTTACAGGAATCATCCTGGCTTACATATAAAATCCTATGCTGAACAAAAAAGAATTCTGTTCCAGGAAGGATGTATATATTCTGATGCTTTTTCAAGAACCATGGAATCCATTGGACATGATACTCATGAGATAGTATATGATTTGAAAATCCTGCAGAAATCATGGGCAACAGAGAACGGTGTTCAATATGATTCTAAAAATTGGCAGGCAGAGCTTGTATTAGCACAGATAGAACAGATAAAACCGGACATTGTATATTTTCAGCATAACACTGCCTTACCCTATTCCATGCGCAAAAACCTGAAAACGTATTTTCCCTTTATCAAACTCATCGTAGTATATATGGGCTTTCCCACTGGATTTGATGAAATGGCAGATGTGGATTTATTAATTGTGGGGAGTCCTGCTCTGGTCAGACAATTTGCCGAGACAGGCTCAAAACCTCATTTAGTTTATCATGGCTTTGATTCCGGTGTTCTTGACAAATTGAGCGTCGAAAACATTGACAGGTTCGACAGAAAATATGATTTTACTTTTATCGGTATGTCTGGATTTGACAGCGCTGGTTCTGAAACGAACTCAATATATCGTAACCGGTATTGGGCGCTTGTCGAGTTAGTCCAAAAGACGAATATTGATCTCTGGGTTAAAGACGGACAGAAAGGAAAAATTGACATACAAACCTGGCTGCCAAAGACACTTAACATTTTAGAAAGTTATGATCGTGAAACAATCATAAAAATACTGGCTCTGGATTTGTTTCCAAATGAGGATATTGGAAAAAATGTGAGAGATTTGATTTCGATAGTCATTCAGCAAAAGAATCAGTTTTCTGATTCTGATTCTGATTCTGATTACATTGATAGCATGAAGAACAACCCCAAAAAACCATTACCCCTCCGCCAATTATTCCCACACCGCTGCCATCCTCCTGTGTTTGGCCACGACATGTACAGAATTTTGCGCCAATCCAAAGTCACCTTCAATAACCATATTGATTTAACCGGAGAATCTGTCGGCAATATGAGGTTGTTCGAAGCAACGGGCATGGAAACATGTTTGCTGACAGACACCAGGATAAATATGCCAGACTTATTTGAAGCAGATCGCGAGGTTGTTACTTATTCAAATGTTGAGGAATGTATTGAAAAAGCAAACTACCTTTTAGAGCACGATGATGTCAGGAAGCAAATTGCTACAGCCGGTCACAAACGTACGATGACAGATCATACAGCCGCGAACCGATGTGAACAGATAGATGAAATCATCCAGAAAATTCTTTAGGAACGAGCAATGCACAATACCAGACTTTCAGTATTAATATACAACTACAACCGTGCTTATTATATCAGGCAATCTCTGGAAAGTGTAATGGAACAGTCTTTTAAACCTGCTGAAATAATTGTAGTTGACGATGGCTCAACCGATGAAAGTACTAACATCATAAAACAGTTTACCCAACAATACCCGCTTATACAGGTATTGCAGGATAAGATGCGTGCCGGGTCAGTTTCCTCGGTTAACAGGGCTCTGAAGCGAGCATCAGGCGATTATGTGTATGTCACAGGATCCGAGAATATGCTCCTGCCTGATTTCTTCGAAAGTTCCATGAATCAGTTGGAACAGCATCCTGGCGCTGGATTATGCTGCTCGGAACCAGCGAAGTTTGATGACACAAAAGATAAGATTATTGAAAACAGAAATCTTTGGAGTAATGCGCCTCGATTCTTTTTACCAAACGATCTGGTCGAATGCATCCAAAGCGACGGCTATATTTCAAGTCACACCTGTATCGTAAAACTGAAGTATCTATTGGAAATGGGAGGTTTCAGGCCTGAGCTGAAATGGTATTCTGATTGGTTTGCAATGCTTACCATCGGCTTCAGATATGGGATTTGTTATATTCCCAAAACTCTGGCGGTTTTACGGGATCGCCCTGATTCTTATTCAGTACTTGGAAAACAGGTTTGGTCGCTTCAGTCTCAAGTCCTCAATCAGCTTATGCACGTGTTGAAATCTTCTGCATTTCAGGATGTACTATCTCTGTTTATTTGTAGCGACAGTTTGTCCTATTTTGGAACTGAAATAGCGCGTGTTGTTATGAGCAACCCTGAGCATTGGGATTCTGAATCGCAATTATTATGTAAAAAGCATATATTCATTCCTGACCAGACTAGCCAACGCCAGCGTGATGAAAGAATAGAGAATTCCATACGAGCAGAACTTGACGACAAAGTCAGTGCGGCGCTCGTTCGAGGTATTCATGCAATCTTACAGACAAAATGGGATGAGGCGATCTCTATATTTATGGAGTTAGAGCATGAGGTACCTAACCAAAAATATTGGTACGCTGTTTTAGCTGCCGCAGTACTTAACCAGGAAAACCAACAGGAAGCATGCGATGCCCTGAATAGAGCCGTCAAATTATTTCCTGCCAGTCCGGAGCTGCACAATTTATCCGGAGTGGCTAATCTACACCTGGGGAAACTTGACCGGGCAGAGCAAGCATTCCAACAAACATTAATATTAAATCCAAATATTGTAGATGCGCGTCGCGGTCTTGCAGACATCGTGCGCCTGAAAGGCCGACGTGCAGAAGCGATAGAGCGTTATCAGCAAGTTCTAAGAGTTCACCCAAATGACGTGGAGTCCTGGCTTGCATTAGGCAGATTGGCTGTGGAAATGAAAAATATTGAACAAGCCCATTCTGCTTTTCAGCAAGTCCTGGCGTTAGATCCTTCACGCGAAGACGTCAGGCAAGTATTAGAAAAGATACAGCACTTTAAATAATGTCATCTGGAAGCCCAAATTCATTTGGGATACAACCGCGATTAATCGAGGCTTCCAATTGAGCGGATAAGCATTGTGAACCAATTGAAAATTAAATAAATTAAAGGAACCATATTTATGTCCCCAGTAATTTTTCATTTCATTACTCCTGTTTGGGGTGAAAAATATACGAAACAGTTTTTAGAAGTCAGCCTTCCATGTCAACTTTCTCCTCGTAATCTTGGTTCTTTTCGGGATAGAACAGTAAGCGATAAATATAACATATATACGACTTCTGAGGACGCTGCAACTATTAAAGCAGCGCCTGTCTTTCCAAAGCTTCTTGAAACCATCCATACTGAAATTCATCTTATTGATAAAGACATTGAGGAACTTAAAAGAAATAAAGAAAACAAGTATGACCTGCTTACTATTTGTCATAGTCGTGGGATCAGGGAAGCATTAAAAGAACAGGCTGCCTTTGTAAGCCTCTGTGCTGATATGTTGTTTTCAGATGGCTCATTCGCCAGCCTCCAGGCTCTTGTGGAGAATGGTAAACGTCTGGTCGCAGTCGGTTCATATCGGGTAGTTTCAGATACATTCGTGCCAGTACTGCAAGAAAAATTCTATTCAATTAATGATTATACTATATCAGTGCCTCCTGCTGATTTTGTTGAGCTTTCACTGAATCATATACACCAGGACACAAAATCAGCCTGCGTGAACGGCGCCTCATTCTGTGACCATTGGCCTGCGCATATATACTGGCAGGTTCCAGAAGGTGGAATCATTCAGAGGGGCCTGCATCTTCACCCATTAATGATTTTTCCTACAAGCAGTCATGCAACACTGGATCCTTCTGCCGGTATGGGAATCGATGGCTATGATTATATGGCGCGCGCCGTTCCGAACTATGACGATGTTTACGTTGTTAACGATTCTGACATACTAACCATGGTATCTCTCCAGGCATTTGACAGGTTTTCAGCGCCTTATCCATATAAATTTAGTACGCTTCAGGCTGCATCTTGGATCAAGAAACACTGCGCCTCCTATCATGTCAATTTCCTGAAAACAAAAATTAGATTTCATCGTGAAAAAATATCGCCAAAATGGCATAAAGTAGAAAAAGATTCTGACAGGGTCGTTGCTAACATCTTTGCATGTCTGGAATTTTTCGATAAAATGCCTGAGGTGTACAATGAAATTGAAACTCACCGACAAAGTTGCAGCACTCAAACGAATAACCGGATTATAGAAATAGCGATTACTAAGAGAGAAGATGCAATTGCTCATTTTAAGCTTGGCTTAGAATTGAATAACCAGAGCAAATTTAAGGAGGCAATTGAAGCTTTTCTACATGCAATTAAACTTATACCTGATGATCCTGACCTGTATAATCATTTAGGTATCGCCTTGTTCCAGCTCAAAGATATTAAACGCGCAGAGAAGGTTTTTCTTTCTGCAATAAAACTGTCTCCCGCGTATGTTGACGCCTATGTAAATTTAGCTGAAATCAACTCTTTCAATCATAATTATAATGAAGCAATAAAATATCTGAAGAAAGCTGTGGTGATTGCCCCAAATGATATTGAAATCATTGTAACTCTGGGCACACTCGGACAAAAACTGGGTAACTTTGAAGCACAGTCCATTGCATTGGATCTTCTAAAGAACATTGCACCGGAACACGATTTGATCGAAAGTATCGAGCAAACCCTTTTTGACTCGTCAGATATAATCCGATAACTCCAACTACCAAACAGTTTCACAAAAAAATGATTCTTATCCTTGGCGCTTCAGGCTATATAGGAAGCTATTTATTTAGTCGATTTAAAAAAGAGTCATTGGAAGTCACAGGCACTTACTTTCAAAACAAAAGTCCCGGGAAGATATATTTTGATCTTGAAAGCATGTCGCTGTCTGACATACCCGTTGCCAGAGCTAAATGGGATTATGTAATTATTTCGGCGGCCAGTAATACAAAAATTGATGATTGCAGGACCTACCTGGACTATTCCTATAAAACAAATGTTATCAAAACAAAAGGAATTATCGATTATTGTCATTTGAATGACATCGTTCCTGTGTATTTCTCAACCGACCATGTATTTGATGGCAAAAAAGGCAATTACACAGAATCAGATGAAAGAAATCCAATCAATTGCTACGGACAGATGAAATATGAAGTAGAAAACTATTTAATCGAATCCGGCAAATCCTATCTCATTTTAAGAATGAGCAAAGTGTTTGGAGTAGACCTGGACGATGGTACTCTTATTTCGAGTATGGTAAAAAATATAAAATCGACCAGGATGCTTACCTGTGCGGATGATCAACTTATGACTCCCCTCTTTGTTGATGATTTAGCACAATTCACGCTGACACTCATTGAGAATAAATATACGGGTATCTTTCACCTCGCTTCCACAAAAGCAGTTACACGTTATGAAATTGGCTTAGCTATTCAGAAATATTTTAACCTCGATGCATCCGTGAATACCTGCAAAATTAATTCTTTCGGGCTATTAGAGAAAAGACCCATCCTAACAAACCTGAATATCACGAAATATAAAGAAATCACCGGATATAAAGAGCCGGAGATTAGCAACTTTTTAGGAATGATTAATTAGATATTACTATGATTGGATTAAGTTCTTCTTACTATGCGACTAAAGGATATAACATCTATGAATCTGTTCAAAGAGTAGTAGATTTAGGCTTCAATGTTGTTGAATTAGGCGCTGCCCACAATTACGAAGAAAATGTCTGGGAAACATTACGTCGATTAAAAAGTGATTTTCCTCACATCATTTTTACTGTCCATCAGTATTTTCCGGCTAACAGAGAAAAAATCTGGTTTAACCCTGCTGAAGGTCTCAGCTCTACAAACAAACAGATAATTGATCATTTATTCAAATCAGCATCAATTATGGAGGCTTCAATAGTAAGTATCCATGAGCCCATTATTCAAAACGTTAGTGTTGGACCTCAGGTAACGGGAAATTTCTATGAGCCCATACTGAGTGAGCGGAAGGATGAGCAACTATGTAAAAAAAATTTCATCAAACTCATGGAATATGCAGACAACAAAGCTGAAGAGTCGGGAACAAGAGTGATTATTGAAAATATGAATACCAAAATGGTTGACACATTTCAATACGCTGAAGAATTTTTTTTTGAACTATTTAATAAATTTAGTAACTCTGGTTTACTATTGGATGTCGGACATGCTTTACAATGCGGCAATCTCAACACATGGTTGAACATGAGCGCACACGTTCAGGAGGTACATCTTCATGATGCCGGTATCACAACCAGTGGAAAAGTATGGGCACATTTTCCCGTAAAGGATCAGTCATATTTTGAGCCAGTAAAGAATATTCTGAAAGAGAAAGATCTACCATTAATTTTTGAACATGGCGCAGATGTTTCTGAGAGTGAAATAATATACGAAAAACAGTTATTTGATTCTTTTCAAAAAACTCTTAATGATAAAAGCTAAAAATTTCAATGAAAAATTATCTAATTACAGCGCTTGTCACAACTTACAATTCAGAACGCTTTATGCGGGGACTACTGGAGGATCTCGAAAGCCAGACTATCGCTGAACAGTTGGAGATTGTTGTAGTAGACAGCAATTCTCCGCAGAACGAACGGGCTATTATTGAGGAATTCCAGCAGCGCTACGATAATATTGTTTACATACGCACTGATAAACGCGAAACATCCCATGCTTCCTGGAATCACTGCATCCATGCGGCCAGAGGCAAATATCTGACCATAGCCTGTACTGATGACAGACATCGCCCGGACGCATTTGAGTTGATGGTGCGGGTATTAGATGAATATCCAGAATATGGACTGGTCTACGCTGATTCGTTGATTACAAACATTGAAAACGAAACCTTCGAACGGAATTCAGCGACTAAACGCTACGATTGGCCGGATTACAACCTGGGGACGTCACTTTCAAGTTGCATATTTGGTCCGCAGCCGGTTTGGCGGCGCGAAGTTCATGATAAGGCGGGTTACTTTGATCCCGAGCTCTGGATTGCTGGAGATCATGATTTATTCATTAGAATTGCCTGGCACTGTGGAGCCGTGCATTTACGTGAGACCCTTGGACTTTTCCTGCAGAGGAATGATAGTAATAGCGGCCGCGATAATAGCGAAGACGTAATCCGCGATGTTTCTCAGGTCATGCGATTATATAGAAAGCAGATACCGATTACCGAAGTATATCCAGGGCTTCAGGCCCATGCAGATGATCCTGTTGTAATGGCTGCTGTCTTGTGGCACTTTGGGAATCTGTGCGCACTGAATCCATATACTGATTTTGAAATGGCAATAAAAAAGTATCAAGCTGCTCTTGCAATGCCAGGAATGACATCGGAATTTAACAAGCAGATCAATACGATGTTTTCACATAACATTGGTCTTATTCTTTATTGTTTAGGAGAAAAACAACAAGGAAAGGATTTTTTAAGTCGAGCATTAGAATTGCCCTCCGCGAAGTCCAACCTTGAATTGATGGAACAACTTGAACAGTCTGGCAAGCTGGCGATTCTCACCAATTTTAACATGTTGCAGCTTGAACACGCAGTGATAAAGCAAGCGTGTCGTGCCTCTGGAATAAGGTTGGACAGTAATGGAGCATTGATTCAAACTGCAAAACATGAACAAATTTTTTGGGATGTGTATTCAGGACCCAACGGAATTCCGGTTTCGGAAGCGGAGAAAGCACAGGCTGTTGCCCGAAAACCACGACAGCAGGATGAGTGTGAGTCAATTGCAAAGGATGTCAAACAAAAAACGCGTAATTTTGATATCCCAGCATCTTCAAAATCAACAGCAACTAAAATTGACAGCCAGAACAAATTGCATATATTGATGACCATGTTTGGCTGGGCAGATGAAGGCGGAGGCACCATCCACCCACGCCAGGTTGCTAAAACATTGGTGCAGCGAGGCCACAAGGTAACTGTTGTCTACACAGCCGCGCAAACTAAACCAGACAAACCAACTTACTATGTTGAAGAGAGTCAGGAAGATGGCGTACAATTATTTGCCATCTACAACCAGGCGGTCTTATTTATTGATTTAGAACATCCTGAGCGAGAAATAGCTGATCCGGATATGCTGCGTATAATGAAAAATTTAATAATCAGTATAAAACCAGATATTGTAAATTATGCCAGTCTGTTAAACTTCTCGGCTGGTATTTTAAAAGATATCAATCGAGCTGGTATCCCAAGTATTTACACGCCCTATAATTACTGGCCAATTTGTCCTCGTATGTATCTCTTTCGAGATGACCTGACGCTCTGCAGCGGGCCTTCATCGGATGGCAGCAAGTGCGCAGTATGTATCGGAAAAATCGATAATGCAGAGAAATACGGACAACGTGCGGTTCAAATTCGGCGCGCCTTTAATAATCACATTAATCGCCACCTGGCGGTATCGCATCGGGTGCGGCAAATATTTGTTCAGAACGGTTATGAGGCTGATCGTATTCAGGTACTCCACCAACCCTCAGCAACTACCGATTGGATTTGGCAGGAAGTTGGAAAGTCGCGTCAACCTGTTATCTCAATGCCGCATCCGGTTAAAGTAGGTTTCATCGGGAGTTTGTTGTCCCAGAAGGGCGTGCATGTTTTAGTGAAAGCTCTCCAGGCTTTCCAGCCAGACCAGGTTGAAGGACATATCTTCGGCGCGGGACCGGAGTCCTATTTTAAAGCTTTACGACAGATGGATAGTAAAGGATTAGTACAATTCCATGGACAGTATGAGCTAAGTCAATTACCACACCTGCTGAACCAGGTAGATGTCATCGTCATTCCATCAATCTGGGAAGACTGTGCGCCTTTTGTTGTTCAGGAGGCGCTGGCCGCGCGCTGTCCGGTAATCGGCAGCCGTATCGGCGGCATTCCTGAGTTCATTGAAAAAGGCGTAAACGGTTTCATCTTTAATCCATGCGATTCGGCTGATTTGGCCAGCGTATTATTCCGATTTATGAGCGATTCATCGCTTCTTGGGCGAATGCAAAACAATATTCAACCACCCAAAAGCTTTGAAACTTATTTGGATGAGCTGCTTAGAAATTATCGAGAGGCGATCACCCAACACAACTATAATGCATCATTCAATCGCAATGTTCGTGCGGCAAATCACAATCCAACAATATCAGTAAATCAGGACAAGTTCATACAGGGAAATAAAGTTTTAAATCATAATTTCGAATCACTAAATATCCGCTGGGAAGGTTCGCAATTTGTCTACCATTCACTGGCTTTAATAAATCGCGAACTATGTTTGCAGCTTCAGGAAGCCGGCCATACGGTTTCCATTATTCCATATGAACCAGACGAGTTTGATTGTGAAGTTGACGAACGATTTCAGAAATTGTCCAACTGTACAAATGCAGGCTTCTCAGGTCCCGTAGATGTCCATGTTCGCCACCAGTGGCCTCCCAATCTTACCGCTCCGGATGAAGGGCATTGGATTATAATTCAGCCCTGGGAATTTGGCAGTTTACCCAAACAGTGGGTAGAAGTTTTTTCAACTCAGGTAGATGAAATGTGGGTGCCGAGTAATTACTTACGGCAGGTGTATCTTGAAAGCTGCGTTCCCGCGGAAAGGGTATTTGTCGTTCCCAACGGAATCAATCCGGATAAATTCCATCCAGAAGTTAGACCGTATAAACTTAAAACAAAAAAGAAATTTAAATTTCTGTTTGTGGGAGGTACAATCCACCGGAAAGGTATTGATCTTTTATTGGTGGCTTATATTAATGTTTTCAAGAAATCAGATGATGTCTGTCTGGTAATAAAAGATATGGGCTGCGATTCTTTTTATCAGGGAATGACATTCAAAGAATTCATAAAAAAGATAAAAAGAAGAAAAAACGCACCGGCCATAGAGTATATAGATGCTATTATTCCTGAAGAGGAACTAACAGGTCTTTATACTGCATGTGATGTTTTGGTGCATCCCTATCGTGGAGAAGGTTTTGGCCTGCCAATTATAGAAGCTATGGCCTGTGGCACTCCAGCCATCGTTACAAACGGTGGTGCATGTCTTGACTTTTGCAACTATGAAAATAGTCTCCTGGTGAAAGCAATTAAAATTCAATCTGCGGAAAAAAAGGTTGAATACTTTGACACCATGGATTTTCCATGGTTTTACGAAGTTAACCTTAATGATTTAAAAAAGCATATGTGTTATGCATTCCAAAATCCCGTACTGATGAAAAAATTAGGAGGAAAAGCAACCCAGGATGCACATAATCATTGGACGTGGAAACATGCGACACAAATAATTCAAGAGCGCATTGCTGTAATAAAACAGTCACCTATTCAGAGGCATACGATAAAAATGGGGAAAGAAAAAAAATCACAATATTTTTATCCCTCACACCCAGCCTCAGGAACAGAAGCGCGCATTCATGTTGTTGATAAACTATTTTCATCCGATGAGCAACAATATGATGCAATGTTCCGGGAAGGCAGTACTTTAGTCAAAAAAGGTCAATTAGTTGATGGTCTCAAAGTTTTATCGCATCTGCTTGAACTTCGTCCAAACCATACCAACACACTTAAACTGATGGGCAACCTTTTTCAAAAATTTGGTAAGGACTCAGAAGCACATGAGATGTGGGAATTAGCGCTTTCCCAGGAGTCAAACAACCAGAAGTAATAGGTTAAAATATACAGCCACTCAGTGGGAAGCGCCCCCTCTGTAACTGAATTTTTATTGTATTTCTTGTCTTGCATTAAGCCCATTTAAACTTCTTACACTTTCCTCCATTTCCATTCAATCATTACCTGCCAGACCTCATATTCTTCTATAATCAAAATATTTAAAAAATATATACTTTTTTTTAAATAAAGTAGCAAGTCGAATTTTCGGTTGTCGATAATAAAACTGAAGGGTTCTCAGAAATTGGAAAATAAAATGAATTCATTTTAAGTTTTGATAAGAAGAAAAAATTATTTATTTAAGCAAACGGAGACTTGAAATGGTACAAAAACCTATTTTCAGTAAAAAGAAAACAACTTTGAATCCATATATGAAACAGCAAATACAATCAGCCAGCCCTGAAAAATTAATATTGATTATGTATGATTTGGGAATTCAATCTTGCTATACTAAAAATAAACAAAAAGCTATCAAGGTCCTGGTCGAACTCATTGCAGCGCTTAATTTTGATCATAGAGATATGGCTGTA
Source organism: uncultured Cytophagia bacterium (assembly GCA_964539665.1). Classification (GTDB taxonomy): domain Bacteria; phylum Zhuqueibacterota; class Zhuqueibacteria; order Oceanimicrobiales; family Oceanimicrobiaceae; genus CAZIKB01. The sequence continues at coordinate 133,020 of CAZIKB010000002.1, forward strand.
ATATTCTTCGATTTATATAAATATGCCCTTGATTATATTCACAAAGAAAAATTTAAAGAGCCGAGAATAATTTTCGAAGCATTACGTGATGTTTGGGTATCCTCCGTAATGTCAACTGGAACAGTACAAAAAGCAAATTAAAGATAAGGAAATAATATCATGCAGCCATTGCATTCAACACGTATGTTGGATAAGAACACAACACCAGAATCGGTGATTTTACAACTCTATGATTTGGGTATTGAATGTTGTCAAAAAAAAGAACAGAATAAAGCCACAAAAGTGCTAACGGAGTTAATTAATGCTCTTAATTTTGAACATGGAGAGATGTCAATATTATTTTGTAAATTATATCAATATGCCATAAGTATGGTTCATATTGAAAATTATGATCAATCAATATATGTTCTTAAAGAAATGCGGAATACGTGGGAACAATCCGTAATTCTTAAAGAATGATTGATTTAAATCATTATAATAGCGGGTAAGTAAAATGGGATCAGATATATTTGTTGGTGGAAATTCAAGCATTAACAGGTACATTAAAACATTACTTTCGCTTGAAGCTCAACCTCGACATGATCTGGAAGATAAAAAAACTGTATTGAATCGAAGAAGTGCAGTTTTAACCGATTTAGACTCCAAGTTATCATCTTTGAATTCTCTTGCGGAACGGTTAACAGACCCACTTACAAATTACTTTGCAGCCAAAACAACGTCTACGAGTGACGCGGATTTAATCACCGCTACGGCTGGTTCCACGGCATTAGCTGGAAACCATGATGTCACGATTACAAGATTAGCAAGTGCAGATACTCGAGTTTCAAAGCAGTACACCAAAACAGCCACGGATTTAAATACATTTTTTAATACAAACGGATCTCAGACTTTCCAAATAGACGTGGCCCATCCAACTACAGCCGATAGCACTAACAGAGAGACTATTTCTGTTACCATAAATTCCAGTGGTGCAACTAACGATGACGTACTTGACGACATCGTCCTGGCGGTTAACGAAGCCATGAGTGTTGCAGTAACAGCGGGGACTATTGATGCAGATGAAAAAACTACTGCCTCGGTAGTGCACGAAACAGACGGAACCAGCCGACTCATTTTCAAAAGCGGTCAATCTGGATATACCTATCGCCAGACTTTCACTGATTCAGGGAACTCACTGCTCTCAACTCTGGAAATAAGTAACAATGTACTGTCGTCTGGTACTTCTGGTGGCTATATTACTGCGATTGGAACAAGTGCTTCCGACAGCAGTCTTAATTCGCAGCTACAAGTTGATGGATTAACTTTTTATCGCGACAGCAACAGTATTACTGACATTCTGGATGGAGTTACTCTGAACATATTGAATACCACGGCTTCTACAGAAACGGTTCAAGTTACTGGAGATACTGCCGCTGTAAAAAAAGAAATTGATGACATACTTAGTTCCTACAATGACGTTATAAAGTACATCCGCGAGAAAATCAACACAGATCCGGACACGTATAACCGTGGGGTGCTGGCTGGAGATTCCCAATACAGAAATTTACGCTCGACATTGAGAAGTATAATGACTGGTCAGGTTACGAGTGCAAATTCCGGAAATCCTAACTATCTATTTGAAATCGGAATTACAGCAGCATCAGATGGTACCTTAAGCATATCCGATAGTGAAGAGTTTGAAGATGCGTTGCTCGCGAGTTCATCTGCCATTGCAGATTTATTTAATTCGGCAAATGGGGTGGCGACCCAGCTTAAGACAGAACTTGATACTTTCATTAAGGTTGGAGGCTTGATAAAAGATGGCAAAGACAGCGTTGCAAATCGTATTAAGAATATTGATGGGCACATTAAAAGATTCGATGAAAGAGCAGCCAGAAGAGAACTCCAACTTCGAACAGAATTCGCTAAAATGCAGCAAATGTCTGTTTTATTGGGAGGACAATTTGCTGCGTTTCAAAGTTTTATATCATCAATTGGAATCTAAATAGATTAAAATAATAATGAAAAGGTTTCACATTTTAAATCAAAACTGCATATAGAAAATGTATAGTCAACTTGTTAAATTAAAAATAATCACCGAGGAAGTGAGTCAATTATTAGGTAATGGGGATATGGAGAACACCCTGGAAAAATTAAAACAAAGAGATAAAATTATTGCCAATTTGAAAGAAAACAGTAAAAAGTTGAATGTATTGAATGAAGTTAATGCCAGTCACAATAAAATGAATAGAGAATATTTTGGATCAATTACCAGTTCAATAATCAAATTAGACCAAGAAAATGCCGAGATGCTAAAAACAAGAATGGACAACACATATAAATCACTCTGTGACTTAATTAAAGAAAAACAAAATGTCAAGAATTTTAAAGCCATTTCAACACTGGACAATAAACAAATTGTAGATATTTTAAACTATTGACTTTTATAACATAAACAAGTAAGGTTCACAAATGAACATTAAGAATTTAATTGGGTTCGGACCTACTGCTAAGATTGAACAACAATCAAATGAGGAAGTCCGAATAACAAAGGCACAAAAGGATAAGTCCTCCGAGGCAGCAAATACTAAAAAAGGTGACCTGGTTCAGATTTCTGAGGAAGCTAAAGAACTTCAAAACTCTAATAACGAAATTCTTTTTGCTAAAGAACTGCTTTCCAAGTTGCCATCGGTTCGTGCGCACGTGATTTATGAAGCGCTGGCAAAAATTAAAGCTGGATTTTATACAAGTGAAGAAGTTATTGAAGAGGCCGCAACCAAATTACTGGACAGCAGTGAATTTAAAGATTTGATTTAGGGCAAAGATTATACTGGCATGAATGGTAAATATAACATATACTTACAAACTACGTGAAATTATATGGTTTGTACAATACATAAGAACAATCATTTCACTCCTTTTTTACCATCCTTTTCATTCTGACCGTAACTACTAAATGTCAAACTACGCTAAAGAAAGAAGCCATCCTGACGATGTTAGTTAAGATGATTCTTATACCCAGGAAGGACCATACACTTCAATTTTATCCAGAACAAAAAAGTCTTCCAGGGATTGACAGTTAACTATCTGATTTACAGCTATATTATCCATAAATACAATTTCTTTAAATACCCTGAATAATTGCATGTGAATAAACCAGATTTAGACCAGCAGGAACTCTTACTTGCATTTGTAGAAGAAGGGCTTGAATTACTGGATGAGGTTGAGCCTCTATTAATTGAACTCGAGTCAAAGTCAAACGAGTCAGGTGAAGTTGATATTGAATCCTTAAATACTATATTCCGTCTTTTTCATTCATTAAAAGGAGGAGCCGGATTCCTTAATCTTAACAATGTAGGCAAAGTTACCCATGAAGCGGAGACCCTTCTCGACATTTTCAGAAAAGGCAAGGGGAAAATTATAAGCGACCACATTGATTTACTTAACCGAACATGTGACTTTATTCGTAAACTCCTTGTGAATATTGAATCAAAATTCACTGACTCTGGTTTTGAAGATGAAGCAGAGGAAATTAAAAGGGACTTGTCAAAACTTATTGTCACTATTACACACGATGCTTTGGAAAACCAAAGTAGAGAGGGTATTACCCGGAAAGAATCTATTGAGAATGATTTACATGCAAACGACACCTCAAGCGATGAGGATATCCAACAATCTTCTTCTGATGAGTCACAGAACCAACCTGAATCAGTAGGGAATAAAAACAGTCTTCAACTTGTAATCACACCCGAAATGATTAAGCAATTCACCGCTGAATCAGAGGATCTTCTCGCAGCGGCAGAAGAGGCTTTATTAAATTTGGAAAAAGATCCCGCCAATGAAGAATTCATTGGTCAAGCATTTCGAAGTTTACATAGTTTTAAAGGGAATGCTGGATTTTTAGGATACAGCGACCTGGAGCAGCTAAGTCATGAAGCAGAAACTGTTCTTGATAAAATCAGGTGTGGTGAAATTTCCTCAAACAGTCAGATGTTATCATTATTATTGGATTTTCTCGATTTTCTTCGCGAGGGTGTTACCAAAATAAACAATGGTAAAGCGCCCACGATAGCCAGTATTTCAGGGCTGATCAGCTTAATTCAGGATTCGGTTATTAAAATTGCGAAAAACAATAAAAAGAAAAACGCCACCCAAAAAGCAACTGAAATCCAGGATAAAAGATCAAAAACAACTGAAAAAATAAAACAAAAAGATACTCAGTCAACTGTACCACGCTCCGATAAAGAGCCAGTCAAAAGTTCGGCAAAAAAGAAAATTGGTGGGACTAAATCAACTCAAAATGCAACCGTGCCAACAATAAGCCGTTCTCAGCGCCAGTCAGTAAGGGTAGATGTCGAAAAGCTTGACGTTTTGCTGAATTTAGTAGGCGAGCTGGTAATTGCTGAGGCAATGGTCTCACAGAATCCGGATATTAAAGAACTGGATATTTCGCTTGACCGTTTTGAGAAGTCGAGTATGCACCTTAATAAAATTACCCGTGATCTTCAAGATGTTTCTACTTCTATCAGGATGATTCCATTGGTTGGAACCTTTCGAAGAATGATTCGGCTAGTGCGTGACCTGGCACACAAAACTGATAAAAAAATTGAGCTCATAATTAATGGCGAAGAAACCGAAGTAGATAAGACAGTTATAGAAAAAATCACTGATCCACTTGTACATATAATCCGCAATTCCATAGACCATGGAATTGGGTCTCCAGAAATTCGGAAAAAACAAAATAAATCCAAAACCGGGCATATCAATCTTGACGCCAAATATGTAGGCGGTGAAGTCTGGATTAGTATCAAAGATGATGGTATGGGTTTAAACCGGCAGAGAATTCTAAAAAAAGCAATCGACCGTGGATTGGTTGATGATAGTAATGCGGACATGAGTGATGAGGATGTCTGGAAACTGGTTTTCACTCCTGGCTTTTCAACTGCCGAGCAAGTCACAGATGTTTCAGGACGCGGTGTAGGGATGGATGTGGTGAGAAGAAATATTGAAAATATACGCGGAAAAGTAGAAATCCGAAGTGAGCCGGGAAAAGGCACAGAAGTTATTTTGAAAATACCGCTTACTTTGGCCATTATTGACGGCATGATCATAAGAGTAGGTCAGAACCTCTACACTATTCCTATTGTAGCCATTAATGAAACATTCAGGTTAAACGAAAAACAAATAACTACAACCATGGATGGTAAAGAAATTATTCATGTACGTGGTAATTTATTGCCAGTAATCCGGCTACACGACTTTTTCAATATAAACACCGATTGCCAGGAGTTACAAGATGGTATTATTATGATTGTCGAAAATGCAGAAAAAATGTTTGGTATTTTTGTGGACGAAATTATCGGGCAACAACAAATTGTGATCAAAGGACTTTCAGAATATATCGGCGCTATGCGAGGTTTTTCAGGATGCACTATTCTTGGCGATGGCAATGTAAGTTTAATTATTGACATCGCAGGTCTTTCAAAGTTAACCGAAACAACAGATAAATTGATTGATGAATACTCAAAAATGGAATCTTAATCTGGTTATGGGTCCATAATTATAACATTAAGGTGTAAGTTACATTAGGGAGTTAATTTTTTAATCAGATACTAAACAGAAAAATAATGAACCAAAATCAGGTGCAATCATGCCTTTAGATGAAGATTTAAAATCAGATCTCCTGGTAGGGGAAAATAATGAAGACACCCAACAGGGAAAATATCTTACTTTTAATCTTGGTAAAGAAGAATATGGAATCGAGATCCGACATGTTACAGAAATAATTGGCATTCAGAACATCACTGAATTGCCAAATGTGCCATATTTTGTTAAGGGTGTCATTAACCTGCGTGGTAAAGTTGTACCTGTAATTGATATTAGATTACGGTTCAGCTTTGAAGAACGCGAATACAATGAAAGAACCAGCATCATAGTTGTAAATATAAATCAACTGGCTGTAGGTATAATTGTGGACACGGTAACTGAAGTGTTGGATATAACTGAAGACAATATTGAACCACCGCCAAACATGAATAGTGGCACGTCGAATCGCTATATTAAAGCTTTTGGAAAAGTTGGAAGTGATGTTAAAATATTGCTTGATACAGAAAAGCTGCTTTTTGAAAACGAAGCTAATCAGATTGCAGAAATGATTGAAACTTAATCATAAATAACTAATAGATGAAAAATGAACTTCAGAATTTATCTGTATTTGAATGCTCTTACATATTAATCATCTTTTAACAAAACAATCAAGGATAATGTAAATGAAAAAATTTATATTAATTCTATCAGGAATTATACTCATTTATTCAAACATTATACTCTATGCTAAAGAACCCTCCTTTACCCAGCTATTTTATGTTACAAGACAAATATTTCCGGAAGCTGAAGAACTTATAATTTTTCTGTCTAACGAGCAACTATCAGCAGCAAAAACCAAAATAAACCGAGCTTCTGCTCAAAGCAAATTCAAATCCAAAGTTTATATAATAGAAAATTCTACAATGATTGGTCAAAGCGTCCAAAAGCTGCCAAAACAAAGCATATTATTAATTATGAGCTCAGATGTGTTGATGAAAAATTCAAACAAATTGTATATTTTATCAAAATGCAAAGAAAAGCAAATAGCCATAATATCACCTACCAGAGAGTATTCAGAATCGGGCGCTCTGGTTGGAATAATTTCAAATGCTGAAAATAATAAACTGGACTTAGTTCTTAATCTAAAACATAATGAACAGTTTAAGTCAAAATTTACCGCTGAATTAATTCAAAAATTAGATATTCAAGAAGTTATCCAGTAACTTAAAAAATGGGAAGAATTGCTCAATGAATTTTAAAACACTTAAATTAAAATCGAAACTGTCGATTGGTTTTACCCTGGCAATTGTACTAATAATGGTAGTAGTTGGCTTAATTGCGTCGCAAGTAACCAAAAGCTCACTAACTCGTAATTTAAAATCTTCACTTCACGTAATCAGCCAGATTGCAGCTAAAGCTGTGAAAGTAGGGCTGGAATTTGATGATAAAAATGAAGTCGCATCTGCAGTAAATGCTTTTACCAGTCAAGAACTTTTTTCATATATTAGTGTTACGGATAAAAATGGCAATAATTTCTACCTCTATCGGAAATCTGGATTCCCAGATATTCAAGCAAGCGGAAGCCATTCCATGGAAAAACTATCTAATGAAATGTTTAATGCTGTTCCCGTCGAATCCAATGGCACACAAATTGGCACTGTGACTATTGGAATTTCTCTCGAAGAAAGGAACCGGGCTTTGAGTTCAGCCCGTAAAAGTATCGCTATAATTTCATTTGTCATGATTATTATTTTCATATGTATCACGCTTTTCATTGCTAAAATGATCACGAAACCTATTCAGAAAATTTCAAAGATCGCTGTAGAATTGGAACGAGGAAACCTGAATCAGGAAATTACTAATCAAAGCGGCGACGAGATAGGCCAACTCACGGAATCTTTCCGAAAAATGATTAATGCGCAACGTACCAAAGCCAATGTGGCCAATGAGTTAGCTCAGGGAAATCTTGATGTGGATATTAAAGTGGTCTCAGAGCAGGATGTGTTAGGTGCTGCCATGGTTACTATGAAAGATAGTTTGAGGACCATGCAGGCAGATTTGCAAAACACAATCCAATCTTTTAAAGCTGGCAATATAGATACACGATGCCATCCTAATAAAATGCACGGCGCCTATGCAGAGCTTTTGAAAGGAGTCAACGATTCATTAGACGCCGTCATTGAGCCATTATGGGAAGGAATCGATATTTTACAAGAATATTCAAAAGGAAATTTGCGGAGAGAGATGCGGGTACTCCCTGGAAAACAGATTGTCCTAACCGAAGGCTTGAACGGCATCAGGAATAATCTTCGCTCCCTGATTAAAGAAGGAGTAATGCTTGCGACTGCTGCAGACGAAGGGCGACTTAGTGTCACAGGAGATACTTCCAAGTTTGAAGGAGATTATTGCAAGATTATTCAAGGAATGAATAACACGGTTGAAAACATCCTGAAACCAGTTAGAGAAGCAGTAGGTTGTCTGGAAAAGATGGCTAACGGAGACCTGACAGTTGCAATGACCGGGGACTATAAGGGTGACGATGCTATGATGAAGGATGCCATGAATACAACATTGAAAGCTTTGAACGACACTCTCGGGCAAGTGGCGCTCACTGTTGAGCAGGTTTCAAGCGGCGCCCATCAAGTATCTTATTCCAGCCACTCTCTTTCACAGGGTGCGACCGAGCAAGCCAGCTCCCTGGAAGAAGTTTCATCAACCATGACAGAACTGGGTTCGCAAACCAAACAAAACGCAGAAAATGCAATCCAGGCAAACCAGATAGCAACCACATCTCGCGATTCTGCAGATCAAGGCACCCAGCAAATGAAACAGATGTTAAGCGCTATGGCAGAGATCAACCAGGCTTCTCGTGATATTTCAAAAATCATCAAAGTCATCGACGAAATTGCTTTTCAAACAAATCTCCTGGCGTTGAATGCAGCAGTAGAAGCTGCGCGAGCCGGCGTTCACGGCAAAGGTTTTGCGGTGGTTGCAGAGGAAGTGCGCAACCTGGCCCAAAGAAGCGCTAAAGCAGCGAAAGAGACAACCGAGCTCATTGAAGGTTCGGTTAAAAAAGTCGAAAATGGAACTAATATCGCCAATAAGACCGCTAAAGCCTTAAACGAAATTGTTGACGGCGTCACTAAAGTAACCGACCTGGTGGGTGAAATTGCCAGAGCTTCCAAAGATCAGGATCAGGGGATTCAACAAGTCAATCAAAGTCTTGGTGATATAGATCAGGTAACTCAATCAAATACCGCTGTTGCAGAAGAAAGTGCTTCCGCAGCCGAACTGCTATCCAAACAGGCAATGCAAGTTGAAAATATGTTGAACAAATTTAAGTTAAAAAAACAGAATGTTCGAACATCAGCAGAAGCGATGAAAATTTCCAAAGTAAACATCGTCGATGGTGTGATTGCAAAAGACGATCAGCAATTCGGGTGACGCGAAAGAAAATCAATATCAATAGCATTCCTCTGGCTCCTGGTGTTATTTAATTATTCTTGTACAAAATACCAGGATATTATTTGTAATACAAAAGTGGCGTCTGAGCTCGAGTTCAGTTTCTATTATTTACTCACATAATCCGCTCTCATCACCACTTACTCCATAAATCATCACTACTATAGCGCATTGAATAGGTAGCGCCCTGTTTGTTCCTCACTTTCCTTTAGATTTAGTAATAAATTAAATATTATCAAAACTTATTCCGATATTATTTTCATGTAATATGACCTTAATCAATTCTGATATTTTTTAACAACAAAAGCGAGGTAATTGCAAATTTTCTGATACCAGTTCATAGTTAGCTGGATGGGATTTAAACTATAAGTTTGGCCTTGGAGATCACACAATAGGCATGTCCGGTTAATACTCTGGTGGGAAAACGACGTCAGATATCGGCGTGGGAGATGGCTCTCCCAGGACCGGCGTTTTGCGATGGATGGCCAGTGATAAATTCACGGTAATTGGTGGTTATTTCGAAAGTCGAGTGAAGAAGGTCATTTGCAAAAAAGAGGTGATACTGCCAGGTTTGAAGGTGGTTATCGGGAAATCATTCAGGGCATGAACGATACAATTGAAAATGCTACCCAGGCTGCTCAACTTAAACTCATGTTGAGCAAATTTAAGATTAAAAACGAAAATGCTCAAAGACCAGAATATCCAGTTCAGGAAGTAATAGAAGTCAATGATATTACAGAACCTGTCGAATATTCATATAAGAGAGCTGTACAATAAAAATATATGGAGATTATCGCTCATGGTTAATTTAAAAGATATCAAAATGAAACCAAAATTAATTGCCGCTTTTCTGCTGGCTGGATTAATTCCACTGTTTATCATCGCTTTCTTGAGCATTAGCAAGTCTCAAGATGAATTGATGAAGCAAGCCTTTAACCATTTGAAAGCCGTGCAAACTATTAAAAAAAATCAGGTTAAAAACTATCTTGCAATGCTGGAGAATCAGTTGCACGTATTAAAGGATGATCCATATACACGCCAGGCATTAGTCGATTTTGAGCACGCATTTAAAACAGCCGGAGATCGCACGGACACAGAAATATGGAATGATCTTGCTAAAGTTTATGATCAGCGAATGAAGGACATCAAAAATGACAATGGATGGTATGATCTCTTTCTTATACACACCGATGGCCACATCGTCTATACTGTCGAACAGAAATCAGATCTCGGGATGATTATTCCCGACAGCGAACTTCGAAATTCAAGTCTGGGTAAGGCTTTCCGTGCAGCGCAGCGAGAAAATTCACAAGAAATCTCTTACGGTGATATTGAACCTTACTCTCCTTCCGGAAATGCACCGGCCGGGTTTATGGTGGGACAGATGAGAGGTGAAAAAGACACCCTGGTAGGATATTGTGCTCTGCAGATACCAATTGACCGGATAAACTACATCATGCAGGAACGCAGTGGTATGGGCGAAACCGGCGAAACCTACCTGGTGGGTTCCGATAAAAAGATGCGTTCTGACTCCTACCTCGATCCAAACGGACACTCAGTAGAAGCCTCATTCAGAGGCACAGTGCAAAACAACGGTGTGGATACCGATGCCACAAACAACGGACTCGCAGGTAGAGGCGGTGCTGAAATTATCATAGACTACAACGGCAATCCGGTACTATCCGTCTACTCCCCCCTTGACTTGAAAAACTATATGCAGTGGGGGGTTATTGCAGAAATTGATCTTGCAGAAGTGGAAGCCCCGAGTAAAGCACTAAGAAACAGTTTAATAGTAATAGGTCTGGTCATCGCGGTTATTATAGGTCTATTCGCGCTCTGGATGGGCGGCAGCATTGCTAATCCAATCAAGAAAATTACAGAAGTAGCACAGGTTATAGCCACTGGCGACCTGAGCCAAAAGGTAGAAATTTCTCAAGGGGATGAAATAGGTCAGTTAGCTGATGCTTTTCGAGATATGAGTAGCATCTTGAAGACAAAAGCAGAAGCAGCAGACGAGATTGCCCGGGGTAATCTCAGCGTGGATGTCAAAGCTGTCTCAGATGCAGACCTGTTAGGCAAAGCCAT
>CAZIKB010000003.1:0-130026 GCA_964539665.1 uncultured Cytophagia bacterium
TTATAAGGAAAACTCCTCTTATTTTTTTGAGTATTTATGAATTATTCAGGCTAAGTTGAAGGGAGGGAATCTTGAAAACAAAAAATAGAAAATTTCACTGTAATTCAATTGCTGCTGTTTTATTAATAATCTTATTTTGCACATGCTCATGTTCATCCCAAAAATCAAATGAGCTACCTAATGACATTAAATGGGTAACAGCCTCCGTGGAATATGCGGCACTCTGCACCCAGACCTATCGCAATGCCTGGATGGCTGTGAAAAAAACTGCCGGATCTGAAACCAAAAACTGGGTAGTGGTGCTTGATGTTGATGAAACCGTGCTGGATAATTCAAAATATGCGCTTGAGCGGGCTGCGGTAAATTCTGCATATACAAAAGAGTCCTGGGTAAACTGGGTTTTTCGAAAGGAGGCCGTTTTAGTACCTGGCGCTAAAACTTTTATTGACAACGTACGGACTTTGGGCCCAAAAGCGCACATAGCCTACATCACCAATCGTGATTTTGAACAGGAGCAACCTACCATTGAGAATCTGCAGAAATACGGCTTGTTTAAAGAAGGTGATTTTATGCTTACCAGAAAGAGTCGTGAAGATACAAAAGTGGATCGACGGCGTTGTCTGGAGACGGGGAGCGGCCGCTGTGAAGGAAAAGGACCAATGATAATTCTGGCGCTTTTGGGTGATAATGTCCGCGATTTCATACCTATGCAAGGAAGCGAAAATGCCAGGCAATATCGTGATAGCAGACTTGCTGAGGATTTGAATTGGGGACAAAAATATTTTGTGCTGCCCAATCCGACCTATGGTTCCTGGGAACAGGATTACCAGTAGTTCTTTTCACGGTAAAGACGCAGAAGTGAGTTAATTTTTATTTGAAATATTTTTGACTTTAGATTCGAGGTTTATTAAATTTTGAAAGCTAAAAAATCAACCTTTTAAATATGAACGAACACTCTGAAATCACTTTCTTCAAACTCTCGGCAACAGGAAATGATTTTATTCTTATTGATAATCGACAGAATTTAGTGTCGGGTCTGGATAAAGGTTATTTCCGGCAAATTTGTCAACGCCGGACCTCGGTTGGTGCAGATGGCGTGCTGCTTATCGAAAAGTGTCCGGAGTATGATTTTCGCATGCGCTATTTTAACGCGGATGGCTCTGAAGCTGCCTGTGGAAACGGCGCCCGAAGCGCGGCTTATTTTGCCTGCAAGAAAGGTTTAGCGGGACAGCGCTTATCGTTTATGGTTGAAAACGAAAGTTATGAAGCTTATGTTAAAGGAAATATAGTGAAACTCAAAATGCCTGCAGCGCGGGATTTAAGTCAATCCGTCGGTGTTGTGGAAGAAAATGGCTTTAAAGAAGGTGGTTTTATAAATACAGGGGTGCCGCACTATGTTTTGTTTGGAAATGATATCGATGAAATCGATGTCTACAATTTAGGCCGAAAGTACCGTTTACATTCAAAGTTTCATCCGGAAGGCACAAATGTGAATTTTGCTGAGGTTCTCTCGGAGAATAAAATCAAATTGCGAACTTATGAAAGGGGGGTAGAAAATGAGACGTTGTCATGTGGCACAGGCTGCGTGGCTTCTGCTTATTTGGCAAATATTCAGAACAAAACCCGCTTTCCAACGGAGATTTTGACGCGAGGCGGAAAACTGCGGATTTTGAGAGACGAGCACAGTGAGCGCTTGTATTTAGAAGCTGAAGTAAAACTGGTTTATGAAGGAAAATTAATTATGGACAGAAGGTGAATTGTATAAACGCAAAAAGGCACGTTCAGGATGAATAAAATTATCATCGACGGCTACAACATGATTCATCGCGTGCCGGAGCTTTGTCAGTTTTTATCCGAAAGTTTAGAACGGTCACGGGAAGAATTAATTCGTCAATTAAAATCATATCTTTTAACCAAAAAAGTTGAAGCCACATTAATTTTTGACGGGAATCATCCACCAATTGGAATTGACCCGATAAGACAAAGCAGGTCATTAAAAATAATATTTTCGCGATATCCCTTCAAAGCCGATCCGCTTATTAAGGAATTGATCAAGAAAGAGCAACATCAAAAAAGCTTGATTATTGTAACAGATGACTCGGATATTATTCAGTTTGCCAAAACGCATCAAACAAAGGTGCTGTCAACAGTAGAATTTTATAACCGGATGATGAAGCGATTTCAAAATCATGATATCTACCATAAATTTGATAAAGACCTCTCTGAGGAGGAGTTAGCTGAGTGGCTGAGAATATTTGGAGAAAAATAAAATTCTTCAAAAACCGCAACTCCAATTTAGATGAGAAGCTGTTGCGCCGGCGCAAGGCCATGGTCACCGGCATAGTTGTGCTTACCATTATGATTCTTTTTGGATTCATCTTCGCGAGCTGGAATTTTCTGCAGGAAATGGGCTCCTTTTTAGAAGATGAATTAGGCAGACGATTGCTTTCTGTCGCCACATTGACTTCCAAAATTATTGAATCAGGTGACTTTCCTTTCTTTGTTGAATCAGACAGGTTAAGGATTATTTTACCAGAATTGCAAGAGGATTTAGTGCAGGTGCACAAGGAAAATCAATTACAGGGTGTGTATTTGATTAACGAATCTTATCGTATTTTTGCGGGCAGTCCGGATATATTTACTTATGGTGAAAGGGTGACATTTTTAGAAGAGGACAGCCTGACATTAAATCAAGCTGTGGCTGGCATTACTGCCGTGGCGCCCATGCAATTGGTAGCCGGCAATCGATTTAAAAGCGCCTTCGCGCCGGTAATGGGACCGCTGAATGATGTTGTCGCTATTGTGGTTGTGCAAGCCAGCGCCGACTTTTTTGATCTTATTCTGTTTTTCCAAAGGGGATTAATTTTAGGTGGACTGGTCAGTGTTACATTAGCCGTGTTATTCTCAGTGTTTTTATTCTGGGCAATTACCCTTCTGACTAAAACCCATGAGTCGCTTCGTAAGTCAGAACGATTAGCAGCTATGGGACAGATGGCGGCAACGGTGGCGCATGAAATACGCAATCCACTGGGCATCATAAAAAGCACGGCCGACGTCCTGCAATCAAAATATAACACCAATGAAGAATCCGATGAGTTGTTTGAGTTCATTCCCAGCGAAGTACGACGGCTCAATCGACTTGTCAGCGCTTTCCTTACTTTTGCCCGGGACCGGGAACTGGAAGTAAATGCTTCAGACCTCAGGGTGACAGTTGAGAAGACTTTGAGCTCATTAGAAGATGAAATATCTCAGGCGAATGTAAAACTTGAAACGGAAATGGAAAACCTGCCGACAGTTAACCACGACGGAGACGCCATAAATCAGGTGATTTTAAATTTAACTTTAAATGCCATTCAGTCCATGAACGGCGGCGGGACGATTGTTGTTCGGTTAATAAACGAAACACGCAAAGGCCGGCTGCTGGTCAAAGTTGAAATCCAGGATACCGGCTGCGGCTTTGATACAGATTCAGAAAATATCTTTGAACCATTTTATACAACTAAATCTTCAGGAAGTGGTTTGGGTTTAGCTATTTGCAAACGCCTCGTTGAAAAACACGACGGTTGGATTGAGGTTGAAAGCGAAAAAGGTAGGGGTACGAAAATGCAGTTTTATTTGCCGGTAGATATTAAATAAAAATAATAGTTAATAATAATTTATAGGTGGATTAAATAATGAAAAAAGAAGAACTGCTCAATAGAATAACTGTTAATCCAGATATTTTGTTGGGTAAACCTACCATACGCGGGTTGCGAATATCTGTAGAACAAGTTTTAAATGCTTTAGCTAATAATGTACCTGTTTCTGATTTACTCAAAGACTATCCAGAATTAGAACCTGAAGATATACAAGCGGTTTTAGCTTATGCGGCACAAAGAGTTGAAGAAGAAAGAGTGTACAAGGTTGATGTCGCGTGACTGATAAACCAAAATTTCTAATCGATGTTGGAGTCGGTATTATAGTTGAAGACTGGTTGAAATCTCAGGACTTTGACGTCCAATCTATCAGGAATTTGAATCCTAAAATGCCGGATGTTGATATTGTGAAATTAGCTGAAAAAGAGCAAAGGATTGTTATCACTATGGATAAGGACTTTGGTACTTTAGTTTATAGTAGCAATTTAAAACATTGTGGAGTTCTATTACTTCGATTAGATAATACTTCAAGTGTTGAAAAGTTTAATGTTATTAAGGATATTTTCGCTAATTATCATGATCAGTTGTCAAATCATTTTTGTGTTTACCAAAATAATACTTTAAGAATTCGGTAATTGTAGTCAATTTAATTAAATTAAAATAGGAATCCTGCCCATGCTCAAAGGCAATATCCTCATCATCGACGATGAGCCCAAAATGTGTAAAGTATTAAAATTTGCGTTAGAACCAGATGGTCACTCGGTTACCACGGCAGAGAATGCTGAAACTGGTTTGGAGGCTTTCAAGAGCTTTTCTTTTGACCTGGTCATAACCGATCTTAAAATGCCTGGCAAAGACGGACTTTTTGTTTTAGATAAGGTGAAAAAGCAGAACCCCAAAACGGAGGTCATCATGATGACCGCTTACGCCACTGCCCAAAATGCCGTCGAAGCCATGAAAAAAGGCGCGTATGATTATATCATCAAACCGTTTGAAATGGACGAGCTTAAATTAAAGGTTAAGCATATCATGGAAAAACGGCAGTTGACTGAGGAGAATGTTCAGCTTAGAAAAGAACTTAAAAATAAATATTCTTTAGAAAATATGATTGGCCAGAGCGGTGTTATGCAGGAAGTCTACAAAATGGTAGAAAGAGTAGCGCCCACTGATGCTACCGTACTGATTCGCGGGGAAAGTGGCACAGGAAAAGAGTTAGTAGCCCAGGCCATTCATAATTTAAGTCCGCGAACCGCTGAACCTTTTATCGCGGTAAATTGCGGCGCCTTGCCGGAAAATTTACTGGAAAGTGAAATATTTGGGCACGAGAAAGGCGCTTTTACCGGTGCGGATAAATTGAAATTAGGTAGATTCGAATTAGCCGGCAGCGGCACTATCTTTTTAGATGAAATCGGCGATGTTTCTCCTTCGACTCAAATTAAACTGCTGCGGGTTTTGCAAAATCGACAGCTTGAACGCCTCGGAGGCACCAGGACCATTGATAATAAGGCCCGTACGATTACGGCCACCAACCGGGATTTAGAAGAAGCATTACAAGATGGAAATTTTCGTGAAGATCTCTACTATCGAATAAATGTTTTCCCAATTTATTTACCTCCACTTCGGGAGAGAAAAGAGGACATTCCTGACCTGGCGTCTCATTTTCTTAAAAAGTTTCAAATGGATGAGCAGGCAATTGAAAGTAGAGCCCTGGAACTTTTGATGAATTACCGTTGGCCTGGAAATGTTCGGGAGCTTGAAAACGTCATTGAGCGTTCTTTAATCATGACCACTACAGGAGTGATTAAGGAAATTGATTTACCGCCTCATGTCAGAAATGCACCAGCTAAAAGCAGCAGGAATACTTTAGAAATTTCTCGTGAAGGACTTTCACTCGAGGAAGTAGAAAAGAATTTAATTAAAGATGCGCTGGATCGAGCTGGGGGAAATAAAAGTAAAGCTGCAAAACTGCTTGGAATTACCCGCAGAAAGCTGTACTCAATGATGGAGAGATTGGGTGGATTTTAATTTGCGGGGATGTAATTTTTTTGAATTTTGCACCATTTCGTACACTTTTCTTTGTACCGTACGGTACAGTCTCTAGGGAATTAGAAAAGCAAAAATATTTGCACACTAATTATCCATTCCATAACTCTTTTATTTTTAACGAATACGATCATAATTTTCAAGGATTAGGTTGTATGGCATATCATTTGCCAAAATCAAAGAGAATAAAACATGTGTTTTTATAGGATTGTATCATGGCTAAATTGATAATAAAAATATTAATTTTTATGATGGCTTATAGTTTTTTCATTGTTCATGATAGCTCAAGTCAAACTTCTAACCAATTAATGGGCGATATAGAAAGATTAAACAGCCAATTGGTGGATGCAAAAAAACTGGCGTTCGCTTTTAAAAATGAGAGGGCTCAACAATTATTAGTGCAAGCAGAGCAATTACGAAATACAGCTGTCAAAGCGCTTAATAATAAGAATGTTCTTGTTGCAAAAAGGAACATCGACCATGCAGTTGTCAAAGTAAAGGAAGCTGTTAATGTTGTTATTGATGGTCCTGTCAAGAGATTGCGCAGCCGTCTGGAACAATTGCTGAGAAAGGCTGATCAAGAGGTTCTGGGCAGACATCACAAAGAAGCAGAAAGAGTCCTGCGCCAGGCGAAAAAAAATCGTGACGCGGCTGTGCAAGCCTTTTTCAATCAAAAATACTTGAAATCTTTAGAGCATTATCGGGTTGCAGAAAACCTTGCGAAACGCGCTCTGGATTTGGTGAAGAGTTCCAATAATCCAACTCTGGATAAGATACTTGAGGAGAAACAGAGATTTGAAATATTGCGGGATCGAGCAAGGAAATTAGTTAATAAGAGTGCCAACACAAGTACAAAGCAGATTTTCGATCAGGCCATTAAATTGTATCAGTCAGCAGAAAAAGCCGTTAAAAACAGCAATCTTCAATTAGCAAAGAAATTTTACAACCAGAGCATATTACTTTTACTTAGAGCTATGGACATAGCCAAAGACGAGTCACCCGAGGCGATAAATCAAGTGGAAGTAGCTCTTTTCAGGCTGCGTGAATTAATCGACAACTCCAAAGAGATTATTCAAAAGGCCAATTTTCCACGGGCAAAACCACCTTTCGAACGGGCTAAGAGATTTGCCAGAGAAGCTGAGGTAGCCGCAAGAAATGGCAATAACCAGGTAGCCTTACGGAAAATAGATTTAGCTGAGAAAATGATAAATCGGGCTCGAAGTATTTCCCGGAATAGAGCTGCCCCGGATGTTTCTAATAGGATATTTCAAGAGATCGAGAATGCCAAATCAGATATATCTGAGACTGAAATGAAACTAACCGCGGATTCACCGCAAGACGCAAGTGTATTAATTAATATGGCAAAATCAACTATTAGCAGGGCAGAACAGTCTGCAAATGCAGGATTTACCCGTTTTGCTTTAGAAGAAATTCTCGCGGCTCAAAGATTCCTCACCAAAGCGGAAAGCATTCTCACGGAACGGGAAACCTCAACAATTTCAAGAGAAAGAATCCAACAAAAATTAAACCAACTAGATGTGGTCATTTCACAATCGGAAAGTAAAATTGCCCTGTCAAATCAGGAGTGGAATAAGCGCTTGTTCCAGGGAACTAAAGATGTTCGAAAATTTGTTGTGGATTCAATTCAAAAGGGAAATTACCGGGCAGCGGAGGAAGGAATTAAAGTAGCGTTTGAATTAATAAATAAAAGCTTAAAAGATATTCCCGGGAATTAAACTACACAGTCAAATAGGAGGTGGTAAAAACTAAAGTACAAATCCATTGTAAAACAGACAAAACTCAACTAAATAAAAAGTGCCCCGCCAGGCCACTGGAAGCCTGTTTAAATGCCCAGGTAAGGATTTCCAAAACGGCGGGACTGCTTGGAAACCAATATTGTAATATTCATATATCGGGCCGCAAGGAGGTATAGTTGGATTATATTTTAGTTTGAATAGAATTAATGTAATTTATTTATCCAAAAATGTCATTGAAAATTTAAGTTGAAATCGTGGAGGTAAAATTATGTTTAGGATGAGAATGTTCATCTTTATTATATTAGGATTAGTACTTGGCACAGCTTTTATTCAAACCCTTGCAGCTCAGGATATCGATGTGCTGGTCACACCGGATGAGGCCGAAATCGAAGCCGGCGGTACTATTCAATTTGAAGTGTTTGGTTTTCGGTTAATTAATGTTAAAAAACCAGAAAATATAACGAACATTGCCTGGCGTGTATTACCTGATTCATTGGGAACCATTACTGAAGATGGCTTTTTTATTGCCGGCAAACGCACCGGCAAAGTTGAGATTGAAGCAGTCGTTGTAATTGGTAATATAAAAATTAAAAAGGTTGTTGTAGTAATAATAGGAAAGGTTCCCATACCTTTTTTTAAAGTAGAAGTCAGGCCATCAGTCGCTGTGGTTCCGACTGAGACAGAAAAGCAATTCAGGGTTGTGATTACTACCCCAACTGGGAAAAAGGCTTCCCCAGATAATATCCGTTGGGAAGTAAAGCCGAAAAAAGTTGGTACTATTAATGACGATGGATTATTTATTGCCGGCGACCAGGTTAGCCAGGGTAAAGTAATTGCGCATGTCGGAATTGATGGTTTGACTCTTCTGGCTGCAGCGAGGGTGATTGTCAGCACTCCTGCAACTGGCGCTATTCCAGGGACTGTTGTTGATGATAATGGCAATGTCCCACTTGAGGGAGCAAGGGTGAAAGCCGTTCGATTAGGTAGAATACACTGGGTGAAAAGTTCTTTAACCGACGCCGAAGGTAATTACGTGATTGGCGATCTAATACCTGGTGATTATATCTTGTTAGCGAATGCTAAAAGTTATATCGGCGAATTTTATGACAATACACGAGATTATTTAGAAGCAACTGTTCTCAGAATTGCTGAAGATGATACTTTAACAGCTAAAGATTTTGGTTTAAGTGAAGGGGGGAAAATTACCGGAACAGTCGTTGCGGATGAAGACAGTCTGCCACTGGTTAAAGCCCATGTGGTGGCGTTCCTTAAGCTTAAACCCAAAATTGCCCGCCATGTTCTTACAAATGATGATGGATCTTATTTAATTGAATCTCTTCCAAAGGGTACATTTGTGGTTAAAGCTAATACGGATGGCTACAAAGGAGAATATTATGATGATGTTCAACAACTTGGGGGTGCATTCTTATTGCCAGTAGAAGAAGGCGAGACCAAAAGTGGTATAGATTTTGGCTTAGCTACTGCAAGCGCCATTGCAGGAAGGGTAACCAATAGTGTAGATAATACACCGATTGCGAATGCTCGAATCCGAGTTTTCACGGGACTCGTTCTGGCGATCAATCATAAAATTTATAGAGAAACCCGCACAAATGAAAACGGTGACTACCTTGTACAGATTAGACAGGGAGCATATTATGTCCACGCTAATGCGCCGGGATTTAACGGTGAGTTTTATGACAATGTAAGAAGAATTAAAGATGCTACAATGGTCCACGTGTTCCCGGATTCACATACTGTTGATAAAAATTTTGATTTGACTCCAAGGGGAGCAATTGCTGGTGAAGTAACCGACCAGGTAACCGGTGCGCCGATCATTGGTGCAGTCGTGGAGGCATTTAAAGAAAACCAGAATGCTGATGTTGCAAATACGATTGCGGGTTACAGAGCAAAAACGGATTCTCTTGGTCAATATTTAATTGAAAATGTCCCATCTGGTAAATATATTGTTCGGGCGAACGCGGCAGAATACCTGATGGAATTTTATAAGGAATCACCAACCAAAAAAGGCGCGACTTTAGTTGAAGTAATTGATGGCGTCACTAAGGTTGATATTGATTTCAGTCTTGAATTTGGCGGTAGTATCACGGGATTTGTGGCATCAGAGAGGGACAGCCTGCCGATTGGTAAAGCGCTGGTGCAAGTTTGGGGAATCGATTCAAGACTCTACAAGCGTGTTTATACTCGTAATGATGGGAGCTACAAAGCAGGTGGATTGCCGACTGGAGATTATTATGTACAGGTGGTCGCGAGAGGGTATTTCAACGAGTATTTCAATGATGTACGCAGGCGAAAAGATGCAACTCCCGTGCATGTAAATGCTTCAGCAGAAACAGGTGAAATCGACTTTTATCTCAAGCCTTTTGTACATAAAAGAGGTACAATAGCTGGCCGCGTAGTTTCTGAGTCAGACAGCGTTGCTCTGGAAGGCGCTATTGTGGTAGCGGTTTCTCCGAACGGTAAATTTCCTTATATTACATTCACGGGACCACGGGGCTACTATGAGTTGACAGATTTACCCGCGCGGAAATATTTTGTGTTTGCCTGGGCAGAAGGATTTATTGGTGAATTCTTCAAAGATGCACATTCATTCCGACATGCCTTACCTGTATTTGTTCGCGGTGGTCAGGTCACCCCTGGAATTGATTTTGATTTAAGACCACAACTAAACCGTGGTATTTATTCAGTAAGCGGCAAAGTTCTGTCTAAGGCAACAAATGCACCGATTCAAGGACTTTTGGTTCATGCGCGGCTGGATAATGAGGTCGAGGTCAACACCGTGACGGACGCGGATGGGAATTATGTTATAACTGGATTGGCTGGTGGTGCATATAAAATTGAAGCCACCGGTGTTGGCTATGCGGACGGTTATTATGGCGGCGCCAGTGTTAATGACGCTGTTGAAGTTACGGTTGGTAATGGTCAGGATGCTGAAAATGTAACCTTAAGTTTGGAAACAGATAATCTCACAGGTATTGAATCCGAGACCGACCTCGAATCTTTTCCCGAGTACTTTGATCTTTTCCAGAATTATCCAAACCCATTTAATCCTGAAACGAATATAAAATACCAAATTTCTGAATTTTCTCCGGTGACTTTGAAAATTTTCAACGTACTTGGTCAGAAAATTCGAACTTTGCTTGACAAGTCACAACAAGCTGGTGCACATACAATTAAGTGGGATGGTAAAGATGATTTTGGGCAGCAGGTAGCTACCGGGATCTACATTTTTCAAATCAAAGCAGGAGATAATTTTAAGATGGCGAAACGAATGCTGTTAATGAAATAGGGACAGATGGAAGCCCAAATTCATTTGGGGCGTTTTACTAAAAGAATTGAGGCTTCCACATCTGGCAAAAGTTAAATAGGGAGTTCTGATGAATGTCAATGGAGTGACATTGGTCTCCTCTTCAGAACTCCCATAAAATTGATTAGCATGAACAGGTACGAATTTTAATTATTGAAATTGACTATTTTATTTTTTATTTTAAGTTTTATTATAGTTGGAACTGAATCCGTTTTTACTTCATAATGTAAAGGATTTAAAATGCGTTAAATCAGGGGAAGGCGCATCTCGCTTATCAACTCGATATAATTTTACAGTAATAATATATCATAGTACAGTTCCTCAAGAAAACGCATCGCTGACAAGCAGTGTATCTGAGAATAATCCATTATTTTTCAAAAGATTGTCACAGGCAATATCCGGTTTATTAGTATTAATTTTAAGAAGTTGGAGATTACAATTAATTTAAATATTCACAATAAGCGTTCGATTTTTGTCTTTTTGTTATTTTTATTCGCCATAATTCAAAATAAAATTTTTGGCCAGGAACATAAAAATAAAAATGTGACCAGCTTCTCTGACTCATTATCAGAAAAAAGTTGGAGTGATGAAACCTATTACTCGATCGAAATGTTACGCCTGCAGCGCTGGATTAAGGAGAATACCCATGTATTCAGTGATCCAATTTTGCTTAAGGAAGTGGCTCGACTGAAAAAAGAGGCTGAAAATTTTGCTGAGAATAATGATTTTACCATGGCGGTTTTTTGGCTGGATATTATATGGGGTTTACTTCAGCCAGAAGATAAAATTTATTTAGATAATGATGGAAGTGAATCAGGGTTAACCGACGATATGATAAACAATATGGACAATACTCCATCCAAAAAGTTCAATTGGACTAAGGAATTAAGCACGGGTGTGGATCTATGGAACCTGAAATTCCAAATGGCCTCTTTCCCTGGTGACACGACTACTCTGGAAGATATTGGAAATGAAGGGAGTGGTAATCCTTACTCTGGACTTAGATTGAGTTTTAGCTATAATACCAATTCACAAAAATATATTCAGGCATATACATCCTTGAAATATAGCCGGGACTATCTGTCTGGTGAGGCTGAATTGAGAATTGTAAATCCAATTGCTAATGATGTTATCGGGATTTTTGAAAACCGCATTGAAGGAAATTCGTTTTATCGGGATAATGATTTGAAATATGTGCAAAATTTATCATCAATAGAACTAAATATGCGTCGTATCGGGCCTCTTCGTTTGGATGTTAAGGACGAATTTCTCCTCAGACGTTATGCAGATGAAAGCAGCACATATCCCAATTATTTAAACAACTCATTAAGTGGCTATGCAAAATTGGATATAGGGCTTGGATCGATGATAAGTACAGGCTTCCGAAACATCCAGCGAATTCATTCCCAATTTGACATAAATGACTACCAGGAAAATCGAATAGACGCATCATGGTTTCAATCCGTGGGTAAGAATGTGCGTTTTTCTTTTGAGAATGAACTTAGATTTCGCAATTACACAAATGTGCCATTCGACACAACCTTTCAGGATTATTGGGAAAATTACTTTAGAGGAGATATTCATTTCCCCTTTACCTCGTCATTCGGCACAGAAATTCAAGGTTCTTTCACAAAGCGTGATTATAAATTTACCAGCATTAAAAGCTTTCCTGATTATACAATATGGGAGATCGAGCCAGAATTTTATGTAAATTTAGACTTAGAGTGGCGAATTAGTTTGGGCTTCCATTATAGCGAGCAATCTCACCAGAAATTTAATCCATCCATCGCTGCTGTACCTGACGTTGTGCAAGTTAATGACGCTAACCAGAGTATTCTCTTTGAGGATTACTATACTGTTGGCCCCACTTTATCAATTGAATTTTTCAATATTAAAGGGATGATGTTTAGTCTGCGTGAATCTTTCAAGTTGCAGCGTTATCCTAATATCCAGACTCAGAATATACCCAGCTTTAACCTCTACTCAGATCGCAACATTAATTCAATTCTACTATTTTTTACCTGGAATATTTCCTCTCGATGGCGGTTTACAGCTTTGGCAAATATGGATGACGATCGAAGCCGTAAAGACGATAGCTCTGATTCTCAAAATACTATATTAGGTTTGGAATTAAATTACTTGTTTTAGACTGATTGAGTCATGCTTCAACAACGGAGTGATGGAGTGGTGAAGTATGATTAATACAGTTTAGAAAATTGATGAATAATTGTCTGAATTTGAAACAAGTAGGCATAATTCACGTTTATTGTTTATAAGTTGACTGGGAATACAGTTTGTTTATTTTTAGAAAAAATATAATGGATAAAAATAAAAGTAGTCTGTTTTTAGGTATAATTCTGATATTATCTGGATTAATTTATCTATTTGATAATCTGGGAATTTTTTACTTCAATGATGACGTTTTTATATCGTTGTTATTTTTAGGTGGCGGTGCATTTCTATTTTTTCGTTTTCATCAGAACAGGCGGTTTCCATTATTAATATTCGCCTCTCTTGTTACCTTTATTGGAATAGCAATTTTATTAGATTCTTTCCGTGCAGTTGATGATGCATTAATAGGAATAGTATTATTTTGGGGAATGAGCGCAATTTTTGCGTATGGTTTTGGGAAAAATACTGAAAAATGGGGCTTACTTATACCTTCAGGCATTCTATTCTCACTTGGTTTAATTGTCGTATTTAATGATGTTTTTTATTACAGCGACGATTTTTGTGCCGGGGTGTTTTTTCTCGGCATTGGTTTAACATTTACATTTTTGTACCTGATAAAGAATGAAAGGAATAACTTGAATTGGGCTAAAGTTCCAGCCGCTATTTTGATATTTATCTCAGGTATTATTTTTCTAAATACAAGTGATTCAGTGTTCGCGAATATGTTGCTCCCAATGGCATTAATAATCTGTGGTGGTTACATGATTTATTGTTCCACACAAAGAAGTGCATTCAAGAAAATATAACACAAGTTTTTATAAAAATCTCTTTCCTCCTCCTCAAAGGCTGGTGTTTTTAACACCGGCCTTTTTTTTCAATAATTTCATTTGAAAATATTATTTTAATTATGTATTTTTTGAAAATTAAGAATCTCCTTAATGTTTAAGCACTTCCAGAATATAAAAGATATTTTGTTTATACGGGCGGGACAGAAAATTGTCATTAGTGAATCATTTAAATGATCTGAAAGCACTTTACGGTTTGAGGTTAAGCTTTGCTATATGATTAACCGATACAAAGGGATAGGCATCTTTCCAAAAATACATAGCTCTCACACTGCTGATAATTGAAATGCCAACGTTGAAAAATTAATCTAAAAATAAAAAGAATGGCGAATAACCAGGAGAATTCAGGATGAACTCAATTCAAAAGCGAGCTAAATCAAACACATTTAAACCATTACAAAAACTCTCCCCGTCAACGAATGAACTGAAAGGGACCGATGTAAGATCATTGGAAGTGTCATTTGTTAATCATCTGGAGTTTTCCCTGGCCAAAGATGAATATTCCGCTACCAGACTCGATGCTTTCAAAAGTCTGGCTTTGACCGTTCGGGATAGACTAATCGAGCGCTGGATTGAAACTCAGCAAACCTACTATCGGCAGAATGCCAAGCGTGTCTACTATTTATCTATGGAATTCCTGGTTGGCAGACTTCTTGGCAATGCTCTCATAAATCTCGGTCTTGAGCAAAATATGCGTAAGGCGTTAAAAGAACTGGGTTTCCAGCTCGAAGAATTGCAGGAGCTCGAAGCAGAGGCTGGATTGGGCAACGGCGGCCTCGGGCGACTGGCTGCTTGCTTTTTAGATTCTATGGCCACCCTGGAGCTTCCCGCCTATGGCTATGGCATAAGATATGAGTACGGCATCTTTTCCCAAAAACTAAAGGACGGTTGCCAGGTTGAAGAACCGGATCGTTGGCTGCGGTTTGGTAATCCCTGGGAAATTGAAAGACCGGAATATTCCTATCCTGTAAAATTTTACGGCAAAGTTCATCAATACACCGATGAAAACGGAAGATTACAATTTGACTGGGTGGATACGGAATATATTTTGGCTATGGCTTATGACATCCCGGTACCAGGATATCAAAATAATACGGTTAATAATTTGCGTCTCTGGGCCGCGAAATCCAGCTATGCATTTAATCTGGATTATTTCAATCACGGCGATTATGAAAAAGCGGTCCTGGACAAAGTTGAGTCAGAGACCATATCCAGGGTACTTTATCCACGCGAAGATATTTACTCGGGCAAGGAGCTGCGATTGAAACAGGAGTATTTTCTGGTATCGGCTACTTTACAGGACATTATTCGCCGCTATAAAAAAACACAGTCAGATAAAAAAAACTTTGATGATTTTGCGGAAAAAGTCGCAATTCAGTTGAATGATACCCATCTGTCTCTGGGCATTCCGGAGCTTATGAGAATTCTGGTAGACCAGGAAAGCATTGATTGGGATAAAGCCTGGGATATTACGGTAAATACATTCGGATACACTAACCATACTATATTACCTGAAGCTTTGGAAAAGTGGCCAGTAAATTTATTGGGTAAAGTCCTGCCAAGACATTTACAGATCATTTATGAAATAAATAGATGTTTTTTAGAAAACATACAGGATCAACTCCCCGCGGATCTGGATAGATTGAAAAATTTGTCTATTGTTGAAGAGGGTGAGACTAAAAAGATACGCATGGCGCATCTCGCCATTGTTGGCAGCCATGCCGTGAATGGCGTTTCAGCCCTTCATACAGAACTATTGAAAAATCGTGTTTTTAAGGATTATTATGAACTCTGGCCAGAAAAATTCAATAATAAAACCAACGGTATAACGCAAAGAAGATGGCTCAAACAATGCAATCCAGAGCTTTCCAGGCTTATAACAAAAAATATCGGTGATGGATGGATAACTAACTTATTCGATCTGAAAAAATTAGTTTCATTGTCAGATGATAAGACATTTCATAAATCCTGGCAGCAGGTAAAACAGCAAAATAAAGCACGACTTGCAGAATACATTTCAAAGCAGCACAATCTTGAAGTAAATTTGGATTCCATGTTTGATGTGCAGGTAAAAAGAATGCATGAATATAAAAGACAATTATTAAATATCTTACATGTGATTACTTTATACAATTTCATCAAAGCAAATCCAGATTGTGATATAGTGCCAAGAACAGTGATATTTTCAGGGAAAGCTGCTCCTGGATATTTCATGGCTAAGTTGATTATTAAGCTCATCAATTCGGTTGCTGATGCTGTCAATCATGATCAGGAAATCGGAGATAAATTGAAAGTAGTATTTCTTGCGGATTATACAGTTTCATTGGCTGAAAAGATAATCCCGGCAGCAGATTTGTCCGAACAAATTTCTACTGCTGGCACAGAAGCATCTGGTACCGGTAATATGAAATTTGCGCTCAATGGCGCCCTGACTATCGGCACACTCGATGGAGCCAATATTGAAATTAAAGAAGAAATTGGCGATGAGAACATTTTTATTTTCGGACTGACCGTGGAAGAGGTTGCTAATTTGCGAAGTTCAGGGTATAAATCCTGGGATTATTATAATAAACAAGCAGCTCTAAAACAAGCCATCGATATGATAGCAAGCGGTTATTTTTCCAGGTCGCAGCCAGAACTTTTTGAGCCAATTATAGACTCACTGTTGACTCACGGGGATACCTACCTGGTATTGGCGGATTATTCAGCTTATGTGAGATGTCAGGAAAAAGTGAGTACGGTTTATAAAAATAAGAAATCCTGGAGCAAAATGTCAATTATGAATGTAGCCAATATGGGAAAGTTTTCGAGTGATAGAACGATTAAAGCGTATGTGGATGAAATCTGGAACACGAAACCTGTTTCAGTAGAAATATCGAGTAATAAGAATTAAAACAATCGCCGACGGATTAGCGCTTCATTATCCTAACCTAAAATACGTGGTGATAATTGCGGATGGAGGTTCAGTAGATGACAGCGCGAGGAAGGAGATGAATTAGATAAGAACCCCTTGATAGAGCGAATTACCTGAATTTACAGAGGCCTGCCGGGTGAAGGTTGCGCCGTACGAGCCATCCTTGAAGCAACTGCATTACTTCAGTTAAAATGATTGACATTTTAGTAATTTATTAATAAAATTGATCCTTACTTAAATCGAGAAGTCAGGATTTAATATAAAAATGATGCGCATAATTAATTCATGAAAGATAAAAAGTATATAGTCTTAACCTCTCAGGCACAGACGTCGGTTAATTGTGTTTGACATGGATGGCGCCAACGATGAAATAATGTTGAAAAACGCAGGCTTTGGCATTGTGTTTAATGCCTGTGAATTACTTCAAAAAGTAGCTGATGGGCGTTTGACCAATTCAAATCTTTTGGGACTGCTTTATTGCTCAGGGGCTACAGATCGTGCAGTCCTGAATCTATTTAATGATAAATAAAAGGCTTACTCAAAAAAAAGGTTTTATTACACTTATGGAAAAAAGTAAGAGAAGTATATTATCAAAAGTCCCGCCGGTAAACCAAATTCTTGAACAACCGGACATTCAGCCTCTAATTTTAGAATATTCACATGATCTCATTCTTACCATAATTCAGCAGGAAACGCAGTTATTCAAAAAAACCTTATTGCGAGATGAATGTTCGTTGCAATTATCGCGCGAGAATATTTTAGAGGAAGTTGTTCTGAAAATTTGCCGACATGTTCAAAACTTAACGCAACCCAGTTTAAGAAAAGTAATAAACGCAACGGGAATTATTTTGCATACTGGTTTAGGTAGGGCGCCATTAGTAGAGGAGGCCAAAGAAAATTTATTAAAATTGATGGATGGTTATAGTTCTTTAGAAATTGATTTAGAAAGTGGGAAACGTGGGGACAGAACCTCGCATGTTGAAGAATTAATCTGTATGCTGACTGGAGCAGAGGCAGCTTGCGTTGTTAACAATAACGCAGCTGCAGTTTTATTAACGCTAAACACTTTGTGTTTTAGTAAAGAGGCAATTATTTCGCGTGGTCAACTTATTGAAATAGGAGGTTCATTTCGAATTCCGGAGGTCATGGAAAAAAGTGGTGCTAAAATGGTTGAAGTGGGCACAACCAACAAAACTCATCTTAAGGATTACGAAAAAGCTATTTCTGATAAAACAGGGATAATTTGTTTAGTCCATCCATCTAATTATCGAATAAAAGGATTTACGCGGGAAACAGATATTTCCGAGTTAGTTAAACTGGGAAGCAAGAATAAGGTCGCCGTTGTCCAGGATTTGGGTGGTGGAGTTTTGTTTGATCTCCGGAAATATGGACTGCCTTATGAGCCGGTTGTCAGGGAGAGTGTGGACCGGGGTGTTGATGTGATCACTTTCAGTGGCGACAAAGTACTGGGCGGGCCGCAATGTGGAATTATCGTTGGTAAACGTAATTATATTGATAAAATTAAAGCTAATCCGTTGATGCGTGCTTTGCGTTGTGATAAGCTCACTTATGCAGTTCTTGAACCAACTCTGCAGCTTTATTTTAATGAGAAAGAACTATTAAAGTGTAATCTTGTTTTAAAGATGTTATTGGAGCCACTGGATAGTTTAGAGAGTCGGGTAAATAATCTGATAAAAAAGTTATCCCCGACAGTCAATAAAAAAGGCCAATTTAAAATTGAAAAGACTGTCATTCAAATTGGCAGTGGTGCAATGCCGCTTGAGGAATTGCCAAGCCGCGCCCTTAGTGTGCAATCGAAATCAATCCAAATCGATAGTCTAGCGAGAAAGTTTCGCTTGTTTGATCCCCCGGTTATTGGTTATATTCGGGATGATAAGTTGTTTTTTGATTTCCGAACCATTGCTGAAGGGGACGAGAAACATTTATTAAATGCGATTAAGGAAATTTTTACAACAAATTAAGGCCCTTTCTATGTTTTATGCAAGGAGCTGTCCTCGTATACTTTTTGATTAAATATATACACTACATTGATAATGTTTTATCAATTTTATAGTGGTAAAAAATGGAAATATTTATAATTGATGGAAGCTGAGGTAGAGTAAAATGGCTCGTAACATGGGTCGGTTAATAGGAAAGACAGCTTTAGCTGGAGCTGTAATTTTGCCTTTTATTTTTGGAAATGCGACAAAGGGATATACTCAAGCGAATGCTCCGCAAGAGTTGTCTCAGCTTGCGGCAAGTTCTGGTTCTCCTGAGCAAAATGTGCAGAAGAAGGTGCCGCAGGAGCTTTCTGATGTTGTTGGGTATTATGAAAAGGTAATTGATCATGGGTACTATTCGTCTGATGCTTTCAAGATAATTACACCGATTGCAAGATCCTCAAAAACATCAACTTCAATCAACGTTGTATTAAAAAATTATAAAATCGGTGTTGAGAGGTTTAATCATTCTGATTATGGTATGGTTTTTTCTGATGTTGCTAGTTTGTGTGGTGATGCGGGTAAGGTTTTGGGTTATGTTGATGATTTGGGTCGTGATAAGGGTTATTTTATCACTTCTAAGGGTAAGTATCTTTTTGGACACAAGGAAAAGCTTAATCTTGCTCGTGCAGCAGTATACCGAGCTAGAGTGCTTAAAGATCAAAGAAATTGACAATTAATGTAGACTACTGCATCTTCTCTCAAGTGTTGGTCCGCTTAAACTAATAGTTCCCATGAATGAGGATGATGAACTTATAGGCATATCAGGATCAAGATTGATTATTTTTCTGTTCCTTGGGTCTTGGTTTTGATTTGAGCGAGGCTGACTCTTATGAGAGGGGCCTTCCTTCTCATTGACCTTTGACCAGTCCCACACATCTACTTCGATAAGATATTCAGTCTCAGTCGATTTCCCTGGTGTCCAAAGGAATTCATAGAAAGGAGTGGTTAACTTAGGATGTCTCCAGAGTTCCAATAGGTAGCGGCGCTTCACCTTCGGAGGAAGTGCTGTGCAAAGCAATTAACTTGAAAACTAATTTATTCCCTGTTGATAGTTTAGCGGATATATTTCGAATATATAGTCCACCAATAATTGGATGTGTCCGCCATCATAAATAATTCTTTGATTGCCGTACTATTTTTTCGGATGATGAACAAACGTTATTGACAGCAATTGAAGAAATAATCACAGAATGTTAAGGACATTTGATATTTTCAACCTGCTGTATAACCTGGACACTCGATTCTAAGTTACTGGGAATCATCATCATTTGCAAGTCAAAGATAATTATATAACCGTCAAATATTCAGAATTTTAACCGTTGTACTAATCAAGGAATTTTAGTGTGAATATTTTGAAATATTACTTGACTTTTTAAATTGTATTCTATATATTCACCAGTTCTGTTAGCACTCTTTAGTGGTGGGTGCTAATAATGTCTAACCTAAAATAAGGAGGTGAATGTATGAACATTAAACCTTTATCTGATCGAGTGATTGTCAAAGCAAATGATTCTGAAGAAAAAAAGCAGGGTGGAATTATCATTCCAGATACGGCTAAAGAGAAGCCGCAGGAAGGAGATATAGTTGCAGTTGGTCCAGGCAAAATTAATGATGCGGGTACTAAAGTGGAAATGGAAGTAAAGAAAGGTGATCGAGTGCTTTACGGTAAATATTCTGGCACGGAAGTAACAATCGATGGTGAAGAATACCTGATCATGCGGGAAAGTGATATTTTAGCTATCGTATAATTTTTAATGAAATGCAAAAGTTATTTGAAATTACTTTATGGAGGTAAATAAAATATGTCAGCAAAAATAATTGATTTTGGCGTGGATGCACGCACAGCCTTAAAAAAGGGTCTGGATCAGCTTGCAGAAGCTGTTAAAGTAACTTTAGGGCCAAAGGGCAGAAACGTAGTAATTGATAAAAAGTTTGGTGCGCCTACTATCACAAAAGACGGCGTAACAGTGGCCAAAGAAATTGAATTGGAAGATCCTATTGAGAATATGGGAGCACAAATGGTTAAAGAGGTCGCTTCCAAAACCAGCGATATTGCTGGTGATGGCACCACGACCGCAACTATATTAGCTCAGGCCATTTTCACTGAGGGACTTAAAAATGTCACAGCAGGCTCTAATCCCATGCATTTGAAACGCGGTATTGAAAAAGCCGTTGCGAAAGTAGTTGAAGATATTAAAAATATGAGTAAACCCATTCCGGGAAAGAGTGAAATTGCTCAAGTTGGTTCGATTTCTGCAAATAATGACAAGTCAATAGGGGATCTTATTTCAGACGCTATGGAAAAAGTGGGTAAGGATGGAGTAATCACAGTAGAGGAAGCAAAAAGTACAGATACTGGCCTGGATGTGGTTGAAGGAATGCAATTTGATCGCGGTTATTTGTCTCCTTATTTTGTAACCAATCCTGAATCCATGGAAGTAGAATTGGAAGCTCCCATGATCTTGATTTTTGACAAGAAGATTAGTGTCATGAAAGACCTTCTGCCAATATTGGAGAAAGTCGCTCAGATGGGTAAACCCCTTCTTGTTATTGCTGAAGATTTAGAAGGCGAGGCCCTGGCTACTTTAGTAGTCAATAAACTTCGTGGAACTCTTAAGGTCGCTGCCATAAAAGCGCCTGGTTTTGGTGACCGTCGTAAAGCCATGTTAGAAGATATTGCTGTGCTAACCGGTGGCCGCTTAATTTCAGAAGAAGCTGGTTTTAAATTAGAGAATGTCACTACTACCGATTTGGGT
Organism: uncultured Cytophagia bacterium; assembly: GCA_964539665.1. Classification (GTDB taxonomy): domain Bacteria; phylum Zhuqueibacterota; class Zhuqueibacteria; order Oceanimicrobiales; family Oceanimicrobiaceae; genus CAZIKB01. Next base: position 21,451 of record CAZIKB010000003.1, read on the forward strand.
AAAACTAAAAGAGTGACCATTGATAAAGATAATACTACAATAATAGAAGGCGCTGGTAATACTGAAGATATCAAAGGCAGAATTGCTCAAATCAAGAAGCAGATTGAATCTTCTACTTCAGATTATGATAAGGAAAAACTGCAGGAACGTTTAGCCAAACTTGCTGGCGGTGTTGCAGTATTAAAAGTTGGTGCTGCTACTGAAGTTGAAATGAAAGAAAAGAAAGCCAGAGTAGAAGACGCACTCCATGCAACTCGTGCAGCGGTTGAAGAAGGTATTATACCTGGTGGCGGTGTGGCTTTCGTTCGTGCAATTAAGACTTTAGATTCATTAAAATTAGAAGGCGATGAAAAAATTGGTGTAGCTATTGTCCGACGCGCGCTTGAAGAACCTTTGCGTCAAATTGCTAACAATGCAGGCCAGGAAGGTTCCATTGTTGTTCAGCAGGTTAAAGAGAATAGTGATATGAATTACGGTTATAATGCTGAAACTGATACATACGGTGATCTTCTTAAAGATGGCGTTATTGATCCTACAAAAGTTGCTCGGGTAGCATTGGAAAATGCAGCCAGTGTCGCAGCTTTATTGCTTATGACGGAAACTACCGTTGTAGAAAAGCCTGAGCCTGAGAAACCCATGCCTCCAATGCCACCAGGCGGTGGCGGCGGAATGTATTAACACATTTTAGCTTTCTGAAACAATTAAAGGTCGTTTATCCTCAGATGAACGGCCTTTTTTTTATCTTGACAAAGATTTTTAATTTTAATATATTCGTTTGGTTCTGAAAATTGATGATTTGGGCTTTATTTTTATTTGTAAAAAAGGCGTTATAAATCGCCTTTTTGTTTTAGTATTTGAATATGAGCAAAGACACCCTTAAATTAAATAATATGACCTTTCACGCCTTCCATGGTGTATGGGACGAAGAGCGAGAAATCGGGCAAAAGTTTGAAGTTGATGTTGAACTGAAAATAGACGCTTACTATGCGTCAAAGTCTGATAGATTAAAGGATACGACTGATATAACGGCTGTTCACGAAGCAGTAAAACACACCGTATTGGATGGAAAATACTTACTATTAGAGACCATGGCTGAAAATATTGCACAGCATATTCTACATAAATTTAAGGTTATGGAGGTATTAGTACGCGTACGCAAACCTCATGCCCCCATTCGCGGCATACAAGATGGAATTGAGGTTGAAATAATCCGCACGAACAATTTGTAATTTGATGATTTATAATTCAGTTTTTTTATGTATAGGTTCCAATTTAGGTGATCGCTTAACTTATTTAAAGAACGCTCTGTTTAGAATTGCTGATTTTACTGAAACAATAATATCAAGTTGTTCTTCGGTATATGAATCTGCGCCAGTAGGATATTTAGACCAGGATGATTTTCTTAATATAGTAGTCAGGATATCTACCAATTATTCTCCTGAATTGTTTTTAGAGAGCATTAAAAAAATAGAAGATGATTTAGGCCGCGTGAGAAAAATTAAATGGGGGCCAAGAACAATCGATATTGATATCCTGTATTGGGGAAATGAAATTGTAAAGACCAATGCATTAGAAATTCCACATCCTGAAGTTCAAAATCGAAAATTTGTTTTGGTCCCTTTAAATGAGATTGCCGCCGATTTTAAAGCTCCACCTCAATTTAGAACAATATTTGAAATACTGAAAAACGGATCGGATAAGAGTTGGGTTGAATTATATCTACCAAAAGAAAAGTTTGAAATTAACTAATCGAAGGAATTCTTTTTGCGTCTTCAATATATTGCAATTGAAGGAGTGATTGGAGTTGGGAAATCCAGTTTAGCCAACAAATTGGCAGATCACTTTGATGCAAAAAAACTATTAGAAAAGTATGAGGAAAATCCTTTTCTCAAGGACTTTTATAATAATCCACGACAATTTGCATTTCCAACTCAGCTGTTCTTTCTTTTAAGTCGGTACAAACAGCAGCAGGAAATCCCTCAAAGGGAACTTTTTCATGATCTGTTGGTGACCGATTATATTTTTGCAAAAGATAGAATATTTGCTTCAATAAATCTGGAAGACCGAGAACTTTTTCTTTATGATAAAATAGCGTATTTGTTAGAGCAAGACATACCTCGTGCGGATTTAGTGATTTATCTTCAATCAAGTACCGAGCGAATAATGTTTAACATTAAAAATCGGGACAGAGAGTTTGAAAAAAATATTACCGAAGAATACATCAGAGCATTGAATGAAGCTTATAATCATTTTTTCTTTAATTATAATAATACGCCTTTGTTGATTGTGAACTCCACAGAAATAGATTTCGTAAACAAGGAGGAAGATTTTGAGGATTTATTATTTCAAATCATGAGACCGATATCAGGAACCCAATATTATTCACCAATAAAATAGTCAAATGAAATGTCATTATTTAGATTAATCTTATATTTTATTTTATTTTATTTAGTATATAAAATATTAACTAAATTTTTTACTGTTTTTGATAAAAAGAATGAAGTCAAAGGCGATCGAAAAAGCAATTCTTCGTTTAACATAAAAAATCATGATGTGGAGGATGCTGATTTCGAGGAAATGAATGACTAAAATTTCTTTGTTAAATGAAATCTTGCTTGCTAACTTTATATTATTTACTAAAGATTTAAATCCTGTTGTTGGTTTTCTTTCAAATGCAAATTCGAGTATGAAAATTCTTATAACGGTATTATCGGTGTGTGTGGTTCTTATTTGTTTCAACATTCTCTTCGGAGGGGAGAGAATGGGAAAAGCTCAGGATTATGTTGTGTTTGAGGCTCAAGATGATTCGACTCAAAGTGTTATAAAAAAGAAGAAATCCCCTAAAGGAGCAATTATTCGATCTTCAATCTTACCTGGATTGGGACAGTGGTACAACGAACAAAAAATAAAAGCCATACTGTTTTTTTCCGCTGAAAGTTACTTAATTGGCCTTTCAATTTATTATAACAATAAAGCAGTGAATAGTGTATCCGAAGAAGAAAAGGCATTCTACAAAGATAAAAGAAATGAAAAATATTGGTGGATTGGCGGTCTGACTTTACTAAGTATGTTAGATGCATATATTGACGCGCATTTATATGACTTTGATACGGGTCCGGACTTAGCCATCAGGTTTGGTACTTTACACAATACGAATACAGAATTAAGTAATTCTAAATATCTGGGCTTTTCACTTAGAGCTGATTTTTGAAATTAATTAAATTACAGAGATTAAGGTTATTCTGTAGAGAAGTGAAATTTAATGCGGAGGGAGAATTTATATGAATACCAATGGTAATGAACGAGGAATTTGGTCTTCTAAAATGGGTTTTATTTTAGCAGGTGCTGGTTCAGCAATTGGACTTGGTAATATATGGCGATTTCCAGCAACCGCTGGTCAAAATGGTGGAGCTGCTTTTGTTGTAATTTATCTGGCCAGTATCGTTTTGATTTGTCTGTCGGTTATGATCGCAGAATTGGCATTAGGGCGGCATGTCCAAAGGAACCCGGTAGGTGTTTATAAAGCCCTTGCGCCTGGAAGCGCGTGGAAATATCTTGGACTTTTGGGAGTTATCACCGGCTGGGGTATATCCTCATTTTATAGTGTTGTCGCCGGGTGGACTTTGGGATACATATATAAAACAGCAACTGGCGCATTTACTCTGCTAAATGCAGATGAAATTGCTAATGTTTTCGAGACTTTTGTTGCTAATCCCGTTTCTTCTATTGGTTTTCATGGCGGATTTTTAATAATAACTATGTTAATTCTATTCGGTGGAGTCAAAGCGGGAATTGAACGGTGGTCGAAAATATTGATGCCTATTTTATTAGTAATTTTAATTTTATTAGTGGTTCGTTCTCTTACTTTGGCCGGAGCTGAAAAGGGTTTAGAATTTTATCTTCAACCAAAATGGGATGAACTCACAGGAAGAGGTGTGATCGCCGCAGTAGGACAAGCATTTTTTTCCTTAAGTCTCGGAATGGGAACGATGATAACCTATGGGAGTTATTTAGCAAAAAAGGAAAATATAATTAGTTCTGCTTCCTGGGTTTGTGCATTAGATACTGTTATTGCACTTCTGGCCGGTTTAGCTATTTTTCCTGCTCTTTTTGCTGTTGGTTTGGAACCTACAATAGGGGCTGGATTAATTTTTGTCGTACTGCCAAATATTTTCAATGAAATTTTCCTGGGCAACCTTTTTGGTACAGGATTTTTTGTACTTTTAGGGATAGCAGCAGTGACCTCTTTAGTATCTATTGTTGAGGTTCCCGCCGCATATTTTATTGATGAGTTAAAATGGTCAAGGAAAAAAGCCGTTTGGGTAGCTGGAATTGGTGCATTCTTTGCGGGTATACCTGCTGCTCTTAGTCTTGGCGCTGTTGATTGGCTGACAAACTTAGTTACCATTGAAGGCCGAACCTATGGCTTTTTAGATTTGATGAATCTTTTATTTGGTCAGTATTCACTTATTATTGGCTCATTAGGAGTAGCCGCCTTTGTTGGCTGGAAATGGGGTACCACAAATGCCAATAGTGAAATTTCTGAAGGACATCCTAACTATAAGAATAAAATGACTTATGCGTTTTTTATTCGATTTTTCGCGCCAATTGCAATTGCTGGTTTATTGATTTACTTGCTTATTAATCCAAATGCTTTCGCGTAATGGAATGGTTTTTAGAAAAATACTTGTTTTGAAAGCTATTATTGTATTGTTCAGTTTTTTATTTTTAAGTGAAATTGCATTATGCCAGAAACAAAAAACAAGTTTAAGTGAACGTACATTAAACCTTACAGTTATTAAGAAAAAAGATCAAAAAAATGATCCTTGGTTGGGTGAAGACAAGCTGCAGCATTTATTAACGAGTACCTTTATGACCAGTTTTGGATTTTTAGTAATGCGGGCACCTTTGGATACTTCAGAAAATAAATCGTTATGCTTGAGCAGTGGATTTTCTTTTAGCTTGGGCATTGGTAAAGAAATTTATGATTGGAGAAGTAAAAAAGGACAGGCCAGTTACATGGATTTAGTCGCAGATATTCTGGGAATAGGATTAGCTGTATTCATCATTAAAATTATTTGAGATGTGACTGTGGAAAGTAATACTACTATATTGGATAAACCAAAATCAAATTGTGGAATAGTTGGAGTATATGGAGATCCGGACGCTTCCATGTTTACTTATCAGGCGCTATATGCCCTGCAACATCGTGGTCAGGAAAGCTCCGGGATTGTTTCAAGTGACGGGGAAAATATTTTTCGCCATGTAAACATGGGTTTAGTAAACGACGCCTTTTCAGATCGTTCCATTTTAAAAGAATTGAAAGGCCATTTAGCAGTCGGCCACAATCGTTACTCGACTACAGGCTCGACCTTGCTCCATAACGCTCAGCCATTTCTTGTAAATTTTAAGGATGGTCCTCTGGCTATTTCCCACAATGGCAATTTTGTCGATTCGAAGTCAGTACGTGAGAAATTAGTTTCTGACGGCTCGATATTTCAGACCACAACTGACACAGAAGTGGCGCTTCATCTTATGGCCCGTTCAAAGAAAGATGATATAGTAGAAAAAATTCAGGACGCCTTTTCTCAACTGCAGGGCGCCTATTCAATGGTGCTAATGACCTGTGACAGGGTAATTGGCGTCCGCGATCCAAGAGGCTGGCGGCCCCTTTGTCTGGGTAAAAAAGATAACGCATATTTTATTGTTTCAGAGTCGTGTGCGCTTGATTTGATTGGTGCGAAATACCTTCGTGAAATAGAACCTGGTGAAATTTTGTTACTGGATAGCGAAGGCGCACATTCCCACTGGCTTGCCGAGAAGGCTGAACGAAAAGCCTGTATTTTTGAACATGTTTATTTTTCACGGCCAGACAGCAAAATATTTAATGAAAATGTCGATAGAGCACGCCGGAAAATGGGCAAAAACTTGGCGCTTGAACATCCTGTGGAAGCAGACATTGTTATTGCTGTACCGGATTCCTCTAATACTGCCGCTCTTGGATATGCCAACCGGTCAGGAATTAAATTTGAAATTGCTTTAATTCGTAATCACTATGTGGGCAGAACATTTATTCACCCTGAGCAAAAAGTACGTGATTTTAATGTTAGAGTAAAATTCAATCCGATTGAGGGAGTGCTTAAAGATAGGCGTGTTGTAGTTGTCGAGGATTCAATCGTGAGGGGGACTACGCTTAAACAGTTGACTAAGATGTTAAGACGAGCTGGAGCTAAAGAGGTTCATGTCCGGGTGAGTTCGCCGCCGATTATTTCACCCTGTTTTTATGGAATGGATTTTCCTACGAAGGAGGAGTTGATTGCTTCAAATAAAACCGTTGAGGAGACTAAAAACTTTTTAGGCGTAGATAGTCTTGGATATCTCTCTCTCGAAGGAATGATATGCGCCGTTTCTAATAATCAGGGTGGATTTTGTACCGCCTGTTTTACAGGGAATTATCCACTGCTCCCGCAAGATGGCACTGCGAAATTACAATATGAATGAGTAAATCAATCAATTAACTAAATTCACTGAAAAATGTCATGAAGCGATTCTTAAAATTATTTGATTATATTTTTGTTCTGAGACCGTCGTTATTTTTTGCAGTTTGGACAATATTTTTGGCTGGGTTTTTTGTCCAGAATAAATTTGGTGTTGCTGTCCTGAATCCAGCCATTAACGATTCAAGGGTTCATGTAGCTGAAAATGATTTTCTTTGGATCAGCCTTTTACTGACTTTTTTAATGGGGGCTGTATTTATATTGAATCAAATAATGGACCGTCATACAGATAGTCAAAATAAAAAACTGTTTTTAATAAGTGAAGGTCACATAACGCCCAGAGCTGCATACATTGAAGCAAGTATTTTGGTGTTAGTTGCGGTTGTGTTTGCTTTTAAATATTCATTAAGCATGGGTATACTTTTTGTTGAAATTATAATTCTAATTGGTATAATTTACAATTTCAAACCTTTTAATTGGAAAGATAAACCAATTTTAGGATTAGTGACGAATATTTTCTTGGCATTTTTACTATTCACCGCCGGGTGGATAATTCACGGATTATATAAGCAAGAATTATTAATCCATGCGATACCGTATGTGAGCGCTGTTGCGGCAGTCTATTTATATACAACCTTACCAGATGTTGATGGCGATGCTTCTGCTCAAAAACTAACATTTGGTGTGAAATACGGATTTAAAGCAACCGTGTATTGCGGATTCCTGTTGCTTCTGATTACTTTAATTTCGGCCTATATTCTAAAGGATGAACTTATTTTCTATCCTGCTTTTTTTTCCGTTCCATTTTATGTCTGGGTGCTAATAAAATTAAGACTGGAGGATGTATACAGAGCCATCAGATTTCCAATCTTACTTTTAGCCTTGACTATTTGTATTAAATACAAAATTGAATTTGACTCATATGGTTATTTTTTAATTTTGGTCGGAGTATACTATATTTCGAAATTATATTATAAATTGAGATTTGGGATTGATTATCCTAAACTCTCTGACTGAAACTTTTTGTTTAATAGCATGATTGGTATAATTAATGACAAATGTGATTTTTGTGGTACGTGTGTAGCCGTCTGTCCGGTTGATGCCATCGATTTGTACGAAACAAGAATCGTAATCACTAACAAATGTATTGATTGTATGTTGTGTATATGGATTTGTCCAATTGAATCGTTAGTGCCGATTGAGGCAGTTAAGGAGTCGCATGCGAGACCGCTATGACTGTATTGTCGTAGGGGGCGGACCAGGAGGCGCCTGGGCCGCTAAACATGCAGCAGAAAAAGGCGCCAGGGTTTTACTGTTAGAAAAAGATCGTGAGATTGGAGTTCCGGTTAGATGTGCGGAAGCGGTTGGAGAAATTGGCTTAAAAAAGGTAGTTGAGCCTCAGCAGAAATGGATTGCCAATGTTGTCGAAGGTATAGTACTGGTTGCACCAAATGGTAGCGAAGTGAAAATAGAAAGCGGTACACAACGCGGTTACATGCTGGATAGAAAAATATTCGATTACGATCTTGCTCAAATCGCTACCATGAATGGCGTCGAAGTTTTGACTAGGGCCTATGTGTTTGATTTAATTAAATCTAATGGTGCGGTTCAAGGTGTCAGAGTACAACATATTGGCTCTACTTATGATATTTATGCTAAAATAGTGATCGGTGCTGATGGTGTCGAATCTCGGGTGGGCCGTTGGGCTGGTTTAAAAACCAGTGTGAAAATGGAAGATATGGAAAGTTGCTGTCAAATGACTCTTTCTAATATCAAAGTGGAACCTAGATACGTTTATTTTTATTTTGGTCAATCAATAGCTCCAGGAGGTTATCTTTGGATTTTTCCCAAAAATGAGAGAACAGCAAATGTTGGTCTGGGAGTGTCCGGTGAATATGCTCGTCATAAATCGGCGCAAAAATACTTGCAGGAATTCAGTGATAAGCATTTCCCTCATGCTGCGGTTCTTTACAGCGTTGTGGGCGGTGTGCCATGTGCATCAACTTTGAACAAAATCGTAGCTCCCGGGCTCATGTTGGTTGGGGATGCTGCTCATCAAGTCAATCCTGCTTCCGGTGGTGGAATTGTTTCAGCAATGTTAGCTGGACAGATAGCTGGACGATTGGCAGCTCAGGCAATTGAAGAAGATGATGTTTCGGGAAAAAAACTGCAGCAGTATACAACAGAATGGCAGAAAGTCGCAGGTAGAAACCATGAACGTTTTTATAGAATAAAAAAAGCTATTTATAAATTGACCGATGAAGATTTAAACACTACGGCTGCCAAAGTTTTAAGCTTGACTCCAGAAAAACGCACTGTGATTAATGTTTTTAAATCAGCACTGGTTAAGCATCCATCTTTAATTTATGATGTGATTAAGGCGTTCATGGCTTAGTTTCGAAATAGTGATTGACCGAAAAAGTCGATATTTTTGTCACAATTTACAAGCACTATAAATTTCAATTTAAATGAAACAGGCTTTTTGAGTGAAAATTCGAGCATTTTTTTATATTTCAAATGTTCTGAGTATTACAAGAATTTTTCTTTTAATCCCGATATATTATTTATTGAAATTACAAACAGCGACGGGCAATTATTTAACAGTTTTAGTCATGATGGGCGCCGTGGCCACAGATTATTTGGATGGATATTTAGCTCGTAAATTTAAACAAAGATCAGATTTAGGACGAGTTTTAGATCCGTTAGCGGATAAAATATGCGTTATATTATTGGCCATGCTATTAATGAAATTTCGAAACATGCCAATTTGGTATTTTCTTTTGGTGCTTACCCGCGACCTGGCTATTTTACTTTTGGGTTTATTCATGTCATTAAAAACAAAAGTGGTGGTTGAGTCGAATAAAATTGGCAAAGTAACGGTTACTGGCCTGGCACTGGTACTGATTCTATTTACACTTGAAATTGAATCTGTTAAATGGATTTTTCTTTGGGTCAGTGTTGGTTTAATTGCTATTTCTTCCATTAGTTATTTATGGAGAGCGGTGAATTTTGTTAAAGATACAAATACTTGAATTTAAATGATTTTAATGACGTAAATTATGGCATCCATATTTGAAAAATTTAAACAGGGCCTGGCCAAAACACGCGAAGGTTTGGTTGGTGAACTGGTCAAACTCGTTAAAAATCAATACATCATTAACGATGAGTTTTTAGAACAAATTGAGGAAATATTAATAAGGGCCGATATTGGAGTCGAAACATCCTTAAACATAATAGAACATTTAAAAGAGCGGATCACGAGTGAAGGATTTAATGATCCAGAAGACCTGATTTTAGATTTAAAAAATCAGCTAATTGGATATTTAAAAGATAAATCAATTTATAAAGCTGATTCTGCCAAAAAGGATATTTTTGAAACAAATGTAAAACCATTTGTTGTTATGGTAGTAGGAGTTAATGGAACAGGAAAAACAACTACGATAGCTAAATTAGCAAAAGTTTTACATGACCGTGGGAAAAAAGTTTTGTTAGCTGCCGCGGATACATTTCGGGCCGCCGCTACTGAACAATTAGAGATTTGGGCGAAACGCGCCAGTGTAGATATTGTCCGTGCCCAGGCAGGCGCCGATCCCGCTGCAGTAGCTTTTGATGCATTGAAAGCAGCCCAGGCTCGAGATATGGATTTTTTAATTATTGATACCGCCGGGCGTTTGCATACCAAAGTCAATTTAATGGAAGAGCTAAAAAAGATTTCACGAGTGCTGGGTAAGGCCATGGAAAATGCCCCTCATGAAGTATTACTGGTATTGGATGGTTCAACTGGTCAAAATGCCTTAATTCAGGCTAAACAGTTTAAAGAAACGGTTGATGTGACTGGCTTTGTGATTACAAAACTGGATGGTACTGCAAAAGGGGGAATGGTATTCGGTATTCAGGAACAATTAAAACTTCCGATTCGTTTTATCGGCCTTGGCGAGTCTATGGATGATTTGAAGCCATTTGACCATGAAACTTTTGTTGAGGCGCTTTTTGCATGAAAATCCACTTAACCACATTGGGATGCCCCAAAAATTTAGTAGACTCCGAAGTGCTTTTGGGAGGTTTAAAGGGAGAAGGGGTTGATATTGTAGAAAATCCATTGGAAGCGGAAACCATAATTTTAAACACATGTGGTTTTATTCAGGCAGCGAAAGAGGAATCAATTGAGACAATTTTACAGGCAACTGAATTGAAAAAAAATGGCCCATGCAGGCGGGTATTCGTGACGGGCTGTCTGTCCCAACGTTATCAGGATGAGCTGACAAAAGAGATACCTGAAGTCGATGGATTCTACGGTAATCGGGACATAATTTTTGTTTTAAAAAAATTGCTCAAGACATTAGATTTAAAGCGAGAATTACTTGGTGAAAGAGTACTTTCCACGCCCAGCCATTATGCATATTTAAAAATTTCTGAGGGATGTGAAAATCCGTGCACTTTTTGCTCTATTCCTGAAATTCGGGGAAAATTCAAAAGCCGCCCGATTGAAGCCGTTGTGGAGGAGGCTCAGATATTAGCAGCGAATGGTGTTAAGGAATTGATAATCATTGCGCAGGATTCTACCATTTATGGCCAGGATCTGGATGGCAAAAAACACTTGGTACCATTGCTTGAAAGGCTTGCTCAAATTAAGGAATTTAAGTGGATTCGTCTGCTTTATACATACCCGGCACATTTTTCCGATGATTTAATTGAAATTATATCCGAAAAGAATAGTATAATAAAATATATCGACTTTCCCATTCAGCATATTTCGGATAGAATGCTGAAATTAATGGCTCGAAAAGTAAAACGGCGGGATGTTGAAAGGATTATTAATAAGCTCAGAACCAGGGCATCTGATATAGCTATTCGGTCAACGCTATTAGTAGGATTTCCTGGCGAAACTGAAAGGGATCATCAGGAATTGGTAGAGTTCTTAGAACAAGCGCGATTTGAAAGATTAGGCTTATTTGGTTACTCGCGGGAAGAGAACACACCAGCATACAATTTCCCTGATCAAGTAACGGACCACATTAAGCAGGAAAGATTGGCTGAGCTAAATGACATTCAAAACCAAATTTCCTTTGAAATCAACCAGACCTTAATTGGAACCTCTCAAGAGGTGCTAATAGATGCTTACAATTCAGAATCAGATACTTACGTGGGAAGAACTTCAAAGGATTGCCCTGAAATTGATAATGTCGTTTATATTGATAAAAAAGTAAACATTGGTGAGTTTTACACAATAAAAATTACCGATTGCCAGGAGTATGATTTGAAAGGGGAATTACTTTAGTAAATTATAGTATATTATATATTCTACATGAGCAGGTTTTGTTTTTTGGAGGAGTTAAAATGATTAGATTATATAATGGCACGAAACACTTTTTAATTACAAGTATAATCGCTTTATTTATATCAATAACTAACAATTCATTTTGTATCACTACTTCACTCTCAAATCCATCTGATGATGCACCAGAGTATGATTCCGATATTATTAACTTGATCTCTAAGGATTCAAATTTAAGTCGATTAGATTTGTTTGTAAAAACTAATTATGATGAACTCCAGTTTTTGAAAACAGACATTGATGATTTTCGTGCTGTATATGAGATATCTGTAATATTTTATGATAAATTTGATAAACAGGTTGACAGAAAAGTCTGGCAAGAAGAAGTTCTCACGAATAACATAGATGAAATAAATTCAACCAGGCTTTCCAAATTAAGTAAAGTAACGTTCAATTTGCCACCTGGAGAGTATAAAGTCATCATTGAGTTAAAGGACTTAGAAACACTTAAAATGGGGCAACAGGAGCAATCCATTATTTTAAGAAATTATGCAACGCAAACGATGGTAACAAGTGATATAATATATTTAGATTATCTGTATGAAAATGAAGATGGCAATTATGAACTTAATCCAAAAGTTTCAGGATTAAGATATGAAGATTCTAACTTATATGCATATTTTGAAGTATATAATATTCCTGATTTAGATAGTGTCCAGATCGAGTATGAAATTGTAAATGCGGAAAATAAAGTCATTTTGGCAGAAAAATATTGGCTTAGGAGTAGAGGCGCGATAACTAAAAGTGTTTTGGAAATTCCCGTGGACAATTTACAACATGGAAGATATTCAACTCAGGTTCATTTAACCAACAATGGCTTAAAAGTTAATCTTGAAAGACCTTTTAATTGGTATTGGGAAGAATTACCGAAATCATTAACCAGTCTTGATGAGGCTATTGAAGTTTTAAAATATTTAATCTCGACGAAGGATTTAAATAAGCTTAAAATTGCTGATAAAAATAAACAGTACAAGGAATATGTAAAATTCTGGAAAAGTCTTGATCCGACCCCTGAAACTTATGATAATGAGTTGCGCGATGAGTATTACCAGAGAATTCAATATGCTAACGATAACTTTTTTGGTCTCAATAAAGAAGGGTGGAAAACAGATATGGGGTGGGTTTATATTAAAATAGGTTTACCAGATGCTATCGATAGAACGCCATATGAGCAAAGAATTACTGGTATTTCTCAAAGATCTGTAAAAGCCTCTGAAATATGGGATTATTACAAATACAATCGTAAACTACTTTTTTTAGATGAAAACGGATTTGGAGAGTATAGATTAGAAAATCTCCAAACATTTTATGAAATTGTGAAATGAAGGTAGAATTATGTTAAGTAAAACATTTTATTGTTTTTTTTCTATTGTAGTAATAAGTTATGGTAGTCTCTTTGCACAGGATAGACGCTGGTATAATTTCAACAAAATTGAGCAACCACAGGATGCTGCACACTATGAAGTGGCTTTGGCAAGCATGGCATCTGATTTTATTGAGCAAAGCCGTTTTATAATTTTAGTTAAGGTAGTCAATGATGAGCTTCAGTTTATTAAATCAAAAGGCAAAACATTCCAGGCTGATTATGAAATTTCAGTAGTAATTACTGATTCCTCTGGTTTAGAAATCGACAGCAAAAAGAAAGTTTACCGTGTTTACGCCCAGAATTTTGATGATGTTAATTCTTTGGATTTGTTGCATGTGTCGCAGCTAAGCCTGGATTTATCGCCTGCTGCTTATTCCTTTAAAATTGGACTTAAAGATCTGGAGACCAGACGAACAAGTTATCAGGAGGGCACTTTTACATTGCGTGATTATTCTGCCACAGAATTACTTGTAAGCGATTTAATTTTATTAGATTCTTTAAATGTTGAAGAAAATGCAGAATCGACAACAAAAGCCTTTTTTGAAATATACAATGTTCCTGAAAAAGATAGCATAAAAATAAATTTTGCTATCCTTAATGAGCTGAAAGAAGTAAAGTTTAGTAACGAGGATTGGATTGTCAGTAAGGGCAGAATTACGCCAATAAATATTAACATTGAGCATCATGAAAAAGTACTTGGAAGTAACCTTGCTAAAATCACCATCAGCATTGGTGAGAAATCTTTGGCAGTGGAAAGGATGCCTATAAGTTTTTATCGGGTAAATCCATATTTCGATTTTTCTGACATTGAAGATGCTATTGAAAAATTACTTTATATCGCGAAAGGGGATGAGCTGAAAAAACTGAAAAAATCTGAGGGGGAGGAACAGATTGAAGGATTTAAAAAATTTTGGGATAAGCGTGATCCTACTCCGGGCACACCTCATAATGAATATTTAGAAGAATATTACAGGCGGATTGAGTATGTTAATAAGAATATTGAAAGCGCCAATGAAGGCTGGAAAACAGATATGGGAAGAGTGTTTGTGATGTTGGGAAGCCCTGATTATATTGAAAAACCATTTAATTATAACCTTTATGATGACAGGACATCTCGATACAGACCTCCTATAAAATGGCACTATTCTGATATAAGGCGTATATTTTATTTCGTTTATAGAGTGGGAGAATATCGAATTGACAATTATCCTGATGTGTACGATGTTCTTAATGATGAGATGCATTTTTGAATTAATTTTCTATTTGCATTGATAAATGGAGGAGAGTAAATCGATTGCTTATAAAACCTGAGAAGATAAAAAAAGGCGATACCATTGGAATTGTGGGACCAGGAAGCCCTATGATTCAAGAAAGGCTTAATAACGGAATAAAATATCTGAAACAGATTGGATACAATGTAAAATTAGGCAAACATCTGAATGATGAATATGGATATTTAGCTGGAAAAGATTTAGATCGCGCTAGTGATATAAATCAAATGTTTGCCGATCCGGAAGTACAGGCTATTTTTTGTACACGTGGTGGTTATGGTACACCCAGACTGCTTGATATGATTAATTATGATTTAATAAGAAAAAATCCTAAAATATTTGTTGGTTACAGCGACATCACGGCTCTCCAATTAGCGATTTATGCAAAGACAGGCGTGGTTACTTTTTCTGGCCCGATGGCCGCTGTTGAAATGGGGAAGGGAATTGAACCTTTTACCGAAGAGCATTTTTGGAGTATGATGTCTGGTTCCGCACCAGCAATGGAGTTAAATGGACGAGATAATTCGCTGAAGTGCCTGAAAAGCGGCCGGGCAGAAGGTCGATTATTAGGTGGATGTCTTTCGCTTATTTGTTCATTGATGGGGACTCCGTATTTACCTGATTTTACGGACGCCATTTTATTGAGTGAAGAAATTGGAGAAGAACCGTATCGAATTGACCGTTATCTAACGCAATTGAAATTGTCAGGTATTCTAAATCAGGTAAACGGAATAATTTTGGGGCAATTTGTTGATTGTGCGCCAGAGTCTGACGCGCCAAGTTTAACAATCGAACAAATCATTCAGGACTTAACAACTGATATTAATATTCCAATTTTAGCAGGTATCCCTTATGGTCATATCGATGTAAAATATACCATGCCAATTGGCGTCCCAATTTTATTAGATTCTGATAATCAAATTGTAGAGCTTTTAGATAATCCTGTTATTTAAGGACTGAAATAAAAAAAATGAATCCTTTAAGAATAAGTGTTTTTGCATCAGGGACAGGCTCTAATCTCGCGGCAATACAAGAAGCCATAGATCAAGGTAAGCTTAATGCCAGGATTGTTTTGGTCATCAGTAATAAGTCCGATGCCGGCGCTTTAGAAATTGCCAGAAATCACAAGATACCAGCCCAGTATTTGGCGCTTGAAAATTTTACTTCTGTAGATGAATTAGATCAGGCTTTTTTAAATGCATTAAAAGATCACAAAGTAGAATTGATTGCGCTTGCAGGTTACTTAAAAAGACTCAGCTCCCGATTAGTTCAAACATACAAAAATCGAATATTAAATATTCATCCTGCCCTTCTTCCTTCATTCGGCGGTACAGGGATGTATGGCCGCAAAGTTCATCAAGCCGTTTTGGATTATGGTTGCAAAGTTACCGGTGTAACTGTGCATTTAGTTGATGAGGAGTATGATACAGGTGCACCTGTTTTGCAAAGATGTGTACCTGTTCAACAAGATGATACTGTGGAAACTTTGGCGGCAAGAGTATTAGAACAGGAACATAAAATCTATGCGGTGGCCATTCAACTATTTGCAGAAAATCGTGTAATAATTCAAGGACGAAAAGTATTTGTCAAATCAATATAAAATATATTTGCAAATATCATTTTTTTCCTATTTTTTACTTTGGGCTGTATAAAGAAAGTTACATTATTAATAATGAACAAAAGTAAAACGCTGACCTTTTTATAGAAGGGAGCGTTTATTTGGGATTCAAACAGGCCAGTTTCGGGGTGTTTTTAGCAAAGGTCAAAACTCATCGGATAGTTCGTGGTCATCCGATGAATAGACGTATTTAGCCAAAGTCTACGAATGTAAAATAAGGGAGGAAAATTATGCCCAAAGTTAAAAGGGCGCTTATTAGTGTTTTTGATAAAACCGGCATAGTTGATTTCGCAAGGCTTTTATCAGACCTGGGCGTCGAAATTATTTCCACGGGTGGAACAGCCAGACACTTAAATGAAAATGGCATAAAAACTTGCACAATATCAGATATTACGGCCTTTCCTGAGATATTAAATGGCCGTGTTAAAACATTGCATCCGAAAATTATTGGAGGAATATTAGCCCTGCGGGACAGCGATTCACAAATAAAGGAAACTGAATTGCATGGGATTGGTTTAATTGATCTCGTTGTGGTTAATCTGTACCCATTTGAAGAAATTATTAGAAATAAAGACTGTTCTTTATCAGATGCCTTGGAAAATATAGATATTGGCGGTTGCACGTTAATCCGGGCAGCCGCTAAAAATTTTATAAATGTTGCTGTTGTAACTTTGCCCGGGCAATATGAAAAAGTACTAAATGAAATTAAAAGTACCAAGGGCGAAATTTCCCTGGAAACGCGTAGAATTTTAGCGTGTGAAGCATTTGCACAGTCTTCCAGCTATGACTCAAAAATAAATACTTATTTATCAACTGAGACAGCATCTGGTACGACTTTTCCCGACAGATTTCAATTTCAGTTTGAAAAAGTACAGGATCTGCGATATGGAGAGAATCCTCATCAACATGCTGCCTGGTACCGAGAGATTGGAAATGAAATATTTGGACTGAATGCTGCCAAACAATTGCATGGTAAAGAGCTTTCTTTTAATAACATTCTTGACCTGGATACCGCATTAGGCATAGTTCAAGAGTTTCAAATGCCCTGTGCTGTAATTATAAAGCATACAAATCCTTGTGGTTTGTGCATTGCTCAAAATATTTCGGAAGCCTATCTGAATGCAAAAGCAACTGATCCGGTTTCTGCATTTGGTGGCATTGTTGGTGTGAATCGAATTGTCGATGCTGATGCGGCAAGAGCTATTTCAGAAATATTTACAGAAGCCATAATAGCGCCGGGATTCGAATCCGATGCATTAAAAACGCTTCAATCCAAAAAGAATTTGCGAATCCTCGAATGCCCGGATATAACAAAATCTACAAAACAAGAGCTTGATATTAAAAAAGTGCAGGGCGGTATTCTATTACAGGATCAAGATTTCTTTAAATTAAACGATATAAATCTTAGTGTAGTAACGACACGACAACCTAATGCCGAAGAATGGGATGCCATGAAATTAGGATGGCAAGTAGCGAAGTGGGTAAAATCGAACGCGATTGTTTTTACCTCAAAAGATAGAACGATTGGTATTGGAGCCGGTCAGATGTCTCGCGTTGATTCGACGCAAATAGCGATTGAAAAAGCAAAACGTCTCGGCCTTCTACTTGAAGGTACAGCAGTAGCATCAGATGCATTTTATCCTTTTCGAGATGGAGTTGATGTTGCGGCAAAAGCCGGCGCCAGAGCCATCATTCAACCAGGCGGTTCGATTCGAGATGAGGAGGTCATTAAAGCGGCAGATGAACACGATATTACGATGGTATTTACAAATATCAGGCATTTTCGTCATTAAATGATAAAACCATATTTAATGAATAAAATATTTTAAGGGAATATAATATTTAATTTAGGAATGAATGTATAATTATGAAACCAAATTCACAGTCTTTTTGGAGTAAATTTTTTGCAAATGATATTGCAATAGATTTAGGAACAGCTAATACGCTTGTTTATATTAAAGGTCGGGGAATTTTAATTAATGAGCCCTCAATTGTTGCAGTTCACAGAAGCAATCAACAAATTCTTGCCTATGGCAGTGAAGCTAAAACAATGATGGGAAGGACTCCTGAAGATTTAATCACTGTAAGGCCATTAAAAGATGGCGTTATTGCTGATTTTGATCTTGCTGAAAAAATGATACGCTTTTTTATAAAAAAAGTACAGACCAATCGTTTTATTCGCCCCCGGATTGCAGTATGCATACCTTCAGGTATCACGGAAGTAGAAAGGAGAGCTGTACGCGACTCCGCGGAACACGCTGGTGGACGTGAAATTTACCTCATACAGGAACCCATGGCCGCAGCTATTGGAGTAAACCTACCAATTAATGAACCTATTGGAAGTATGGTAATTGACATTGGCGGCGGAACCACTGAAATTGCAGTTATATCGATGTCAGGTATTGTGACTGATATTTCCATTCGAATTGGCGGCGACGAGATGAATGAATCTATTTTGCAATATTTTAAAAAAAACTACAATTTGTTGATTGGGGAAAATACCGCAGAAGCCATCAAAATTACCATGGGCTCTGCTGCACCTTTTGAATCTGATGAAGTTAAATTAGTAAAGGGAAGAAACTTAATAGACGGCATTCCAAAAACCGTCCGAGTTCAATCAAAGGAAATTCAGGAATCAATAGCAGAATCTGTTGGATATATTGTTGATGCTGTTAAACTTTGCCTGGAGAGGACTCCTCCGGAATTATCGTCGGATATATTAGACAGGGGAATTGTTTTGACCGGAGGCGGCGCTTTACTAAAAGGATTGGATGAAAGACTGCGTATAGAAACTGAATTACCAATTATTGTGGCTGACGATCCTTTAACATGTGTAGTTTTAGGAACAGGGAAAATTTTTGACAATTTAAATGATTTCCAAAAGGTTTTAAGCAATATTAGAAGATATTGAAATGCGCGTAGTTAATGAATGGTTTATTAAAAAGAAAGAATATCTGACATTATTAGCGGCATTGATTTTCTCAATTAGTTTAATTTTTTCAAATGAAGGACGTCAAATACAAGCCATCAAAACTTTAACGCTGGATGGCTATGGTGTTATTTTAGAAAAAATATCAATATTGAAAAGATTAAATGCTATTTATGAGGAAAATGAATGGCTAAGACAAAAAAATGCTGAGTTAATGCTTGAAAGCAGCAGGTTAAAAGAGGCAGGAATCGAGAATTTGCGATTAAGACAGATGCTGGAATTTAAGTCCGACAGCCAATTGGAATTAGTCCCGGCAAAGGTAATCGGAAAGGGGAGTAACGGATTTATTAATTCAATAATTTTAGATGCCGGTCTTGACGATGACCTGAAGAAAAATATGGCTGTCGTGACTGCACAAGGACTTGTTGGCAAATTATTTAACGTTGGTGAGCGTCACTCTACTTCTCAACTTCTATTGGATCGAAATTTTAGAGTCGGCGCCATGATTCAACGGAGTCGGGCGACTGGAATTATCAAATGGCAAGACGGCAATCAAGTAATATTTGCTGAGGTTCAAAAAAGGAGCGATGTTAAGTTAGGTGATGTTGTGGTTACTTCTGGATATAGTACAATATTTCCAGCAGGGCTGAAAATTGGATTTGTAAGCCATAGCACAGAAAAAATTCAAAATATGTTTATGAATATATCAGTTCACCCGGTAGTTGATTTTTCAAAATTGGAAGAGGTGTTTGTAATAAAACCTCAATAAATCTGGGTCTCTTAATTCTAAATGTACATCTTCCTATATCTGTTCCTTTTAATAATTTCAATATTACTACAACTAACCATTGCCCCTTTATTTTCAATTAAAACTATTTCGCCAGATTTCATTTTAATTCTGGTAATTTTTATCGCATTTCAAAAAGGCAGGATATGGGGTGTTGTTGTTGGATGTATTGCTGGTTTATTGTTTGATATTTTTGGCACAGGATTTATTGGTCTTTCGTCATTAACAAAATCTATAGCTGCTTATGCTGCGGGATTTATGGTAAGAGAGCAACTTGAAAGGCAATTTGGTAGAATCATCGGTTTACTATTAATTGTAATATTAATTCATGACCTTATTTATTTCAGTGTTATTTCACTAGGTACGAATATAGGATTTTGGAATAATATATTCAAACATGTCTTTCCCACTACAATTTATACATTTATCTTTATGATAATAATTCATTTACTAAAACCAAAAGTTCATTGAAGAGTTACCAATAATTATTTAACTGCGTTTGTAACAGATGAAAGAAGGTTCATTAAAATTATTCTATAAATGTGTTTCAGTTGCCATATTTGTATTGTTACTCTTCAGGTTTGCGCAACTGCAGCTCTATAATTGGGATAAATATTTTCATGAATCGGAAAAAAACAGAATTCGGGAAATTGTGATTGATCCCCTTCGTGGTATTATTTATGATCGTTTTGGTGAAATACTCGTTGATAATCGTCCTGCTTATGCTGTTTCAGTTGTGCCTTATGAATTTTTAAAATCTGATAGTTCTGTTAGTCTTTTATCTTCAATACTTAGTCAGACGCCTGTATCTCTGAAGCAAAAAATTAATAAAGACAGAATCGGCAATTTTACACCGGTTAAAATTAAAAGACAGGTAGAATTTAAAATTTTAAGTAATATTGAGGAATACCGGCTGGACTTACCGGGTGTTTTTTATACTCTCGAAGCCAAAAGGTATTACCCCGGTGGTGTAAAAGCGCCATTGATTTTTGGTTATCTTAGTGAAATAACCTCTAATGAACTAGTAGAATACCGAGATTATGATTATAGATCAGGCGATCTAATTGGGAAAAGTGGATTAGAGTTGCAATATGAAAAATATTTGAGGGGAAAATCCGGTGTAAAATATGTTGAAGTTGATGTCTTAGGTCGGGAAGTGAGAGATCTGCCTGAACGGTCTGGCGAATTGCAACGACCTGGAATGAACCTGTATTTAACTTTTCATGCTAAGATACAGCGGTATTTAGAATCTGTCATGGAGGATAAAAAAGGTGCGGCAGTAGTACTGGATCCAAGAAATGGTGAAATTTTGGCTCTATTGAGTAAACCGGACTACGATCCAGAGATCTTTTCAAATCCAATGACTCTAAAAGTCTGGAATCAATTGGTGAATAATGAAGACAAACCTTTATATAATCGGGTTTGCAAGAGTCTGTATCCGCCAGGCTCAACTTTTAAATTAGTACTTGCTGCTGCTGGATTGGAAACAGGAAAAATCAACCCGGAGCAAAAAATATTTTGTGCTGGTTTCTACCGTCTCGGCAGACGCAATTTTGCATGTTGGAAAAAAGGAGGGCATGGAGCTGTTAATTTTTTAGAAGCAATTGAACAATCATGCAATGTTTATTTTTACACTAAAGGCTTGGAAGTTGGCCTGGAAAGTTGGTCAAAATATGCAAATATATTTCAGTTTGGAAGAGTTACTAATATTGATTTGCCTAATGAAAGCGATGGTATCGTTCCCGATGTAGAATATTTTAATAATAAATACGGAGAGAGAGGTTGGACTAAAGGATTGCTTTTGAACCTGTCGGTTGGTCAAGGTGATTTGTTAACAACGCCTTTGCAAATGGCGTACTTTGCCATGATAGTAGGCAATGAAGGTGTTGCATTTCAACCTCACCTGATTAAAAACATTGTAGACCCGATATCAAATCAAACCACTGAATCCAAAATCGATTCGATCATAATTAGAGAAGTATCAAAAAGTACATATCAGAAAATAAAAGAGGGAATGTCTTTAGTTGTTAATGGCGTAAAAGGTACGGCTAAAGCAACCAGAATGCCGGGTATTGAAGTTTGCGGAAAAACTGGCACGGCTCAAAATCCACATGGAGAAGATCATGCCTGGTTCATAGGATTTGCTCCTAAGGAAAATCCAACAATTGCTTTATGTATTTTATTGGAAAATGGTGGTTCAGGTGGAGCAAAGGCGGCGCCGATTTCCAGGGGCATTTTATCAATTTACTTCGATGATCAAAAAATTGCATCTAATTAAAATATTCATTTGGACATGATGCTTCGTGAGAATAAATTAATTCGCCATTTAGATTTTGGATTATTAGCAGCGGTGATTGTGCTAATAATCTGTGGTCTGATAGCTATTTACAGTGCAACACATGGCAGTGAATCTCAAACAGGTCTTTTAAATTTTAAGAAGCAGTTGATGTGGGTGACTGTTGGTCTGTTATTATTAACCGCGTCAACTTTTATACCGATGAGATTCTTTTCTAAATATGCTTATCCAGCATATTTAGTATTCATTTTTTTGTTATTTCTGGTTATAATTTTTGGTAAGGGGAGTGGGACCAGACGGTGGTTGCCAATTGGTCCCTTTTGGATACAGCCGGCTGAATTTGCCAAAATAGGAGTCGCTCTAGCCCTTGCTAAATATTTAAGTAAGGACAACAGAAATTTAGAAAATATCAGAGATATCCTGGTTGCTTTTAGTATTGTGTTTATCCCGTTAATATTAACCATGCGGCAGCCAGATTTAGGCTCTGCTTTGGTTTTTTTAGCATTGATTTTACCGATTATGCACTGGGCAGGTCTTTCTCCAGTGGTTTTATTTGTATTATTGGCGCCACTCGTGAGTTTGATATGTGCATTTAATTACTATTCATTTCTTATTGCCATGTTAGTAATCAGTTTAATTTTGTTTTCATTCCAGAGAGGATTCCGTTTTTTCTTGGTAAATTTTCTGATAAATATAGGAGTTGGAATATTAACACCAAGATTCTGGAACATATTAAAAGTATATCAAAAGAACAGAATTCTTACATTTCTGGGAATAGTCTCTGATCCTCATGGTTTGGGCTATCAGGTATTACAATCGAAAGTTGCTATTGGTTCCGGTGGTTTTTTAGGCAAGGGATTTTTACAGGGCACTCAAACTCATCTTAGATTTCTGCCAGAACAACATACTGATTTTATATTCTGTGTCATTGGTGAAGAGTTCGGATTTATTGGTGCATTTATAATACTATCGTTGTATTTATATTTAATTATTAAAGGGATAAATATAGCAGCCACGGTAAAGAGTAGATTCACAAGTCTCTTAGTCTTTGGCGGCATAATCATACTATTATTTCAAATAACTGTTAATGTAGGCATGACAGTCGGAATCATGCCTGTTACAGGATTGCCTTTACCATTTTTAAGTTATGGGGGTTCATCTCTTCTTAGCAGCCTAATTTTTATCGGGCTGATGTTAAATGCATCAAGAAAGCGCTTTGAATATATTTAAAAATTAGTCTTGACTTTTAATTAACATTTTAATAACTTTAACAGTTGTTTAATTACTCATATTTTTGAGGTTATATAATGAAAGTGAGTCATCTGTTCAATTTTATACTTTTGTTTACGTTGTCCGTAACAGACACAAATCAAGCTTTCGGTAGAGACTGGCGGTTTGGAATTGGAATAAATTCTGGAGTGAGCCGTTTGGAGGGAGACATAAATAATATAAAGCTAAGTCCTTTAATATCAGGCCATTTAAAAGTTTTACCGCTTCCTTATCTTGCTATATGTGGAGAGATTGGGTATTCATCGCTAAATCTTGGCAACCAGCACACTGTTCCTAATGATCCTGCTACTATTTACACTAACTTTAAAACGCAAATTATACCTGGGGAACTTAGCGCTATTTTTAACTTTTTACCATCAAAAAAAATTAATCCATATATATTTGTGGGGGGCGGCGGAGTTTACTGGAATGCGACAGCGGAAGATACAACGATTAACTACAACGGGAAAAAACAGGATGGTATTGATTCATTTATAAAAACGGGCGGTGGCATTGAATTTAATGTCTCGCAAAATTTCGCAATTAATTTAGGGGCCACATTTCGTTACTCATTAACTGATGCATTTGATCAGCGTTGGACAGGCGACGAAACAGACCAGGTTTTGGATGTGCATGCCGGTTTTACTTATTATTTTAGCAATAACCGAAATGACAGAGATAAAGACCAAATACCAGACGAATTCGACTTGATGCCGGAAATTGCTGAAGATAAGGATGGATATTTAGATCATGACGGTATTCCAGAAAAGAATCCCAATCCAATAGCGCAATATGCAAGTGATTTGACATTTGAAAGTGACCAGAGTTCATCATCACCAATTGTTATTCATCATTTAATGACAGAAGCGGAGTCAGGCAGAGATATACCGATCAAAGCCTTTGTGTATTCAAATATTGATTTAAGAGTTGTAGCTATTTTATATCGCCCAATTGGAACACCAAACTGGAATGTGACTCGAATGGAGGAGAGTGGTGGAAATTTGTTTCACGGTGATATCCCTGGATATTCTGTTACAACGCAAGGAATTGAATATAGTGTGGTTGCTGTTGATGAAACTTTAAGTGGAATCGGATTTGCTGGATTGCCGAGTAAGCCCATCAGAGTAAACGTCTCACCGAGCGGAAAAATATGGAGAATAATAGGAGGTACAATCGGATCTGCAACAATAGGTACAGCATCTTATCTCATATTAAGAAAACAAAATCAATAGTTATTTAAATTTAAATGGTAGCATTGCAGGAGGTAAGCATGAGTACCAAATTGAATTTACAAAAGTGTCATAAATTAAGTATTCTCACAATAGTCTTATTATTATTGGGTTTTATGGTATGGGGCTGTGGCGCTTCTCGGCAAACTTCAAATATGGAAGGAGAAGAGATTAATCTTGATGAACTATTGGGAGAAGATAGTGTAGCGGGGAAAGGTTCTGAGGAATCAGAGGTATTAAGATTGTTAGGGATCACTCCCGCGGAAAATAGGCCCCAACAACGTGAATTTACTAACCTTACAAATGAGGCGGAAAAAAATGCATCAGAGAAAGGGGTAAACGAGTTAGAGCAAGAGCTTTTAGGCAAAGATAGAGAGATAACCGAACTTAGAACCGAACTAACCCAAAAAGAATCGCAAATTACTGAACTAGAAACCAAAACCAAATTGCCCTCCAGACCTGCAACTACAATAAAACCAAGAGTTAAAAGTGGAAGGCTTTCTTCAGAATTTAAATCTCGATACGACTATGCCTTTGAACAATTTAAAGCACGGAATTATCAAGGCGCTTTAACAATTTACAGTGAGTTACTTTTAAGTGATCCCAATAATTCACTTTCTGATAATTGCCAATATTGGATTGGTGAATGCTATTATGGCCTTGTCAATTATAATCAAGCTATTACTGAGTTTGAGAAGGTGTTTTCATTTCCAAACTCAAATAAAAATGATGATACGCAGTTAAAACTCGGACTTTGCTATCTCAAATTAGGTGACAAACAACAAGCCCGCGCTGAATTAGAAAGACTTATGTCAAATTATCCTGATAGTGAATATATATCAATAGCTCAAAGGTATTTAGGAAGATTATAAATCAAAATCAATAAAATGAGCGGGTGATACGACTGTTTAGTTGCAAGTATCCTGCTTGTTAACAAAATTCATTTATATTTAAATCATTTAAAGGGTGGTTTTTTTACCATCCTTTTTCTTTGGTAAGTGCCATAATGAATAAAGTCAAATTAATTTGGCAGGAATTTTTCTTTGTGACTTCTAGGCTTCAGGTAGTAACATGTCAGTTAACTGGTCACCCTGGCTTCGTGATGATTCGACTCCGCCACCTTCAGGCTATCTCATAATATAAGCTCACTTCATACTGATCGAAGGCTAAAAATAAAGCCTCCGTTCTAACTGACAATGTTATGTCAAGTATTTCCTTTTGCTTGACTTTCTGATAAAAAAACAATATATTTAAAGATTAATTTTTGTAGATCCGAGGTTATATTATCATTATGTCAGAATTGCGCAAGGATCCAATCGTCGGCCGATGGGTAATAATTTCAACTGAACGGGGAAAGCGCCCTTCAGATTGGGCAAGCGAAACTAAAATAAAAGGAGGAGGATTTTGTCCTTTTTGCCCTGGTAATGAGGATAAAACCCCACCAGAAATAATGGCTATCAGGCCTATCAGTGATGAAAAAAATGTACCGGGATGGAATATTAGAGTTGTACCTAATAAATTCCCAGCGCTTCACATTGAGGGCGAACTTTACCGTAAAGGTGAAGGGAATTATGATATGATGAATGGGGTAGGAGCTCATGAAGTTGTTATTGAAACGCCCAATCATGCTTTAGATTTAGCGGAACTCAGTGAAGAAAATTTACTCAATGTAATTTTAATATTTCGAGATAGAACTATTGATTTAAAACGGGACATAAGATTCAAATATATTTTGATTTTCAAAAATCATGGTGTTGCAGCAGGGGCGTCTTTAGAACATACGCATTCTCAACTAATTGCAACTCCGATTATTCCTAAAAGAGTTGCCGAAGAATTAGAAGGAAGCAAACGATTCTACGATTACAAAGAAAGATGTATCTTTTGCGATATAATTCGGCAAGAATTAAAATCTCAAAGTCGAATTGTATCATCATCCAATTCATATATTGTCATTGAACCATTTGCACCGCGTTTTCCATTTGAGACCTGGATTTTACCAAAACAGCATTATTCACATTTCGAAAATATGCCCGATGTCCTGTATAGTGAGTTAGGCATTGTACTAAAAGAAATTTTAACTCGAATGAACAACGTATTAGGATATCCACCTTATAATTTTATGTTACATAATTCTCCTGTGCAGGAGCCTGAATTTTTAGAATATCACTGGCATATTGAGATTATTCCAAAGTTAACTAAAATTGCAGGATTTGAATGGGGTTCAGGATTTTATATTAATCCTGTTCCACCTGAGCTTGCTGCGGAAAATTTAAAAAATGTCGATTAATATCGCATGAAAATTATTTGAAAAGTATTAATTATTTAAATATGAAGAATAAACTTAAAATATTTTACGTCGCTTCCGAGGTGTCACCTTTTACCCGGGCGGGGGAGTTAGGGGATGTTTCAGGTGCACTACCTAAATATTTAAAAAATTTAGGTCACGAAGTACGGCTTATGATGCCAAACTATAAAATAGTCAATGAAAGAAAATATATCCTGCGAGACGTTATTCGTCTTCAGGGTCTTGAAATAAAAATTGGTGATGAAGTCTTTGGCGCGAATGCAAAATCGGCATTCATCCCTGACTCAAAAGTTCAAATTTATTTTTTAGATAATAAATTTTACTTCGACAGGGATGATTTATACCTTGACAATAAGACGGGCAAAGAATTCAAAGATAACGCCGAGCGATACCTCTTTTTTTCTATCGGGTGTTTGGAGACGTTAAAATTACTCCATTGGCAACCTGATATAATTCATTGTAATGACTGGCAAACAGCAATAATACCTACTTTACTAAAGACCACCTACAGTGAAGATCCTTTTTTTAAAAATACAAGGACTTTATTGTCTGTCCACAATTTTGCACGACAAGGATGTTTTGATGTCTCAGTTATCCAAAAAGCAGGTTTTCATAAATCTTTATTTGTTTCAGATAATCAAATAGAGAATAATGTTCATATCAATTTCCTCAAAGTTGGTTTAGAAAACGCAGATTTATTAAACGCAAAAATAGAAAAGAGTTTTAATGTGTCCCCCAAAAAACCTGAAGGCAGATTTGGATTTCAAGACATATTAGATACAAGAAAAAAAGATATCTGTCCTATTTCTAATGGAATTGATGAGCAAGTGTGGAATCCAGAAAACGATAGACTGATACCGTTCAATTATAGTAAGCGAGATTATTCTGATAAATATAGAAACAAAGAAGAACTGTTAAACAGATTTGGATTGAAAGTGGATGAGAAATCCGCAGTAATTGGCACGATATTCGACTTTACAGGTGATAATGAAATAGATTTATTTTTAGCAACAATTGAACCTATCCTGAAATTGGATTTTCAACTTATAATTATGGCATCATGTGAAAAGAATTACCAAAAAAGAATAAAGGAACTCCAGAAGAAATATCAAAAAAAAGTAGGACTTGAATTTAATTTTGACACATCACTATTACATTTAATCATAGCTGGTAGTGATATGTCTCTTATACCTTTTAATTCCCAGCCAGGTGGATTATATAAACTATATAGTCTGGCCTACGGAACAATCCCAATTGTCAGACATAACAGAGATTCTGTAAAAATTGTTGAAAATATCAATCAGGATACGGCTACCGGAACTGGATTCGTTTTTAATGAGTTGGAGCCAAATGAAATAAGGAAAGTTATTAAAAATGCTTTGGAAATATATCAACAAAAAGAAATTTGGTCAACAATAACACAGAATGCCATGAAACTTAATTTCTCTTGGAAGACCTCTGCTCAGCAGTATGTAAAAATTTATCAAAGACTGATGAATACAAAAAAAAATAAGTAGTGTCTGTCCAACAGTACTTCCTCCATTCCATTGGACGCCCTCATCAAACTCAATAATAATCAATTTAAGTATAGACGAGGACGTCTGCTCGAGTTGGCAGGCATTAATCGATTAGATTTTAATTAAAATAAAATATACGTCAAAAAAGTCAGATCATTGAAAAAATTCGATTACCTTAATTAATAACGCGTGGAATTAGACTTATTTAATATATTTCCCATGCGTTTCTTTTTTTTAAATTGGTTATCGTTCATGTTTGTTCCATTCGGGTACATTGTTTCGAACTAACACATTAATATAATGTTAATAAAAGTGAATTTTAATTGAATTAATTTAGTAGTTTGTCGAAAATATTATATATAGCGTGAGAAATGAAATATAGTAATTTGAATTATCACTTGGCATAGAATTTGTAAATAATAGCTAAATCCTCAAGTGAGGTGTTTTTAATATGGAAGGAATTGAAATTTCACAAGGAAAGGTTGGTGCGAGAAGAGATGTTGCGATGCTGACCGTGAAAGGATATGTCGATACGATGACATGTTCAAACCTTCTGAGTGAAATTACTGCAAATCTTAACAAATCAATCTATCATATCGTTGTTGATATGGCTCAGGTAAATTATGTGAGTAGCGCGGGATGGGGAATATTTGTAGGCGAAATAAAAGGCATACGTGAAAAAGGGGGTGATTTAAAAATAGTTCAAATGACGCCAGAGGTTTATGATGTATTTGAAATGCTGGAGTTTGATAAAATATTAACCTACTATGAATCAATTGAAGAAGCCATAAACGACTTTGATTTATCAATTGGATTGGATATTTCAAAAAGCGTTAAACGGAGTTACACCCCAACTAAAGCTCAGGAAGAGAAGTCCTCTCCGAGTAATATTAAGAGATCAGTGCAACATATTAAAGGAGATGGCAGTTCTCCATTAGTTTATGAAAAAACAAAAGTTGAACCTAAAAATTTACCGTTGACTGAAAAAATTAAATTAATCGTGATTGACGATCCTCAGAAAGGTGCTATAAAAATTACCCAGATCTTAAAAACTGAAAAATATGGGCATACAAAAATAAATGTTTTTAAATTATATCCAATTTTAAGAAAATTAAGTCTTGAAAATAAGGAGAAAAGAAATCGTTTTTATCGGTCAAGATGATTTTTCGAATAAAACAAATAATTAAAATTATACTTTAAGAGAGAGAATATTATGAAGTCAAATATCAATCATGGAGGGTTGAAGTTAGGAGTCAGATATTTTTTAATATTTCTATTTTTGTTTGTTAGTTTTTTGCAAAATACAAATGCTGTGCCCCAGTGGCAAACAAAATCGTTTAAAAAAGGCGATGCACTTCGTTTGATAATATGGCAGCCCTGGCGTATTGGTGATGGCAAAAATCAAATGTTGGATATCAATGGTGATTATCCAATAGATAGCAGGGGTTATGTTTTTTTTCCACTGATTGGTGATGTAAAAGTTGTTGGTTACAATTCAATTACATTAGCTGAAGAACTTAAAGAAAAATTTAGCCCTTATTTCCAGGACCCGGTAATAATTACTAATCCATTAATTAGAGTGACGATGTTAGGGTCTTTCAGACGTCCAGGCACCTATCTGGCTGCGCCTGAAGCCGGCTTGTGGGAATTGGTAGATAGGGCAGGGCCGGAAGATGAAAGTAATTTAAAGAAAATGGTAATCGAAAGAGCTGGTAAAACAGTTAAGAAGAATTTGCTAAGCGGATTTGAAAAGGGATATTCATTACAAGAAATGGGAATTTACTCCGGGGATCAAATTTTTGTACCAAGAAAGAAAGAATTTCGAGTTCGCGACGCCCTGGAAATTTTGCGATTTGCTATGACTTTAGCGAATATATATTTTATAGTAGTAAAGATTAAGGATTGAGCAATAAAAGATTTAATTTAAGAAGTTGTAATTAAAAACGCATTGGAGAAAGAAAAACTATGGAATCATATTTCATAGATGAAAATGAAATAGCTGAAGAAGAAAAAATAGATTTCAGAAGATATTACCGGGCGCTACTCAGGCGCTGGTGGGTAGTGCTATTGGTAACATTAATTATTTTTGTGCCCTTTGCCTTATATCTGAAAAGTAAGCCGCCTGTATATGAAGCAACAGCTTTAATTCGTTTCAATTTTTCAGGTAAAGACCCGAGAGCGTTCATACAAAGCAGAAAAACTGAGCTCACGAGTCGTTCATTTGCAGAGCGTGTTGTAGCGCAATTAGGTTTATCTATGAGCTTTGATTTGGAAAATGATCAGATAATTCAAAGGAACAAAATATTTGCAGATTTTTCTACCACAAAGGATGCAGTTCCTGGAAATTATTATCTGCGATTATTCGAAGATCAAAAATATGAATTATCTATTATTACCAATGATGAACCTACCCAAAAAGAACTTTTACAAAAGGGCAAGATTTCTGATATATCTGAAAACATGCATTTCTTAAATGGCTTTTCTTTTAAGTTAATAAAAAATGGCTTGCGATTGCCCGCTGATATTCCATTTAAAATCTCTACTTTTCGTAAAGCTGTGAAAACCTTTCAAAATCGAATCAATGTAGGAGTAGACCGTTCAGGTACGATCATGTCAATTAACTTATCTGATACCGATCCAAATCTGGTGGCTGAGATGACCAATCGATTGGCTGAAATATTTATCGAAGAAAGCGCTAATTTAAAAAACGAAAGCATAACAAGCCGTCGGCAGCATTTAGAAAACCAATTGAGGATAGTTAAACAGCAATTGGATGATTCGGATACAGCCTTGAAGGTTTTTCAGGAAAAATATGCTACCTATCTTACTACAGATCAGAGTAAACAGCTTACTGAAGTTATAAATTTAGAGAGGCGTAAAGAAAATATCGAGACAGTTATAAAAACTTTAAATGACCTTTTAGCCAAAAAAGAAGAAGAAAGTTTGGCAACTAATGGAAGTAGCGCTGACGAGGCAGAATTAAATCGTAGATATATCATGGTGCAAATCGCAGGACATGCGGTTTTTAATGATGATGCTACCATGTTAGTTTATCGTCAACGTCTGAAAGATTTAGAAGCGGATTGGAAAAGTATTGCTTCAAGAACTTCTTCTGAAAATTACAAAGCGAAAGAAATTTTACAGGAAATTAATCAATTCCATGCAAAGATTGAAGTTGTCACCAAAAGTAAGGTTCAAGTTCTCCAAAATGATATTTTAATCCTTCGTCAGGAAATTGCTAAATCAAGAAGCCGTTTGGAGTTAATGCCGACTCAGAAATATGAGCTTGCAGAATTAACTCGAAGTAATAAGGTTTTGGAAAACCAATATATGAACCTCAGGGCAAAAACTCAGGAGGCTCAGTTGTCAGAAGCTGTCACAGCAGATGATGCTGAGATTCTGGATACTGCAATTGTTCCGGAATTACCTACTAACAGGGATAAAAAGAAAAATGCCATGCTGGGAGGCCTTGCAGCACTAATGTTCGGAACCGGCATTGTTATAATTCTCGAATTTATGGATAAGAGTATTAAGACTGCTGATGATGTGAAAAGGTGTCTAAAATTACCTATACTGGGTACGATTCCTCAAATAGATTTCAATGATGTTTATGATTTCCAGGACTCCGAAAAAATAAGGCAAATTGATCAACAATTAGTCACACATGACTATTCTCCATCTCCTGTTGGCGAGGCATATCGCTCACTTAGAACAAATTTAATGTTTTCAAAGGAAAATGGCAGAATTCAGTCCTTTGTTATCACAAGTAATGAACCGGGAGATGGTAAGTCCTTCACTGCCGCTAATTTAGCAATTACTTTGGCCCAATTAAAGAGTAATACTGTATTAATTGATAGTGATTTAAGGCGAGGTGTATTGCACAATACATTCGGCGTTTCTAAACAACCTGGATTTAGTAATTATTTAACGAGTTTAGTGCCATTAACCAGTATTCTGAATGAAACTCATATCCCTAACTTGTCGCTGATTAGTTGCGGCTCATTAATCCCTAATCCTTCAGAGTTGCTTGGTTCACATCAAATGCAGCGTTTTTTAGATGAAGTCAGAAGAAAATTTGAAATAATTATTTTCGATACTCCTCCTTTAAATGCAGCCACAGATGCCGTGGTTGTCGGTACTCAGGTTGATGCGTCTGTAATAGTTATTCGAGCAGGTAAAACCGATAGAGACCTGGCAAAACAAAAACTTGAATTATTTACCAATGTTCCTGCAAAAGTAATTGGCGCTATTTTAAATGGTACTACTTCGGATATGGCACATCCAGGTTATAGTTATTATCATTATTAAATAATGCAAAACTAAAGTAAACCAATCATACTATATATATGCAAAAAGTTCTAATCACTGGAGGAGCAGGTTTCATTGGATCACATCTTAGCGAAGTACTTTTACAAACAGGATACGAAGTAATTTGTTTAGATAATTTCAATGATTATTATGATATAAAAATTAAGCGACGAAATGTAGAGTCTCTTTTAAAACAGCATAGATATACGTTAATTGAGGGGGATATATTAAATGTAGAATTACTTAAGCAGGTTTTTGAAGACGCAAGAATAAATATTGTTGTTCATCTTGCAGCGCGAGCCGGCGTCAGACCTTCCCTCCATCAACCGTTATTATATCAGGAAGTCAATGTTCAGGGAACAACAAATTTGCTTGAAGTTGCTAAAGATTTTAAGGTTGACAAATTTATTTTTGGTTCTTCATCCTCCGTATATGGCCAAAATAAAAAAGTGCCGTTTAGTGAAAATGATCTGGTAGACCAGCCAATTTCACCCTATGCGGCCACGAAAAAAGCGGGTGAACTGATTTGTTATACATATTATCATTTGTATCAACTTCCCATAACCTGCTTAAGATTTTTTACAGTTTACGGTCCTCGCCAGCGCCCGGATATGGCGATTTATAAATTTACCGAAAGTATATATAATCAGGATAAAATTACCATGTATGGTGACGGAAAATCCCGGCGAGATTATACATATATTGCTGATATTGTTGACGGTATTTGTAAAGCCATTATGCATTGTAAATCATATCACATTTATAACTTAGGTGAATCTCAGACAATAGAATTGCGAAAATTGATTGATTTAATTGCGAATTGTCTGAACAAAAAACCAGTTATCCAGCTATTGCCAGTTCAACCCGGAGATGTCCCAATTACTTTTGCCGATATATCGAGAGCAAAAAATGAAATTGGATATTTGCCGCAAGTAGGAATTGAATCAGGTGTTGAAAGGTTTGTTGATTGGTATTTAAAGATGGCTTCATCGATTTACAAATAGAAGTCAATTATATAACTGTAACTTTAATGAAAAGTAAAATTAAAAACGTTTCATGCTAAAAGAACAAGAAGTATTTCTAAGTAATGTATCAAAATTTATTGATGCTTTTTGTGTTTTTATATCTTTTTTTGTCTCTTATTTTGTAAGTGGATTTATAAGGGATATATTTAATTTAACAGAAATGGCCTTTGCCAGAGAACCGAACTTTAGAAATCTTCTATTATTCACACAAGACTATTCTATTATTATCTTTTCAAGTATTCCTGTCTGGTTGTTTTTATTTGCGATCCAGGGGGCTTATAAAGAATTGCGAACTAAGACAATTGCGAAGGAAGTAGAAATTATTCTTAAATCCGCAGTTCTGGCAACAATTGCCATAGGCAGTTTGATTTTTATTTTCAAATTGAAAGAAACAAGCCGACTTTATATCGGAATAAATGCCTGCTTCACGATCATTCTTCTTACCGGGGCAAAAATAATTCTAAATCATTTGTCTGATTATATCCACAAAAAAGGATATAATCAAGTTAATATCTTAGTTGTTGGTACAGGTAAAAGGGCCTGTGAATTTATTAAGGTGGTAAAATCTCGTGCAAATTGGGGTTTAAAGATTGTAGGATTGATTGATGATGAACACGGTATGTTTGGTAAGGAAATTGAAGGATTACGAGTATTAGGCAGACTTCAGGATATTCCATTTATTTTACATAGAATTGTTGTTGATCGCGTGATATTTGTGGTGCCACGATTGTGGCTGCATCGAATTGATGAGGCCATATTGGCTTGCGAGCGGGAGGGTATCAGCACAGCTATTAGCATGGATTTATATAATCTTAGAATTGCAAAAGTACGTCAAACAGATTTTAGCGGCTTCCCGCTACTGGAATTTGAAACTTTTTCAGCTAAACAATGGCAGCTTTTTATCAAACGTACATTTGACATTATTCTATCCATTGTAGCTTTAATCGTGTTAACGCCTGTGATTTTATTAACAATTCTGGCTATAAAGATGACAACCAACGGTCCTGTGTTGTTTCAGCAAATCAGGTCAGGTTTAAATGGCAGAAAATTTAAACTTTATAAATTTAGGACCATGATCGAGGGAGCAGAGATGAAAAAGCGAGAGTTGTTAAAGATGAATGAAATGGATGGACCTGTATTCAAAATTAAACATGATCCAAGAATTACAAGAATTGGCAGAGTTCTTAGAAAGTTAAGCATCGATGAAATTCCACAATTGATAAATGTTTTGAAAGGGGATATGAGCATAGTAGGTCCCAGGCCGCCCTTGCCGGTAGAAGTTGATTTATATAAATTGTGGCAAAGAAGAAGATTAAGCCTTAAACCCGGAATTACCTGTATTTGGCAGGTAAGCGGGAGAAATAATATCCAGTTTGAAAAATGGATGGAAATGGATTTAGAGTACATTGATCAGTGGTCGCTTTGGTTGGATTTAAAAATCGTATTTAAGACAGTGTTCGTAGTTTTATTCGGATACGGGGCAAGCTAAAATCTTCATTGAATTTTAAGGAGGCATAAAGTGCACATCAGTGTAATCGGCACTGACTATGCAGGCCTGGTTACAGGAGCTTGCTTTGCGGAATAATGAAGTACCAACACTAATTGAGTTAGGAAATATTTAAAATTCGCAAAAAATGCTCCAGAGAGGATTTAATGACTTTAGTGCTGGTCGGCTAAAGATAAATAGAATGGAGGATAATTGATAAAATATATGTTATAACAAATGAGAATATTTATTATGCAATCAAACTCAGGAAATTTTTCTAATCAATATTCATAGAAGAGTTAGTTCGGGAGACTAAAGTAAATTAGGATATCGATGCAATCCCAATATACTTGTTTAAAGAAGTGATAATTCCAACTAACTCTTTTTTTGCTTTGTGTCAGTTCAGAACAACGTTTCATTTTGGCACACGCAATTTATGAGAAATTGATATTAATCAAAATGTTAAAGCTTAATAAGCGCAATAGAATTGATGAGTTGATTACCAGGCGTATATATTAGTTCAAATGGCATTAATATTGCTAAAGAAAAAAACCTTAAGGACGATTTATATCGTATCAATAAATAATAATTTGGATAAAATAATATTGGTAAAGATTGCTACTCAACCTTCCTGAGATTGGCTCGAATTTGCATGACTTATTTAAAAGGGAAATCTAATAAATGCAGATTTTAATGATTGCACCCCAACCTTTTTTCCAGCCCCGCGGGACACCGTTTAGTGTACTGCATAGATTGAATACATTATCAAAATTTGGATACAAAATTGATTTATTAACCTATCATTTAGGTGAAAATATTGATATTGATGGCGTCACAATTCACAGGATTCCGAAAGTACCATTCGTGAAAAAAATTGCCATTGGCCCGTCCAAAACTAAAATTATTTTAGATTTATTTGTATATTTTAAAGCGAAAAAAATGCTGGCAGCTCGTAAATATGATTTAATCCATTCCCATGAGGAAGCTGGTTTTTTTGCGCATTATTTAGCAAAAAATTTTGGTGCTCTACACCTTTATGATATGCATTCCAGTCTTCCGCAGCAGTTGTCTAATTTTAAGTTTACCAAATCAAAGATATTGGTGAAATTATTTACGAATTTAGAAGCTCGTACAATTGAAAACGCCAAAGCTGTCATTACTATTTGTCCGGAATTATACAATTATGTTAATCTGAATTTCCCTAATATGTATAATATCTTAATTGAAAATGTGGCCGACAATAGCGAAGTATTCAAGTCAGACATTGATAAATTATCCATAAAGCAAAAAATAAATGCCAATGGTGATTTAATAGTTTTATATACGGGCACATTTGAGCCGTATCAGGGTATTGATTTGCTTATCAGGGCGAGCGCTGAAATAATCGAAAAGGAGAAAAATGTAAGATTTGTGCTGGTAGGAGGGAAAACCCACCAGATTCTGACCTATCAGGAACAGGTGAATAAGCTCAATCTTAACGATTATTTTGTTTTTACCGGTTCAGTTCTCCCTGAAGAAATTCCCGGGTATGTTGAGGCGTCTGATGTTTTAGTATCACCAAGAATTGAGGGCAATAACACACCGTTAAAAATTTATTCCTACATGCGTTCCGGCAAGCCAATCGTAGCCACTAATCATATTACCCACACCCAGGTTTTAAATCAAGATGCTGCGGTTTTGACGGACTGTACACCGGCTGCATTTAGCAAAGGAGTGCTCGATGTTTTGAAGGATTCGGAATTGAGGCGAAGGATAGGAGAAAAGGCCCAAATAGTCGCAGAGGAAAGTTACAGTTATCAGGCCTATTTGAACAAAACAAAAGAAGTTTATAATTATTTAGAAAATCAAATAAAAACTTGAAGGCGAACTGACTCATGTGTGGTATCTGTGGTGTAACCTATTTTGACAGGGCAAGAACTGTCTCAGAACATGAATTGCAGCGAATGTGCGATGTTATTCAGCATCGTGGTCCTGATGATTCTGGTTGGGTTCTAAAGGACAGTTGTGGGATTGGCATGCGCAGGTTAAGCATCATTGATTTGAATACCGGCCACCAGCCCATAGCCAATGAGGATGGTTCGATATGGATCGTATTCAATGGCGAGATTTATAACCACCTGGAACTGCGCAAAGATCTTGAGAAGAAAGGTCACAAATTTCAAACTCATACAGATACTGAAGCAATCATTCATGCGTACGAAGAGTACGGCGAGGAGTGCCCCAAAAAGTTAAACGGTATGTTTGGGTTTGCAATATGGGATCAAAAAAAACACTCTCTGTTTATCGCGCGTGACCGATTAGGTATTAAGCCTCTTTACTATTACATTGATAATAAAAAATTTGTATTCGGCTCTGAATTGAAATCCATCTTACAGGTTCACGATGTAGCCAGGGATGTCGATGTCCACGCGCTAGATATTTATTTAACATTTGAATATATCCCTTCTCCGTGGTCTATTTTTCAAAAGATTGCCAAGCTCCCGCCTGGCCACCATTTGAAACTGCAGGATGGAAAGGTGACAGTTAGAAAGTATTGGGATTTGCAGTTTGATGAAAAGGAAACAAATATAAATGAAGCTCGGGAGCAATTGTTAGATTTATTACAGGATGCAGTAAAAATCCGATTAATGAGCGATGTACCACTGGGTGCGTTACTAAGCGGCGGTATTGATTCAAGTGCAATTGTTGCATTGATGAGCCAGGTCATGGATAGACCAGTCGAAACTTTTTCAATTGGCTTTAACGAGGCTACATATAATGAATCAAGTTATGCGAAAATTGTGGCCGACCATTTTAAAACAAAGCATCATGAATTTGTGATAGAGCCGGATGCTCTTGATTTAACGGAAAAATTAATCGGTCAATTAGATGAACCTTTCGGTGATTTCTCGATATTTCCGACTTATTTAGTTTCAAAAATGGCCAGGGAATTTGTTACAGTTGCATTATCAGGCGATGGCGGGGATGAATTGTTTGCTGGCTATGATACATATCTCGCGAATAAAGCTGGCCAGATTTATCAACGCGTGCCAAAATTTATGCGACAGGGTATCATTGCACCTTTCTTAAATATGATACCCCCAACTGAAAAGAAAAAAGGACTGATAAATCGAGCCAGACGTTTTACAGAAGGTATGCGGCTTCCTGAAGATTTAGCGCATACCCGGTGGATGATTTTTTTACAGGAAGCTGATAAAACCAGACTTTATTCCCAGGACTTCTGGAATAATCTCAACTATGAAGAATCCTTTGAATTTATCCGAAATCATTTCAATGGTGTGCAGACTTCAGATGAATTAAATCGCCAGCTTTATGTGGACATCAAAACATATTTAGTGGATGATATATTATTTAAAGTAGATCGCATGTCGATGGCGACATCATTAGAAGCACGCGTGCCTTTTCTTGATCATAGATTCGTTGAATTTACGGCTACTTTACCGAGTAAACTGAAATTAAATGGTACGAACACAAAATTTATTTTAAAAGATGCAATGAAGGAATTGTTACCTCCTGAGATTTTAAAAAGAGGTAAAGAGGGATTTAGCATTCCAATTAAAAATTGGTTAAAGAAAGATCTGAAGAACTTAATGCTGGATGTGCTTGATCCACAGAAAATTAAACGGGAAGGTTTTTTTAATCCAGATTACGTGCAGAGACTGACGCAAGAGCATTTAACCGGTAAAGAGAATCACAGCCATCGATTATGGGCAATTATGGTATTTGGAATTTGGCAGGATATTTATTTAGGCAGGAAAGAAAAAACCCATGAAACAACCATTAAAACATCTAATGAATTTGTAGAGATTTAGATTGCTCAATCCTGCTAACAACGGCGTAATAAAATATTGGACTTAAAATATAAAAGGATGCACCTGTGAATCAAATTTTAGAGGAAATTAAAAAACTTGGCATTGATAATCTTGAACCAAAACTTGAAGAAATTCGGGAATACTGGAATGCCCACATTCATGACCTGGAATTAGCCAAACATCCTGTAGGCACCATTGGTTTTTTTCAAGACCTGGACGAGTATCGATTTGATAAACTACGCTATTTACCAAAAGTAGTCAATTTCAACGGGTACAAAGACAGGAAGGTATTAGAGGTCGGTTGCGGAGTAGGTATTGATCTGGTAAGATTCGCCAGAGGAGGCGCCATTGTTACTGGCGTGGATTTAGCCGAGAAATCAATTGAATTGGCAAAGCAAAATTTTCAATTGCACGGCCTTGAAGGTCAGCTTAGGCTGGGAAACGGGGAAAATTTAGATTTCCCGGACAACAGCTTCGACGTGGTTTATGCTCACGGTGTGATTCAGTACACTGCAAATGCTCAAAAAATGGTAAACGAATTACAGCGGGTAGTGAAGCCCGGCGGTGAAATCATCGTTATGGTTTACAACCGCAAATCCTGGCTTAATTTAATGTCGGTAACTTTAGGCGTGGGATTAGAGCATGAAGATGCTCCTGTCTTGAAAAAGATCACCATTCGGGAGTTGAGGAATTTGCTGCAAGGATTTGCAAAAGTTACAATTATGCCTGAGAGATTCCCTGTAAAATCGAGATTGCATAAAGGCGCCAAGGCATTGTTCTTCAATGTTTTCTTTGTACCATTATTTAATTTGATTCCAAGATTTATCACGCGCAATACTGGTTGGCATCTAATGGCATTTGCTAATAAATAAACAGAGTCATAATTAATTATGATTTTATTTAAATATAAATAAGAGAAGCGGAAAATCGTTTAGTAAATGGAAAGGAATCTATCTCAATTAGGGGGGAAACAGTATGATGTTCTGATAATTGGTGGCGGTATTTACGGTGTTTATGCTGCATGGGATGCAGCTTCAAGAGGTTTATCCGTTGCACTGATTGATAAAGCCGATTTCGGCGCAGCCACATCATCCAATAGTTTGAAAATCATTCATGGTGGTCTTCGCTATTTACAGCATGCTGATTTCAAACGTATGCGTGAATCTATCGCGGAACGACGCATACTGATGCGAATTGCTCCCCATCTTGTCCACCCGCTTCCTTGTATCATGCCTACTTACGGTCATGCCATGAAAGGTAAAGAGGTTATGGCTGTGGCGCTTTTCATGAATGACCTCGTTGGATTTGATCGGAATGGTCTTGCTGATCCTCAAAAACACCTACCACGCGGTCGGGTCATTTCAAAAAAAGAATGTTTAAAGATAATTCCAGGAATTGATGAAGAAGGCCTGACAGGTGGAGCCATCTGGTATGATTGCCAGGTGAATAATTCCGAACGTATGCTGTTGTCTATTCTTCATTCAGCCGTGAAGGCCGATGCAGTAGTGGCTAATTACGTTGAAATGCTGAGTTTTATGAGGGATAAGGAGCGGGTATCAGGCGTTGTGGCAAAAGATCACATAACAGGTGAGCAAGTAGAAATCCGGGCGAAACTAGTGATCAATAACAGCGGACCCTGGGTTGAAAATATCCTTAGCCATTTGAATGGACACTCGATACAACCTGAGATTAAGATGTCAGCAGCGATGAATTTGGTGTTAAAGAGACAAATTATATCTGAATACGCTGCAGGCATTTGGAGTAAGGCTACATTTAAAGATACGGATGCGTTAATTAGTAAGGGGTCCCGGCTTTTTTTTATTACTCCCTGGCAAAATTATTCAATAATTGGTACAACCCATGTTCATTATGAAGGTGATCCGGGTCAATTCAAAATACGTGAACAGGATATTCAAT
This sequence comes from uncultured Cytophagia bacterium, assembly GCA_964539665.1. Lineage (GTDB taxonomy): Bacteria > Zhuqueibacterota > Zhuqueibacteria > Oceanimicrobiales > Oceanimicrobiaceae > CAZIKB01. Next base: position 62,418 of record CAZIKB010000003.1, read on the forward strand.
CGTTTGTCAACGAGGTCAATGAGGCGTATCCAGCCGCCAATATAAAAAGGGAAGATGTCTCATTTTTTTATGGCGGCCTGCTGCCGGCCGATGCAAACCAGCCTGACACGGGAGATGTAAAACTGTTGAAGAGTTACAGGATTATTGACCATGAAATTGAAAGTGGCATTAAAGGCTTGCTTTCGGTAGTCAGTGTGAAATATACCACAGCCAGAGATGTTGCGCAAAAAACCGTAGATTATATTTTCAATAAATTAAATATTCAATCTCCTGCGTGTCAAACTTCGAGTGTGCCGCTATTTGGCGGTGAAATTGAGTTGTTTGACGATTTTCTAAAAAAAGAAAAAGCTAAAGCTATGAAGGGATTAAGCGAAGATATAATTGAGCATTTAATTAAGAATTACGGTTCAGAATATAAAAGAATTTTAAATTATACAGATGAAAATTCTGATTGGGCTGAAACAGTAAATGATTCGTCAAATGTTTTAAAAGCGGAAATCATTCATACAGTCCGGGAAGAAATGGCGCTAAAGCTTCGTGATGTTGTCAGGATACGCACAGAACTTGGCAGTGCAGCTTATCCGGGTCTGGAGACTCTTGAAACCTGTGCAGCTTTAATGGCGCATGAATTAGGTTGGGATGCTAAAAAAATACAAAGTGAAATTGATGAAGCTAAGGCTATTTATGTGCCAGCATAATTAATTTGTGATTTAGTTTTTTAATTTTTGCAGGACCGATAATTACTTATGGGCAAAGAAGCGTTTGTAACAGGGGCGAACGGTTTTACGGGTAGTCACCTTTGTAAATTATTAATTGAAAAAGGTTACTCGGTAAATGCAATGGTAAGAAATTCGAGCAAATGTGTAATTTTAGAAGAAATGGGCGCCAAAATTGTTGTAGCCGATTTGTCCGATTCATTTTCGCTCGATGGGATTTTAAAAGATACAGATGTCGTCTATCACATTGCGGCGGCTTACCGACAGGAAGGTATCTCGAAAGAACTTTTTTGGAAGGTAAATGTTGATGGGACTCGCAAATTACTTGAACAATCTAAAGCAAGCGGTGTTAAACGTTTTGTGCATTGCAGTACAGTTGGTGTGCAGGGTGAAATAGCCAAACCGCCGGCAAAAGAAACTGATCCGTATAAACCAGGCGACCATTATCAGGAATCGAAAATGGAGGGGGAGAAAATAGCTCGGGGCTATTTTGAAAAATATGGTATGGAAGGAGTTATTGTTCGTCCGGTAGGCATTTATGGTCCTGGAGATACACGATTTTTAAAATTGTTTAAGTATATTAATAATGGTAAATTTAGAATGATTGGCTCGGGAGAAGTCCTTTATCATTTGACTTTTGTGGAAGATTTAGTTAATGGTATTTCGCTGGCCGGTGAAAAACCGGCAGCTGTCGGGCATATATACACAATCGGTGGCAATGAATATTTAACTCTTAAGGAGCTTGTTGTGTTAATTGCCGAGGTTCTTGGAAAACCGGCGTCGAGAAAATATTTGCCCTTAAAACCAGTCTACTGGGCTGCAACTGTGTGCGAAGCCGTCTGCAGGCCATTAGGAATAGAACCGCCATTATATCGCCGCAGGCTTGATTTTTTTACTAAAGACAGAGCATTTGATATTTCGAAAGCTAAAAATGAATTGGGCTATCTGCCCAAAATGCCCTTAAAGGACGGCCTGGCAATTACCGCGGAATGGTACAAAAAACATGGCCTGATTTGAAATTAAATAATTGAGGAAATTGAAGTGAAAACTGCTGCTGTAAAAAATGTAGAACCCAATATAGAGGAAGAAGAGCAATCGCAAAAGAGAGATTCTAAAAGCTGGCTTATGATGGCGATTAAAATCGTAATCAGCGCTTCGCTCATAATCTTTCTGGTCAATAAAACCAATCTGACAGAAATTTGGCGATCAATGAAATCCGCCAACATGCTTCTCATCTGGTTGTCGTTTTTACTGCATGGGATTGGCTATTTCTCCAGTTCCTACCGCTGGCGACTGCTGTTACTCGCTCAGGGATATGATGTGTCTGTTGGTTATTTGGTTCGATCTTATGCAGTTGCCATGTTTTTCAATAATCTTTTACCTTCCACTATCGGAGGAGATGGCTACCGCGCTTATGATACATCCAAATGTAATATACCGAAATTAAAAGCATTGGCTATTGTGATCGTCGAAAGATTTTTAGGATTATTTGCTTTAATGGTATTTGCTATGCTGGCGCTGGCTTTGGCGACTGAACTTACCACGCAAATTGAAAATCTCTGGATCTGGTCGTTTTTAACTTTTTCAGCTATGCTGGTTGCGGTGTGGTTAATATTCTTTCACAGTGGAAAAGTACCCTGGCTGCGAAAAATTTTGAATATGCCGGGAATGAGTATTGTAAACAAACTGCTCATGAAAATCACAGACTCATTTGCGCCGTTTCGCAGAAAAACCAAAGCATTGAGTTGGGGTCTGGTTTTATCTCTTGTTTTACAAATAAATGTCATCTTCCATTATTATCTGATTTCTGAAGCCCTGGGTCTGTCAATTCCTTTTGTGAAATTTTTGGTCATCATTCCTTTGTCTATCTTCATTCAAATGGTGCCGGTTTCGATTAACGGAATTGGCCTTCGCGAGTCGTTCTATGTGTTCTTCTTATCAACAATTTATGGCGCGCCAATCGCGGCCGCTCTGGCTTTTTCCTGGATTGCTTACGGGATGATTCTACTTTTAGGCATCTTTGGTGGAGTGATTTATGCTTTCAGAAAATAAAGTACTGCAAGCGTCATCGTTTGCGATTTATTACAAAATCTATTTTAGGAGTTATAAATGAGTGAAAATAACAATCCGAAAATCATGGATACGCAAAAAGAGCTTTTTGATGAAAAAAAGTCAAAAGCCAAGAAATACCAGGAAATTTTTATAGGGGAGCCGGGATTCTTTAAGATGGTCAAATATGAGCTAATCATTACTTTGTTTAGCTGGGTTCCTGGTGCAATGGGGATTTTTTTACGCTCTTTTTTTTATCGTTATATTTTAGGTTCAACGGGGCGAGGAGTTGCGCTCGGAGCAAATATTGCTATTCGGCACCCAGGTAAAATCCACCTCGGAAATAATGTTGTGATAGATGATAATTGTGTTATGGATGCGAAAGGCGAAAACAACCAGGGAATCAAAATTGAAAATGGCGTTTTTGTTGGACGCGGAACCATACTGACCTGCCATAATGGAGACATTATTCTTGAGGATAATGTGAACATCGGCTTCAATTGTGTTATCTCTTCACTCAGCCGCATCGTTATAAAAAAGAACCACCTGATGGCTGCTTTTTGTTATTTGGTCGGAGGCGATCACGACAGCGATCGCACCGATATTCCGGTTCTGCACCAGGGTCGGTCATCCAAAGGAATCACCATCGATGAAAACGTCTGGCTGGGAGCTGGTGTGGCTGTGTTGGATGGCGTCACCATCGGGCGTGATAGCATAATTGGTGCGGGCGCAGTTGTAAACAAGGATGTCCAGGAATATGCTATCGCGGCAGGATTGCCTGCCAAATTTTTGTGGGACCGTCGGAAGGGCAAAGAACATAATGAAATTTTAAAAGGCGAGGCAGTCGAACAGAAATAAATTTTATATATTCGATTAAATACGGAGAAGTACATGATTTACGGTATTGTTAACCGCTCAAAAGAGCAGAATGTCAGTCAGGGAGGATTGATAAAACTACGGCCAGAACATTTATCAGGTAAAGCGGTCAATACTTTTATTAACCAGAATGTAGCCTTGGGAATCAGCGAAATAGGAGTTCCAACCATTGATGAACGGGTAGGAATAGCTTTTAGCTCAGATAAGCAGATTGCAGTCGCTGCAACCGGGAATATTTTTAGAAGTAATGAAGACGTGTCTGAGAAGTCAAGCGGGACGAGGTCAACAAAGACAGATGTGGCTAAATTGATTTTAACCTGCTACCAAAAATCAGCGGATAGTGGTTTTAAAAAATTAAATGGTCAATTTGCTGCTGCTATCTGGGATGCCGCCAAAAACAGATTTTTACTTGTGCGGGATCATCTGGGTTTTGAACCGCTGTTTTATTACTGGGATGAGAAAACCCTTGTATTTTGCTCGTCCTTGAAAGCCTTGCTGCAATTTGAGAAAATTAAAGATCAGCTTAATTACCGGGCTATACGAAACTATCTGCTTTTCAATTATAATCCGGGATTAGATACATTTATTCAGAATGTTAAAAAAGTGCAACCTGGATTTTGCTTGATTTTAGAAAATGAAAAATTAACTCCAAAAAAGTACTGGTTTTTGTCCTACCAAAATCAAAATGGTCGTCAGCTTGAAGAGTACACAGAAGAGCTTATTTTTTTAACCAAAGATTCTATTAAAATCCGGGCGAATGAAAGCAGCTCTGATCCTGGTGCGTTTCTTAGTGGTGGCATGGATTCGAGTTCCGTGGTCGGTCTGCTAAGTGGATTGGTGGATAGACCCGTTCATACTTTTTCATTCAGGTGCCGTGAAAAATCTGTTGACGAGTCATACTATGCCAGGGTTATGGCCGAACATTATAAAACTCAACATCATGAGGTTGAATTCACCGCAGATGAACTCATAAACCTTGAGAAAATGACGGACTGGATGGAAGAGCCGTTATGTGATATCGGTGTGGAACTGGGCTCGTACATTTTAGGAAAAGCCGCTCAAAAGGATGTGCAATATATTCTCACTGGCGATGGTGGAGATGAACTCTATGCCGGGCATCCGGTTTATATGGCTGATAAAATTGCCAGACTGTTCGATATTGTTCCCGGCCCTTTGAGATTCGGTATCACAAAAGCTGCGCAGATTCTGCCAGACTCCGATAAAAAGAAAAGTTTGCTGGTAAAAACTCGCCGTTTTGCTTACAGCTACAGTTTCCCAGCGGAACTCTTAAGTAACCGCTGGCGGATTTATTATAATGACCGTGAGCTTGCTAAACTCTGTACACCTGAACTGGTCTCTGGATTCGGCGATTTGAACTCGTATAAAGATATCACAGATCTTTATTCTGATGCAGATGGAAATGATTTTCTCAGCAATTCGCTCTATGGCGATTATCAAACGCTTGTGCATTTTCATGTTGATAGATTGCGACTAACCCGCGCGTTTGGCATCGAAGCGCGATTCCCTCTGCATGATTACCGTCTTATTGAATTTTCGGCTACTATTCCCCCTGAATTGAAAATTAAGGGTTACTCACAGGTTAAATATATCCAGAAGAAAGCATTAGAAGGAATTCTACCGGATGAAATTGTGCACCGAAAGGACAAAATGGGGCACAATGTGCCCATGAAAAACTGGATGCGCGATACAACCCAATTTAGAGATTTGCTAAATGATGTTTTATCTGAATCTGCTGTTAAAAACCGCAACTTTTTTAATCCAAAAATAATTCAGGAAATGTTAGAAGCCCATTTAAAAAAGAGAAAGGACTACTCCCATCGCCTTTACGCCCTCTTGATATTAGAACTTTGGCTGCAGAAAAATCTTGATAATTAAATAATTGAATAAATTATGCCTTTACCGTTTGGACATTCTTTGATGGGATATACCCTGTACGAAACTATGCCCCACAAAGCAAAGGGATTAAATTGGCGAATGTTAATGCTATTCATTGTGATAGCAAATTTGCCGGATATTGATTTTCTCCCGGGATTTCTGGGGGGTAATCCAAACATATATCATCATCATTATTTGAGCCATAGTATAGGATTTGCAGTGTTCATTGGTGGTATGTTTGCATGGTTTTTTTCTTTTAAGAAGGGTGGAAATTTTCTGTCGTATTTTCTGATATTTACAAGTGTTTGTTATTCACATATAATAATGGACCTGGTTACAGCCGACACTGGTGAACCTTTTGGTGTGCCGATGTTTTGGCCTTTAACAAAAACATATTATTATTCTCCTTTTTCTATATTTATGTCGTTACATAAGATTGGATTAAATAAAGAATTCATTCAAAGTTTGTTTGTATTGCACAACCTCTGGGTAGCGCTTTGGGAGATTGTAATTTTTATGCCAATTTTGACAATAATAACGGTAGTGAAAATGTGTAGAAAATCTCAAAAAAAAAGAGACCGTGTGGGAAATTTAAAGTCAGATATCGTCTCAACAACATAGGCGAAAAAGTGCAAGGTTTTTTGAAACTTTTGAGTAAGAAAACATAATTCAAATATTAGAACAATATATGAATCAAATTGAATATTCGGTTGTAGTTCCTGTTATGGATGAAGAAGACAATGTGAAAATTCTTTATAACGGGATAAAAGAAGTACTGCAAAAAATGGGGAAGTCTTATGAAATAATATTCGTCGATGATGGCAGTACTGACCGGACATTTTCCATTATGAAATCGATTAATAATCAGGATCATGATTTTAAAGTAATTAAATTCAGACGTAATTTTGGTCAATCTGCTGCGATGGCTGCTGGATTCGATCAGGCAAAGGGTAAGATTGTCATTTCCATGGATGGTGATTTGCAGAATGATCCAAAGGATATTCCGGCCCTGGTTGAAAAGATTCATGAGGGCTATGACATTGTGGCTGGTTGGCGAAAAAACCGAAAAGATAAATTGTTAATTAGAAAAGTCCCTTCAAAGATTGCAAATAGAATTATACGATATTTAACCGGCGTCCAGTTGCATGACACTGGCTGCTCCCTGAAAGCATATCGGCTGGAGGTGATAAAGAAAATCAGACTTTATGGAGAATTGCATCGATTTATTCCGGCGCTGGCTCGCATTGAAGGCGCCCGAATATCTGAAATGATTGTTTCGCATCACCACCGTAAATTTGGTAAATCGAAATACAACTTGACCCGCACCTTCAAGGTAGTGATGGATTTAACAACTCTGAATCTTTTCATCAAATATTTAAATAATCCAGTTCATTTTTTTGGCATGCTGGGTTTTGTGTTTAATTTTATCGGAACATTTGCATTATGTATTTGTGGCTATTTATTTTTAAGGGAAGTTTATGATTTGCCCGGATTAAATGTATTTATTTCTTTTGCGTTTTTATTGATTGCTTCAGGCTGTCAATTTTTCTTCTACGGCCTGATTGCAAACATGGTCGTAAAAACTGGTGAAGATAATAATAATAAACTTATGGAGTACTATTCAAAAGCTAATCTTCGTGAAGGTAATAAACTGACATGATTTTTAAATGTTTAGTCACAAACTCTTAGCTCAATAGTATCAATTTAATTTGGAAATAAATTCGATGGAAGAACAAATAATTACTCGTAGTACGCCACAAGATGGGGAAAGTGAGCAAGTCATGTTACCTCCAAAAGATAAAACCTCCATCATTATTACCGTAAAAAACTTTGAATCAGAGATCGGTGAAATAAATCAAACATTGCTCGCGAGTTTAGAAAAATCCAACGATGATTTTGAAGTGATCTATATCGATGATGGCAGCCTTGATAATACCTGGGAAGCGCTCAAGCAACAGGCTCTGAATGACAGGCGCATTAAATTGATTCGAATGCGCACTTCATTCGGGGAGTCTGCTGCATTCGAGGCAGGAATCAAACATGCTCAGGGCGACCGGATCGTGTTTTTTGCAACGAGGGTGCGGATCAATCCTGCTCAAATTTCAAATTTAGTGGCAAAGTTAAAAGATGATTATGATTTAGTTATGGGTTGGCGGCATCCCCGTCGGGATTCGCTGTTAAATAGAGTTATCTCAAAAACATTTAATATGATGATTAAATGGATTTCTAAGATAACATTGCATGATATAAATAGCGGAGTTTTTGCCACCAGAAAAGAAGTTTTGCAGGATGTCCCAATTTATGGTAATTTGAACATTTTCCTGCCAATTTTAGCAACCAGAAAGGGCTACCGGGTAGGGGACGAACAGATCGAACAACTTCCCGGAAAATTTCGGCAGTCGAAATATTTCTCCGAATATATTCAAAGGCTTCTGGACATGGTCACTGTAATCTTCCTGACCAATTATTCCAAGAAACCTCTGCACTTCTTAGGCTTCTTTGGTATTATTTTTACGATAATTGGTGCAGGAATGAATCTGTACCTGTTTATTTACAGGTTGCTGGAATTTGGCCCGATTGCTGGTCGGCCGCTCCTTCTACTTGGAGCATTGCTGTTAGTAATTGGCATCCAGATGATTTCAATCGGATTAATAGGCGAAATGATTATTTTTACCCATGCGAAAGAAATCAAAGAATATACAATTGAAGAAATTTTGGATTAAAAAATATACATTGGATTTATTATGAAGCTCATTATTCAAATTCCTTGTTTAAATGAAGAAAAGTCCTTACCTGAGACTTTGAATGATTTACCAGATTCCATTGAAGGTGTGGATGAAATCGAAACCTTGATTATTGACGATGGCAGTGAAGACCGGACTATAGAAGTTGCACGCGAGTCAGGGGTGAATCATATTGTACAACACACAAATAATAAAGGGCTTGCAGAAGCATTTGTGACTGGTATTGACGCCTGCCTTAAACTCGGCGCGGACATTATTGTCAATACTGACGGGGACAATCAATATAATGGCCGTAGCATCGTAGATTTGATTGATCCGATTCTAAAACGCAAAGCGGATATGGTTGTGGGAGATCGGCAGGTAAACGGTATTCCTCATTTTTCGTTTTTTAAAAAACGTTTGCAATCTCTGGGCAGTTGGGTTGTTCAGCATATCTCTGATACGAAGGTTCCCGATACCACCAGTGGCTTCCGAGCGTTCAGCCGCGAAGCAGCGCTTCGAATGAATGTTATTTCAAGGTTTACCTACACGCTCGAGACTATTATTCAGGCAGGGAAAAGCAATGTCGCTATTACGCATGTTCCAGTAGAGACCAATGAGAAACTGCGGGATTCGCGTCTTTTCAAAAGCATACCTAATTATATTAAGCGCTCTGTGGCAACAATATTTAGAATTTACACAATGTATGAACCGCTCAAGACATTTTCGATGATTGGAGGTTTTGTTTTTGGCGGCGGTATGCTCTTGTCTTTAAGATATCTATATTTTTATTTTACAACCGGCGGCGGAGGACATATTCAGTCTTTAATCCTTGCCGCTGTGCTCATGTTAATAGGATTTCAGGTGATTATGATTGGGCTCCTCGCTGATTTAATTCGCGGTAATCGTCGTTTAATTGAAGATACGCAATACCGGGTAAAAAAGATGGAGATAGGACATTTGTACAAAGATGTCAAATTGAATGAAAAAAACAGAGAAGAAAGTTAAAATTTGTTATATTGCAGGTCGTGAAGCCAGTTATTCGCGTACAAGAATGATGATTCACGGACTGCAGTCCGTGGGATTTGATGTGGTAAAATGTTTGCCGCCGAATAAATCGTTTAAATATTATCCCAATATAATGTGGCAGTTTCTTCGCAAAAAACGTGGCTGCGATTTGGTAATCGTTGGCTTTTATGGACAGCTTTTACTGCCCTTCGTCTGGTTGTTCACGACAAAACCTATTTTATTCGATGTGTACATTTCCACTTTCGGGACAATGATTGATGATCGGGCTAAAGGACGACGGAATGGTTTCCGGGCCAGACTATACTGGCTGTCAGATTACATTTCTATGAAACTGGCAAATAGAATTATTACTGAGTCATGCCATCATATAAAACAGTATGCGAAAATGTTTCGGGTTCCGGAAAGTAAATTTAGGCATATTTTTTTAGCAACTGATCCCAATATCATTTATCCAAAATCGCTGCCGCAACCCAAGGGAAAATTCCTGGTTCATTTCCATGGAGAATATGCACCATTTCATGGCGTCAAATATATTTTCCAGGCGGCTGATATTTTAAGAAATGAGAATGTGGAATTCCAAATCGTTGGCCGCGGCATTACTCATGAACAGGACATGAAATTTGCAAAAGAGTTGAATCTGCAAAATTGTAAATTTATTGAATGGGTGCCTTATGAAGAATTGGCCGACTACATGTCGCGTGCGCATTGCTGCCTGGGATTTTTCGGTGATAATCCCAGAACCATGCGTGTTTTTACAAATAAAGTTGTAGAAGCCATTGCAGTCGCAAAGCCATTAATCTCCACAAAAAATGAGCCGGTTCAGGAATTGCTAAAAAATGACGAAAGCGCTTTGCTGGTTGAAAGAGCTAATCCAGCCCAGATAGCGAAAGCCATTCGTAAATTGCGGGATGACGCTGAATTGCGGCAACGAATCGGCAATGCGGGCCATGAACTGTTTTTAAAAAATTGTACTTTGGAGGTTTTTTCAAAATATATTAAAAATAATATTGAGGAGATGCTGAATTAATGATTGCAGATTTTGATTATTCTTTATTGAAAGGGAAAAAAGTTCTGATCACCGGCGGTCTTGGATTTATCGGCAGCAGTATCGCTCATCGGTGCGTTGAGTTAGGTGCGAGCGTGATGATTTTAGACGCCTGCTTGGAACCTTACGGCTGGAATTTTACTAATATTGAGGAGATTAAAAATAATATCGAATTTATTAAAGGCGATATTCGCGATAGAAATCTGCTGATGAAATTAACGCCGAACCAGGATATCATTTTTCACATGGCGGCGCAGGTGGGTCGTGAAATTTCAATTGAGAGCCCGGAATTGGATGTAGAGATCAACTGTACTGGTACGATTAATCTTCTCGAAGCCTGCCGAAAAAATACGAAAGGTGTTAAAGTAGTCTTCGCTGGTTCTCGGGGGCAAATAGGCGAGCCAGTATATTTTCCGGTTGATGAAAACCATCCACAAAATCCTACGGATATTTACGGTATCAATAAAATGGCCGCTGAACAGTATTTATTTCTTTACAGTAAAATAAGTGAATTCCCGGTTGTATCTCTGAGGCTTAATAATGTCTACGGCCCGAGATGTCAGATGCATGCCAGCTTTTATGGGATTCTTAACTGGTTTATGGCTAATGCCATGACCGGTAAAGCCATCACTGTTTACGGCGAAGGCAAACAGACCAGAGATTATGTTTATATTGACGATGTTGTGGATGCTTTTATCCGGGTGGCCATTTCTGAGCAAGCCAATGGTCAGGTCTATTTCGTTGGCTCGGCTGTGGAGACCGTCTTCCTCGAAATGGTGAATGAGATTGTGCGTGCAGTGGGCACAGGCGAAATAGTACACATCCCGTTTCCTGAGATACGTGATAAAATTGATATAAAAAGATTTGTGGTTACTTATTCGAAAATAAATGCAGCGGTAGGGTGGAAACCGAATTATGATTTACGAACCGGCGTCAGAAAAACTGTGAATTATTATCGCGGCAGATTGAACGACTATTTGCACCGAGGCGGAGAGAGCTGAGATGTCAGATCCAGTATCAGTGAAAGATGTAAAAAACATTAATAATCTGAGTGAAAAGCAAAATATAGACCTATCCGTAATAATAGCATGCTTTAATTCCAGTAGAACAATCCGGAATGCGCTTGAAGCTATTTCAAATCAGGTAACAAACTACAATTTTGAAATTCTTGTCGTCGATAGCTCCAAAGATGACACTCCTGAGATCGTGGCTAATGAATTTCCGCACGTCCATCTCTTCAGGTATGAACGTCAGACCTACCCTGGAACGGCACGCAACCTGGGAATAGAGAAAGCACGCGGTACTTATGTCGTTTTTACCGATTCGGATTGTGTGCCCGATTCTAACTGGGTCGAACAGATTATAAAAACAATCACCAGAGTACAAACAGACGCAGTGGGAGGATGTTTGATTAATGGCTATCCAAAGAGTCTTACCGCCTGGGTTAGCCATTTAATTGAATTTAACGAGTGGACAGAAACAACTCCGGCAGGTATTGTGACCAATATCCCCAGCGCAAATCTGGCTTATAAAAAGGAAACGTTTACACGCTTAAAAGAATACTTCCCTGATTATCTGGGCTCAGAAGATACAATACTCAACTGGAAAATGCAAAATAAAGGCGTCAGGATTTATTTCGATCCCAAAATCAGAATTGTCCATTTGAACCGAGTTTCTTTAATAAAACTGTTTCGCCATCAGTATAATTTAGGCAGGTGGTCAGCCGAAGCAAGACGCAATGTAGATTTGCCAGGGAGTTATTTGGTGAAGTATCGCATCTTGGTATTCGCACTCCCCATCATTCGTTGGGCCCGGGCGTTAGTCAGGCTGCTTCGTAAAGATATACCGAAATTTTTGCTATTTCTGTTCATCACACCCATTTATTTAGCAACGGCTGTTGCCTGGAGCATTGGTTTTGTTTCTAAACAAAAGCTAACATTTTCTATTCAATCGCAGGAAAATTCCAATATTTCCTCAAACACGAGAAGTTAACATGGATGTAAAAAGTCAAGCTAAAAAAAAGATTTTTGTAACCGGGGGTTCTGGATTTTTAGGTCGAGCAATAATAAGCCATCTTTTAACTGATGGTTTTCAGATCGTTGCACTGGCGCGGCGTTCGAATGTCCCCGAACATCTGAAGAATCCTGACATTAAATTAGTAGAGGGTGATGTTCGTGATTCCAAAAGTATACAAAAAGCTATGCGGGGCGTAGATTTCGTTGTCCATGCTGCTGCAACGATGCAAGGTTCCTGGGATGATTTCTATCAAATAAATGTCGAAGCTACCAAAACGCTGCTGGATGCTGCTGTGAAGCATAAAGTGGAACGATTTATTTATATTAGTTCTGTGAGCGTTTATGCGCACGCCACGATGGAGAACGCTGCAGTGTTTACCGAAGATATGCCGTACGAGGGTGACGCGTTCACTAATTTCTACTCCAAATCAAAAATGGAAGCGGAGAAATTAGTCTGGCAGGCTATTAGCGAGAATAAATTATCCAGTGTGATATTGCGACCTGGTGCGATTTATGGCCCCGGAGGTAACATATTCCCGGCAACGCTTGGTTTGGGGCTCGGGGTTGACAAAATTATTTTATTCGGCGATTCCAAAACCGAGCTTCCGTTGAGTTATGTCGAAAATGTAGTTGACGCCATTGTGAAGTCAATTGAACAAAAGGAAGCTGTCGGGGAATGTTTCAATTTAGTTGAAGACCGGACACTCAGCCGGATAGATTATGCAAATGCCCTGAAATCAGAGGCCAATCCAAATCTGAAAATACTGCGTTTACCGCTCTGGTTCATGAATTTTGTAAAATTTACTCTGAAAACAGGATTCCGTCTGATAGGTAAAAAAGCGCCGTTGAGCGCATTAAATCTAAAGTTATATTGCTCTTCAATAAAATACTCAAATGAAAAATATAAAAGAATTTTTGGTGCGAAACCTTATGTCGACTTTGATGAGAGTATTCATCGAACCATGCAATGGCATAAGAAAAAAAGGACGCCAATTAGATCTCAGGGACTTCCAGGGGGGGAAGTCCTGCTTTCTACAAAACAAAAACTGAACGTTGGGATCATCGGCTGTGGAAATATTGCTCATGTACATTTATTATTTTTGAAGAAGTTCAAGAATGTCGGCAAAATTTACATTGCCGATCCTCAACCAGCTGCTTTGAATGCGATCAGTAAAAAATATAAAGTAGCGAAAGGCTATAATGACTACCAGGAAATGCTTACTAAAGAACAGATTGATGTGGTTCACATTCTGGCGCCGCCGCAATTTCATGCAGAAATTACCGAGTTTGCTGCAAAACAGGACTGCCATGTTCTGGTTGAAAAGCCCATGGCTCTGGATTACAGGCAAGCCAAAAAGATGCTGACAGTCGCCCAAAAAAGTAAAATAAAACTATGTGTTGTACACAATCATCTTTATGATAAAGTCATGGTCAAAGCCAGGGATATTCTTGCCCAGGGTGTTTTAGGACGCATCACCTATATTGAAAGTTGGTATGGAACCCAATTTGGCTCTTTTGCTCCGCCATTCGATCCGCAAAAATATTGGGGTTATTCATTGCCTGGTTCTCTTTACCAAGACTACTTACCCCACGCATTATATGTGCTGCTTGACATATTGGGCCGTGGCGAAATCAAAAATATTACGGCTAATTATATCGGCGGCGTGCCTTCCGTTGAAACCGATGAGCTAAAGATCATGTTTGAACACGAAAAGAAGGTGGGACTACTTTCCCTGTCTTTGTCGGTGGCGCCGCGTTATCAGTTTATGAATATCTATGGTACGAACGGAACGGTGAAAATCGACTTCTTAAATAAAGTCGTATTTTTAGACAAGGAGATCGGCGGTGTTCCGAAAACCATAAATCGGGCATTATCAGCTATGAAATATTCGAAGTTGCTGGGCACGGCCGCTATTCGAAATATCTTTACCATGCACAGGGTACAGCAAAATTTATTTGAAGGCACGGGCAGAATTATTCGGTTGTTTTATCGCAGCATTTTATTAGATGAGCCCGAACCTGTACCTGCAACCGAAGGCTTACAGGTCATGAACCTTCTGGATCAAATTTGGTCTGAAATTAATACAAAGGAATCCGCACCTCAGAAAAAAATGCCTGCGTAATTCCTTGCTTAATTAGTAACTGGACAGACGAGCATAAATAAATTTTGAACTTACTATCGTAGCTGACTTCCCGAAATCTCTAAATCGGGAATCCATGTGAGTTGGGCCTGGATTCCCGCTTCAAACATGCGGGAAAGACTTATTTATAGAAAGAAATGAAAAATTGTCAGGCTGACAGGATGAAGAGCTCTAAAACTGGATCAGGTAAAATAAAAAACAATTTGATTTCATTCAGGATGAATCTTTCTCATGTCTATGTAAGCTTCTGTTTATTAAAAAGATTCTTCCAGAATGACAGTGGCCGTTTTTGTTTTAATATTCCGTGTAAAATCCGTGTCCTTCCGTGGTTAAAGGCTGTATGATTTCCCGGGCGACAATTTTATTGATGACCAGCCAGGTCATCTTTTTATTTTCCGGCTTTCTGATAAATTCTGGATTAGCCCGCATTTTCAAACCAATAGATTATGGCACCTTTGGACTCGTCATGTCTATTTTGGTGATTGTTGAGTTGTTTGTAATTACAGGCATTCCTGAAGCCATTCAAAAATTTGGCGGGGAACGTCCCGAGGTAATGTCGAAGCTAATTTCCAAAACACTTCCCTGGCAAATAGTTTATGCCATAATTGTTTTTCTGATTTTTTGGTTAATTGCCCCCTTGTTGTCCAATATTTTTGGGGACTCTGAGTTAACATTTTATTTAAGAATAGCTGGAATTGACATAATCATTTATGGTTTGTATAAATATTTTTTGGGAGTGCAAAATGGCCTGCATCGATTTTTTCACTACACGATATTAGGCATTACCTATTCTCTGGCAAAGTTAGCTGCCATTCTTGGTTTAGTCTGGTTAGGATTCTCCATATCCGGAGCGCTGGTTGGCAATATTATCGGCTCAGTGCTTGCCCTGATTTTAGCTTTTATGTTTTCACGGGTTCCTGAATCTGAAGTGGAATTAGAATCGAGATCCTATACTTCTTTTGTAATTCAGAATGTGTTTTATTTTGTTGGTTTAAATCTGTTTTTTTCAATTGATCTTTGGTTTGTAAAATATTATATACCAGGAGCCGGGGTAGGTTTATATGTTTCTGCTTCGGTTTTAGCAAAAGTGACCTATTTGATATCGGTGGCTCTTTCGGCTGTTTTGCTGCCTTCTTTGTCCAGAACCATCAAATTGCAACAACAGCAAAGAACCAATGCGCTTATTAAAGACTCGCTACGTTATCTCATGATTTTTTTAGTTTTAATAAATACAGTCATAATTATTAATTCAACCGGGATCATCAAGTTGTTTTTTGGTGATGATTACATAGCGGCTGCCTCTGTTTTAAGTATTTTAATAGTAGGCCTGTCTTTCTTTACTATGATGGCAATAATCAACACAATCATGATTGCTAACAATCAAATGCGGGCCAGTTTAGTTCTTATATTAGGCCTGCTAATTTTGGATTGCATCTTAAATCGAATATTAGTGCCTCACTATCAATTGTACGGTGCAGCTATCGCAACAGCAACAGTTGGCTTGCTTGGAACGATTTTAGGCGGATTATATGTTTTTAAAGAATTCAAATCTCTCATAATATCTTTCTCCTTGGTACGCTTAACAGCCATCACTCTATTTGTCTTTTTTATCGCAAATTTAATGAATCAAATACATATAGATGTGATATTAAAATCGGTGCTTTTGGGGAGTATTTTTTTATTTCTATTGTGGCTAACCAGGGAAATAACTTCCGTTGATTTACGTCGATTTAAAGAGTCTCTTGGATTTTCAAATACTTAACTTGAATTACTCCTGGCATGGCCAGGCAGAAAAAAAATATCAACTTCAAACTAAAATCATTTGAAATAATTGGGTAATTTCATTTAAAAAATGATTAGTTCTAACTTTAATAATAAACTCGCGAAGAGATTAATTTATTTATGGCTGTTGGGCTGTCTGTGTATTGGTGGATTCCTACGTTTTTATCAATTGGGCGGTCCAAGTGTTTGGGTTGACGAGTTGAATCACCTTTATGCGGGACAATCATTAATAGAAAACGGCAGCCCGGAGCTCCCTTCCGGACAATTATACGATCGCGCATTGATATACTCGAAATTAGTTTCATACTCATTCCAGGTGCTGGGTGTTAATGAATTTAGTTTGCGACTGCCCAGCGCAATAATTGGCCTGTTATGTTTAGTTCTAATTTATTTCGTAGCAAAACGTTTTTTTGGAGTAACTCCAGCACTGTTATCTGTATTATTTTTAGCTATTTCGCCGTTTGAGATTGGTTGGTCACGAATTTCAAGAATGTACACGCTATTCCAGTTTTTATTCCTCCTGGGAATTTATACTTTTTATCTTGGTTTTGAAAGTGAAAACAAAGATACGTTTTCGAGAGTACAAACGAATATATTAAAGCGGTTCACAGCGGGGGGAATTATTAATTTCATAGAAAGTTGGAATCTCAATCTTATTTGGCTATCAATTTCAGTCATATTTCTAACGGTATCCTACTTTGTGCATCAGCTCACTGCCTTATTTTTTGTTGGAATTCTGTTTTATTTAGCGCTCATGTTTTTAGTACAATGGCGTAATGAAAGTTTTTTGCAGGCGCTAAAGGGGAAATATTTCATACTTTTGGTTTTATCGCTGGGCATGACGGGGATTATGATTTTAGTTGTTCCCGGAATAATTGCATTTGTGCAATACGCTGTTTTATATTCGCCCAAATGGGCTGCCATGCCTAAATTCCAAAATCCCAAACTTTATCTTGATTTTATTTTTGACCAATATAATTTTCCCATGGGAGTGTTGTTTGTATTAGGCATCTACCAGGTGATGAGCAGGTTACATCGATTTGGATATTATATTGTTTCTATTTTCATGGCTTGTCTGTTACTGTTTACATTTGTTTTTTCTTACCGGCATTTGCAGTATTTGTACAATATTTATCCAATATTAATTATAGTCAGCGCTTACGCATTTTCAAATATTGTCAATAGTGAATCAGGAAGAATTAAAACAGCCTGGTTCAAAAAGAGTCGATTAAATGATGTGATTTTTAAGGCGCTCATTGTTTGTTGTTTTTTAGTCTGGATTCCACTGACTCCATCCTTACGGTTAGCAAGGCGTATTCCATTCTCTAAGGATGGCGGTTTCAATGGCGCTGTTTTTTTGACGGAACATCGACAGGCTTGCAATTACATACGAGAAAATTGCAGAAATGATGATCTGATAATATCATCAGACGCATTGGGAACACTTTACTATCTGGAGCGAGTCGATTATGATCTTAATTTTGCAGATTTTGATCTTTCAAAAGAAAAAGATTTAAAAAATAATCAGGGAGAATATTTTGATCTTTACTCTGGAAAACCGTTCTTACAAAGTGTGTCGCAGTTACAAACCTTAATGGAACAATACAACTCTATTTGGCTGGTCTCTGAAGACTATAAATTTTCCCGGGCGCCAGTTTATGTACCGACCCCTATTCGGGAATTTGTTTTAGCTAATTTTGAAAAAGTATTCACAACAAAGAATGGTACTATTTTAGTGTTTCATTTTTCCAAATAATTAACTATATTTTTGTATTAATTTATTGAAAAATAATGGTCAGGTAAAAAATTGAGCGAATCGAAATTGAAAATTGCAATTATGGGTATTCGGGGTATTCCTGCAAATTATGGCGGCTTTGAAACTTTCGCGGAACAACTTGCTCCCCTATTAGTTCAACGCGGGCATGATGTTACGGTTTATGGGCGCTCCAATTGTATTAAATATGAAAATCAGTATTATAAGGGAGTGCGATTGGTCATCCTGCCGACTATTTCCCATAAATATCTTGATACGGTTGCTCACACATTATTCTGTGCCATCCATGCCTTAAAAGAACGATTTGATGTGATTTTAATGTGTAACAGTGCAAATGCCTACTGTGCATTCATACCGCGCCTTGTTGGCACGCCGGTAGCGCTCAATGTCGACGGCCTGGAATGGAAACGCTCAAAATGGAATAAACTCGGACAATGGTTCTACCTCATTTCTGAAAGGCTGGCCACATTTACAGCGACAGAATTGGTTTCCGACGCCCGTGAAATCGAAAAATATTATCAGGATAAATTTAACAAATCTTCGACATTTATTCCTTATGGCGCTCCCACAGATAAAGTCGAGTCCCTGGAGGTTTTAAAGCAATTCGATTTACAGCCTCAACAGTATGTGCTTTATGTCAGCAGATTGGAACCGGAAAATAATGCACACCTGGTCGTAAAAGCTTTTGAAAATGTTAAAACGGATTTGAAATGTGTGATAGTAGGCGACGCGCCTTATAATGGGGAGTATATTCAAAATTTAAAAAAGACCAAGGATCCGCGGATCATTTTTACAGGCTATGTGTTTGGTAAAGGTTATCGGGAATTGCAGTCAAATGCCTATTTTTATGTACAGGGAACAGAAGTAGGCGGAACTCATCCGGCTCTGCTCGAGGGTATGGGACACGGCAATTGTGTCTTAGCCAATGATGTTCCGGAACATCGGGAGGTTTTAGGAGATTCAGGAGTATATTTCAGCTCCAGGGAAAATGGCGGGCTTTCTGAAAAAATGCAGTACCTCCTTGATCATCCTGAATTAGTGAATGAATATGGTCAAAAAGCAGTTTCGAGAATTAAGAAATATTATTCATGGGATAAAGTCACAGAGGAGTATGAGAACTTATTTTATCAATTATCAAAGAAATAAATTATGATTTCTAAATTAGTTTTAGAAGATGGTTCGGTATATACTGGTGAGGCTTTTGGCGATCTCAAATCTGTGGCGGGCGAAGTCGTGTTCAACACTGGAATGGTGGGATACCCTGAGTGCATGACAGATCCTTCCTATGAAGGTCAAATTCTTATTTTCACCTATCCGCTTATCGGCAACTATGGTGTTCCATCTGCTCAGGGTGGAAATGGTTTGTTGGAACAAAATTTTGAATCAGATAGAATCCATATTGCCGGTTTGGTTGTGTCTGAACATTCCAGAGATTTTAGCCACTGGAAAGGCCAATCAAATTTAGACACCTGGCTTAAGTCAAATCAAGTCCCGGGGATAAGCGGCATAGACAGCCGTTTATTGACTCAAAAGTTGCGAGAAAAAGGCTCAATGCTGGGTAAGTTGGTTACTCACCATCATGATGTTGATTTTAAAGATCCAAATCTGGAAAATTTAGTGGCGAGAGTTTCTCCAAATAAACCCATTGAATATGGCAATGGTAGTAAGAGAGTGCTGGTTGTCCATTGTGGATGTAAATTAAATATCATCCGCTGCCTTTTAAAAAGAAATGTTTCTGTTTTAGCAGTGCCATGGGATTGGGAAATCGGCAAAGAACAGTTTGATGGAGTGGTAATTTCTAATGGACCTGGCGATCCAAAGATGTGTGATGTTACCATAAGAAACATCCGGAAATTATTTGATCGAGACCTGCCAGTTTTCGGTATCTGTTTAGGTAATCAGATTCTTGCTTTAGCTGCAGGGGCGGATACATATAAGCTAAAATATGGACACAGAAGCCAGAATCAACCCTGTATACTTGTAGGAAGTAAACGTTGTTATATTACTTCGCAGAATCATGGCTATGCGGTTGATGAAAAGTCTTTGACAGCAGATTGGGAACCCTGGTTTTTTAACGCCAATGATGGCACTAATGAAGGCATCCGAAATCGCACCAAGCCGTTTTTTGGAGTACAATTTCATCCAGAGGCTTCACCCGGCCCTCTCGATACCAGTTATCTTTTTGATGAATATATAAAATTGTTATAATATGGAAAATCTCCCCAAAAAAGTTATCGTATTAGGAAGCTCTGCGCTCAAAATTGGTGAAGCTGGAGAATTCGATTATTCTGGCAGCCAGGCTATTAAAGCTTTAAAGGAAACCGGAATCCAAACCGTTTTGGTGAATCCAAATATTGCTACAATTCAAACCTCGGAACATTTAGCAGATCAGGTGTACTTTTTACCTGTGAATGCATATTTTACTGAGAAGATTATTGAGAAAGAAAAACCAGATGGGATTTTGCTTGCTTTCGGTGGTCAAACAGCGCTCAACTGTGGGCTTGAATTGTCAAAGAATGGCGTATTTGAAAAGCATAATCTAAGAATATTAGGTAGTCCTCTGAAAGCCATTCAAGAAACAGAAGATCGTGGTCTATTTGTAAAACGCTTACGGGAAATTGAAGTTGATGTACCTCGAAGCGTGGCGGTTAATTCTACTGAGGAAGCTTTAGCAACGGCTCGAAAAATCGGCTACCCTGTGATGATTCGAATTGCTTTTGCTTTGGGCGGGCTTGGTTCAGGGATTTGTGTCTCTGAAAACGAGATCAGGGAATTGGCGGATAAGGCTTTTTCATTTACCAACCAGATACTTATTGAGGAATACCTGCAGGGCTGGAAAGAAGTCGAATACGAAGTTGTTCGTGATGTTTATAATAATTGCATCACTGTTTGTAATATGGAGAATTTTGATCCCTTGGGCATACATACTGGCGAAAGTATTGTAGTTGCACCGAGCCAAACCTTGAATAACCATGAATATCATCGACTCCGTGAAATCTCTATTCGGGTTGTTCGACACATTGGAATTGTCGGAGAATGTAATGTGCAGTTTGCATTAAATCCTCTGACCGGGGATTACCAGGTCATAGAAGTGAATGCACGTTTGTCACGAAGCTCTGCCCTGGCCTCAAAAGCAACGGGCTATCCATTGGCATTCATTGCAGCAAAACTGGCCTTAGGATTTGGTTTGACTGATTTAAAGAATTCGATTACCCAAACAACCATGGCCTGTTTTGAACCAGCTTTAGATTATGTTGTGGTGAAAATTCCTCGCTGGGATTTAAAGAAGTTTCACCGGGTTTCCACAAGGATTGGCTCTGGCATGAAATCTGTGGGCGAAGTCATGGCCATCGGGCGGTCGTTTGAAGAGGCATTGCAAAAAGCTTTAAGAATGCTGGACATTGGGGTTTCAGGTCTGACCGGTAATGACCATCTGGAATTTGAAGATGTGAAAACCGAATTAACTCATCCCACGGACGAGCGCATTTTCGCGATTGTAAGTGCGTTCAAAGCGGGTATCTCAATTGAAGAAGTCCATAAATTAACCAACATTGACAACTGGTTTCTTTATAAGATCCAACATATACTTCAAGTTGAGAAGTTGCTTAATGGATATAAAAGTGGTATTTGTCCAAGAGGCACATTATTAGAGGCTAAACGCGCTGGCTTTTCTGATTGTCAGATTGCAAAAAATTTAGATTGCCATGATGACGATGTTCGGCGTATGCGCAAGAATTATGGTATCAAGCCTTGCGTGAAACAAATCGACACCCTGGCTGCTGAATATCCGGCACAAACAAATTATCTCTACCTAACCTACAATGGCGAGTCTGATGATATCGATTTTCAAATAACAAATTCTGTGATTGTACTGGGTTCCGGAGTGTACCGAATCGGCAGCTCTGTCGAGTTTGATTGGTGCTGCGTTAACGCAGTTATGACTTTAAGAGAACTGGGCTACAAAACCATTCTTATAAATTATAATCCGGAAACTGTAAGTACGGACTATGATGAATGTGACCGATTGTATTTTGATGAACTTAGCTTTGAAACCATTTTTGATATTTATGAAAAAGAAAAACCACATGGAGTGATCATTTCCATGGGAGGGCAAATTCCAAACAATTTAGCCATGAAATTTCATCAGGCAGGCATGAATGTTTTGGGAACGACCTCTCAAAATATTGATAATGCAGAGGACCGACACAAATTTTCAACTTTATTAGATACGCTAAAAATTGATCAGCCTGAATGGAACGAACTGGTTTCGACAGAGGAGGCAAAAGCGTTTGCCAAAAAAGTTAATTACCCGGTATTGGTTCGTCCTTCTTATGTTTTAAGCGGCGCTGCTATGGGAGTGGCCTCGACTGATGTGGAGCTTACCAAGCTGTTAGAAAGAGCCGCGGAAATTTCCTCTGAATTTCCTGTCGTTATCAGTAAATTTTTGGAGAACGCCAAAGAAATTGAATTTGATGGAGTGGCTCAAAAAGGTGAGTTAATTGTTTATGCAATTTCAGAACATGTGGAGAACGCCGGGGTGCATTCCGGCGATGCTACATTGGTTTTACCGCCTCAAAGAACTTACATCGAAACCATTCGACAGGTGCGCAGCATTTCCAGAAAAATAGCCCAGGCTCTGCAAATAACCGGCCCGTTTAATATGCAATTCATCGCTAAAAATAACGATGTGAAAGTAATAGAATGCAATTTAAGAGCTTCACGAAGTTTTCCTTTCGTTTCAAAGGTTGTTAAGGTTAATTTTATTGATATCGCCACTCGTGTTCTTTTAGGTGAAATCGTGCCTAAAAGTGATAAATCATTTATGGAGCTCGAATATGTTGGAGTTAAAGCTCCGCATTTTTCCTTTACCCGTCTACAGGGTGCGGATCCTACCCTGGGCGTTGAAATGGCCTCAACAGGCGAAGTAGGCTGCCTGGGAGATGACTTTGAAGAAGCGTTTCTTAAAGCGTTAATTTCAGTTGGATTTAAATTACCTGTCCGTTCAATTTTAATTTCGACTGGTCCCCTTGAAAACAAAGCCGAATTTATTTCCAGCGCAAAAATACTCATGGATTTAGGTGTAAGAATATATTCCACTAAAGGAACTTCAGAATTTATGAAGCAATACGGAATAGACACCGATATTCTATATTGGCCTCTGGAGAAAAAGAGCCCGAATGTTTTAGAATATTTAAGTAATAATAAAATTGATTTGGTAATTAATATTCCAAAAAATTATCAGGAAGAAGAACTGACTAACGATTATATCATTCGTCGCCATGCAGTAGATTATGGCATTCCATTGATTACTAATTTGCAGCTTGCCAGACGATTCGTTGAGGCTATGTCAAGAAAAGCGCCATCTGAATTACAAATCAAAAGTTGGGGGGATTACGAGTTATGAACATATTAGGTATATCTTGTTTTTATCATGACAGCGCCGCCTGTTTAGTGCAGGATGGTGAAATTGTTGCCGCAGCACAGGAAGAAAGGTTTACCCGTAAAAAGCATGATCAGGAGTTTCCCCAAAATGCCATTAATTTTTGTCTGGATTATGCAAAAATCGATGTCAAGGATTTAGATTTTGTAGCTTTCTATGATAAACCTTTCTTGAAATTCGAGCGAATATTAGAGACCTATCTTGCCTTTACTCCAAAAGGAATTACGTCATTTTTAATGGCCATCCAATTATGGATTAAGCGAAAGCTCTGGATCCCTGACTTAATTCGCAAAGAACTTGGGTATGATGGGAAAATAATTTATCCGGAACATCATGAATCACATGCTGCGTCGGCATTTTTCCCCTCTCCATATCAAGAGGCTGCGTTTATAACCATGGACGGCGTCGGCGAATGGACCACCACATCTTACGGTGTTGGCAAAGACAATAAAGTAAGTATTCTTGCTGATTTACAATTCCCGCATTCATTAGGATTGTTGTATTCGGCATTCACATACTTTACTGGATTTAGGGTCAATTCAGGGGAATATAAAGTAATGGGTTTGGCTCCCTATGGAGAACCAAAGTATGTCCAGGCTATTCGGGACAATTTAATCGATATTAAAGAAGACGGTTCCTATAAAATGAACATGGAATATTTCGATTACTGTTCCGGATTAAAGATGACAAATGGCAAGTTTGATAAAATATTTGGCGGACCGCCAAGAAAGCGAGAGTCGAAACTGGCGCAGCGAGAGATGGACCTGGCGCGTTCGGTGCAGGAAATTACTGAAGAAATTATGCTTAAAACTGCGCGTCATGTTCATGACGAAACCGGGCAGAAGTATTTGTGCCTGGCTGGCGGGGTGGCCCTCAATTGTGTTGGCAACGGAAGAATTCTACGAGAAGGTCCATTTGAGGATATCTGGATTCAGCCCGCCGCTGGAGACGCCGGGGGGGCTCTGGGAGCTGCACTGTTTACCTGGCACCAATATTTAGACAATAATCGACAAAGCAATGGCAGAGATGAGTTACAAAAAGGATCGTATTTAGGCCCTGAATATAGCGATAATGACATCCAAAGCTTTTTAGACGAACATAAAATACCCTATCAAAAAATAAACTCTGAAGAGTTACCCACAATAATCGCTGATGTAATTATTAATGAAAAAGTTGTCGGCTGGTTTCAAGGCAGGATGGAGTTTGGTCCGAGAGCGCTCGGCAGCCGTTCAATTATTGGCGATGCACGTTCGTCTGAGATGCAAAAAGTTATGAATCTTAAAATCAAATTCAGAGAAAGTTTCAGGCCATTTGCTCCATCGGTTTTAGAAGAGCGGGTGTCCGATTATTTTGAGATTGACAGAGCAAGCCCATATATGCTTTTGGTTGCGCCTGTAAATAAAAATATACGGCGCAACATGACCGAAGAAGAACAAAATTT
Organism: uncultured Cytophagia bacterium; assembly: GCA_964539665.1. Classification (GTDB taxonomy): domain Bacteria; phylum Zhuqueibacterota; class Zhuqueibacteria; order Oceanimicrobiales; family Oceanimicrobiaceae; genus CAZIKB01. The sequence goes on from CAZIKB010000003.1 coordinate 87,345, forward strand.
ATTTGGCATTGATAAACTTAATATAGCCCGTTCAGAAATACCGGCCATTACGCACGTTGATTATTCGGCGCGAATTCAGACTGTTGATTGTCGTACCAATCCACTTTATCATAAACTGATTTCAGCAGTGGAGTCTAAAACTGGATGTCCTGTTATCATCAATACCTCTTTTAATGTGCGTGGCGAACCCATCGTGTGTACACCTTTAGACGCCTATAAATGTTTTATGCGCACAGAAATGGATTATCTTTGTATGGGTAATTTTCTTTTGGATAAAAAACAACAGCCAGAGTTTCATGATGATATTAACTGGCAAGAAAAATATGAGTTAGATTAATATGAATTTAATCGATGACATAAAGTTTGAAATAACAAAGTTAAAAGAAGATAAGAGCACCTTAAGAAAATTTGCAATTACCATAGCATCCGCACTTTGCATTATAGGTGCTTTAGTATTCTTTCTTGGAAGCAGGGCAGAGACCGCATTCTGGTTATGGGGATTTGGATCATCCATTTTAATATTAGGTATCACGGTTCCCAATGTCTTAAAGCCATTTCACCTATTGTGGATGACATTGGCCTTTGTTTTAGGTTGGTTTGTATCACGCTTAATTCTAAGCATAGTTTTTTATTTAGTGATGACACCCATCGGATTAGTAATGAAAATCATCGGAAAAGATCTGATAAATCAAAAGCTTGAAAAGAATAATTTATCTTACTGGATAAAACGTGACCCGGTAAATAGGAATCCTGAAAGTTATGAAAAATTATTCTAAGAGGTTGACATGAGCAAAATCTCAATAATAAAAGAATTTAGTCAATTTCTTATTTATAGAAAAAAATGGTGGTTAACTCCAATTGTAATTGTATTATTGCTGCTTGGTGCTTTAATCATTTTGACTGAAGGCAGTGCATTGGCACCGTTCATTTACACCTTATTTTAGTTGAAGAGATTGATTCAACATTATGACAGTCAACAAGATTTATAAAGATGTGTAAGCTTTTTAAGGATACGAAAAGCAGGTGTATTTAAATCAATTAGTCACAAGCAAGAATAAACTCGCCTCTTCATCCACCCACCCGAAAGGAACGCGCCAATGAAAGTTCTCATGATAGATAAGTATTTTTTTATTAAAGGTGGCGCAGAACGTTATTTCTTTGAATTGAAGGATATATTAGAGGATAAAGGACATAAAGTGATCCCGTTTTCCATGAAGCATCCCGACAACTTTGAAACTCCTTATGAAAAATATTTTGTGAATAACATAGACTATGAATTCACTTCAGTCTTTAAAAAAGCGCTCGCTTTTCCACAGATTACTGCGCGCATGCTTTATTCATTCCATGCGAAAAATCGACTAGAGAAATTGTTGTCAGACGAAAGGCCAGATATTGCCCACCTTCATATGATTGATCATCAGTTGTCTCCATCGATATTACATACGCTTAAAAAGCATAAAATCCCTGTAATACAGACTATTCATCAGTATAAACTTGTATGTCCAAACTATCGTCTGTATAACCCCACGACAAATAAAATTTGTGAAAAATGCCTGGATGGAAATCTGTTTCATCCAATTATTGAAAAATGTCATAAGAATTCGCAATTGGCCAGCGCTTTAATTGCGATAGAAAGTTATTTTCATCGATTTATCCGTATTTATGAAAAGAACATTGACATATTTCATACGCCAAGTCGATTCATGGGGGATAAACTTAAATGCGCCAATATTGGCAATGGAAAAATTCGACATCTTTTTTATTCTTTGAATTTAGATAATTATCAACCCCATATCGAGTTCGATGATTATATCGTCTATTTTGGGAGATTAGCAATTGAAAAAGGTGTCCTGACGCTTCTCAAAGCTATGCAAAAGCTCAGTCATGTAAAATTGCGGGTTGTTGGTGACGGCCCGGAACGTAAAACATTGGAAGAGTATGCAAATCTTAATAATTTATCTAATGTTGTTTTTGTTGGTAATAAAGACGGTGACGAATTAAAGTCGATAATTCAAAATAGTAAGTTCGTGATTATACCATCAGAATGGTATGATAACTCGCCTCTGGTCATTTATGAAGCATTTGCTTACGGTAAACCTGTTATTGGGGCCCGGATGGGTGGAATTCCAGAGTTAATTGATCATAAAATAAACGGATTCCATTATGAAGCTGGAAATGATGAAGAATTAGCTGAACACATCAAATATCTCTCTAGCCAACCATATCTTATTGCTGAATTTGGTAATCAAGCTCGAGCAAAAGCGGAAAGAGAATTTGAACCGGAACATCATTACAAGCAAATGTATGCCTGGTATGAAGAATTACTTGTTGGTAATGAAAAATAACCTGTGCAAATCAATCGATTTACATGTTAGGGGTCGCTCAAAAATATAGTTGCTTTCTCGGATTCAAATATCGCGATAGTAAAATTTCTAATTACAAAAATGCTAAGTGCATAGAGCCGAGGGCAAAGCCGCAAGTTTCACTCTGCGCCACGCGAAAGGTAATGTAATTGCGTTCAACATGATATTACAATTTATCTACATCACATACGGAATAATGCCGCTGGCTCTTCAACTGTACAGGATCATTTAGTTATATGATGCTAATCTTATAAACTTTCCATTTGTTGTAATTACTAAGCTTACTGTTGAGGCTGTCAAAAAAGTTTTCGTTTTCAGCTAACTTCATGCTGAATCCCGAAGGTTTTGAAGTAAATTGGGCACTGTTTCAAGCCTTTTGTTGCATTTAAAAGTTGAATTTAGATATCGAATCAAACCTTCGGGAGGTTAGGTTGACGCCAATGCGAAGTGAATTCAGGAAAGCATATTGATAATTAGTGACTTAGGTGTCTTTCTGATCCGCTCATGATGAAGCCAAATTAATTTATCAACAATCTCGTTAGGCGTATATTGTTAGTTGACCAATATGTTTTATTCTAAATATTCAACTGCTGCGAACTTAAAGCTAATTTGGCGCAGCATTTGCAACAGTGCTGGTGATTTATTTTGCATTCGCTTGTAACCTTACTTCATTGTATGCTTTTTAAAAGTTACTTTATTTTTGACCGGTATTATGAAACACATCCTGAACCAGTCGATTCGGTTATTTAAGTTGTTAATAGTTGAATTTATAAAGTTTAGGATAATACTACAGAGTGTACCTGTGAATTAAAGATATACTATATTTATTGATAGTAAATAATTTTGAAATGCAATAAATAATAAGTATTATACAGCATATTATGAGTAAATTGCTCAATATACAACACATGTACATTATTGAAACACTGATCAATTGTCGGGACGTGTTTCAAAGCTAATTTATTATTAACAAGAAATAATTTATAAGGTGATTTAACACAATATTATTTAGAAAGTAACACCATTGCCGATATATTTCATGAGAAGCGTTCTGGGTCACATATAAAACAGGTAAATCCTCTACCTTTGCAGAGTGCATTATTTCCAACTGGGCTGAAGATAAAAATACAAAATTTGAAATGCTTCAATTAAATAAATATCTAAATTTGAAAAAAAATAATAAAAATAAATCAGTGCAATTAGTGCTTTTTATTACAGTCGTGGGTATAATCTTTCGATTATTTCTAATGCGCTATAGATTTGCTGTTGGATTTGATGAAGTTAATTATTTAAAACTTGGAGTGAGCGGTCACTTGAACGGATTATCCGATATTCTACATACTTACTGGTCACCGCTTCTACCGATGCTAATTTCATTCTCGAGTGGAATTTTTGATAATTATGAATTTGCTGGTCGTATTATATCAATTTTAGCCGGAACATTATTAGTAATTCCGGTTTATAGCCTGGGCAAATATGTTTATGATGAGAAAATCGGACTGATTGCGGCTGGATTTGTTGCTATTTATCCACCATTGGCTTTTCAAGCAACGAATGTCAAGACAGAACCTGTTTATATGCTTTTCGCAATCATTGCAATTATTTTTGGCCTGCGAATGTTAAATCGAGAATCAAAGGGATTTGCCTTTCTTGCCGGATTATTTTCAGGTTTAGCTTATCTTACCCATCCCCAGGGTATGGGCTTTTGTATTGTGATTGCGTTTTGGATTTTATTTAGTACCTTGTTCAGGCTCTATGCATTTCGATTTCGACGAATGATTGTGCTGTTCGCTATTTTGAGTTTTGGTTTTATCATTATTGCTGCTCCTTATTTAATTTATTTGAAAAAGGCAACCGGAGGCTGGACTTTAAGCGCCAAAGGCGCTGCAAATCAGCAAATGGAGGCTCACGTGAGTGAAGAAGGGCAAGATGCGTTTCGAGCGCTGGATGCAAGTAACAAAAACGTGCTCTTCGATCAAATTTTTCATAAAGGTGATTTCTTGGATGCAACCAATGATGGAACGGATCCTGTGACAGTAGTCAGGCTCGGCCCGCTCTTTTTCAAGTATATTGAGAACCTGGCAAACATGTTAAAAGGTACAATTCCGGAATTTTTTACTACCCTGCCGATGATTCTTTTGGGAATCGGTTTGTTTGGAGAAAGATGGCAATCCCAACAAGGCAAAATCATCCTGTATCTTGTAAGCTTCATTGTGTTTTTTTGGTTAATATTAATTCCATTGTTTCATCTCAATTTAAGGTACCTTTCACCACTCTGGCCGCTCTGTGCAATATGGATTGCAAAAGGCGCCAGCCACATATATGGTTGGTTAGCATCTTATATGCCGTTGGTAAACTTTTCGAAGAGATTTGATAACAAATTAAATTCTAATACTGTTGCAGTGGTTATTATTCTTGCAGTTTTTTTTAGTTTGACTTTTCTGCCGGAATTGGGACGTGTTATATCAAGACGTTCAGATACGAGAGAATACTGGGGTGATGCTGTAGATCAAAAAAAAGCAGGCCTTTGGATAAAAGAAAAAATGCCTGGAGATAAGTCAATTATGAGTTATAATCATGCGGTAAGTTTTTATGCCGGCAGCTATGATATTAGCCAATCTATTGAAATTCCTGATAATGGGATAGAACGCATTTTGAAATACGCAAAGTATAGAAAAGTAAATTTACTTGTTCTAAATGAAAGATATAAAATAGTTTTTCCCAGAATCAATTATTTATTAAGTTCTGAAAATGTCCCGGATGGACTTGAATTAGTTTATCAGGATATGGATCGTTCAGGACTAAAAACCGTGATATATAAAATATTGTAAATTAAAAATGACAGGTTTAATATTTAATTCAGAAATTGTTTATTTTGGGCTCGTAGTGGTCATTTTTACCCTGGGATTTATAATGTTCTCTAATCACGCTTATTTTCTTTTGGCGGCAGGCACAATATCAGCGGCCTTTCAGGGTGGTCTGTGGATTCCGTCATTCAATACAGATTTCTATTTGAGCTTTATTATCTTCAGCATTCTTTTAGTCTATTCCTATGTAAATCCTAAAAGCAATAATGGAATACGGTATAATAACAAAGTTATGATCTTTGCCTGGCTTGGTGTATTTCTTTTTTCGATATTTGCCATCACAAAGGCACTGGATGTAAGCAAGGCACGCCAGGCAATTATCTTGTTTTCTATCGATTTAGTGATATTTTTTGCAATATGGCGAACTGTTCGAACTCCCAAGGATGTTCAATTTTTTATTGCCTGCCTAATAGCAGCTTTAATTGTTCAGAGTATGATTGGTATGCTGCAATACAAAATCCCACTTTTTAAAATTGGCATTATTGATCAGGTTCTGGCAGAGGGTAAAACAAAATGGTACCGCGCTAAAGGTACGTTTTATCATCCCAATGGATTTGGAATGTATATAATGATTATGCTGCCCATTGCGTACCGTGGCTTAATTAACGCATACATGCAAAAAAATATAAAGTGGCGTTTTTATTGTATCGTGGGATTGACATTTGGAATTGTTGCGCTGCTGGCCTCATTTAATCGTGGTTCCTGGGCGGGTTTATTTGTTGGATTCTTTATAATGTGTATGGTAGATTTTTTTCGTCGAAAGAAAAAAATTACCAAAGTACTTTCAAATTTAATTGTTGCTGCCTTTATCTTTGGTACCATAATTTCGATTAAATTTGCCCCGGTTGTGTTAGAACGAATATATGGGGCCGATGCTGATGAACAAGTTGAAAACAGATCTTCTCAGATGGTTGAGGCAACTGAATTGATTAAGCAAAATCCATTTATAGGAGTAGGGTATGGCAATGATCTATTTTATGCCGCACAGATATTTGTGCATAACCTTTATTTATTGATCGCTGCTGAAGCTGGCATTCCTGGATTGATCTTTTTCTTATGGTTTTTGATTGAATTATTTAGGGAAACCTGGAGGACAAGCGGATCGCAAATTATCTATTGTGCTAATTACTCTCGTGGTTTTATCGCATCACTAATAGGTTTTTGTATTTCTTCCTGGGTAGGTCCCGATTTTTGGATACATTATGGAGTTCAATCATATTTCTGGCTTTTAGTTAGTCTTGTGTTTGTTGTAGGGCGGTTAGATCGAAATTTAATATATAAACAAAAAATGATGCAAAAGCGACAAAGAGAGACGGTTGCACACAATAACATACCAGTTTTGATGAGTACAAGCGGATATCCTAAATAAGTGGATTTTGTGCAATGCGTTATTCTCAAATTTATTTTCACATTTTTAGACGGTTAATACACGAATGAAGGAGTACAGTATGGCAATTCTCTCTTTTAGTAATGAGCATGAAGCTGGTGCGGCAATTATCAGGCATGGTAAAATTGTTGCCGCGATTAATGAGGAACGACTTACCCGGGTAAAAAATCAAGATGGATTCCCAAATCTATCAATTGCTTACGTACTTCAGAAATCTAACTTGCGACCAAATGATATTAATCATGTTATTATACCTGAAATTAGTAAAATACGCGATATTTTTACGAATGTTCTTGTGCAATATCCACTAAATGTATTCTATAAATCACCTGGAATGCAGTGCAGTTTTACAGATTATCTACGTCAATTACTATTATCAGGTTATATTTTAGTTAGAACCTATGCGCGAGTTCTACTTGACCATCGAAGAGATGAAAAACTGCTGCGAAAGATGTTCCCGAGGGCTGAATTTCACCGATTGAACCATCATCTATCTCATGCCGCTTCAACTTTTTTCACCAGTGGTTTTGAAAAAGCAATGATTATTACAGCCGATTATTGGGGAGACTTTACAACAACTATGGTTTCAATTGGCGAAGGTAAGAAAATTCGTCCTGTGGAACAAAGCTATTATCCGCATTCGTTAGGACATTACTACGCCAGTTTAACTAATTGGCTTGGCTTTCGTCCGAACCGGCATGAAGGTAAAATCCTTGGTCTGGCAGCAATGGGCGATCCTGAATCTCCGGTTTATGATATGATCAAGGATTTATTGATTTGTGATGGACTTAAAATAAAAGCGCCCTTCATGATTGGTAAAATGTGGCATAAAAATGTTCGATGGTTCAAGAACTGTTTAATGCGCCAAATGGTTGATAATTATTCACGTGAAGATATATCTGCTGCATTCCAGCGCAGGTTTGAGGAAGTATTTGTTGAATTGGTTAAAAATGCGGTGAAGCAGTTTGGTCTGAAAAATATAGCATTAGCTGGTGGTGCGTTTGCAAATGTTAAGCTTAACCAAAATATTTTAGAAGTTGACGGAATAGAAAATATTTATATTTATCCGAACATGAGCGATGGCGGTATTTCTCAAGGCGCAGCATTATACTATGATATTCAATCAAATGGCAGTATGCCGTCGTTACTGACTAATGTTTATTTCGGTCCAAGTTATACCGACGATCAAATCGAGGCGGAGCTCAAGGAAAGGAATATAAAATATCACAGACATGAAAACATCGAAAAAGAAATAGCTAAATTAATTGCTGAAAGCAATGTGGTGGCACGATTCGCCGGGGCTATGGAACTCGGTCCACGAGCATTAGGCAATCGTTCCATTCTATACTCCGCGACGGATCCGAAAGTTAATAAATGGCTCAATGCCCGATTGAAGCGAACTGAATTTATGCCATTTGCACCCGTGACCCTCGAAGAATATGCTGATAAATGCTACAAAAATTTCAATGGCGCTAAAATAGCATCCAAGTTTATGGTGATTACCTTTGACTGCACCGATTTTATGAAAGAAAAATCTCCGGCAACAGTTCATGTGGATGGCACAGCAAGACCGCAAGTTATAAATGAAAAAGACAATCCTAGCTATTATAATATTCTAAAAGAGTATCATAAACTTACCGGCATTCCAACCCTGGTGAATACCAGTTTTAATATGCACGAAGAACCGATAGTATGTACTCCTCAGGATGCAATTCGCTCATTTTTACAGGGTACTCTGGATTACCTGGCAATTGGAAATTTCTTAGTGAAAAATAAGGATAAGGAATCACCTGAGAAAGGACATGTTGATGAATTAAAGGAAGTCCCTTTCAAAGAATTAGTCTGAGAGATTTCGATTCGATTGTGTGACTTTATTATGAGCCGAGAGAACAAGTTTTTTAAAAATACACTCGCAATTTCGTTAGCACATGGACTGCAACCTTTTCTTTCTTTAGTATTATCGCTGGCAATAGCTCGACTGCTGGGCAAGGAAAGTTTTGGAGTCTATGCAACTATATTTTATTTGATTGCGATTTTCGAGATGATAAGTTCTTTAGGGGTGAAAACGGTTTTAACTCGCGAAGTAGCAAAAGATAAATCATCTGCTTCAAATTACATCACAAGCAGTGTCATAGTTACGTTCGCGTTATCCATACTGGCCATTATTTTACTACATATTACTGTTCGGTCTATCAAGTATGATGATATAATTTTGCAACCAGTTTACATCCTGGCCTGGTCTCTGATTGCTTCTGGAATTGCAGATTCTTTAGAAGGAATACTGCAAGGTTTGGAGAAAATTCAAGCCATCGCGAGCGCCTGGATGATTGAGCAGATACTACGTGTGGCCGTAAGTCTCTTTATTATCTACAATGGATATGGCATAATTGAATTGGCGCTGGTTTATGCTGTGATACGCTATGTTTACCCTGTGCTTCTTTATTGGATGTTAATGAGGACGACAAAAAAAATAAGGTGGCAGCCGGACTTAAATTTAGTAAAAAAATTATTTTCAGCAACAAGAGTTTTTGGCCCAATAATGATTTTTGTTTCTGTATACTGGCGAATAGATTCTATTATATTAGCTAAGGTTTTAGATCTTAAGGATGTAGGCATTTATAATGCCGGCAATAAACTTTTTTGGTTTTTTATTATTCTGGTACGAAGTTTCTTTGCATCTTTTTATCCACTTGTTTCTGATATATTTGCTAATCGAGCTTCACGGTTTGAAATTGTATGCAAGAAATCTATATTCTATTTATTGGCCTTACTGGTACCGATTGCTGTATCTATTACACTGTTTTCCGAACAAATTATAACAACATTGTGGGGCCAACAATACATTGGAGCGGGCACTGTTTTACAAATATTAATTTGGTGTACATTGCCATACGCTGTGTCCAAAGTGTTCGCGTATGCCTTTATCTCGAGCAATTTGCAGCGTTTTGATCTTTGGGTAAACATTATAGGGGTGGCTTTTAAAGTTACAATATTTACAATAATGATAAATTTATATGGAGTTGTAGGTGGAGCCTGGGCAAATTTGATTGGCATGTTTTTTGTAGTGGTGATACAGTTGCCATTTGTTATGAATTATTTATTTAAGTTTGAACTCAGTTCTATGTTAATGCCTTGTGTAAAACTTTTAATTGCTGTTTTTTCGATGTTTGTAATAGGAAAATTGTTCCCACATGTTAATTTCATTTTGATGGGAGTCGTAATAAATGTTATTTATTTTGCAACTTTATTTCTAATAAAAGTATTCAATGATGAAGATAAGTTACTTTTTCGTAAGTTATTACATCTTAGCAGGACATAGTAAATAAATATTGCAGGCAGGGAACGTAAATGTCTTTTAAAAAACCAAATATAATTTTAATTATGATAGATTGCGGGCGGGCTGATCATTTTTCTATTTATAATGATAGTAAAAATACGACTCCAAATTTAAAAAAAATAGCTGCGGAAAGCATGGTTTACAATAATGCTATCTCACCTGCCGGTTGGACCTTGCCAACCCATTCATCAATATTTACTGGTGTTTATCCCTCGCAACACGGCGCCCACAATGAAAATCATCAACTCTCAAATGAATACCCAACGCTTGCAGAATTGCTTGTTGAACAAGGGTACAAGACTTTTGGAATCTGTACTATAGATTGGCTAAGTCAGGCTACCGGAGTAATTAGAGGATTCCAGGAATTTGATAACTTACATTTTAGTAAGTCAAAATTAATATTGAAAAGAATGTTACAATACCCCATAATTGGCGGGAAGGACTGCTGGGGATATGAAACCAACAGAAAAGCGAAAAAATGGCTAAAACAAAATGATTCAGGCAATCCATTTTTTATGTATCTCCATTATAATGAATTGCATCTGCCTTACAACATACCTGAAAAAATATTGAAGAATTTTTTACCGGAAGATGTGACGGTTGCTAAGGCATTAAAAATTAATCAAGATGCCAAAAAATATTATGCCGGTATTGCAAAAATGAGTGCAGAGGATTTTAAAATACATAAAGCATTGTATGACGCCGGATTGAAATACACTGACGATTTAATAGGGCAATTGATTGATTTCTTAAGAAAGCAAGATATTCTTGATAACACAATTCTTGTCATCACAAGTGACCACGGTGAAAGCTTAGGCGAACACGGACATTTTGACCATTATTACGTCCTTTATGAATCCCTGCTCCATGTGCCTTTAATGGTTAGATATTTCCCTGTTTTTGGCTCGGGAAAGTCAGATGCGCTTGTGCAAACTATTGATCTATATCCAACTTTATTACAATTAGCCGGTGTACCAATTGAAAAATATGAACATCACGCTGCGTTAACCCTTCCCCCGGTTGGAAAAAATAAAGGGCGAGAATATGCGTATGCTGAACGCTTTCAGGATTTAAAAGGTTTAAAGGAAAGCTTCAAAAATCATGATTTATCACATTTGGAAAAATATGAGCAGGAACGTCTGACTGTTATTAGAGGCGAGCGATATAAGCTTATTTATTCTATGCAAGGTCGTCATGAATTGTTCGATTTACACAATGATCCCCGCGAAGAAGAAAATATATTATTAAAAGAACCGGGAATAGCAGAAATCATGATGGATAAACTAAAAGAGTGGCAATCATCATTTCCATTAAAACAAACAGAAGGAGAAGAAGCATATTTTGATAAAGAGGCTGTTGAACGTCTAAAAGCATTGGGATATCTTGGTTAATTAATTATTACTTATCGACTAATCGATCCATGTATTAAAATTTAGCGAAGGTTAAAATGTTTAATTACAATTCTGATAAAGTTAAATTACCTTATACATTTGCTAAAATGTGCAAAATTAAGGTACAATATTGTTTGGCGATAATGCCATTGTTTATTTTGTTTAATACGTCTTTTGCTCAAAGCCCGAAGCACAACTATCCTTTAATTGGATGGCAGACTTTTGGTGGAGCGGTCGATGATTTCTATGCTCGATTTGATCTTTTAGTAACAAAATCTTCAAGTAATGGTTTTGTAAAAAGATTAAAAGGCATAAATCCTGATATGTTAATCGTCTCGACTACAGACTGGAATACCGGGCGAGACATTGATAACATGCCAGAGGAATGGTGGTTACGTGATTCAAATGGAAACGTGAAAATAATTTATGGCGGCTTTAAAATGGCGAACCTATCCGATCTTTGCCCAAAAGCTACACGGGGTGCATTTAGTGGGATGACCTATTCTGAGTATTTGCCTGTATTTTTGTCTAGTAGAATAGATTTAACCTATTTTGATGGAGTCGGTACTAATGGCGTCTGGGGAAAGGATGGAATGGAATGGAATTGGAATCGTAATGAATGGTCTGATATTGACATTGATAATAACGGTGTCAATGATCATGATGAACACTCAAAAGATTGGTTCTTGACTCATTGGCAAGGTGGATTAGATGTCCTCATGTCAAAATTGCGTCAAATGATTGGACCGAATAAACTCCTACTGATAAATAGCGGGACCTCGCACTCCTGGGGCTGGGAGGAGTCCAATGGCATTATTGATGAAAAATTAACATCGTACTCTGACACTAAATTTAATTTAAATTATTATAAAGCCATTAAAAATGTGTCACAAAAACCTTTCATTACAGTTGCAGACGGTTTACCTTTTTATGGTAATCCAAATGTGCCGGATGAATCAAAAAATGATTATATTGGTATGCGTTTTGGACTTGTAACCTGTATGTTTAATGATATATATTTCAGTTTTCAGAATATCCGGGCCAATGAACATTACTGGAGTTATTGGTATGATGAATTTGATGTTAATCTCGGCAAACCAATTGGCCGCCCTTCTAAAATAAGAGAAGGACTTTGGGTGCGATTTTTTGATAACGGTGTTGCAATAGCGAGTACAGATGGCTATTCTCAGGTTGTAACTGATTCTGATTTAAAAGGATTCTCTGAATATAGCGGACCTTATTATAGGTTCCTGGGAAGCCAAAATCCATCTTTCAACAACGGTCAAATATTCGATAGAGTAGAACTTGATGGACACATTCAGAGCTCAAGTAGAATTTTTGGTGATGGCATTTTATTGTTAAAAGAGCCAACAGTTGTTGTTGCTGATATTATCATTGATAACAGTGATGCCGGTACTTCCCCATCAAGTTCTAAGGCTAAATTGAAAAATGGTTTTGTTCTTCAAACAGACTGTAAATCTGGCTATGATTTTTACAAGTTACGCTGCTCAAGCTGGCAGGAAGTATACGGCTATGCCTATGCCCCGTCAGGAAACGGCGAAGCAATTTATCGCCCCAATATCGGCGTGGCGGGCGAGTATGAAGTATTCGAGTGGCATGGTAAAATGGATGGCGTTAATATGGCCACAAATGCAGTGTACAATATACTGCATTCGAATGGACAGGATAGCAAACGAGTTAATCAATCTAATAACACCGGCCACTGGAATAGCCTGGGAGTTTATCAATTCAGAAAGGGCAGCGACCTTAATGTGACAATAAAGGCACAAGGCGCGGATGGTTATGTAATGGCAGACGCTATTAAGTTTGTTAATCTTAGTTCAAAAGTAGAGCCTCCAGCGAATCTGTTGCCTCCGATTGGTGTTCGTGTGCAACAAAATAATAACTAATACCTCAAAAGGCAGAGCAATCAATTTGGTAATTAGCTACTTCAGTTATGCCTGGGATATAAACGGTATTTCAGCCGGTGCGGCCATTAAAGCAAAAGAGTTTATCAACGCGATCGAAAAACACGGTCATACCGTCCATCTTGAATGGCGCATGCAACAACCAGGAAATGAACCGGATATTTCCACCAAAATTAAAGAAAGAATTAAACCATATTTGCAGAAGTATCTGCGTGAATCTCGTGTGCTGTTAAGTAATTTGGGACACCTGAAAAATGAACACAAGATTCTTAAACAGCAAAAACCTGATATTTTTTTTCCACGTCTTGAATACGGAAATATCTCTTGTTTTTTACTATCTAAATGGTTGAATATTCCAACAGTTGTAGAGGTTGATTGTCCGCCAACTCATGAATGGGAAACATTTTATGCTCAGGATGCACTAAAATTTGGTGATTTGTCGTTAAAATTGGAAATAGTAACTTTGAAGCAGGCTGATGCTGTTATAGTTCAATCTAATCAGTTGATGAGTTACTATGAGTCGCTGGGCGTGTCAAAAGAGAAAATATATGTGATTCCGAATGCGGCTGATATAAAAAAATTTCAACCGCGTGAGAAGTATGAGTCTGTTGTTTCTGAATATAAGTTGCAGGATAAAATAGTAATTGGTTGGATAGGCGCCGGCTATGCCTGGACCGGCATTGATGTTGTCATAGATATGGCTAAAAAATTAATGCGAAATTACCCTTCAGTGCGATTTTTAATGGTAGGCAGTAAACACAATATGGACGTTTTTCAGACACATTTTAATTCCAAAGATTTTGAGGACAGAGTAATTTTACCTGGCTTTGTACCGCATGAAAAAATGCCTGATTATCTTTCATGTATGGATATTGTGTTGGCGCCGTATCCAAAACTTGACTTTTTCTACGCATCATCCATGAAACTTTTTGAATATATGGCAGCCGGAAAAGCAATTGTAGCTACCCGCATCGGTCAGATGGCAGAGGTAATTCAGGATGGAATAAATGGATTCTTATTTGAGCCTGATTTGTCCAGTGAGTTGTATGAAAAGGTGGAATTATTAGTCACATCCGAAGCGCTGCGTAAGAAGATATCTCAAAATGCACGGTACGATGCTGAACGAAAGTGGAATTGGGACCAAGTCGGAAATAAAATGATTCAGGTATTTGAAGAGGTTTTAACTAAGCGAAATGCACATCGCTGTTGAAGAAGTAACCTTCCGATGGTTTATTAATATATAAATTCCTGTATGTTGAGTTTAATTGATTTACACACTACATACAGTAAGTCAATAATCCTTCTGAAGGTTTTCAGCACTTAATCAACAAAGTCATGCACGTTTGAAAATTACCAGTAAAATTCTATGATTAAAAAAATATTAATCTTTGTAGCAGTTACAAGTATCCTTTTAGCCGTGGTTTTATGGTTTGGTCAAAGACCTATTTTAGAGTGGGTCAAAAAGAATCCGGATCTTTATAGGGTACTTCAAAAGGGAAATGCGAAATTTAAATCAATCACGAATCAAACTAATAGCTTGGGCGATTTAAATAAAAATGAAAGCATGACTGAAGCACATTTGGTGATAGACTACAATAAGTCACTCGGCCAATTTAACAAATTTTGGCGTGGATTTGGAATAGATTCTTTTAATAATGGAATTTTGTTACCGTTCAATTATGAATTTTTAAAAACAGCCGGCCAATCAAAGGATGACAGTCAACTTTTCACTCACGTTAATGTCAAAGGAATATTTGCTGACCCTCCAAATAACAAAGTCAATGATATTGGAGGTCATGTCTACAAAGAAAATGCCGATGGAAAAGTAGAATATAATTGGAAAATTGTTGACAAAGTTTTTGATAGTATATTAGAAAACAATTTAAAACCAGTGATTTCTTTAAGCTACATGCCCGAGGACCTGGCTTCAAATGTGAATAAAAAAAATCCATGGAATCATGCTGTAGTTTCACCGCCAACAGACTACAATAAGTGGCGGGACCTGGTTTATGCCACGATTGAACATTTACAGGATAGGTACGGTACGGATGAGATAAAGGATTGGTATTTTGAAGTTTGGAACGAACCAGACATGCCTCAATTTTTTTGGAAAAAACATCCTGATCGCAAACGATATCCCAAAAGAGGGGATAATTTAGAATATTTTAAACTGTATGATTATACTATCGATGGTGCCATTGACGCCGAACCTGATTTACAAATTGGCGGGCCTGCAATAGCCGGTGATATTTTTTTATTTATTAATGAATGGTTTTCGCATTGCCTGAATGCAAAAAATTACAAAACCGGCAAAACAGGTACAAGGATTGATTTTTTATCACGCCATTGTTACGGTAATATTGAAAATAGAATTTTACCCGGTATTATGCAATTTGTGGGTAAGTCTAAAGAAAACGGTCTGGAGATTTTTAATAGATCAAAATTTCTGATTTCTGAAGCAGGGCCGAGTACCGTGCCTAAAAAATGGCTAAATACTCGCTATGTCGCTGCCTGGATTGTAAAATTGATTGACGGTATTTGTTATCTGGGCGACCAGAAAGGGGAAGACTATATTCCTGATTTGCTGTTATTCTGGACAAAACCGATCCCAGCGAATTTTGATACCCATTTTGGTTTGATGACTGCTCTGGGTAATAAATGGCACCCATCATCAAACGCGTTGATTAAAAGACCCGCATTCAACGCTTTTGATTCTTTAAATAAAATGGGACCGGTTAGATTGGTAGTAGAAGGTACACAATTTGGCGACCCAATTCATGCTTTGGCAGCAAAAAGTCAAAACGAGTCAGTTCAGATATTATTATATCATTTAAGGGAAGATGATTATTTTAATGAAAACTCACGCAACTACCCGGCTTATTTAAAAATAAATAATTTACCCGAAGGGAAATACAGATCTGATATGTATGTAATTGATGAATCCCGCAGCAACGGCTTTACACTTTGGAAGAGCCTTGGCAGACCAGCTAAGCCAGGCAAAGCACAATTGCGACAACTACAACAAAACGATGATTTAGAGCTGGTCGAAACCAAATTTGAATCCATCAATAATGAAAGAAAATATGAAAAATTGATTAATTTGCAAAATAATAGTGTAGCTTTATTAATTTTATCAAAGGTCAATTCTGTTGGTAACCTTAATGCAGCAAATTAAGTTCAATAATTTGAATATTTAAAAGGAGATAACATATTGAATTCAAATTATTCCAAACAAAATAGCGTAATTCATCAAATTAAGATTAGCTTTTTGGGGGGACTTTTGACCGGTATAATTATCGGTGGCTCTCTGGCAATTTATAACACCTGGTTTTTAAATTACTATATTCAGAAAGGGCTAACTCATTTTGTCATTGAAATATTCAGTGAATATATCATTCAAGCCACTTTGGCTGCAACTTTGATCTTTTTATTTTTATTACCTTTTGTGGCTTTTTTTAGTCAAACCATTTCAGAAATTAGGGCCATTCGTCTGGCAAGATTCACATTAATGCTGGTCGGAATAATCTGGGTAATTGGCGGCTATCAAATAAACAAATCTATCTGGTTCCCACCGATAGCTTCTGCGAAAGGCATTTTAGGAAACATGTTTTACAGTTTCATCTGTCTGGGATTGGCTTTTCTTTTATACAAAATAATGATGGCATTTCGTTTAAAACTGCCTTTGCCATTTGCTGGATTATTGCATAAATTATACAATGGCAAATTATTGAGTGCAATTGCGTCAATTTTTATTGTTGCGAATGGATGTACCATTTATCATCTCGCAAACCATAAACCTAATAGTCCCAATGTTGTAATTCTTTCGATTGATACGTTACGTGCTGATCATCTTGGTTGTTATGGTTATGAAAGGAATACGAGCCCAACTATTGATAAATTAGCCAGCGAGGGCGTTCAATTCTCTAATTGTTATGCTCAACGTGGTCTAACCTGGCCGTCACTAACATCAATAATGACTGCCATGTATCCGAAAACTCATGGAGTCAGACGCAATCAGGTTCCGCTTGACGGCAAAAATATTACCATCGCCGAAATTCTTAAAAATGAAGGGTACAAGACCGGTGCATTTCTTGCAAATTATTATTTTTCACCAAATCGTGGTTTCGACACCAAAATGGGTGGTGAAATTGGCGATCTGGATTATGCCATCACGGGGCAAGCTTTAGGTTGGCTGAATGGGATTAATCCTCAGGAAGACAATTTTTTCTTGTGGATTCACTATAAAAATCCTCATTTACCTTATGAACCGCCTGAACCGTTTACAAATATGTTTGACTCAACTTATACCGGCCAGTACGATGGTTCAAGGAAGTCAGTCAATTCGATTTATGTGAATAAAACAGAACTCGAAGAAAGAGATCTTGACCACATTGTTGCACTTTATGATGCTGAGATAAGATCTACAGACAGCTATATTGAACTTATCCTGCAAAAGCTCAAAGCCATGAATGTGTATGATAATACAATTATTGTCTTCATCTCTGACCATGGTGAAGAGCTTTATGAGCGTAATTATTATTTTGATCATGCTTGCTCAATCTACGATGGTGTTTTGCGAATTCCTTTGGTCATAAAATATTCGGATGTTATTCCGGCTGGGAAAATAATGGAAAATCAGATTGAAAGTATTGATATCACCCCAACCATCCTCAATATTTTAAAAGTTCCTTTACGTGATGAATTTGAAGGTCGCAGTATATTTGGAATGATATTAGATGATTCTTCTGATGTATGGTTTCCTTCTTTTGCTGACCGCTCAATTGTCATAAATTCCATTCGAACACCGCAGTGGAAATATATTTATAATCCGGAAGATTACCATGCAGTGTGTGTAACTGGCGCCGTAGAGGATGATGGAGAAGGTTATGATGTTGAAATTGAAGAACTTTATAATATACAAACCGATCCGTCTGAGCAAGTAAATCTGGCTGAGCAATTTCCGAATATTGCTAAAGAATTACGCGCAGAGATCATAAACTGGCTCAATACCAACAAGAAAGTACATAAAGAATATACACTGTCCAAAGAAGCAGAAAAAAGACTGCGTGCCCTGGGATACGTCAAATGAAATCCTTATCCGAATTATCTCAGCATCGAGCATAAAATTGTCATACCGAATCCGTTTTAGCGAGTGAGTAATCTGAGTTCTTACAAGATTTAGCTTTGTAGTAGTGTTTGAACCGGAAATAAATGGATAACCTGCAATAATGGACTAAAGATAGTATTATAATTTGTTGACCTTACTATATCCAAAATTTAAGTGAAGGATGATTTGAGATGAACAAAACAAATCATAGAGGAATTTTATTCTTTTTGAAGATAGGTATAATATCCGGTTTAATGTATGGCTTAATTTTAGGCTTGGTGAGATTATTAAGTCATGACGCTGTAAGAGCCTACTATTCAGCAAATTTTACAGATGTCCTGTTTTCATATACACAGGATTTTCTTAATCAAACCGTCATAATAACTTTGCTCGTATTTATTGTAATTGAAATGACTTTCTATTTTTTAAACAAATTATTTGCAACCGCAGATAATAAGATAGTAAAATATTCAAGAATGATCGCGATTAATGGATTTTTCTTTTTATTAATTTTCTATTATTTAAATATTCAACACTGGTTTCCATCGATGTTGTCTAATAGCGCTTTATTGTACTACATAATTATTCTCGCGGGCAATGCTTTATTACTGTTATTATTCAATCGAATCAGAAACAAAATAGTTGTTCATGATTCTTTTAAATCCATTAAATTGCCAGTAATTACTGTTATCGTTTTATTATTGTTTAGCAATGTATTTAGTTATTTTCAAAAGAGTAAATTAAAAGCTGAAACACCGATAAATGTCATAATGATTGTGATTGATGCCCTGCGCGCCGGGCAGTTAGGTTGTTACGGATATGATCTGCCTACAACTCCGAACATCGATGCATTTGCTCAAGAAAGCCTTAGATTCACGAGCAGCTTTTCACCGAGCAACCATACTAAACCTTCCACAGCATCGCTTTTTACTTCGCTCTATCCTTCGCAACATAACGTTATTCTAGGAAATAGGTCAAATAATTCCGGGGAGTATTTCTCAGATGTTTTAGATGAATCATTCAAAACGATTGCAGAATATTTGTATGAAGCAGATTATAACACGGCCGGGTTTCTAAACCAGGGTCAATTGCGTAAATATTTGGGATTTGCACAGGGATTTATCTATTATAATTCCCGGTTAGGAAGGGCGCCGCAAATTAATCGTGAATTTTTGCGTTGGCTGCCCATGAATAAACATAGAAAATTTTTTGCATACATACATTATTTGGATGTACACGGCCCTTATGATCCGCCTGAGAAATATCGAAAAATATTTAATGTGAATGAGCTGACCAGCGAAATTCCGGAGCGTGCTAAAAATTGGCGAAAATTTAAAAAAGACTTTGAGAGCGGTGCTTTAGAATTTACGCCTGAGGACCTGGAAAATTTGAAAGCGCTTTACAATGCTGAACTTAAATCCGTTGATGATCAGCTTGGAATACTTTTTCAGGAATTGAAAAGGCAAGGAGTATATGAAAACAGTCTAATCATAATCACGGCTGACCACGGTGAGTCGTTTGTTGAACATGGCGAAATAGATCATGGCTCCACTTTGTTCGATGAAGTTTTACGCGTACCTTTAATAATCCATTATCCTAACCAGGAAAAAACCGGCGTAGTAGATGCAAATGTGCAAACTCTTGATTTACTGCCGACCATTTTAGATTATTTAAATATTACGCCTTCAAAAGACTTGATGGGACAAAGTATTTTAAAGTATTCAAATGGCAGCATTGAGCACGATGAATATCCTATTTTCTGTGAAAGAAATAATCTGGTCTCATTGATCTTTGGTAAAGATAAATATATTTTTGATAAAATAGCCAGACGGGGGAACTCTATAACTTAGAAATAGATCCGGGAGAGCGGAATAAAATTAATTCCCGGAATAGTGAATTAGAGCAGAAAATGAAAGCTATGGTTTTAGAATGGAGTGAGGCCATGAAACTCGTTAGTAAAAAGTCAGAAGGTACTAAATTAGATAAAGAAACCATCGAAAAACTTAAAAGTCTGGGATATATCAAATAAGACTGTTGAATTAAGGTCAAGTGCCATCTAATATTCTCAGTCGGGCGAATTCCATGGTTGGAAAAACGCATTCACTTCATTATTAGCCACGTGGCAGAGTGATTCCAAATCAACGTACACTTCAGAATAAACCTAAATGAATTGTCAAATTATGATTATAAGCTGTCATTTGGTTGTCATTAAGTCATCTGTTGTCATTGATTTAATGACCTAATGACCATGAATGACATTGTGACTGAAACAGTAGTTCAGGTATACTGTTTGTCATTGAATATTGCAATGATAATCAGTAATCATTCCACTATAATTGTTGCTCCCTTAATATTTTCCTCAGAAGTTAATATATCAGGCATTAAGCAAAAAATTATGAGAAGCTTTTGTTATACATTGTTTCATACTGTAACACAAAAAAATGTTGATCCGTTTTAAGACAATTATTTTTATGCCGATATTAATTTTGTAGTCGGTCTTTTTAAGTAAGTTCGTATTAATAAAGCACTAAATGTTTATAATTTACATTGGTATAAATTTTGCTAAAGTATTGCGACTGACTTCAAAAATGTTCATTATACGTGATATTAAGACGTGAGGAAAATATATGTCGGAACAGAACCGAAAAAGAGTAATTGGTAAGGCAATTACTTATAGAGGACTTGGCACATTAGTTACTATATCAGTAATATATATTTTCACTGGAAAATTGGCGCTTTCATTTGGTGTCGGACTTGTTGAGGTCGTTGCTAAAATGCTTTTTTATTACCTGCATGAACGACTTTGGGAGAAAATATCATGGGGTAAAGATAAACATCCTCTTGCTGGAATCCCTGTTAAAAAGGAGCTTGAACCTGAAGACAAAGTATTGCTTGAAGAGAGATTAAAAGAGCTTGGATATTTATAAAAATCGAATTATTGGGAGCAAATGATGAATCGAAAATACTCGTTAATTACTTTACTCATTTTATTGGTATTCTTAATTATCGATGCACAGCCTGCTTTTGCATATATCGGCCCCGGCGCCGGTTTTGCATTTTTAACTTCATTTGCAATGCTATTTGCCAGTTTCTTTATGGCTTTTTTTACATTGCTAACCTGGCCTTTCCGGGTTTTTTTACGGTTTTTCAAAAGAAGAAAAGCTTTAGCCAGAGCTAAAACAGATCGGGTTGTGATTCTGGGCCTTGACGGTCTTGACCCAACTATCACAGAACGCATGCTACAGGAAGGTAAATTACCAAATTTGAAAAAACTTAAAGAGCAAGGTTCTTACAAACATTTACAGACCACTTATCCAGCTCTCTCGCCAGTTGCCTGGTCAGCCTTTGCAACTGGAGTTAATCCTGGTCGACATAACATTTTTGATTTTCTTTCACGCAATCGATTCAACTATTTACCCGAATTATCCTCTTCAAAAGTTGGGTCTCCAAATCGAAAAATATCCCTGGGAAAATTCGAAATCCCGCTTGGCAAACCGATTGTTCGATTATTACGTCGCAGCAAAAGCTTCTGGACAATATTGGGAGAGAACGGTATTTTCAGTCATGTACTTCGTGTACCAATCACTTTCCCACCTGAAAAATTTAACGGAGCGTTACTTTCAGCGATGTGTACTCCGGACCTCTGGGGAACGCAAGGCACTTTTTCCTACTTCACGACTGATACAACTAATAAAAAATTTAAAGAGGGAGGAGAGACTGCAGTTGTGAAATGGGTAGGCGATAGAATTGAGGGATTTATTAAAGGCCCTGAGAACTCCATTACTAAAAAGCATGAGTCGATGAAGCTCCCTTTTGAAGTAAAGATTTTGAGTGATGACGAAATAGAACTGATAATAGAAAAAAAGAAATACAACCTAAAAAAGAAAAAATACACCGATTGGATTGAATTGAAATTTAAAGCCGGAATGGGGATCAAAGTACATGGTATTGCACGATTTTACCTGCTTGAAACCAATCCAGTTTTTAGATTGTATATGACGCCCATCAATATCGATCCGGAAAAGCCAGCGCTGCCAATTTCTTACCCTTATTTCTATTCCGTTTATCTTTCTAAGTTATTCGGGAAATTCGCGACATTGGGTTTAGCGGAAGATACCTGGGCTTTGAACGAGGGCGTTCTTGATGAGGAAGCTTTTTTAGAGCAGGCATATCTAATTCATGAAGAACGTGAAAAACAATTTTTTCATACTTTAAGCAAAACCAGAAAAGGTTTGTGTTCAGTGGTATTTGATGCCAGTGATCGAATTCAGCACATGTTTTTCCGAACGCTTGAAGATGACCATCCTGCCAACCGAGGCAAAGAAACTGAAAAATATAAAAATGTTATTGCCGATATGTATGAGCAAATGGATGACCTCGTTGGTAGAACCATGGCTAAAATAAATAAAGATGAGGTTTTTATTGTGCTCTCTGATCATGGTTTTAAATCATTCAGACGCGGTATAAACCTGAATTCCTGGTTAAAAGCTAATGGTTATCTAAAGCTGAAAGACGGTAGGGAAGAGAGTGGGGAATTTTTTCAGGGTGTTGATTGGGAAAATACAAAAGCCTATGCATTCGGACTGACGGGTATTTACATCAATGTTAAAGGCCGGGAAAAGAACGGCATTGTCGCACCAGGTGAAGAATTAAAAACACTCAAAGATGAGTTGATTGCTAAACTTTCCGGGATGTTAGATCCTGAAACCGGGGAAGTTGCCATTATCGAGATGTTTGATAATAGTGAAATTTACAAGGGACCTTATACTAACAATGGACCCGACTTGATTAGTGGCTACAATAGCGGCTATCGAATTTCATGGAATGGCGCAACCGGGAATGTCAATGAGCAAATTTTTGAAGACAACGTTAAAGCCTGGAGCGGCGATCATTGTGTTGACCCGAGGCTTGTCCCCGGGGTGATTTTTAGCAACCAAAAAATTATGGCCGCTAAACCAGGTTTGATGGATATAGCGCCAACAGTTCTTGAATTATTTGGAATAACTAAACCAGGCTATATGGAAGGCCAGGATATCTTAAGTAGTGAACCAGAAGAGACAGCAAAAGATGAAGATATTCCCACCATAGTGCCAACAGTAAAAAAAACGGAGGTGGCTTCGGTCAATGAATAAGATTAAAGTTGTATTTGGTATAATAGCTATCCTATTTTTAGTGTCATTGATTAGCTTATCTGTTTTCTGGGGATGCAAAAAAAGCAATGCAAGCGCAATTGAAAAAAAAGTGATTGTTATTGGCTTTGATGGTATGGATCCAAGACTTTTGTCAAAATATATGAGTGAGGATCGACTTCCAAATTTTACTAAATTAGCTGAAACGGGCGATTATAAACCGCTTGGTACAAGTATTCCTCCACAGAGTCCGGTTGCCTGGTCAAATTTCATAACAGGTATGAATCCTGGCGGACATGGCATATTTGATTTCCTTCATCGTGATCCAAATACAATGCTGCCACTCTCATCTACATCAAAAACGGAAGAGTCTGGCAAATCAATAAAGATCGGCAAATGGGTAATTCCATTATCGGGAGGGAAAGTAGTGAATCTACGTAAAGGGCAGGCCTTCTGGGAGAAACTTGAAGATTCAGGCGTCCCAACGACAATTTTCAAAATACCATCAAATTTTCCACCGGTAAAAACAGACGGCAAAGCTTTGAGTGGTATGGGTACTCCTGATTTACAGGGTACATTTGGTACGTTTTCTTATTATACGGACGACCCTCCGCCAAATCGCGACGATATTTCCGGCGGTGTGGTTTATCCCGTCAAAATACTAAACAATGAAGTAGAAGCTCAATTAACAGGTCCAGCAAATACATTTTTAGAAGATGCCCCGAATGCTACTATTCCGTTTAAAGTGTGGAGTGATCCCGAAAATCCTGTAGTAAAAATATCAGTGCAGGATCACCAGATTTTGTTGAAAGAGAAAGAGTGGAGTGACTGGATTCAGGTGAAATTTGATATTATTCCTGTTCTGGAATCTGTAACTGGCATCTGTAGATTCTATCTGAAAGAAGTACGACCGCATTTCAAATTATATGTTACTCCGATAAACATTGATCCTTCAAATCCAGCATTACCCATTTCAACACCTGATGATTATGCAAAAGAACTGTACGACCACTGCGGATACTTTTATACGCAAGGCATGCCTGAGGATACAAAAGCGTTGTCCTGGAATGTATTTGATCATGATGATTTCCTGAAACAAGGCTTGAATGTACTTGATGAACGATTACGTCTTTTCAATTATGTGTTTGACACGTTTGAGCAAGGTCTGCTGTTTTTTTATTTTTCAACTACCGATTTAAATGGACACATGTATTATAATATGATTGATCCTGAACATCCGGGGTATGATGCAAAACAAGCGCAAAAATATGGTGACGTTATGAGTAAGTTATACGAAAGCGCTGATAAAGCAGTTGGCCACGTACTCGAGCGAATAGATGAAAACACTACACTTATAGTCATGTCAGATCATGGATTTGCACCGTTCAGACGCGCTGTGCATTTAAATACCTGGCTAAAAAATGAAGGATACATTACTTTAATTGATGAATCAAAGCAAGCCGAAAATGAATACTTTCAGAATGTCAATTGGAGCCGAACGCAAGCTTATGGATTAGGTTTCAATGGGCTTTATGTAAATTTAAGAGGTCGGGAATCTTATGGTTTTGTTGCTCGACGGGAAAAGAAAGCCCTTTTGAATGAAATTTCCGAGAAGCTTTTAGCTCTACGCGATCCCAAAGATAATACAAGAATTATCGAACGGGTTTATCTGGCTGAAGAAATTTATTCTGAGCAATATTTAGAAAATGCACCTGATCTCATTGTCGGTTACAACCGTGGATACAGAGCTTCATGGGAAACGACAATTGGTAACTTTCCACTGGAATGGATTTCGGACAATATGGATCCCTGGAGCGGTGATCATTGTATGGCAGCAGAGCTTGTACCTGGTGTAATTTTATCAAATAAAAAAATAGACGCTCAAAATCCTAAACTTTATGATATGGCCCCTACAATTCTTAACGAATTTAACGTTGAAAAGAGTGACGACATGGTGGGGCAAGTGATATTCAACAACATAGTAAATTAAAAAGGAGTTTTATATGTTAGGTCCCAAAATTAAATTAGAAAAAGAATTATATGATCGAATTAAAAAATTTTCTGAAATCGCTGGTTATTCTTCTGTTGAAGAATTTGTAACTCATGTGCTGGAAAAAGAACTGTCGACAATAGATGACTCTGAATCAGAAGAAGAAGTGAAAAAACGATTACAGGGATTGGGATATTTGTCTTAAAATATTTCATAATTCCAATAATACCATAAATCCACGGAGTTAGTATAAAATATGTTGAATATATTGAACTATTTTTTTAATATAATTTTTAATGTTATATTTTTTCCATTTAAAAATATGGATCCGATCTGGGGCATGTTAGTGGTTTCGTTTGTTACAGGGATTGTGATGTTATTTGTTTTTAAGGCAACTTCCGATCAGATTGGTATTAAAAAAGCAAAAAATTTGGTAAAGGGCCATTTCCTGGCCATTCGACTCTATCGGGACGATATCACACTTATGTTTGTTACCATGAAAAATATTATCATGAGTAACCTGCTTTACATGAAAAAATCTTTTCGCCCCATGCTTTTTCTAATAATTCCTGTGGGTGTCATTTTAATTCACCTTGGCACCAGGTATGAATTCCGGCCATTCAAAGTTGGGGAGACAATTATTGTTTCCATACGTCTGGATGACAAAATTCAGGATCTGAATCTCAACAATGTTGTTTTTGAACTTCCAGATGGTTTAACCTCCGACATGCCGCCCGTTCGAATTCAGCAATTACGGGAAATTAACTGGCGTATCAAAGCTGAAAAGCCAGGCATCTATGATCTGATTTTTAAATACAACAACAGTAATGTAACAAAGCGACTTGAAGTCAGAGATTCATTGATACCGCTTTCGAAAGAAATTGCCCAGAACAGTTTATCTGTGACTCTAATGAATCCCGGGGAATCGAGTTTGCCCGGATCTTCATTCGCTTCTCACATTGCAATCGGTTACCCCAAAAGAGATTTCAAATTCTTAGGATTCAGTTTCCATTGGTTAATTGCTTTCTTTGTTTTTAGTCTAATTGCGGCATTTTCATTTAAAGGCGTGCTTGGCGTTGAAGTTTAGGAGATAATTATTTTAAAAAAACAATTTGCATGTGATAGAAATCTTTTTTAATATGCCGGTTAAAAAGCGATGAGTTATAAATTTTTATCTACTAAAACAAGTCAGGAACATGATTTAGACCAGTGGCAAAATCGTAGCCTCGAAGGTGAAATAAAAAGTTTTGAAGGCCGTACATTAGTTCGTATTTTTAATAAATATTTAAACGGAAAAGAAGCGAAAATCCTTGAAGGAGGTTGCGGATTTGGTGCTTGGTGTGAGTGGTTCCAAAAACAGGGTTATCAAATATTAGGTATTGAATACGATAATAATATAGTAAAAAGAGCCAAAAAATATAAGCCAGATGTAGCCGTTGAATTAGGCGATATCACCGAAATAAAGTACCCGTCCGATAGCTTTGACGCTTATGTATCATTGGGAGTGATTGAACATTTTGAACATGGTCCAGAGTCTGCCCTGAGAGAAGCCCATCGAATTCTTAAACCAGATGGCATAGCCTTTGTAACTACGCCTTATTTAACAGTAATCCGAAGGTTTGTTGCTCATCCGGTTCGCAGCTTGTATTTTTTAATTCGAGAGTTTCGTGGAAAATCAAATTATTTTTGGGAATATCGGTTTACAAAAAATGAATTACGTTCTTTTCTTGAGAATACTGGCTTTGAAATTATACATGCGGATATCGACGATTATGAGCATAGGATTAAGAATCGCCACATAGGTCTGTGGGCGGATTGGTTTTTTTTAAGAAGAAAAAATGGTGCAATCTGGGAGTTAAATGGTTTAGGAAAATTTGTGCTCAGAGTTGTCAATCTTTTTCCTGATTCCTGGTACTGCTCGGGTTTGCATCTGGTTGCAAGGGCAAAAAAGAACGATATCACTGAAAATAGTGAAATTACTAAATCCAAATAATTATAAAATATGAAAGGAATTACATGGAATTAATCGCACCTCACGGTGGCAAACTTGTTGATCAGGTTTTACGTGGCGAAGAACGTGAAGCAGCTTTGAACAAAGCTAAGCATCTAAAAAAAATTGCAATCAACGCAACAGCAATTTCTGATGTAGAACTCATTGCAGTTGGTGCATTCAGCCCATTAACGGGATTTATGAAACAGGCTGATTATGAAAATGTAGTTACGAATATACGTTTAGCAAATGGCGTGGTCTGGTCGATACCAATAACTTTGTCAGTTACCAGTGAAATTGCTGATGAAGTTAAAATTGACGAAGAAATTGTATTAACCAATGATGCCGGATTGCAATTAGCATTATTAAAAGTTGAGGAAAAGTTTACTTACGATAAAACCCGGGAAGCGGAATTTGTATATAAAACAACCGAAGAAGCCCATCCTGGCGTTGCCCGGCTTTACAAGCAGGATGATGTGTTATTAGGTGGTGAGATTAGGCTAATCAATCGGGTGCCGGATCAACCATTTCCGGATTTTCGACACGATCCTGTTCAGAGTCGGCGTATGTTTGCCAGTCGCGGTTGGAAAAAAATTGTAGGATTTCAAACTCGCAATCCAATACATCGTGCGCATGAATACATACAGAAATGTGCATTGGAAATTGTCGATGGTTTATTTTTACATCCATTAGTTGGGGAGACTAAAAAGGATGATATTCCCGCGGATATTCGCATGCAAAGTTATGAGAGCCTGCTGCGAGATTATTATCCGCCAAACCGTACACTTTTAGGGGTATATCCGGCCGCCATGCGCTATGCCGGTCCAAGAGAGGCTATTTTTCATGCGATTGCGCGAAAGAATTATGGCTGCAGCCATTTTATAGTCGGTCGAGACCATGCCGGGGTTGGTAATTATTATGGAACGTATGATGCTCAAAAAATATTCGATGATTTCAAAAAGGAAGAAATAGATATCACACCTTTATTTTTTGATCATACATTTTATTGCAAAAAATGCGGTGCTATTGTTTCTGACAAAACCTGTCCGCATGATCAATCTGAGCGTTTGATATTAAGTGGCACTCAGGTTCGTGAAATGCTCACTCGCGGGGAAGCGCCACCACCAGAATTAACCCGCCCGGAAGTGGCGAGTATACTGATCGAAGGTTATCGCAAAGAAGGCAAATCAGTTCAACCAGAAAAAAAACCGGAAGCCAAAAGAGCACCAGCTAAATCCGAACCAAAGGCAGCGGTTGCAAGGGCGTCTAAAAATGGCAAGCGGAAAGTATTTGTCATCGGCCTTGATTGTGCCACACCCGAATTGATTTTTGACCAGTACAAATCGGAGCTTCCAAACTTTCGGAAATTAATGGAAAGCGGTCTTTACGGAGAATTAGAAAGCAGCATTCCGCCAATTACCGTTCCAGCCTGGTCGTCCATGATGAGCAGTAAAGATCCGGGGCAGTTGGGCTTTTACGACTTTCGTAATCGTGCAGATTACTCCTATGAAAGCATGTATATTGCCTCATCCAGGTCAGTAAAAACGGATCGGGTCTGGGATATTCTCTCTCGTTCAGGAAAACAGGTATCGGTTGTGGGAGTGCCTCAAACCTATCCTATCCAGCCCGTTAAAGGAAACATGATTTCTTGCTTTCTGACTCCTTCTACTGAAAGCCAGTACACCTATCCTGAAGAACTTAAATCTGAAATCCAGGAGTTGGTGGGAGACTACATGATTGATGTGCCTAATTTTAGAACCGAGAACAAGGATTTGCTTTTGCGGCAAATTTATGAAATGACCGAAAAGCGTTTTCGGCTTGTTCGCTATCTAATGCGGAAAAAACCGTGGGACTTTTTTATGTTTGTCGAAATGGGTACAGATCGCATTCATCACGGATTCTGGAAGTATATGGATACCGGCCATAAAAAATATGAACCCGGTAATCCTTATGAAAACTCAATAAAGGAATATTATAAATATCTGGATCGGGAAATCGGCGAGGTACTTGATAACCTTGACGACGATACATCCGTTTTGGTGGTTTCAGACCATGGCGCCAAAAAAATGGATGGCGGTATATGCATTAATGAATGGCTCATTGAAAATGGCTATCTTATTTTAAAAGAGAAACCGGCTTCACTTATGCCACTGGAGAAAGCAGAAATAGACTGGCCCAAAACGAAAGCATGGGGCGCTGGCGGATATTTTGGCCGAATTTTTCTTAATGTCCGCGGCCGCGAACCTGAAGGCGCGGTTGCACCTGAAGAGTATGAAACCATTCGGAATGAATTGATTCATAAGCTGGAAAATATAAAGGACGAAAAAGGCCAGCCATTAACTACCAGAGTTATAAAGCCAAATGAGGTTTATAAGGAAGTAAACAATATTCCTCCGGATTTAATGGTCTATTTTGGTGATTTGAATTGGCGGTCGGTTGGCAGTGTCGGATTAAATCGAATACACACTTTTGATAAAGAGCTGGGACCTGATGATGCTAACCATTCTCAGCACGGTATTTTTGTCATGCATGATCCACAAAATCCTGCAAATGGCAAGAGAATTCACGGCATGCAATTGGTTGATGTTGCGCCAACTATTTTAGATTTATTTGGTGACGAAATTCCAAATGATATGATCGGTAAAGTTATCAGGAACAAATAAGGCGTTAGAGGAAACACGCTGAGGATATTTGCCACACACTTCCAGGGTGTGTGGCAAATCCAATTTTAAATTAAAATCAATTAATTAGTTGTAATGATATAAATTTTATGGAGGTTTCAATTTTATGAAGACATCTAAAAAAGCATGTACAATTTGGTTCACGGGTTTACCTTCCTCTGGAAAATCTACTTTGGCGGAGATGCTGGAAAAGGAGTTAAAAAACCGCGGAGAAAGGGTCGAAATTTTAGATGGCGATGTAGTCCGTACGAATTTAAGCAAAGGCTTGACCTTTAGTAAGGAAGATCGGGACATCAATATCCGGAGAATAGGATTTGTTTGTCA
This sequence comes from uncultured Cytophagia bacterium, assembly GCA_964539665.1. Classification (GTDB taxonomy): domain Bacteria; phylum Zhuqueibacterota; class Zhuqueibacteria; order Oceanimicrobiales; family Oceanimicrobiaceae; genus CAZIKB01. The sequence continues at coordinate 117,839 of CAZIKB010000003.1, forward strand.
TTTGTTGACAAGAAATGGTGTGTTCGCAATTTCTGCAGCAATATCTCCTTATAGAAATATACGAGATGAAAACCGTGCACTCATAGGCAACTTTGTCGAGGTTTTTGTTGATTGTCCACTGGATGAATGTATTAAAAGAGATGTAAAAGGTCTTTATAAAAAAGCATTGGCCGGCGAAATAAAGGAATTTACCGGCGTTTCTGATCCTTATGAAGAACCTCTCAAACCTGAAATTGTGATTGACGCCCACGGAGAAGAACCCAAAGATAGCCTTCAAAAAATACTGGCGAGATTAGTAGAATTAGGTTACTTATCCAATAACGGTCTTGATACATCTGACAAAGCATATTCTGATGAAGAAGAAGAGGTAGTGAGAAAGCGGCTGAGTGATCTGGGCTATATTTAATGTTAAATATTTTTAAGAAAAATAAGGGATCAAAAGTATTTGTTCTGTCTATCGACGGTGTTCCCTTTTCATTTATGCAGGAAAACATAGAAAAGGGTCATTTTCCTAACTTCAAACGTTTTTTGAATATGGGTGATTTTAAAAGGATGAATTCAGTGCAACCGGTGATATCATCGGTTGCCTGGTCCTCTTTTATGACAGGCAAGAATCCGGCTAAGCATAATATTTATGGATTTGTGGATCAAATGCCGGGTTCAAATAATGTATATATTCCTACTTCGCTCAACATGACCAGTAAAACCATTTGGGATATCATGAGTGAGGCTGGGAAAAAAGTGTTTGTGATGAATGTTCCTGTAACCTATCCACCACGCGCGGTAAATGGAATTATGATTGGCTGTTTCCTTTGCACTCAAATTGAGAAAATAGCTTCCCCGCCTGCTATTTCTGCTGAATTAAAAAATATGGGCTATAAGATTGATGCAGACGCCTGGATCGCCCGTGAAAATTTAGACAAATTCCTGGAGGAAGTAAATACTACCCTGGAAAAGCGAACCGAGGCTATGTTTCATTTTTTGGCAAAGGAAGATTGGGATTATTTTCACACCCACATCATGGAAACAGACCGGATAAATCACTTTTTATGGGAGCACATGGAACTCGATGAGCCGAAATATGCTAAAGCTTTTTTCCAATTTTATAAAAGGTTGGATGATATTTTAGGTGAAGTTGAACAAAAAATCGGCGAAGACGCGGAATTTATAGTTCTGTCTGATCACGGTTTTTGTACTATTAAGAAAGAAATCTATCTCAATAATTATTTGGAAGAAGCCGGTATATTGAAATTTAATAACTCTCAGCCGGAAAGTATCGCGGACATGCATGAAGATTCCACGGCCTACAGCTTGATTCCAGGCAGGGTATTTGTGAATCTAAATGGGCGCGAGCCGAACGGTTCGATATCGCCGGGGAATTATGAAAAGACCCGGGAAAAACTCACTGAGACGCTTCTTAATTTAAAGGAAAAAGACACCGGCGAATTTATTATCAAGGAAGTTATCAGGCGCGAAAATATCTACGAAGGTCAAAATATTGGCTCCGCAGCGGACTTAATTGCTGTTCCACATGATGGTTATGACTTGAAAGGGAACGTGAATAAAGAAGTGTTTGGTGAAAAGGGGGCGCTGGTCGGAATGCATACATTCGAAGATTCACTTTTATTTGTTCGAAATAAATCTTTGTTAAAACAGAATAATCAATTTTGGATCGGAGATTTGGCTCCAACTATTTTAAATATGATGAATATACCCATCCCAAACGATATGGATGGAGTGGCATTAGTTTGAGTAATCTTTGCAGGAAAAAATGACCCAGAAATCACAAATCAATGTTCTTCAGGTTGTAGAGGGACTCAATTTAGGCGGGGCTGAAATTAAGCTTTTGGAGCTCATCGCCAACATGGATCGCAGCAGATTTAGAACGGTTGTGTGTAGTCTTGGAATGGGTGAAAGAATTAAAGAAAAAGTAACAGAATTAGATGTTAAATTTGTTAGTCTCGCGAGGAAAAGACGATTTGATCCAATGTTGATATGGAAAGTGGCCAAATTGATTCGTCAGGAAAATATTGATGTCGTGATGACTACGCTTTTTTATGCTGATGTTGTTGGCGCTTTTGCCCGGCTCTTCAGCCCGACTAAAGCTGTATTCTCCTGGGAAACCATATCTGCTCCGGAATGGCTGCTAAAACACAGGCTTTTTGCTTATCGCTTTGCCATGCGATATTGCGATAATATCATTTCAGTTTCACAAGCAACGGCAAATTGGCTGGTCGAAAAACGCGGTGTCTCAAATGATAAAATAATAGTCATACCGTACGGCGTTAACCTTGATTTGTATCGACAGGGAAAAAATCATGAGTTGAAACAGAGTTTAGGAATTCATCCTGATACATTTGTAGCTGGGGTAGTGGCGCGACTCCATCCTCAGAAAGGGCACAAATATTTAATTGAGGCGGCTAAAACAATTGTCCAAAAACATGCAAATATTAAATTTGTATTTGCTGGCGATGGAGAATTAAGAAGTGAATTAGAAAGCCTGGTGCAATCCGCGAATCTTCAGGATTATTTTCTGTTCTTAGGCTTCAGAAATGATGTGAAAGAACTATTAGGGACGTTTGATGCTTTTGTGCTTCCCTCTTTGTACGAGGGGCTGCCAAATGTTATTTTGGAAGCAATGGCAACCGGCCTTCCTGTTGTTGCGACTGCAGTTGATGGCACAGTCGAATTAATTGAAGATGGTGAAACCGGGTTTCTTGTACCGCCGAAAGATCCACAGGCTTTAGTGGAAAAAATCTATCAACTAATTCAAGACAAAGACCGAATCTGTAGATTTGGCAAACAAGGGCGTAAACGAGTTGAGTTAAAATATTCTCTACAGATGCAGGTGAGCAATTTCCAGAATCTATATGAAAAATATGTTTTTAATGGAATTAAAAAATAAACTGTTACGAATATAAATAAAAAATTGATGTATTAAATGGGCGCGATATTTATGGCGCCTTTTTTATTTCATAGAAATTTATCAAATTAATGCTAACCTGAAAGATATCACAAGCCACGCGATTGTTTTATTTGGAAGAAAGGCTATCGCAATCGAGACGATTGTGTGGCTACAACCGAGCGCTTCCTGAATGCCTGCATGAAACTGACCTTTTTACAAAAGGTTAGTTTCTTTTTTAACTAAACACACACAAACCTTTTTCAAGAAGGTCTGCGTTTCCTTATAGTAATATGTTTAACAATGAAACAATTGTACAAAATAAATACATGGAAAATCAGAAAAATTAATTCATTTGATAAAATCATATTTTAAAATTTAGATAATACTTTATAAATTAAGGAGTTGAAAATAGCACAAAATAATGCCACTCTGGCATAAATATTGCCATTTTTCTTTGGAATAAAAATAAATTCAATATAAGGTAGTTAGTTCCTGTTTTTTAAAAATTGAATTAAGTTAGTGCTTTAATTTCCGATACTTAACATATCACAAGCATTTAAAAAGTGTTGCTATTTTGGGTTGGATAAGATACTATGAAAAACGGATTTAAGGTAGCGATTTTAGTTCCGGCATTGAACGAAGCGGATACTATCGAAAATGTTATAAAAGGGATAAAAAAAAACAATCCTGACTTTGACGTTGTTGTAATTGATGATGGCTCAACCGATAAAACAGCCGAACTGGCTGAACGTGCAGGAGCTGCCGTTCTTTCGCTTACTGTAAATTTAGGTTATGGTGCAGCCCTTCAAACGGGGTATAAATATGCATTATTGAATGGATATGATTACACTGTGCAAATTGATGGGGACGGCCAGCACGACCCTAAATATATTAATAATTTAATCGAAACGGTGCAAAATGGCACTGATGTAGCCATTGGCTCGAGATTTCTTGATAACCTTGGTAATTACAATCATCCAACCCTTCGCCAGATTGGAATGATGTTTTTCCGATTTTTAATTTATCTGTTTATCAATCAAAAAATATCAGATCCAACTTCAGGCTTTCAAGCCTTGAATAAAAATGTTATTTCCTATTTCGCGAAGAGCAAACAGTATCCTTCGGATTTTCCGGATGCAGATATCATTATCCTGCTGCATTATGCCGGATTTCGAATTTCTGAGGTTCCGGTTGTCATGTTTAGAAACGAAACTGGCAAATCTATGCATAGTGGATTCAAGCCAATCTATTATATTATTAAAATGCTATTATCCATTTATGCAGTTCTTTTTGGCAACCAAAAACTTACATATACTAAAAATGCCACTTAAAGCACAAATTATAATAATCGTTTTAAGTTTATCTCTTTTTCTTTTTGTTTTAAATTTAATTCGAAAACGACAACTAAATATTGAGCATTCTATCCTGTGGTTAGTGGTAAGTGTGACGATTTTAATTGCTTCAATCTGGCATAATTTAGCGGACCAGGTTGCATTATTTTTAGGCATTGAATATCCTCCAGCTTTATTTTTATCCGTTGCTATTTTCTTTTCTCTCGCAATACTTATGCACTTTTCAATTGAACTTTCAAAATTAAAAGATCAAAACAAAACTTTAATACAGGAACTGGCAATTTACAAGAACTTAATTAAAAAACTTGAAAAAAAGATAACGGAAGTTGATGAGAGTCTTAACAGTAACCCATGATAAAGAGCAAATTTGGGATAATTTTGCATTAAATCATCCTGATGCAACCATGTATCATTTGTTTGGGTGGAAAAATGTCTTTGAATCTGTATTTGGATATAAGCCATTTTACCTGATGGCTGTGAACTCAATGGATGAGCCTGAGGGTATCCTCCCCATGTTTAGCATGATGGACATGTTTCGTCGCAAATATTTAATTTCTAATCCTTTTTCCAATTTTGCAGGCATCTGCGCTAATTGCCGGGAAGCGGAGGAAAGTCTGTTAAATAAAGCAATCGAAATAGCTGCAAATTCAGGGGCACGTTACGTGGAGCTGAGGCAGTTGAATAAAAAGATATCGTCTGACCTGCCGACTAAAGAATCCTTTGTAACATTAATGCTAAACCTCCCTTCAAACTCAGAATTTGTTTGGGATTCCATTTCTTCAAGAAATAGAAATAAAATTAGAAAAGCTGAAAAAAATGGTTTGGAAGTGGATTTTGGAATGCAATTTCTGAATCAATTTTATGCCATTTACGCAAGAAATATGAAGTTCTTAGGCACGCCTGTTTTTCCCTTGCAAATGTTTGAAGCGGTTGCGAAAATTTTCGCTGATCGGGTAGAACTGCTTGTTTTAAAAAAGAATAGCGAGCCAGTTTCCGGAATGTTTCTATTTAAGTTCAAAAAAGTTATATCCGAACCCTGGGTGGCTTCTTTAAGAATATTAAATAAAATTTATGTTAATAATTATTTGTATTGGCAGGCAATTAAATATGCGTGTAACCAGGAGTTTATTGTATTTGATTTTGGGCGTTCAACGGTTGATACTGGGACTTATGATTTTAAAAAACAATGGGGCGCTGAACCTGTTCCGCTGCAATATCAATATTATTTAAACAAGGCCAGGGAAATTCCTGTAGTAGATGCCATTAATAATAAGTATCAAAAGATAATTGATATTTGGAAGAAATTACCGCTTGGACTTACAAATTTTGTGGGACCCAAAGTGGTACAATATTTGCCTGAACTTTGACAGGGAAAGAATATCAAATGATGAATTTATTAACATTTGACATTGAAGATTGGTACCATCCGAATCTTGTATCTCATGATTCTATGGACATCTCAAAATATGAAGATAGGGTTGTAGAACCTACATTAAGAATAATCAATATGTTAGCTGAAACTAATAATAAGGCTACTTTTTTTGTTTTGGGTGAAGTTGCAATGAAATTTCCAGAACTCATTCAGGAAATTGTTAAAAAAGGTCATGAAGTGGGTTCACACGGGTACCGCCATAATTTGATCTATAATTATACAAAATACCAATTTGAAACAGATATTAATAAGTCAGTTAAACTACTTGAGAATACCATTAATCAAAAAATCCTGGGGTATCGCGCTCCTTCATGGTCATTAAATGAAAAAACACCCTGGGTGTGGGAAGTTCTCAACGCATTTGGTTTCGAATATGATTCAAGTATGTATCCCTACAAAACTTTCTTGTTTGGCAACAACAATTCACCAAGGTTTGAATATGATATCGAACTACAAAATGGCAGTAAGATTAAAGAAATTCCTCCCTCAGCAGCAGAGATAATGAAAAAACGAGTGCCATTTGCCGGCGGATTTTTTTTAAGAGTCGCTCCAGTTTGGTATATCGATTGGTGCATTAAACAATATAATGAACTTGGTAAGCCAGCGGTGATTTATTTACATCCCTGGGAAATCGATGTCGGGCAACCCCGTCTGCCGTTGAGCAAAAAAGATCGGTTTATAACTTACGCGAATTTAAACAAGGCTGAAGAAAAATTATTTCGCTTACTGAAAAAATTCAAATTTGAATCAATTAAAAATTATTTATTAAATATGGAATATAGCAAAAATTCTTCACCTGAAGTTATTTCTGTAAAGGCATTTGCATAAGTCAAATAATATGATGCATAATATCAATTCTTATTTCAATCGTCTTAGTAAATATGAAAAGCTGGCGCTTCTGGTTAGCGGTTTTATGCTGCTTTTTCTATTAGTACTGAGCTATTTTCACAAGATGGGTAATTATGGAATTGAAACCGACTTTTATTGGGCCTACGCGCCGGATGCACAAAATATTTTAGATGGTAAAAGTCCAGAAGAACCGGGCGCCGGACCTGGTTATGCGTTGGTATTAGCTTTTACAAATTTATTTTTCAATGATTGGTTTTTAACCGGGAAAATCATTTCCGTGCTTTCTGCTGTGTTTTGTGGGTTTTTAACTTTTAAAGTGGTCCAAAGTTTATTCACTGAGAAAGTTGCGTTTTTCACTTTGATTTTGTGGCATGTTACGGTTTTACCATTTGCGATTGTAACCAGTAATGACATGTTTTTTGCATTTCTTTTTGCAGCGGCCATTTATTACCTGTTTAAAAACAAGGCGTTTTCTATTGTAAATTTAGCTGTGAGCGCTTTTTTTATGGGTTATGCTTACCTGACCCGGCATAATGCGATTGTTTTGCCCTTTTGTGCGGTTATGATAATTTTATTTATCAATCCTGATTCCTGGAGTTGGTCTGAAAGATTGAAATCAGCGCTGATTTTCATCGGGATATTTTTATGTGTTTTAGCGCCATGGTGGCTGGTGTTGTATGCCAGTAGTGGAAGCGCTGTGCGGAGCGACAGTTATCTGATTATTGCCAGCCATTTTTATGGTCAGCCAAGTGTTGTTGGCTCTGAAGACATGCGGCTGGCTGCACAAAAATTTGATTCCTTAAAGTCAGTGATATTTTATGATTTTACCTATTTCATTAAACATTATGTGTTCAATATTTACCATCATTTTTATGATGTCTTAATAAAATCCCTGAAGTTTCCTACATTTCTTTTCATTGGCGGCGGGGCAATTTTGCTATTTTCCAGAGCCAATAAGCGTCAACTGGCCTTTTTTGTGTTCCCTCTGGTTAGTTTTTTATTACTATGCCTGGTGCACTATGAGCCAAGATATTATTTGTACTTTATCGCGTACTTTATTCTGTTCGCTGTTTATTTTTTATTTCAAGAAAATCAAAAAAATGATAATCAAATGAAGTGGAGTATCCCTTTTTTGAGAGAAGTGGTTTTTGCAGCAACTGTTTTTTTTGTACTTACTTTTTCATTGAAAGAAGTTAAACAAAGTATCAGCGATGAGCCGCGAGAATTGTTGGAAATTTCCAAATACCTGCGCCAACATGTACAGGAAAAAACAACCATTATTGCCCGGAAACCGCATATCGGATTTTTATCCAATTTAGAAACAAAATATTTTCCTGATGCAAAAACATTAAACGAACTTTTGGAGTATGCATCCCAGGAAAAAGCACGATATTTAGTTTATGGCGAGGTCGAATATAAACGCAGGCCTGAGTTTAAATTTTTATTGGAGCCAGAAAATTTACCTGATGATTTAGAACTTTTTTATTTATGGGATAATCCCAGAACAGTGATATATAAATTACGGATTTAGATTTGCAGGCAAAATCTTTTTTGAATGTAATATTTTTAATTGGTCAGAATAATTTCAATTGTTTAAATGACTCAATGAAATTTTCTAATTTTGATATTTGTAAATGGATTTACTTAATATTTTAAAATTTCAGGAGAGGAACCTCATGATTAGTTTTAACAGATTCAATAAATTTACCTCGGTTTGGGTGACCGCTCTTTTTTTATTAATTTTTTCCAATATAATCTTTGCCCAAATTAAAATTATGCCTTTAGGCGATTCCATTACTCGTGGTTTTACTGGTTCTACGGATGGGGTAGGCTATCGCAATGATTTAGCAGATTCTCTGAATGCAGATGGGATTAATTTTACTTTTGTTGGTTCATTATCAGATGGAGCTGGTAATCACGAAGGTTGGGATGGTTTCAAAGCTGACCAGATATTAGCAAATATTAATAATTATCTGACCTCTGCTAATCCGGACATTGTGCTTTTGCATATTGGCACAAATGATATATCAGGCGACCAAACCCCGGCCAGCACAAAAAATGATATAAATGGTATCATCACTGCAATATATAATTATAATCCTAACACAAAAATAATTTTGTCAAGCGTGATCCCGCGGGATGACAACGATGGCGGCATTAAAGATGATAATACAACAATTTTGAATAATCTGATTGTTGGTTTGTATTTAGAGAAAAGGGATGCGGGATATAAAATATTCTATGCTGGCAGTAATGAAGTTTTTAAATGCAATGCTAACTGGAAGAATGAATATTTAAGCGATAGTGTGCATCCTAATGATACTGGCTATGGTGTACTGGCAGGAGTGTGGTTTAATGCTCTTACAAATGCTATTTACAACGCTGACATCACCATCTCTGATAGTTTTAGAAGACAGCATTTGGGTATTGTTTGGAAATCGGATCCTGAGAATAAAATTAATAATAATGATTTGATTAATGATGCTATTGTAGATGGATGGAATTATTTATCAATTTACAAAGGCATTACGAATCCGAGCAAAGTATCCATGAAGTGGAGTACAAATGGGGATCCAACCGGGGTTGAATTAAGCGGTTTGGCTTTGCGATTAGATCAAAGTGATGCAGCAAATGCAAATGGTTATGCAATTTCTGTGAGAGCTTCGCAGCATAAAATTAGATTATGGGAAATCGTTCAAGGAAGCATTAATTCTACCTTTATCGATGAATATAGATACGATGGAGACGGATTGCCGGATCCAGGTCCTGGAGACGTCTTGCAAGTTATCATGTCAAGCGATGGCAGTGGCAACAGTTTTGAAGTTTCCATAAACAACCAGGTTTATCGCACACTCAAAGACACAAACCCACCGGCGGGTTCTGGAAATGACTTGTATTCAGGCATCATTTTGTATGGTAACACCAATAATGTTATCGCTGAATTTTCTGCTGAAGGAGGAGGAGATTTCGATCCGCCTTCACAAGTTCAGGATCTTACTGTTCAGTCGGTTACTGCCACTACCGTGACTTTGGCCTGGACTGCACCTGGTGGCGATGGTACTGAAGGTACTGCATCAATTTATGATTTACGTATTTCAACAAGCGATATTACAAATGAGAACGATTTCAATACGGCCACCCCGGTCACGGGAGTGCCTGCGCCTTCGGTTGCCGGGACACCGGAAGAATTTATTGTTACTGATATGGATCCTGGAACAACTTTTTATTTCGCTTTACAGTCGCAGGATGCTGCAGGAAATAAATCTCTTATTTCCAGTCCGACGCCTTCAGCTACTACTGACGCCGGGGTGTTAGTTAAAGATGATTTTAATCGGGCAGATTTAGGAGCTAACTGGGCAGCCGACGGTTATATGCAGATAGTTGGCGATGAACTGGCCAACACCTCAACTTCAACAGAGGGAAAATGGAATATTGCGGTATATACTGACAAAAGTAATCCCACTTCCGTTGCATTTAATTGGAGTGCTAATGCAGATGCGAGTGGAATTGAGCAGGGGGGCATTACGGTAATGCTGGATTCCCCGGATACAACAGCCAATGGATATTTAATTACCCGATATCCCACTAAAAATGAGATGCGGCTTTGGACTATTACTAATGGGGAGAATCTTAGCGCTATACAAAAACCAACGCCACTACTGAACCCAGCACAGGCAGGACAGGAATTCAGAATTGAGATTTCCTCAGATGGAACCGGAAATCATTTTACGGTATTTGTGAATGGCGAGGAAGACGTTACTTTAACGGATGCAACTTTTTTCATAAATCCATCAACTGTTCCCGTGCAGTATGCTGGTGTGATGTTAGCTCCTGGTAAAAATAATAATTTAGATAACTTTAGAATGCTTCTCTCACCTAATACATTAGTGAAAGACCCTTTGACGGATAACCAGACAGGACCGGTTGGCGAGAGCCTCCCTTTGCCAGTAAAAGTGAAGCTTTCCGACAGCGGCTTGAATCCTGTAGTTGGCGAGAATATTCTTTTTGAAGTTACTTTAGGAGATGGGTACCTGAGTGACGCAACAGGAAACTTGATTAAAGAGGCAGAGCATGCCACGTTTACGGTGCCTATGACCTCTGGCAGCGATCCGTTAGCTTCAGATGGTACCTACATTTGGGTGCCTGAAGGTGAGGGTACAGGCGCCGGGGTAGCCGCGATAAGCTTCAACATTTCTCAAGACGGGGACTATTATATATGGGGACGTGCAATTGCACCGAACTCTGAGACTGATGCATTTAAGATTCAAATAGATAACGGTACAGTAAATAGCTGGGATGTCGGCCAACGCGCGAAATTAACCAGTTGGGAGTGGGATGCCGTCTCCCATCGTGGAAGTGGAACTGCATCCAATCCTGAGATTGACCCGGTTGTGTTTTCATTGATAGCAGGTCAGCACACCTTATACATTAATGAGGGGAAAGACGGCACGAAACTTGATCAATTAGTGCTGACCAATAATCCAAACTATGAACCAACAGGAATACTGTCTATTGGCGGGCAGATAATCACGGTTGAAACTGACAACAACGGCGAGGCCAGTGCGAACTGGACCTTAGGAACGGTAGTTGGTTTAAACACAAATACAGTACAAGCCAGCTATGGGGGACAGTCTGTAGATTTTACCGCCAGCTCTACAGCAGATGTACCTGCGGTCATTTCGAAATTTAATGAGAATCAAACTGCGCAACCAGGAAACCAATTAGCGAATCCATTAATTGTTGAGCTAAAAGATCAATATGATAATCTGGTAACTGGTTATGAAACCACTTGGCAAGTCATTACCGGTAATGGCACCCTGGCAACGCCAAGTCCTATATTAACAGACGGCGTCGGACGCTCTGCAAATGACCTGACTTCAGCAACCGATACTACGGTAACTGAAGTGAGAGTTACAGCGCCGGGTTATGCAGGGGCTGATGTCATTTTCAGTATTTATGCCGAAGCTGGTCCCGCTGCAAACATTCAAAAATATGCGCTGGATAGCGGCGACAACCAGGCAGGAACGGCCAGTAAACCGCTGGCAAAGCCATTTAAAGTGCAGGTAACTGATGCATTTGGCATACCTGTTTCAGGATTAGATGTAACCTTCACCAGAACTAATGGCAGTGGCAATTTTAGTGGAAGTGATATTATTACGGCCACAACCAATGCTCAGGGTATAGCCGAAGCCACCTTGACTCTTGGACCTCTTCCTGACGCTACTAATACTGCGGAAGCAACCGCGTCTTTGAATGGTTCACCGGTAACCTTTACAGCAACTTCTGCTGCACCGCAAAAGATAGAACCCATTTCTGCTCTAACCCATAACGGTGTGGTGAATTTTCCGTTAGCAGATTCCATAAAAGTCAGAGTACGGGATGCACTAAATCAGCCGCTGTCTAAATTTTCAGTTAATTTTATTGCTTCAAATGGCGGCAAAGCTAATGGTGCATTAAACAAACAGGTACCAACTGACGTTAATGGCATTGCCGCGGTTGAATGGCGTTTGGGCCCGACAGCGGGTCAATCCAATTATGAGCTGAAAGCTGAGGCTACATTTGATTCTAATCAGTTAACCGGCTCCCCAATTACCTTTACAGCCTCTGCTACAGTGGGGGTTGCCGCGAACCTTGACAGTGTATCGGGAGA
>CAZIKB010000004.1:0-126049 GCA_964539665.1 uncultured Cytophagia bacterium
CTCGGATAAAGCTAAAACGGCTTTATCCGACATTTCAAAGTTGACATAACACTAGCCAAGTTTGATGGTACAGACTGGGACGTTTATAACGCAACAAACTCAGATCTACCAAATAATGATGTCAGTGCCATTGCAATTGATGTCGAAGGTACTAAATGGATTGGTACTAATGGTGGTTTGGCGAAATTTGATGGTGTGAATTGGTACGTGTATGACAAAGATAACATTGGCTTACCAAGTGACTGGATCCATGCTATTGCTATTGACACAAAAGACAATAAATGGATAGGGACTGATGATGGATTGGCAAAGTTTGATGGCGTTAACTGGAAGGTCTATAATAGTAGTAACTCTGCATTGCCAAATAGTATTGTCGATGCTCTTGCAATAGATGTACAGGGGAATAAATGGATTGGGACTTGGGGAGGTGGTCTTTCAAGATATAACGGATTTAGTTTTAGAAATTATGATCCTTGGAATTCTGACTTACCGAGCATATACATTGATGCTCTTGCCATTGATGCACAGGGTAACAAATGGATTGGGGCTCATCAAGTGTGGGGTCTTTATGGTGGTGGCTTGGCGAAATTCGACGGTGTAAATTGGGCAGTATATAGTTGGACAAATTCTGGATTACAAAATAATGATATTAAAGTAATTACAATCGATACAGAAAGTACCAAATGGATTGGGACTCCGAGTGGGTTGGATAAGTTTAAAGGAACAACTTGGACGAATTTTGACGAGTATAATAGTGGATTACCACACAACTATGTTCGTACTGTTGCCATTGATCCACAAGGGAATAAATGGATTGGGACTATGGGTGGTTTAGCAAAGTTTGATGGAGTAAACTGGACTATATTCAACGTAAATAACTCGGCTCTACCAAATAATGATGTACGTGCTGTTGCCATTGACGCACAAGGGAACAAATGGATTGGAACATACAGAGGTGGATTGGCCGTTTACCATGAGGGCAGTGTGGTTTCTGTGCAAGATAGCCCTATAGCAGAGATACCATCTAAATTTATGCTTTCTCATAACTATCCGAATCCTTTTAATCCATCCACAATAATTTCATATACAATACCAAGTTCATATTTTGTTAATTTGAAAGTATATGATATACTTGGAAGAGAAATTCAAACGCTCGTTAATGAATTTCAGAAAGCAGGAATATATTCAGTTACTTTTGATGCAAGTGGATTTTCGAGCGGTGTCTATTTTTACAGAATACATATTGGCGATTTTTTAGAAACTAAAAAGATGTTATTTTTGAGATAGTATCAAATGACCTTAACTTACTATTAATGTATGTCTTGCACCTAACTCTGTGTGGAGTGGACGAAGGGCAAATGGCTTCTGGTCAGGTTCGGTGCTCTATTAAAGGCCTTTATGAAATATCAGATCAAGTGCTTTAAAGTCCTTCGCCACTCACGCCCATGTTATGAAGATAAGCCATTAATTTAAGCGAATTTCAATAATTAATTAAATCGATTTCGGATAATAGGTGAAATGAGGAGTTTAAATAATCATCATGAAAGCTACGTTCTTTTCATTTAGTGTCTGGGTGCTCTTGCTCACAATTACCAGTATCATCCTCCTGGACACACAACGAACTGCCAAAGCAAAGGGAACCATGCCAGTCGAATAATAGTAATTGACAAACCAAAATAATCTTCATATCTTTATTATGGAAGTCTTATATATTGAGGAAAATTATGGAAAAGCAATACGTCGAAAAACGCGATGAAGGCTACTGGATTGCCGGAACCCGCGTCTCGCTCGATTCAGTGGTGCTTGCTTTTTGGGACGGGTTGTCTCCCGAAACCATTGTGGCAGAGTGTTTTCCTGTTCTAACGCTCGAGCAGGTTTATGGCGCCATTACTTACTATTTAAGTCATCGGGATGAAATTAATGATTATCTTAAGCAGGCTGAAGCAGAGTTTGAGAACCTACGACAGACTACGAATGAACCAACGTTTTCTAAGAAAATGGCTGAAGCACGTAGACAGATGCAAATGTCGCACTCATGAAAGTTCGTTTTCAAGCAGATGCTGACCTGAATCAAATCATCGTCAAAGCAACCTTGCGCCGCGAGCCGACCATAGACTTTCAGACTGCACAAACGGCCAAGCTCTCTGGTTTGGAGGATGAAGAGGTTTTGGTAATAGCTGCCAAAGAAGGTAGGCTTCTCGTGACACACGACCGTAAGACGATACCTCATTATTTTGCAGAATTCATAATGTCTCAGGCTAGCCCAGGAGTTTTGATCGTTCCGCAAAAGCTGCCAGTGGCCAATGTTGTAGAAGATTTGATTTTGATATGGGCAGCAAGTGAGGCTGAAGAATGGATAAATCGAATTCATTCTTTGCCATTATGAAAGCCTGACATTGCATTGAGACAGCAGGGCTCCTGCTTTTTGGGTTATTTTAGTGCTCTTGCCAAATTTATTTTAATCAGCATGTTAGATGCTCTTAAACCTGCTATCGCTCATGCTTGGTGTTATTAAGATAAGCCACTTATTTAAGCGAATTTCAATAATTAATTAAATCGATTTCGGATAATAGGTGAAATGAGGAGTTTAAATAATCATCATGAAAGCTACGTTCTTTTCATTCAATGTCTGGGTGCTCTTGCTGGCAATCATTAGTATCATCCTCCTGGACACACAACGAACTGCCAAAGCACAAGAAGTTCCTCCCGTTCTGGAATTTCCGCAAATGGGCTTAGATGATACTTCAACCTATCGCGGCTATACAACGCGCTTCTTCCAGGATTCTGATGGGAATACTTTGCAAATATATATTAAGCAGCAGGAAGGGCGACTTGTCAATATTTGGGCGGATGCAGCAAATGAGAGCATCTCATTTACAGTTCGTGATGCCGCAGACCAGCCGGCAACCCTGACGTGGGATTCTCCCGGTGCCAAGCTGTCTGCGGAAGGCAAGATGCGCTATGTTGAGTATTCGTTGGTCTCAAAAACACCAGCGCTGGAAATAGGACATTTGGTCCTCAACACCATGCGTCTTGAGCGGGATTTTCAACATTTCAAAAAGCATCTTCAAGTATTTGATGCTGAACCGTTTATCCCGAAAGAGCTTCCCGAGCTCATAGACAACCTGGAGCGATTGCCGACAAATGTGCGGGCTGGTCATCTGACGCTGCTGAGCGCTGAAAGCATCGAGGAGTTGCGTTCGCGGCTGGTGCCAAAAATTGAATCCAAATCGCAGTGGCGGGTACGTGTCGAGCAGCCCACTTTAGACGGTAAAAATCTTTTGTCCCTTGAGCTTGGTGTGGACGCAAATCAAGCGACTATCGAGGTATCGAAAGATAAGATCTCATTTCAGTCAAATCAAAGCGATCCAATCAAACTGTACGTAAAAGTAGGGACAGACTCACCTTCCCTGACTCCGCTCAAAAGCAAAGATATTTTCAACAGCGAATTCTTTCGGTTTTATGAACGAGCTAATTCACCACGATTGCAACGCCAGGTCAAAAGCATGGAGCTTTTGAGCTCTCGGGAGAAGCTCATGGCCGGAATCCCAAATTATGCAACCTACTTCGGGCGCGACATGATGATGTCGGCGCTCATGCTCGAACCAGTACTAAAGCCCGCGATGCTTGAGCACGTCATTGCCAGCGTTTTGAAAAAGTTAACTCCAAACGGAGAGGTCAGTCATGAGGAGGGACTTGGCAGTCAGGCCATCCGTGAAAATGCGGCAAAATACAACAAATTGATTGATGGATATATTCAACAAAAGACTCAGGATGAAGCTGCTAACAAGATTCTCGCTAACGCGGAGAAAATAATTGCAAACCTGCAAACCGTGACAGAGAATTACAACATGGTTGACGACGACTTTCAACTGCCAGTTCTGACGGCGCGCTACATAACGAAATCGGATATTTCCAATGCTCGCAAGCGGGAATTCTTGCAATCCCCGATCAGCCAGGACGTTGAGTTTTCACATCTAACTTTGTTGCTCCGGAACCTCAATTATATAACAAAAGTATCGGCTTCCTATGTTGAGAATCCGGTTATCGAGAATTTGATCAGCTTCCGAAAACTTGACGGACAGCACTGGCATGCGGGAAGCTGGAGGGACAGCGCAGTGGGTTATGCAAGGGGCCGCTTTGCAATGGATATCAATATTGTTTGGGTTCCCCAGGCCCTGGAATCTATTGAAAAGATTTTTGCAAAATTAAGAGAGCTTGGCTTTTCTTTGAATAATCTACAAGAAAGTGCACCGGAAATTCAGAAGACAAACCTTATCGAATATTTCCAAAAACCAAAAGTCTTACAACAAGCTGTTAAAACCTGGCGCAGTGCAGTCGAACATTTTAAGGTGCATCTGAGTCCACAGCAGGTTTATTCACGGATTCAGGCCAAAATGAATTTGCTTCCCGAGAAAGAGCGCAATTACTGGGAAGGCGTCCTAACGAAAAGTACTGCCGACAAGAAAGGCGTAGATTTTCTTGCGATTTCTCTAAATGAGACCGGCGAGCCCATTCCAGTGGTTCACACGGATGTTGCGACCTGGTTTTTTCTCGAAAATTTTACTGAAAAAATTTTAAGTGGTGAAATAGAATCTGATGAAGTTCTTCAACGACTGAGCATGTTCGTTACGCCTTACCCGGTTGGTTTATTCCTGGAAAACATTGGGCCCGTGGTTGCGAATGATGTCTATGCCTCAACCGAAATATGGGAGAATTTCAAGCGTGACCTTTATCATTCTCCGAGTGTAATTTGGGGCCGAGAGGTTAACCTGCTCTTTTTAGGATTGGCCAAACAAATCCTGGCAGCTTATGACTCCGAAGGTCGAATCAAAGATCCGCGCCTGACTTCGTATGTGCAGGAATTGCGCGCAATTTTGAAGAAGACTCTCACTGCAGTAGAGACATCGGGATTGAAGCATAACGAATTGTGGAGCTATCGTATTGAGGCCGATACACTTCTGCCGGCCCGTTATGCAACGACCACAGATATTCAACTCTGGAATCTAACGGATTTGGCCGTGCAATTTTTACTAGATCGTATCTCAAATTAAGTATAAAGAAGGAGGTTGCCAAATATTATGAATAGTATCGATTACTTAATTATTCTATTATACTTCATTGTCGTATTTTTTATAGCATGGTGGGTTGCATTTCGCGAGAAAGCAACCCGGGAGACTTCGGCTGGATATTTTCTGGCTGGCCGCAATGTTGGCTGGTTTGTAATTGGCGGATCACTTTTTGCGTCAAATATAGGCTCGGAACACCTGGTCGGTTTAGCTGGAACTGGCGCGGACAGTGGGGTGGCTGTGGCTCAGTTTGAAATTCTCGCCTCACTCATTTTACTTATTTTAGGTTGGGTGTTTGTGCCCTTCTATTTAAAAAGTCAGGTTTACACCATGCCTGAATTTTTAGAACGTCGGTATTCTCCTGGCGCGCGCGCATATCTTTCCTGGATATCCATTGTCGGATATGTGCTGACAAAAATATCAGTCACTATCGCGGCCGGCGGAATTGTTTTTGAAACCTTATTGGGAATCAATTTTTGGACGGGCGCTTTAATTGTGGTTGTCGCGACTGGACTCTACACAGTTTTCGGAGGTTTGCGGGCAGTTATTTATACAGACTTGATGCAAACTTTTGTGTTGATCGCCGGTTCGATTACTGTTACTGTGATCGGACTTAACGCCCTTGGCGGCTGGGGCGCTATGCATGAGATAGCCGGCGGCAGTTTTTTCAACATGTGGAAGCCCATGTCTGATCCCGATTTTCCCTGGACTGGTATTTTGTTCGGCGCCCCGATTTTAGGTGTATGGTATTGGTGTACGGATCAATTTATTGTACAACGCGTCCTTTCTGCAAAAAATCAAGATCATGCACGCCGTGGGACGATTTTCGGGGGATTCCTGAAAATATTACCTCTGTTCATTTTTGTTATTCCCGGCGTGATCGCTTATTGCCTGGCTCAAACAGGCCAAATTGAATTGGAGCAATCCGACGCCGCGTTGCCGACACTGGTTGGCGCTCTGTTGCCAATGGGTTTCCGGGGTCTGGTTGTAGCTGGATTACTGGCCGCTTTGATGAGTTCTCTATCCTCGGTTTTCAACTCATGTTCCACTTTGATCACATTAGATATTTACAAGAAAATGCGCCCTGAGGCATCTGAAAAGCGGCTGGTTTTGGTGGGACAATTAGCAACGGTCATTCTTGTTGTTCTGGGATTGTTATGGATTCCGCTCATAAAATCTATTTCCGGTCAATTGTACAAATATCTTCAAAGTGTCCAGGCATATATTTCGCCGCCCATTGCCGCTGTTTTCCTGTTAGGGATATTCATTAAGCGATTGAATGGCCGGGGGGCCATGGCGTCTCTTCTGGTGGGATTCGTACTCGGAATGGGGCGTCTCATCGCTGAAATCAACAAGGACCAGTTGAGCGGATTATTATACAATTATGCCGATATCAATTTTTTACATTTTGCAGTTTTCCTGTTTATCATTTGCTCGGCAGTTCTGGTTGGAGCGAGCCTGACAGCCCCGCCACCATCAGATGACAAGCTTAAGGATTTAACTTATTCAACTACCTCGAAAACTACCGAATCCAATCCGGTTTGGCATAGACGTGATTTACAGCTTTCGGTTCTCCTATGTATAATTGTGGGAGCTATCTGGATTTACTTTAACGGTTGAATATTATGGAACATTTAGATTCTTTATTAATATTGGCGGTAACTGTTCTATTGATTAGGAGGAAAAATCATGAACTTGAACAAACACTATAAACTATGTACGCTTGCCCTTCTGCTGCTCTTGTTCAGCCAGTGTAAACAGGACGGAGAAAAAAGCATCGACGTCTCCTCACCGGACGGTAAGATCAAAGTCACGTTTATGCTTACCGAGGGCGTTCCATACTATCAGGTCAGCCGTTCCGGCAAAGACGTAATCAAAACTTCTAAGCTTGGATTTATTTTCAAAGACGCCGCTCCCCTGAACCAGAACCTGACAAATATTGGAAGCCAGAAAAGCAGTTTTGATGAAACCTGGACTCAACCCTGGGGGGAGGTCAAAGAGATCAGGAACCATTACAACGAACTCCGGATTCAGCTCGAAGAAACTACCGACGCACCGCGCAGGATGAACCTAATTTTCAGGGTATACGACTACGGCCTCGGGTTTCGCTATGAGTTGCCTGAACAGGATCACCTTAGTGACTTTCAGATCATGAACGAGGAAACAGAATTTGTTCTGACGGGCGATCATCAGGCCTGGTGGATTCCGGCCTACCAGCGCGAACGCTACGAATACTTATACAATAAATCCCTGCTCAGTTCAATCCCCGTCGATTCTATCCGAGCAGTCCACACACCGATGACGCTCGAAACCGCCGACGGCTTGTTCATGAGTTTCCACGAGGCTAACCTTACAGACTATGCTTCCATGACCCTGGCTGGCTTTCAGAACAACACCCTGCATTGCGATCTCGTTCCCTGGTCCGATGGCGTCAAAGTGAAATCCTCCACCCCACTCCAGACTCCGTGGCGTACTATTCAGATCGCTGAAAATGCGGGTGATTTGATCACATCCTACCTCATCCTGAATTTGAACGAGCCTAACAAACTGGAAGACGTTTCCTGGATTAAACCCGCAAAATATGTGGGTATCTGGTGGGGAATGCACGTTAACAAATACACGTGGGGCTCTGGAGAGAAACATGGCGCAACGACAGCAAACACCAAACAATATATCGACTTTGCGGCAAAGTACGGTTTTCCGGGAGTTCTTGTTGAAGGCTGGAACGTGGGCTGGGATGGCGACTGGACTCAGAATGGGGAGCTATTCAAATTTACCACCTCATACGAAGACTTTAATATTGACGAACTGAGCAGCTACGCAGAAGTTAGAGGAGTAAAGCTCATTGGCCACCACGAGACCGGGGCTTCTGTCGTAAACTACGAGCGACAAATGGAGGATGCTTTCGAATATTACCGCAAATACGGAATTGAAAAAATCAAAACAGGATACGTGGGCTGGTCCCAGGGAATAAAACGCATGGATGAATCTGACAATTCCGTACAAATGGAGTGGCACCATGGTCAGCACATGGTGAGGCATTACAGAAAGGTAGTCGAAACTGCGGCCAGATATCACATAATGCTGGATGTTCATGAGCCTATCAAAGACACCGGCATCCGTCGGACCTATCCGAATATGATGACTCGCGAGGGAGCCAGGGGGCAGGAATACAACGCATGGAGTCCCGATGGCGGCAATCCGCCGGAACATGAGACCATTCTGCCATTCACCCGAATGCTCTCTGGGCCTATGGATTTTACGCCCGGAGTATTTGACCTGCTCTTTGAGGATTACAATCCCAACAACCGGGTCAACACGACACTGGCGAAACAACTCGCTCTCTATGTGGTTCTCTACAGCCCGTTGCACATGGCCGCCGATTTGCCTGAAAACTATGAGGAGCAACCGGCTTTTCAATTCATCCTGGATGTTCCTGTTGACTGGCAAAATACAAAAGTGTTACATGCTCAAATTGGTGACTACATTACGATTGCCCGCCAGGATAGAAATAGCGAAGACTGGTATATTGGCAGCGTCACGGATGAAAAGGGACGTACACTTGAGGCGCCGTTGAGTTTTCTCGATGCTGATCAAAAATACGTAGCTGAGATCTATGCAGACGCCGATGACGCGAATTGGACGAATAATCCTCTGACACTTGACATTTCAAAAGCGCAGGTAGATCGCTCCAGCATCCTCAAGTTCAGACTGGCTCCTGGAGGCGGGCAGGCTATCCGCATCCGCCCGGCAACAGACGAGGAAGCAAACCACATTCAGCCTTATTGATTTTGTTTTGCCCAGAAATAGAGCGAAATGTTGAAAAGTTATCCGTAGTGTTTGCCGAAAATATTTTTTATTAATTAAGGAAGAAAAATGATTGACCTCCTAATTGTACTTGCCTTTGTAATCTATTCAATTTCAACCGGATTTCGTGCGCGTCGGAAAGCCTCGCAAAATCTACAGGAGTATTTTCTAGCTGGGAAGACTCTTACTGGCTGGCGGGCTGGTTTGAGTATGGCTGCAACTCAGTTCGCAGCAGATACCCCTTTACTCGTTACCGGGCTTATTGCCACAGGCGGGATTTTTCTGGTTTGGCGCTTGTGGATTTATGGTATCGCATTTTTGATGATGGGTTTCATCTTCGGGGCCGCCTGGCGCCGGGCAGGCGTCTTAACCGACGCCGAACTCACAGAAATTCGCTACAGTGGAAAAGGTGTTTTACCGTTACGCGCGCTCAAAGCCGTATATTACGGAACGGTCATCAACTGTGTTGTCCTGGCAATGGTGCTGGTTGCTGCCATGCGCATTACTGAAGTTTTTTTACCCTGGCACGAATGGCTGCCGTCAGGATTCTATAGCGGTCTTGTGGCGGTCACAAAAGCCTTGGGGCTTTCACTCGGTGGAAGTGTATTAGGACTTGATCCTGCTGTCGCTACAACAAATAACCTTATCAGTGTCCTGGCGATTTTGAGCTTTACAGCATTGTATTCTACAACGGGCGGTTTGCGTAGCGTTGTTGCTACAGATGTGATGCAGTTCAGCCTGGCTATGATTGGCACACTGATATACGCTATTGTTGTCATCGACCATGTCGGTGGTCTTGGCGCCTTGACAGAAAAAGTAACGGATATCTATGGAGCGGTGCTGTCGCAAAAATTGCTCTCTTTTGCTCCTGGAGCCGGAGAAGCCATTCTACCCTTCCTCATCATCATTGGTATGCAATGGTTTTTTCAGATGAACAGCGATGGCACCGGTTACCTGGCACAAAGATCCATGGCATGTGCCACCGATAAAGATGCGCGGATTGCCGCCATTATTTTCTCCTGGATGCAGATATTTGCTCGGAGTCTAATCTGGCTGGTTATCGGCGTCGGATTACTTGTGATCTATCCCTTTGCTCCGGAAAGCGTCGGCGGCGATCAATTTGTCGCTTCGAGAGAAATTTTGTTTGTCACGGGAATTAATGATATGCTGCCGGTTGGTGTTCGCGGTCTGATGCTGACAGGCTTACTTGCTGCTCTGGCTTCAACCATTGACACCCATTTGAACTGGGGCGCAAGTTATTGGAGTAATGATATCTACCAACGACTGCTCTGCAAACAATGGTTAAAACGCGACCCAAAGAGCCATGAACTGGTGTTAGCCGCCCGGTTCTCAAATATATTTATATTAATTATAGCACTCATGATTATGGCCAATTTAGGCTCAATTCAGACAGCATGGTTTATCTCATTGCTCTTTGGCGCTGGTATGGGCTCTGTGCTGGTCTTGCGTTGGCTTTGGGAGCGCATCAATCTTTTCTCAGAACTGGCGGCAATGATTGTCTCCCTCATCGTTGCACCAATCTTACTTGTAGTGACCAATGAAGAATGGATTCGCCTGGGCTTAATGGCTTTGATATCTACTGTAGTTGCAATTGCTGTCACCTATTTTACACCACGCACCGCGGATAAAACTTTAATAGAATTTTATAAAAAAGTAAAACCCCTGGGCTTCTGGCGTAAAACAGCCGTGTTGGCAGGAGACAGCCCGGAAATATCCATGAGAAAATTGATTAAAGAAGCGAAGACTACAGTGCTTGCTGCACTATCATTATTCCTGATGTTGATTGGAGTTGGAAAGCTTTTAATACGGCTGCCTGTGGAATCAGGAATATGGGCCTGGCTTTGTATTGTTGCAGCTTTGGTGCTCATACCGTTTTGGTGGAAAAACGCCATTGGAGAACAAAAAACCGCTTCATAATTGCATTGGCAAGAACAACTAAGTTGATTGCCAAAAAGTTCCAGGGTGATAATGATTACATTGACGTTGATGAGAAACAGCCTCTGATTATCTGTTTAACTCTGCTTAAGTCTTTTCGAACGTTAGTGAGAAATCTGACAATGCTAATAAGCTATGTTTTGTAAGAAAACAGATTCCTCGCCCGCTAAAGTGGATTAGGATGGACAACTTTATGGTCTTTGCTGAGTTAAATGGATAACTGTTGAAGTAGCCTGCTGGTCAAGACAACATGCGAATTATATTAATATTATTTGGTTTTTAACTGTTAAATCCTTAAATTTTATCTGTCGCTTATTGAAAAAGTCCATTGGAAATCATAAAATTAAATTTGACGATTGAGTCTATGTTGACAATCGCACGATTATTAATACACTTTGGGGAATAAAATGATCACAACACGAAATAGAAACTGGTATCAATCGGTTATTAATTTGCCGGGTGTTAATCAATCCCTTCCTGAAAATTTCTTTAGCATAATACTTATATTATTAATCCTGGTTTTCTTTACTACTGCTTGCAGACAGGACGTTTCTCAGAACAATAGAACCATCACCTACTGGTCTGCAAACAGCCAATACGAACTGGATCTGGCTAAAGTCATCGTGCAAGAATGGAATGCTATGCACCCTGACATGCCAGTTAAACACCAACCCATTCCCGAAGGTCAGTCCAGTGAAGAAGTGATTTTAGCAGCGGTTGTTGGTAAAAACACTCCAGATGTTTATTCCAACATGTGGCCGGGCGATGTACAGCTATATGTTAATGCAAAAGTCCTGGTGCCGTTAAGTGATTTTGCTGATTTCGATTCAGTTATGAACTCTCGAATGAAAGATGAAATTCTCAATGAAGCGCGTTCTGAGGATGGCAAAGTATACCAGGTACCATGGAAAACAAATCCTATCATGATGCTTTACAACAAAAAAACTTTCGAAGAGAACGGATTTCCAGTACCGGGTAAAACCTATTCTGAATTTATTAAACAAGCTAAAGTCATCACTGCCGATTTAGATGGCGACGGATACACAGATCGTTACATGGGCATTCGAGACATTCGCGCAATATGGTACGAACGCTTTTTTGACTATTATACTTGTTATCTCGCGGCATCCGGGGGCAAAATGCTGGTCAAGAACCAGGCTCCAATTTTTAATAATGAGGCATCAGTATTAGTCTTTGATTTTCTGCAAACCATGTATAAGGAAAAATACTTCCCATTGGAAAAATCAAAGACCCGGGGAGATGCGTTTTTATCTGGCCGGGTCGCTACCCGTTTTACAGGTCCCTGGGAAATCACTCATGCAGAAAAATTTAAACCAGAAGGATTTGAATATGACTTTGCGCCCATCCCGGTTCCCGATAGTCATACAGGTCCTGTTTATACTTATGGCGATTTCAAAAACATTGTAGTTTTCAGAACTAAAAACGCACTTCAAAACGCCTGGGAGTTTGTGAAATTCATGGTTTCTCGTAAAAACGATCACCGTCTGTTAACGATGACCAGTCAGTTACCAATTAGAAAAAATATATTAGATGACCCTTTATTTCAGGAATACTTTGCTAACAATCCTAAAATGGTCAGATTTGCCCAACAGGGAGAATACGTGCGTGGAGTAGATGTATGCAAAGACATGAAAGAAATCTTTGACGCTATTTCACAAGAGTATGAAGCCTGTGTTGTCTATGCGGCAAAGACTCCTGAGATAGCTATTCGTGATGCAGCTAAACGAGTTGAATTGATTTTAAAATGAATAATAAATTCAAATTCAAACGCAAAATATTTAAAAAGAGTAAGGTCGGTTATTTATTAGTTCTGCCTTATCTTGTCCATTTTAGTCTCTTTATTGCATTCCCATTAATTTTTTGCCTGGTACTCGTATTTCATAAATGGGACATTGTTTCAGAGATGCAGTGGGTGGGTTTAAATAATTTTAATCGGCTCTTGCAGGACAACTTATTTTTTAAAGCGATTTTCAACACCCTGACATTTTTACTTATACACATTCCATTGCAAATAGGAATTGGCCTTTTTCTGGCTGAAATGTTGAATCAAAAAATAAAATTTCGCGGTTTTTTCCGTGCCGCCTATTTTATGCCGGTAATCGTATCCGGCGTGGTCATTACAATATTGTGGGATCAACTTTATGCCCAGGATACCGGCGTCATCAATTTAATGCTTGCAAAACTTAGCCTGCCTAAACTGCAATGGTTAACCAGTCCAAAGCTGGCCATGCCAAGTATAGCCGTTATGGCTACCTGGAAAAATGTCGGCCTGTACATCGTGTTATTTCTTGTGGGTCTACAATCTGTACCTCGATATTTATACGAAGCTGCTGAATTAGAAGGCGCTTCGCACTGGTACAAGTTCACGCGTATCACGTTGCCAATGATAAATCCCACTATCTTTTTGGTTGTGATTCTTTCAACCATTAACGGTTTCGGATTATTTATTGAGCCTTTCATCATGACTGGCGGCGGACCCATGAATTCTACATTATCGGCTGTATTATATATCTACAACCAGGGCTTCTTTTTCTTTCACATGGGTTATGCGGCAACCTTAGCATTTTTCTTTGCTGCTATCATTTTTACGGTTGTTATAATTCAAAGAAAAGTAATCGAACAGGAATCAATCTATTAAATGAAAAAAATAATTTTTTATGCATCGCTTCTGTGTTGGACTGTCTTATTTGTTTATCCATTTTTATGGATGCTTTCTGCTACAATTCGACCAGAAAATGAAATATCTAATTTTGGTATTATCCCATCCAAAGTGAGCCTTTATAGCTATATCCAGGTTTTTGAAAAAATCCCGATTCTCCGCGCTTTCTTCAACAGTGTTTTTGTCGCTATTATGGTTACAGCGGGCGTCCTGGTATTTTGTTCGATGATCGGTTACGCCTTAAGCCGGCTTAAATTTAAAGGACGAGATTTTATATTTTATCTCGTGTTGTTTACAATGATGATCCCGTTTCAGATTATTCTTATCCCGCTGTATATCCTCATGGTTAAATTTGGCTGGGTAAATTCTTACCTGTCGCTCATTGTTCCATGGATGGTGACAGCTCTCGGCGTTGTTTTGTTCAGGCAATACTTTCAAAGCATCCCACAAGTTCTCATTGACGCCGCTCGCATCGACGGCTGCAACGATCTGCAGATTATTTTCAGGATAATCTGGCCAAATTCAGTCCCAACATTAATTACAGTCGGCATTTTGACATTTATGACAATCTGGAACGAAGTACTCTGGCCTTTAATTGTAATCCGGGAATCAGATATGATGACCATGCCACAACTGGTCACTATTTTTGCTATGGGCGGACAGGCTGAATCTCAGTTAGGGGTGCAGCTGGCGGCAGCGACGCTTTTAGCGTTACCTATCATCATCGCGTATACATTTTTTCAGAAATACTTTATTGAAAGTATGGCAACATCTGGAATAAAGTAGTGTTTACCCGGAAACTAATTAATTTTGTCATTTCGAACACAGTGAGAAATCTGGCATCATTGAAATTATTGTAGCCACAGATTTTTCGTTTCAGTCGAAATGACAAAATGGAATGCTTTCGGTCAATTACTAAAAAAGTAAACCGTTAAAAATATGTTCAAAACATCGAAAACAATAAAATCATTCTTCCAGCTTTTTTTACTAACATTACTGGTTGGTTGTCAGGAGCAAATCCCACGACAAAAAGTTGAACTAAAGCTTGTAAATTTAGCTCACCTGAATTCTCTATATGAAGAGGTCGTTATTGAGGACAGAGAAATGGCCATAATTCACATCTATTCTGAATATCCGGATTACAATTGGGTAGATGCAAATAACGAGGGCATTGCCTGTGTGGATGATGCAGCGCGCGCCGCAGTTGTCTATCTGCGCCATTTTGAAATTACGGATGACTCTGCCAGTTTAAATCGAGGCAGAAAACTTTTGGAGTTTTGCCGATTTATGCAAGACGAAGACGGCCAATTTTACAATTTCATATTCGCTGATCATTCAATAAATAAAAAGGGAAAAACCAGTTTCAAGAGTCTTGGCTGGTGGGCTGCACGGGGTATCTGGGCTATGGGAGAAGGCTATCGCATTCTAAACAGACGGCATCCCGATTATGCCGCAATTTTAGAGAAACACATAAAGAAGACTTTCGCGCACATCGACACCCTGCTTGCTCATTATCCAGCAGTTGAAAATATAAATGGATTCCAGGTCCCGCGTTGGTTGCTCTACAATTCTGCAGCGGATGCGACTTCAGAGCTCATGCTTGGCCTGGCCGCCTATGCTGAAGCTTCAGGCGACAAGAGAGTATTAGGCTATCTCAATAAATTTGCCGAAGGCTTGATTGAGATGCAGGTTGGCAGTGAACAGTCTTTTCCATACAGGCTGTTTCTATCCTGGAAAAATATCTGGCACGGGTGGGCTAACGGTCAGACACAAGCCCTGGCCATTATTGGCGACTTGTTAAATAATGACCAGATTCTAAATGCCGCTAAGAGCGAAGCCAGCACTTTTTACCCCTTCTGGATGAAAAGCGGTTTTCCTCGTGAGTTTCAATTTACAAACAACGAATCCTTTATGGTCGAAAACAGCATTACATTCGACCAAATTGCTTATGCCCTTCGGCCCGTGGTGTTGGGTTCACTAAATTTATATCGTGTTACAAAAGATGAACGCTATGCTGAATTGGCTGGAAAATTGGCCACCTGGTTTTTTGGTAACAATCCTGCAAACAGACAAATGTATGATCCAAAAACCGGCCGCTGTTTTGACGGCATTCTTTCGGAAACAGAAATAAATCGGAATGCCGGAGCCGAATCGACCATAGAAGCGCTATACAGCATTCTCGAGGTCGAGGCGAATGCGATAGCTGCGAAAACTTTAGAGAATTATAGAAACTTACAAGAACAATGAAATTCATTTTCTATCAGTTTCAACAAGAAGGTTAAGAATCCATGCGCATCGCCATGCTTGCACCAATTTCCTGGCGTACTCCGCCTCGCCATTACGGTCCCTGGGAATTAGTTACCAGTTTACTCACCGAGGGTCTGGTAAAACAAGGCGTGGACATTACTTTGTTCGCAACAAAAGACTCTATCACACAAGCAAAACTCAGGGCGATTGTTCGTGCGGGATATTCGGAAGATGCTGCCATAGATCCAAAAGTGTGGGAATGTCTGCATATATCAGAAGTCTTTGAACATGCAGAAGATTTCGATCTAATTCACAATCAGTTTGATTTTTTACCCTTGACTTACTCCGGATTAGTGAAGACGCCAGTAGTAACTACAATTCATGGTTTTTCTTCGCCAAAAATATTGCCTGTTTTTGAAAAATACAACAAGACCTGTCATTACGTCTCAATTAGCAATGCCGACCGAAATCCGAAACTGGATTACATGGCAACAGTTTACAACGGCATTGATTTGAGTGAATTCACATTTAGAGCAGAACCAGAAGACTACCTGTTATTCTTCGGAAGAATTCACCACGATAAAGGCGTTTGGGAAGCCATTCAACTGGCCAAAGCAACCAACTCGCGAATGATCATTGCCGGCATTATACAAGACCAATCTTATTTTGATGAAAAAGTAACGCCATTTTTAGATAATGAGCAAATTAAATTTATTGGCCACGTGGAAAGAAAAAGACGCTCTGAAGTTCTTGGTAAAGCCAAAGCCATCCTGCACCTCATCAACTTTGACGAGCCATTTGGCATGACCGTCATTGAGGGAATGGCCTGTGGCACGCCTGTAATTGCAATATCCCGGGGCTCTATGCCTGAAATTGTAAAAAATACAGAAACCGGTTTTTTGATACAGCGCTGGCAGGAAGGAATAGAGCTATTACCCGGGATTAAAAACATAAAACGCGAACAATGCCGCCAATGGATTAAAGAATCATTTTCTCACGAAAAAATGGTTACCGGGTATTTGGAAGTGTATAAAAAAGTTTTAAACCTGAAACGTTAAATTGCAAAAATCAAATAATTCGCAAATTCCAAATATCCATGACACGAATAACATTATGACTTCATTTAAATTTTCCTTTTTGTTTGGAAATATTTTAGAGGGACTACTATGACAAAAAAGGCAACTAATATGCCAGACCCAACTGGATTATTTAAGCGCTATCCGGGCAATCCAATATTAACAGCATCTGATTGGCCATATCCTGCTAACGCTGTTTTTAATGCCGGCGCCACACGGATTGATGGTAAGACCCTTCTACTGGTCCGAGTTGAGGATATGCGTGGAATGTCACATCTAACAATAGCTCGAAGTAAAGACGGTCGTACAAATTGGCAAATAGATGCAGAACCAACTTTCGTAGCAGAACCTGTAAATTATCCGGAAGAAATATGGGGCGTAGAAGATCCCAGAATTGTTTATCTGCAAGAATTAAATCAGTACGCCATCACTTACACGGCTTATTCTAAAGGCGGTCCACTGGTATCTCTGGTCGTAACAGAAGATTTCAAAAAGTATGAAAGGTATGGCGCAATTCTGCCTCCGGAAAATAAAGACGCCTCCCTCCTTCCGTACAAATTCGATAATAAATGGATATTAATTCATCGACCAGTTGCGTCCGCCCCGAATCTGCCGGCTCATATATGGATTGCTTATTCTCCAGATTTAATTCATTGGGGTCAGCACAAAGTTCTTATGGAAGCAAGATCAGGATGTTGGTGGGACGCAAATAAAATTGGCCTGGGCCCTCAACCTATCGAGACATCTGAAGGCTGGCTTGTCATCTATCACGGTGTCCGGAAAACAGCTTCCGGCTCTATATACCGCCTGGGCCTGGCGCTCCTGGATTTGGAAGAGCCCGGAAAAGTAATTTGTCGTGGCAATCAGTCGGTGCTTGCACCATCCGAAACTTGTGAACGGCTTGGGGATGTAACAAATGTTACTTTTCCTTGTGGTGCGGTGAAAAACGATGAATCCGGGGAATTACATCTTTATTATGGCGCTGCCGATACATCCATAGCTATGGCGACCGCAAAAATAAACGATCTGCTCAATTTTCTCAGGCACGATAGTTAAATCAAAAATCAAAATAACTTTTAACACACGGGTTTTCCAGGGTATCTGGATATCATGGAATAAGAAAACACTTAAAACTTAACGATTTATACAACAAGAGTTACGAACATTTCACTTGCACATATGGGTATAATTTTTAAATTGTATTAAATTGATTTATGTATATTTTAGCTCCTGCGTCATCCTGAGCTATCAGGGCATATGTTATTTTGAAATTGATATTTAATTGTGATTTCATGCCTTATTTTGAAATAAATAAAATACGTTCCAAATAATGCATTTTTAAATAAATCTTGAAGTAACAATGGCAATAAAAAACAATCCCAAAAAAATTGCTTTTATAGGGGACTACGTGCCGCGCAAATGCGGGATTGCCACCTTCACCCATGATGTACTCACCGCGTATGCAGCGCAATTTCTGCATACTGAATGTTTTGTCGTGCCAGTTAATGACAATGCTAAAGGGTATGATTATCCGGAGGAAGTACGTTTTGAGATCGCCGAACAAGATATCAGCACTTACCGCAGAACCGCCGATTTTCTCAATTTCACTAACACTGATATTGTTTCTTTGCAGCATGAATTTGGGATTTATGGCGGCTCTGCCGGCAGTCACATTCTCGCTTTGCTGCGCAATTTACACGTGCCTATCGTCACAACCTTGCACACTGTTCTAAGCAATCCGAGTACGGAGCAAAAACGAGTGATCAAGGAGCTGGCTGCGCTCTCTGCACGATTGGTGGTAATGAGTGAACGCAGTAAGTCATTTCTCGAGGAAATTTATCAAATTCAGGAAGACAAAATCGACTATATTCCGCACGGAATACCAGATATGCCGTTTGTGGATCCTAATTTCTATAAAGACCAGTTTGATGTGGAAGGGAAGCATGTTATCTTGACATTTGGATTACTTTCCCCCAACAAAGGTATCGAGAATGTCCTAAAAGCGCTGCCGCGGGTCATTTCAGAGATTCCCAATCTGGTCTATATTGTACTGGGCGTCACCCATCCATCTTATATTCAAAAGCATGGTGAATCATACCGGCTGGGTCTTGAACGTATGGCACACGATTTAGGCATAAAGCAACACGTAATTTTTTATAATCGCTTTGTTACTCTGGAAGAATTAAAAGAGTTTATCTGTGCGGCCGACATCTATATCACGCCTTATCTGAATCCCGAACAGAGCACTTCCGGTACTCTGGCGTATGCTTTTGGTTGCGGCAAAGCTGTAATCTCAACGCCCTTCTGGCATGCGACGGAAATGCTGGCAGATGAGCGAGGGGTGCTGGTTCCATTTGGTGATGTGGACGCTATTTCGCAAGCTATAAACAATCTATTGAAGGATGAACCGTACCGCCACTCCATGCGGAAAAAAGCATACATTCTTGGTCGCGAGATGGTTTGGAGCAATATCGCCCACCTGTATGCATTGTCTTTTAAAAAGGCACGACAGGTTCGGTTGGATAAACCTGCCAGGTCATTAATTGTCAAAACTCTGGCGGATCAGAGAAGTGAATTGCCCGCCTTTCGGCTTGATCAGGTGAAACGTCTGACCGACTCCACCGGAATATTTCAACACGCCCGATTCACAATCCCGAAGTTTGCCGAAGGTTATTGTACTGACGACAATGCCCGCGCCTTAATTTTGACTGTTCTTTTAGAAGAGGCCGGGCCGTCAAACAAGGAACTTTATAATTTGGCTGCCAGTTATGCCGCTTTTATCAACCATGCATTCAACTTCGAGAAAAAGCAATTTCGAAATTTTATGGGATTCGACCGTCGCTGGCTGGAAGAAGTCGGCTCTGGAGACAGTCAGGGACGGGCTATCTGGGCTCTTGGCACTTGTGTCGGCCAATCTAAACTTCTCAAAATTCAGATGTGGGCAGCACAGTTGATTGAACAGGCTCTGCCCCTGGTCAACGATTTGCGAGCTCCGCGTGCCTGGGCATTTGTACTTCTGGGAATACATGAATATTTTCGCCGGCTTAGCGGTGACCGCAATGTTAATCAGATGCGTGATGTTCTCACCCAGAGATTGGTGGAGCTTTATGAAAAAAACGCTTCACATGACTGGCCCTGGTTTGAGGATATTCTGACCTATGAAAATGCCAAACTTCCCCATGCTCTCATTCTCAGTGGTCGCTGGTCAAATAACCACAAAGCTTTTGATATTGGTATACGGTCACTACGCTGGTTAATGAAAATCCAAACCGCTGAAGACGGTCACTTCCGTCCTATCGGCTCCGATGGTTTTTACCCACGCGGCGGACCACGGGCTATTTTTGACCAACAACCGATTGAAGCATACGCATCAGTTTCTGCCTGCCTGGAAGTTTATCGGGTGACTAAAGAAACATTCTGGTTTGACCAGGCGCGTAAAGCTTTCGAATGGTTCCTCGGTCGCAACGACCTGGGGATGGAACTCTACGATTCCCACACCGGAGGTTGTAACGATGCTTTACAAGTTGACCGCGTCAACCAAAACCAGGGCGCAGAATCGACACTGGCGTTCGGGTTATCATTAACCGAAATGCAAATTGTAGAGAATTCACTCAATGCATTTAATCAACCGACTGAACTATCTCAGACTAAAGCAAGCTCACTCGCAAAAGATGAAAGCTAAACGATCTAAAATAATCATAAAACCCGACTGCACAAGAGTTCTCTATCGGCCTTTTTACCCGATTGAAGAAAAACGCATACTAAAAATCATTGCTCGGGTGATGACTTTATCAGAGAATGAAGTCAAACGGGATATCAAACAAGTGATGACAGAATTTGGTAATCGTCACCAAAAAGTGCACGATTTCTTTTTAAAACGCTTTGAGGAAATACGCGAACACCTTATCACAGATCAGCCTGTGAGTGAAGAACGAAAGCTGCTTTTAGGCGCCTATTTCACCCAGGAATACTCATTAGAATCTGCCGCTCTCTTCAACCCTTCAATCGTATGGCATCCAGATCAATCAAACTTGCCCGACGGAAGCAGAAGATTCATCGTGAGTCTGCGTGCAACAGGAGAAGGTCATATCTCATCCATTACGTTTCGCTCAGGTGTAATTGATGCTTCTAATTCTATTATAATAGATCAACCAACGCGTTTTGTCACATTACCAGAAATTCATCCAAATCCATCCTACGAAAAGCAGCTCTTTGAAAAAAAACTGCTTGAGCTGGGTTTAGCTAATGACTATGCTTATCAGGTTCTGCAAGGACTTGAAGAATCCTTCACCCTCGCAGAACTCAAGGAAAATATTCGCTACGCAATTATTCAGAGTAACAATCGAGCCGAAAATACAGAAATAGCCCAGGGCATCATCTCTCTGGCTCAATCCAATTATGAATTAACATATTCTCCAGACCAGCATCTTTCTGAACGTATTATATTTCCATCCACTCCGGCAGAGATGAACGGCATTGAGGATGCTCGTTTTGTAGAATTCCATGAAGACGATGGTTACACCACCTATTACGCGACATATACAGCGTTTGATGGCAAAGTGATTTTACCGCAGCTCTTACAGACAACCGATTTCCTGAATTTTAAAATAGCTACTCTGAACGGTCCGGAAGTGCATAACAAGGGTTTGGCGCTGTTCCCCAGAAAGATTAACGGTCTTTATACTATGATCTCGCGACAGGACAACGAAAATATCTATATTATGTTCTCAGAGCAGATTCATTTCTGGTATAGTAAAAAAATCATTCTGAAACCAACCTTTCCCTGGGAGTATGTGCAATTAGGCAACTGTGGTTCACCCATCGAAACCCAGGCAGGGTGGCTGGTTTTAAGTCACGGAGTAGGCCCAATGCGCAAATATTCTATAAGTGCATTCCTGCTCGATTTAAACGATCCTACAAAGGTTATCGGGCGCCTGCAAGAGCCGCTACTCAGTCCTGATGAGAACGAACGTGAGGGCTACGTACCGAATGTGGTATATAGTTGCGGCGGCCTGGTTCATGGCAATGAGTTGATAATCCCGTATGCCATGTCTGATTACGCCAGCAGCTTCGCAACAGTCAATCTTGATGAATTACTTACCGAACTGACTTCTTGTTGAAAGATAATATTGTCATTTTAAAATATATTTGTTATTCTCATACTTTTGCATGTATATATCAAATAACCTAACAAACACAATTTTACAACGAAAAGCGATAATCAGTTTTAGTTCCCGCAATCAAAAAAAATTCAAGATTCTTACTAATCGGGATCAGAGCGGGCAGGTTCATCGGGAACAGTTATCTGCCAAAGGTCAACTTTTCGTTGTTACCAGTATATTGAATGACCGGAATGAGAGTGGAGAAGCGACCGATGTAATCATCAATATTATTAACGATATTTATTATTCGCATCCCTCAAATGATGTCAGTTCAAGTCTGAATCATGCTCTTCGGGATGCATACACTCTGTTTCATGAATTATATAATACAAACGGTCATAGTGAAAAACTGAGATTAAGTTTTACAGCTCTGGTCTTAACCAAAGACCGTGTCAGTATTGCACAAATCGGAAATAACCAGGTGTATCGCATAACACCTCATAATGTAGAGAAACTTACCTGTAATAATATGAATGGTACATCACAGCAATTAAATCAAAATCATTCACTTGATTTTACTTCTGAACTCCAATTCGATGTTAACCATGATATCCCTTTAAAAATTGGTGACGGGTATTTGTTATGCACGGATGGATTAGTCAATGTAAATCATCAGGAAATGAAAAAAATAGTATTGTCAAATCCCCCCGAAGAGGCAAGTGAAAAACTGATTAAAATGGCTAAAGAATCAGGAATCAATCAGGATATGGATGTACAGGTGATTCGAATTAACGCGGCTCCAGCGAAGCCATTTTTAACTCCGTTTAATAATACCAGAATAGCATTCTCTAATAAAATTCATTGGCTTACTACTGCCCTGATATTGTTATTTGTAGTAGTTTTATATTTCAATTTTAGTGATAATCTGCCAAACAATAAGAACGATCTTTCAAATCAACTTCGGCTGCAAAAAGAAGAGATTTTAGCAAATCCTCAGGAGCCCTCTAAATTGAAAATTGCAGAGAGTCAAAAAGCCAGTGTACTGATTCCAGGCCTTCCGCAAAACAGCCCTGAACCTATCACTTCAAGGAATAACGCAAAACCTCTGACTGGCAGCGATTCGAATACTAAGGCGATGTCACCTGAAACACGTGAGCCCGCAATAGAGGAACCAACTGTAAATCAGTCACTGCAGGGAAATTCATTAAAATATGACAGGTTAAATATTTTCAAAGGAATGCTGACAGATAAATGGGAATTCCAAAATCTATCGGATTCAGATTTTAAAATAACAGAAGACAAAGTCATTTTCCTGGATAGTCCAAAAAGGAAAAAAGCGCTCTATCGCACTAAATTCTCTGATTTAAGCTTCCAGGTACAGGCAAGAGTCTTAAAAAGCAATCTCACGGGTAGATACGGTATAATTGTAGGATATCATTCTGTAGCATCCAGTCCACTCGAAACCTATTATCTAATTTCCATCCATGAACAAAAACAACTCGTGCTGCAAAAACATTCTAACTTTAAAAAAGAACTCATCGCTTCGATACCATTAACAAAAGAGTTAATAAATAACCTTCATAACATCCAACTCAAAATCCTGAGCCACGGTCCGTACCTGGAAATCTATGCAAACCAGGAACACCTGTATTTATGGGAGCATGAAGAAAGAATTACCGGACAGATTGGCTTCTATGTTGATCCCCACATTCATGTAGAATTTTCAGATTTTAAGACTTCCAATTCCTGGTATTTAAAAAGAATGATTTTGAATTCCAGAAATAATAAGTGAGAAAAAGGGATGTGCTGGTCGAGTGGATACAGATTTCTCTTGAGGCAACCAAAAGACGAGCAGCAAAAGATTATCGCGACTCTTACGGCTGCGGATGTCGCTGGGTCATGAATCATTTTCAACAGAGGCGAAATTATTTGCTTGTTGGCGTCCAGGGTGTTTCCGTCAAAGTTGCATAGAATCGAAACATGAATGCTATTTCGATAGTATAAATCCCCAACTCAACCAATTTGTACTTTTGTTAACTTTTCCCTTGATAATGTGATAGAATTTATTTATCTAAAATTAAAACTTATTCTTTTAATTAGGGGTAAAGTGTGCCAATTGAAAAACCGAAGATTTTTCTCTGCTATGCCTGCAAAGATAAAGAAAAGGCAAAACAATATTACAATTCTAATATTGATTGCGCTAAATTTTTGAAACAATAATAAACAGTGCTTGCCTGGGCGATCGCGCTGTTTTGTTAGGAGCATTTGGCCGCCGGTATTTTCCTCACATAAACCCTTAATCCTATAAGGGGTGATAACAATAACTATACCGGCGGCCTAAATTAAATCACATGAATGAACTAAGTGAGGTTAGTTAATATGGCGATTCAAATTCAAGAGAAAAACGATGTGGTAGTATTTTCTATTGAGGGTAAATTAATGGGTGGTTCAGAAAGCATTGAGCTAAAGAATGCTCTACAGGATTGTATTGATAAAGGCTTTCAAAAAGTAGTAATTGATTTTGCTAAATTAAAATGGGCAAATAGCGCAGGTATTGGAATTATAATTTCCTGTTATCTTACCATGAGAAGACTCAATGGCGATCTTAGAACTGCAAGAGTAACCGATAGAGTTGACTACTACTTTCGTATAAGCAAACTTAACACTATTATTAAAATCTACGACACAGTAGAAGAAGCTGTGGAAAGTTTTCAAAATATTTGACAAATTATTTATTCTTCTGTTAGTTTGCATTTTTTTTGTGTGGGAAATGACATTTCAGAAAAATGAAATTAAGAAATTGAACCAAGCTTTTAGTAATTTTAAGGAACCGATATGGCAAATGAGAAACATGTCAAGATTCTAAAACAAGGCGTAGAAGTTTGGAATAAGTGGAGAAAAGAGAATAAAAATATAATACCAGACCTCAGCGGTTCATTTCTCAGTGGTGAATTCCTCAATAACGTAAACCTCAAGTCCGCAAATCTCAGATCTGCAAATCTCAGTGTTGCAGACCTCATTAGGTCAAACCTCAGTGGCGCAGCCCTCTCCGGGGCAAAGCTAAGAAGGGCAAATCTCAGGAATGCAAATCTCAGCAAAGCAGACCTAAGCGGTGTAGACCCCATTGTGGCGGACCTCAGTGGGGCAAAACTCAACAAAGCAGACCTTAGGCTTGCTAACTTCAGTGGGGCAAACCTCAGGGAAGCAGACCTTAGTGGGGCATTTGTTGCATATACTGTATTTGGAATTATTGATTTTAGAGTAGTTAATGGTCTTGATGAGGTGAAACATGCAGGACCTTCTATTATTGGAATTGACACTATTTATGACTCTGAAGGGGAAATACCTGAAGTTTTTCTCAAAGATGCTGGCGTTCCAGATGATTTTATAAAATATATGAAATCGCAGATCGGTAAACCTATTGATTTTTATTCGTGTTTTATAAGCTATTCAAGCAAAGATGAAGAGTGTGCAAAAAGGTTACATGCAGATTTACAAGCTAAAGGTGTTAGATGCTGGTTTGCACCTGAAGACCTCAAAATAGGTGATAAAATCAGAACAGGGATTGATGAAGCGATAAGAATTTACGACAAGTTGCTTCTTTTACTCTCAGAAAACTCCATTGAAAGTGAATGGGTTGAAGATGAAGTTGAATCAGCATTTGAAAAAGAGGCAAAAGAAAATAAGACTGTACTTTTCCCTATTAGGTTGGATGATGCCGTAATGGAAACAAATAAAGCTTGGGCAGCCAAGATTAGACGATCAAGACATATTGGAGAATTCAAAGACTGGAAAAACCATGACTCATATCAAAAAGCCTTTGAGCGTTTGTTGCGTGACCTTAAGGCTGAAAATTCATTAGAGCAGGAAGCTGAAAGGAACTAAAAAGGCGACCACCGCCTCTGTGTCGAAGCATTTTGTGATCGCCTTGTATTTTAAAATATATCTATGAAATTAATTACAATACTTAAAATTCAAAGAGAGCATGGAGCCTTCACTTTTAATACAACATAAAATCCAATTCAAGTCACTACGATTTTTGATTCTATCTCTAATTTCTTTTTTTAATGCACAAGTAGATGAATAATTTTGAATCAAAATCTGTTCTTTTACAAAATTATTTCTCTCGTTATATGAGACCATTTTTTTACCCTTATTTACTGTTCTATTAAATAAGACAGCCTAAAATCAAAATGGTTGCTGAATATTTTAAAAGAAGGCGTTACTTATTTGATACATTATTACAGACACACTTAACTAAATAGTGATTTTTCTCTTGATATTAACGGTAATTAAACGGATCTTATACCTAAGAATAACGTAACAACATAAAGAGATCGAAATGTCTGGTAAAATAAGAAAAGAGATTTGGATTAATCCAGAGTTACTTGAGAAGGTCAAGGTGGTATAAATTGTTGTTTCTTCTACATGGGAATGGATGAGCGCCTGGTGGCCTCCGCGGTCTTCAAAACCGTTGCGTCCCGAGTCACCTCGGGATGGGTGGGTTCGATTCCCACACGTTCCCGCTACTTTTTTTCATGACTATATCCGATTATTTCATTCAAACTTATTCATTTTACTTCATTGTGAATTCTGGAATTCTTCGATGAATGGTCCATCACGTGGCAAATACTGTTGTAAAAAATTGAAGGGTATGAACTGATGGATCGAATTTTACTCACTACATTTACACTTTCAGTTTTATTGTCTGTTGGTAGTTCGTTTTCACAAAAAAAACTTATTACACGGGACGAACTACAAAAACTAAGGCAAAAACAAATTCGAACCAAACAAGCTCTTCTTAAAAGTCAGCGTCATATTCAATCCTTGAAAGTATCAGTGTCTCAAAATAATTATGATGTTAAATATTACAAACTGAATCTGAATATTAATCCTGAGACGGAAATAATATCGGGATTCGTTGAGATGAAGGCTCAAGCTAAAACGGATAATTTTGATATGGTGGAATTAGATTTATCCGCCAACATGAACGTGGATCATGTAGGTGAAGATGCGGTAAGTTATAACCACACAGGTGATATTTTAAAAATTCAATTGTCTGAACCCCTACAAAACGGCGAATCCTTTACGATTCAGGTCGCCTACAATGGTCAGCCGAGCCGTGGTGGCTTTGGTGCATTTGGATTTAATTATCACAGCGGTGAGCCAATTATCTGGTCCTTGAGTGAACCGTACTACGCCAGAAACTGGTGGCCATGTAAAGACTCGCCAAATGATAAAGCTGATTCTGTGGATATTTTGCTCACCGTCCCTGATAATCTAATTGCTGCCTCAAACGGAATATTACTCAGGAACGTCGATAATGATAACGGAACACGCACATTTCACTGGCAGGAAAGCTACCCAATCACAACCTACCTGGTCTCATTAGCGATTACTAATTATGCTACTTATTCAGAATGGTTTCACTACACCGCGAACGATTCCATGGAAGTTAAATATTTCGTTTATCCCGAACATCTTAACTCTGCCAAAAATCAATTCACTGAAACTATAAACATGCTGACGTATTTTCACGAAATTTTCGGCCCCTATCCATTCATTACTGAAAAATATGGCATCGCACAATTCCCCTGGGGCGGCGGCATGGAGCACCAAACCATTACCAGTCAGGGTAGTTTTGGTGTAAACCTCACAGTTCACGAACTTGCGCATCAATGGTGGGGCGATAAAATCACCAATGCCAACTGGCACGAAATCTGGTTGAACGAAGGTTTTGCTTCCTATTCGGAGGCCTTATTTTATGAGCACAGACATGGAAAAACATCCTATCACAGCCATATGAATAGCATGGACTGGAATCATCCCTATGCCATCTACGTGGATGATACCACTTCCAATTCCAGAATATTCAATGGTACGGTTTACGACAAAGGCGCCTGGTTCCTGCACATGCTGCGACACGTGGTTGGCGATTCAACATTTTTCGATATCCTTCTGGCCTATTCCCATGATCCAAGATTTGCCTACGGCAATACCACCACTGCTGGATTTCAAGATGTTTGCGAAACCGTGTCCGGGCAAAATTTAGATTGGTTTTTCCAACCATGGATTTATGAAGAAGGCCGGCCGGTTTATCAGGCGCTTTGGAGGGATGACGACTCAAGCGGCAGCCATTTTCTTAATTTAAGAATTATGCAAATTCAATATCCTCAAAGCGCACTTTTCCCAATGCCAATCGATATCACAGTCGAAACAACACAGGGTGACACGCTAATATCAGTGTTCAATGACGCAGCAATTCAAGATTTTTCGATACTCCTCAACGCTGAAATTACTGACATTATTTTGGATAAAGAAGGCTGGATACTGAAAAGAGTGGACTCGGTAACTGCTGTCGATAATCCATTTAATTCGGTCTATGATTTTTCTTTGCAGCAAAATTACCCGAATCCGTTTAACAGTAAAACGGTCATTACCTTCAGTTTGGCCAATAGCGAAAACGTGGAATTAACCATTTACAACATCCGTGGTCAGCAGGTGCGGAAACTGGTATCACAGCCCTATGAAGCAGGTACTCAGAGAGTAACCTGGAATGGGCTTGACAATCACGGCATTTCATTAGCCAGCGGTTTGTATATCTACCAAATACAGGCTGGTGAGTTTAAACAGCAGAGAAAATTGTTGTTTATAAAATAACCTTCAAATTTCTTCACAAATGCGTGCCTTTATCAACACTCATCGTACTATTTTCTTGATATCAGGTGCATTGTTTATTGCATTTTTACTCAGATTTCCACAAATTAATGGCGACCCACCCGCAGGTGATATTTCACGTTCCGGTGTATTTCTCGCCGATGAAGGTTCATACGGATACAATGCTTTGCAATGGGCGCTTACCGGGCAATGGTATACACCCGATGCTTCCAACCCGGTAGTCAACACCCCGATTTTTACAGTATATGAATATGTTTTGTTGAAATTCTTCGGCATAAGTCTGGCCGCAGTACGCTACGGCGGGGTGATTTGTGGTTTATTTGTCATAATTATGATTTACGTTATTCTGAGTAAATTCGACCAGACTGCCGCTGGCATAGCAGCATTCCTGTGCGCCGTTAATTTTCCCATGATTATATACAACAGGCTGGCGCTGCTGGAAAATCTGCTTCTATGCTTCCTGCTCCTAGCAGCTCTCATTCTGCTGACAATTCTTCGTAATCCAACCAACATCAAATTGGTGTTTGCTTTTTGGCTGATATTTATGTTGGGCTACCTGACCAAGCCTTTGATAATATTTTTTATCTTAATCTACATAGTCATGGTTTGGCAGATTGACCATAAATCCCGTAAACGTATTTTTCTATTTTCTACCTTCACAATTGTCTTTCTTTCTGCATTACTGTGGTTTTTCTGGATCTCAAAATATCCTGACGAATGGCTGCATTTTCAAAGCAGCCTGAGCATGAGAACCTCGCTAAATCCACTGGCAATCATGCAGAATTATGCCCGGTTTCTTTCACACATCAAACTATACGAATTCATGCCGGTCACGTACTTAATCGCCCTGTTAATGGCTGTTCGGGGGCTCATTAATTTATTTCAAAAAAATGAAATGGCATTGATTGAACGGTTTTTACTCCCGTGGTTCTTATCTGGTGTGATATTACTGGGCTTTTTTGCATATTCCCCCCCGCGTTACTCACTGATTCTACTTCCGGCAATTTTGGGGCTTAATGGTTTGTTTTTTTCAGAAATATTTCGTAAAGACCAGCGGAATAGCGCCCAAAATTGGCCACGTTCTAGTTTATCAGTTATTGCTATAATTTGCCTAGCGCAAATTGCATTTGGCCTTTATCGTGTAATTGCTTACCAGCACATTTACCCAAGTTGTTTTCTGCCAATCGCAGGATTGCTGGTTTTGATTGGATTTTGGATTACCACTCATTATAAAATATCCGGGATATTAACAGGCCGCGGGCTATTGAGTTTGATATTCATCCTGCAGGGCATGCAGGTTATTCGCTATCACAATAACATGGAATTTTCTCTTTACGCTGCCATGCAAGATGTAAACAGAGTTTTAAAGCAAGATGAAAGTAATGAGGCCGTTGCACTTGCCGGAGACAGCGCTCCGCTGTTTGGTTTTGAAGTTCACGTACCCACGATAAACACTATGTACAGGCAAGACAAATTGCCTGAACTGGTGAATCGAATGACTCCAGGTTTTCTGCTTTTAGAAGATCCTGACGAGCTTTCGAATTTGCAGAGACTGATGCCAGATTATTTTCATAGTGTCACCGAGTTAAAACATTATCGTTTAATGAATAATTACAAGCATGGGAAAAATGCCATCCTTTACCGCATAGAGTAATAAAACATTTTACCACGAAGCAACCCGGATGTACAAAATAACGCTCTATCGCCTTTTCACTTACAGCTCAATTAAAACTTTGTTCGCATTACAATCGTCTAAATTAATGTGAATACACTCAGGCAAATAATTCGTTAATAAAACACATGAATGACACCCAGTTAATCAGGAAATTTTTAGAAGGCGAGATGAGCGCATTTAATACTCTGGTCTGGCGATGGGAAAAAAATCTCTACAATTTTATATTGCGATATATTGGCGATCGCGAGGAGTCCAAAGACATCTGCCAAAAGACATTCATTCAAGCCTATCGCAATTTGCATCGAATGCGGGATCCAAATAAATTTTCCACCTGGCTATATCAGATTGCTGTTAATAAATGTAAAGATGAGCTAAAAAAACGAAACCGACACAACACGTTATCATTAGATAGCCTGCAGGAAAACAGTAACGGAGCAGAAAATTTTTTACAAAAATTCACATCATCTTCGTCAAATCATCCTGATGCAATTGTTCAAAACAACGATTTACGAGACCTGCTCAATCAGGCGTTGCAGTCTATCCCCGAAGAACAACGGGTGGTCATCATTATGAAAGAATATCAGGGTTTAAAATTCACGGAAATTGCTGAAATCCTGGAAACGTCCGTGAACACTGCCAAGTCACGAATGTATTATGGACTTGGCGCCTTGCGTAAAGTTTTTAAAAAATGGAAAATAAACGAGGAGATACTTGGTTATGAAGTGTAACCTGTCAAAAGATAAACTTATTGGTTATTATTATCAGGAAATTGAACCTGATGAGAAGAAACTGGTAGAAGAGCATTTATCTACCTGTACAATCTGTAAGAAAGAGCTTGGAGCATTTGCTAATACAAGTAACCTGTTACGAACCTGGTCAGATGAAGAATCCAATATCAAATATAATTTCGTACAGGAAAAGGCCTCTTTATGGAACAACATGAAAATGGCCTGGCTCACTGGCAATAACTGGCGCCGACTGACTTTAGGTCTGGCATCCGGCTTAGCTGCAGCGCTGGTGATTTTGTCAGTGTTTAATTTTGAGGCCAATTATTCTGAAGGAAATTTCAACGTTAAATTGAGTTTATTCCCACAGCCAAAATCGGAGACAAATGAGCCAGATGATCAATTAGCCATGCCCATAACTCAAGGCGAATTTAATGCCTGGCAAAAGGAATCATTTCAGCTAATCCAGAGAATGATTAAAAGCACCGTCGAACAACAACGCAATGAGCAAGAACTTAAACTCGTTCAATTTGCACGAGATCTTGATCAACAGCGTCGTTATGATTTACGAATCGTCGGAGAAGGACTGGAGGTTTTTCAGTTAACCAACGAGAATCGTTTTCGCCGTACAAACGAAACATTGAATGAATTGATTAGAGCGGCTAATTTTGAAAGTTATCAACAACAACCTCGACAAAATAAATAACCTGCATTATTCATGATAAACAATTTATAACTAAAATGGCTTTACTAACAGGAGAATGATAATTATGAATCAAAATATTTCATTTTTGAAGAGCCTGGTTTTTGCAATTATCATTGCGCTTCTTTTTATGAAACCTTCCTCTTCTTTTGCTCAAACTTCAGGCAAAATCAACTGGAATCGGATGCAGCGAGATCTTGACATTATGGAAAATATTTTAGACAAGCTGATTGCCCCTTCGCACTTTGCAATTAGCTTTGGGAGGAATCAAACTCTTGGCGTCTATTTTGAAGGATATGGGGTGGTCTTTCAGGTGAACTCCAATGACAATCGATTGTTTTATCTTAGTCATGATAAAAATATAGCGATAGCAAAAGAACTTATTGAATTAAAAGCAAGAACTGTACATGAAGATGAAGAGAAAAACGTTGTAACAGTTATCACCGAGCCCGACGAAAAAGCTTCCCAAGCAGGCTTGACTGAGCGAATCAAGGAGCTCAAAGATTCACTCACAGAATTTTTAGGCGACTATTCAGATGCAATTGGCCAGTTGAAAGAGACGGATCGTGTAACAGTTTTGGTGAACCTCGGAAACGATGAGGAATTTGTTTTAGCCGGTGGCTATAATACAAAGGATAACGAAAAAGCCATTTCAATGCTTGAGGTTACCGTCCCCAAAAGCAATATTATCGAATATCGTCGCGGTCGCATCAATAAATCAGAATTCCGCCAGCGAGTTGCTTTCCATGAGCGAGCTCAGGATGATAAAATGAGAAAGAATTTAGACATCATGGCGAACATTATGAATACTGCCTTGAATAAGAAATATAATAGAAATTTCAGCGCCGAGG
Organism: uncultured Cytophagia bacterium; assembly: GCA_964539665.1. Taxonomy (GTDB): domain Bacteria; phylum Zhuqueibacterota; class Zhuqueibacteria; order Oceanimicrobiales; family Oceanimicrobiaceae; genus CAZIKB01. The sequence goes on from CAZIKB010000004.1 coordinate 32,570, forward strand.
GTAAGACCAAAGGAATTTACCTGAAAGGTCTTGGAGTACTCTTTTTCATGAAAGGGAACCTGGAAGAGAATGGTTTCAGAACACCAATTCATATCTATGTTGATGAATACCGTAAAGGTGAAGAAGTTGCAATCTCTCGTAAAGATCGAGAACAAAAATCAAAAAAGAAGGTGCGTGAAGCTTTAGATGAATACAAGAAAGCTTTAGTTGAAGTCGTGGGTGATTATGGTCATACCTTAAGAACGTTGAAACCGGCCGAGAGTGTAGTCGTTGCGGTTAATTTTAACAAGGTCTGGAATTACAGAGAGGAAGTACCGAATCGATTTATTTTGAAAGTCCGTAAGCAGGATCTGGACACTTACAGTCGGGGCAACCTTAATTTAGCTGATTTCAGGAAAAAAGTCGAGTTCATTGAATATTAAAATCAACATTCATCAATTTAATAACGATTCATCAGGAGGTTTACAATGGTTAAGCAATTCAGAATAAACAGATGCATGGTAAATTTATTTTGTCTGCTCTTTGTGGCAGGATGTTTATTATTTACCGTGAATGAAGCCAAAGCATTTGAAAAGAATCCAAAAGGTTGGCTTGGTGTGAGTATAGAAGAGATGACTCCTTCTATGAGGGATGAATATAATCTGGGTGACCGAACGGGTTTGCTGATTACTAATGTCGTTCATAACAGCCCGGCAGATGACGCAGGTCTTTGGGAAGATGACGTGATAATTGACTTTGATGGTAACAAAGTGGAAAAAACTGAAAATTTCACTCAATTGGTAAAAAAGATAACGCCAGGCACTACTTTAAAATTCAAATTTATGCGTGACGGCAAAGAAAAGGAAACGGAAGTTACAATTGGCAAACTTAAGAGCAGACGGAGTTCACTTCTGCACCTCAACGAAGATTTTATTTTTATGACCGGAAGACCGCGGCTTGGTGTGCGTGTGGAAGAATTAAATGCAGACCTTGCTCCCTATTTTAATGTAAAAGAGCAAAGTGGGGTATTAATCTGGGAAGTCTATGAAGACAGCCCGGCTGAAAACGCTGGTCTTAAAGCTGGTGATGTCATCACTAAAATAGATGGAGATAAAATATCGGACTCAGAAGATTTAATTGAAGTACTCGAAGATTATGAAAAAAACGACGTTGTTAAAGTTGAATACGTTCGTAAAGGCAAAACAGCAGAAGTCGAATTAGAGCTGGAAAGTTCTAACCACTTCGACATTCACATTGAGCGGTCCGGCGTCAACCGGATACGCTCCAGAATACGTTCGCGAATACGCCCGCATATACAGATACGCGATTTTAATCTCCATCAACTTCACGCACCGAAAACCTTTAGGCCTAAATTAATAAAGGAAGCAAATATAATTTAGTCATTCAGCCACTACAGCAATTATTCTGAATACAGGATAGGAAGTGAACCGAATTATTAAGGATTCACTTCCTGTCTTTGAATCCCCATAGTCCCACCTTAATTTTCCTTTTACCTTCGTGCGTCACACCCATCTCCCTTTATTCATCCCCCAAAGACGTCCCAATAGCCCTGGCAGCCTGTATTGCCTGACAATCAAATTGAACTAATTTCTGTTCATCGATGGCTTCTTTAATTGGAACCGCTATAATTTCAGTGCCACGCAAGGCAACCATATAACCAAACTTCCCTTCAGCAGCCAGCTCACAAGCTTTGAATCCAAATTTTGTGGAAAGAATGCGGTCAAATGGAGTGGGGGAACCTCCTCGCTGCAAATGTCCAAGTACGGTTACCCTTGTTTCCAGACCGGTGTCATTGGAAATGCGGTGTCCGATCAGCTCTGCAATACCGCCCAATCTGACTGCATCGGTGCGCCTCCGATCCATTTCTTTCACAACCATATCACCATCTTCTGGCTTTGCACCCTCAGCAGCGCAAACAATGCTGAATCTTTTGCCGCGCAGGCTGCGTTCTTTTACTTTATTAAAAATACTTTCCCATTTAAACGGAATTTCAGGAATCAAAATAATGTCAGCTCCACCAGCAAGTCCAGCGCCGAGAGCTATCCAGCCGGCATATCTGCCCATTACTTCTATGACCATCACTCTGTGATGAGATGAGGCTGTAGTGTGCAGCCGATCTATCGCTTCGGTTGCGATATAAAGTGCAGAATCATAGCCAAAGGTTACATCGGTTGCTGAAAGATCATTGTCTATGGTTTTAGGAACACCAATAATATTCAAACCCATATCCATCAATTGATGACAAATATGCATGGTACCATCCCCACCTATGGCGACAATAGCATCCAGACCCCAGCGTCGATAATTTCTAACTACCCGTGCAGATTCATTCTCGATCTTCACATTTCCATTCAAGTCCTCAACAGGGTAATGAAAAGGATCGCCTTTATTTGAGGTGCCTAATATGGTTCCGCCCAGAGCCAAAATTCCGGAAACTTCCTTGTTTGTAAGTTCATGCATGCGGCCTTCCACAAAACCTTCAAATCCATCTTCGATGCCGATGACTGTAGCATTATATTTGTCCATTGCTGATTTTGCTACTGCGCGAATCACAGCATTCAATCCCGGGCAATCGCCCCCTCCTGTCGTAACACCTATACGTTTTAATTTAGATACAGTCATATTATTTCCTTTAATTTAGTATCAGATTCAAATTGTCTTGTGCATTGCATGAGAAAGAAAATCTTTGTTTATTAGCAAGAAAATAGCCGGAACAAATTATGGTTATAAGGATATATGGTACAGAGTAATTTACCACACTCTTTTATGTCCTGATAGCCATATAACTTCATGGCTCTGGGGACCTCTGTGCCCGACATGTTCAGAGGACAGAGTCATTGTATTGTGCAATTTTACGCCATTGTTACTCTCAGACATATAATATAATTTAAAGAATTTAAAAAACAAAATTAAAATACTAATATTAAATTAATTTATAATATCTGCCTTGTTTCAATTACAATAAGTCAGCAACAAATATATTTTATCTATTCAATTTTTTATATAGACATTTTGATTTTTATTTTGTAAAATTGAAGATTGAAATTTGAGTAAATCTAAACAACCTAATCTTTGAACCATTGAAATCAAATATCAGAGTACGAACATGAACTTACACACAACTGATCACTTTACCTCCCGACATATTGGACCAAATGAAGCTGAGCATAATGAAATGCTGAAAGCAATAGGAATTGATACTCTTGATTCCCTGATTAACGAGACTGTGCCAGAAGATATTCGTCTTCAAAAATCACTGGACCTTTCTGATGCAATCAGCGAACACCAGTTGCTGCAAAAACTAAAAATAATCGCACAACAAAATAAGGTGTACAATTCCTTCATAGGAACAGGATATTACGATTGTATTGTGCCAAGCGTGATTCTTCGCAACATTTTCGAGAATCCGGGTTGGTACACTCAGTATACTCCATATCAAGCTGAAATTTCGCAGGGCCGTCTGGAAGCCCTGTTAAACTTTCAAACAATGATCATGGACCTCACAGCAATGGAAGTGGCTAATGCATCATTATTGGATGAAGGAACAGCAGCAGCCGAAGCCATGACCATGCTGTACCGGCTGCGAAGCAGAGATTTAATCGCAAGAAATGCCAATTGTTTTTTTGTAGCAGACAAATGTTTACCGCAAACCATCGATATCTTAAAAACTCGCGCCGAACCCCTTGATATCGAACTCGTAATTGGAAATTTTCAGGAGTGCCAATTTAATGATCGTATATATGGCGCTATTTGCCAGTTTCCCGATGCAGATGGAAATATTTTTGATTATTCATCTTTCATAAACAAAGCCCACGAAAATGGTGTGCCAGTGATTGTAGCTACAGATTTATTAAGTTTAACCTTACTAACTCCTCCGGGTGAGATAGGTGCGGATGTTGTAGTGGGTTCATCGCAACGGTTCGGTGTGCCAATGGGATACGGCGGGCCGCATGCCGGATACATTGCGACCCGCGATGCATTTAAACGCCAGATGCCCGGCCGCATCATCGGCATCTCGGTGGATGCCAACGGCAGCCCGGCTTACAGAATGGCGCTGCAAACCCGGGAGCAGCATATCCGCAGAGAGAAAGCTACATCGAATATCTGCACCGCTCAGGCTCTATTGGCCATAATGTCGGGTATGTATGCTGTGTATCATGGGCCAAAGGGTTTACGTGCAATTTCAGAACGGGTGCATGCTTTGGCCGGGATATTAGAGAGCGAACTCAAAAAATTAGGTTATCTGCAAGTAAATACAGCCTATTTTGACACTTTGAAAATTCAACTTAATCCTTTTTCAAGTCAGAATATCGATCAAATTCGTGCTGCTGCTTTAGAAGCTAAAATAAATTTCAGGTATATTGACAGCAAGCATATCGGCATTACAATCGATGAAACCACCCAGCCAGAAAATATCCAGGAAATCGTCAATGTCTTTGGCAAGGCCGCGGAAATGCACGTGCAAAAAATTGACTTTAAACGTCACGCTGAGAATGCAGAACTCAATTTTCCGGCTCATTTAATCCGCAAGAGTAAATATTTACAACACCCGGTTTTTAATTCGCATCATTCAGAAACTAATATGATGCGCTATATCAAATCATTAGAGAATAAAGACCTGTCCTTAACCAGCTCCATGATCTCTCTCGGTTCCTGTACGATGAAGCTCAATGCTGCCACAGAAATGATTCCGGTGAGTTGGCCGGAATATGCCAATCTGCACCCGTTTGTACCGCAGGAGCAAGCCCGGGGCTATGCACAAATTTTCAAGGAATTTGAAGCTGCGTTATGCGAAATCACAGGATTACAGGCCGTATCGTTGCAACCGAATTCAGGCGCACAGGGAGAATATACCGGTTTACTGGTCATCAGGGCTTATCACAAAGACCGAGGCGATCATCAACGAAATGTAGTGCTTATCCCATCTTCTGCCCACGGTACAAATCCTGCAAGCGGAGTTATGGCGGGAATGAAGGTCGTTATTGTCAAATGCGATGAATCAGGCAATATAGACCTGGAAGACTTAAGAAGCAAGGCTGGTGAGCACAAAGAGCGCCTGTCTGCTTTAATGGTTACCTATCCTTCCACGCACGGGGTTTATGAATCCCAAATACGTGAGTTTTGTGCGATTATCCATGAAAATGGCGGTCAGGTTTATATGGACGGCGCTAATATGAATGCACAGGTAGGCTTAACCAGTCCAGCCGTTATTGGCGCTGATGTTTGTCATCTCAACTTGCATAAGACCTTCGCCATTCCCCACGGTGGCGGTGGGCCTGGCGTGGGACCGATTGCAGTGGCTGAACACCTGGCGCCTTATCTGCCCAAACATCCATTGGTAGAAGTTGGCGGCGAAAAAGGTATTTCTGCTGTTTCTGCAACCCCCTGGGGTAGTGCAAGTATCATTTTGATATCGTATGCTTATATAGAAATGCTGGGGCGAAATGGGCTTACAGATGCCAGCAAATACGCTATATTGAACGCCAATTACATTCAATCCAGATTAGAAGAAGCTTATCCAATATTATACAAAGGTGAAAAAGGCCGGGTAGCGCATGAAATGATATTTGATTTGCGGCCATTTAAAACTACCTGCAATATTGATGCGGAAGACGTAGCCAAACGGCTAATGGATTACGGCTTTCATGCCCCGACGGTTTCCTTTCCCGTTCCCGGCACAATGATGGTTGAACCAACGGAAAGTGAAGACAAGGATGAGTTGGATCGTTTTTGTGACGCGCTGCTGGAGATTCGCAAAGAAATCCAGGAAATAGAAGACGGAAAAGCTGACATCAGGGACAATGTCCTGAAAAATGCACCGCATACAGCGGCAGCCGCCCTTGCAGAAGATTGGCAGCATCCGTATTCCAGAAACAAAGCAGTCTATCCGCTGCCGTATGTTAAAGCCAACAAGTTCTGGCCACCGGTTGGAAGGATCGACAATGCTTTTGGTGATCGGAATCTGGTGTGTGCTTGTCCGCCGGTTGAGGATTACGATGAAGCGGAAAAAGACATTTAATAATAACACGTGAAAAATCTATGATAGTAAATAAGGAAACGATAATGCAGTGTCCACATGGTTGTCCATGTAAAATGGAAGAAAGAAAAGAAATAAAAATCTTCAGTCGGGATGGAGAGCCAGTTGTTATTTCAGGCTTAAATATGTACGTTTGTCCCGAATGTGGACAAGAATTTACACCGTTATCATCAGCAAGAATGATTGAAGATATCTTAAATGGCAAGGTCAAACCAACCGGTCAGTTTATTGCTGATTTATATGAAATTAATTCTACTGAATGATATGTAACAGCGTACTTTTTATAAATCAAGAAAATAAGCATATTTCATAATTCAAAATATAAAGCGGAGACCACTGAAATGATCTCCGCACAAATCGACACTCATTCCTTACCTCATCAAAAGTAACTTTCTACTTTGCTTAAACTGCTCAGTTTGCAATCGATAAAGATACACACCTGAAGATGCTGCCTCGCCGTCATCTTTGCGGCCATCCCAAAGCACAGTGTAAGAGCCGGCTGGTTTTAGCTCATCGACCAAAGTTCTAATCTGTTGTCCAAGCATGTTGAAGATAGCAACTCGTACATGGGTGGAACTAGTCAAGTCGTATTGAATTCTTGTTTCCGGGTTAAATGGATTGGGGTAATTCTGGTGCAGTCGAATTTCTGCTGGTTGTACACTATGGTCGCCTTGCACCGACACAGGCTCTGTGATTTGTACCGTAACGGAGTCTGAGCCTTCGTTAAGGCCATCACTGGCTACAACTGTAATGTATGCCGTTGCAGGCGCCGGTAGTGTAGAAATATCGAGATGCAATGACATTTCTTTCAAAGACACATTTATCGGAATCATCTCATCAGGTTTTAGAGAAAAGTATATCGTGTAAGAGAGTGAATCATTATCAAGGTCATTTGCTGTCCAACGCAGGTCGATCTCACTTTTAACTAAGGCGCCATCCTGAGGTTCTGTGATTTGTACTACCGGTGGATTGTCACTCAGCGTTTGGGCTGCAAGTTCAACACCGTCTTTTTTTAAAACAACTTGCTTGCCACCAGTAAGCCGCTCCATTCTGATGTTGAATAAACTGTGATCGGTGCGTACCGGTGGTTCAGAGACTTTGACGAATTCCACATCAAATGAGTGGGATGAAAGCGTGGCGCCCAAACCGTCCTGAAGTTCGATAGAGTACGGACCACTTGATGACGGCGTTGTGTTACCTGATTCAAGGAGATTCAAATCATTAAACATTGCCGTATCATTATCATAAATGATACCTGGGATTTCAATGAGCTGATTTGACAATAGCTTACTTGCAGTAGGAAAGCCAGCAGAACTTAACTCGGGTATGAATATTTTCATTAGCTTATCATAGACTGAAACAGTAACCCAGGTATGTTCATCTCCAACCGCCTTGGACATGAAATTAAAGTGTCGAAAAAGTGGAGTAATGTCTTGATAATAAAATTTAGGGATCATATCTACTGGATCGAAAGCCGACAGTGGAGCGAACGTACCCGTCGAGTTTCCGTGGATTCCATTCACGAGAGGCGAATCCGTACAAGGCTGCTGGTTATCCCAATCTTTGAGCCCTTTTACCGGTGGATTTACGTCACAATAGAACAGCCCTCCTTCATATTCATCCCCGAGATTTCCCTCTCCCCGCATCAGTGAGTAGACATATGAACTGCTCTGGACAAGATGGCCTATTTCATGAGAAAGTGTTCCCCCCAGACGACTACTAGTGCCGACAAGAATAACCGAGCGTGCCTCATAAACTTCTCCAGCCGTAGTATAATCCTTGGATCCTGGTTGCGCTGGATTAATCACACCATCGTTATTTCCATCCTCAAATAGCATCGAATCAGGAAGAAAGACTACCAATACATTACTTCTATTATTAAATTCCTTCAGCACTCTTTTGTGCATCTTATACATGGCCGCGACAAGACGATTCCTGCCTTTTTCAGTAAGGTGGGTGACTCGTTTGCCATTATACATAACAGATTCCTTTATGTCCGTTGCCAGGGGACGGTTTGGATGTGTTGAGGAGGAATATAGATCGGTTGTAACATATTCCACGTAGCTCAACTGGTTACTTGACAATGGATACAGACGCTGTATAAACCTGACAGTTTCTTTTATTTTTGCATCTGTTGGGGGCTGCAATATTTTTCCCGAGGGGCTATGTACGTTGAACCTGGCTCCAGTAATATCAAAAGGTTCCGTTTTCACAAATTTACGCTTGATCAGCGGGCAAGAGAAGACGAGATTATCATCATCCCTGATCATGAAGCTAAAAAATTCATGGACACCCTCATCCAGGTTTTCCGGAAAAGGAATGGACAGGTAGTCGCGACCTTCAACTATCTCTTGTGGGGTATAATCTTTTTGATATGGATAAGCTTTACGACTAATCGAATCGACTTTTGTGCCGACGATACTCAGCTTGCCATGGAATATTTTTCCAAACTGTGACTCATCATATAACTGGATACGCTGAGCGCCTTTTTTTTCGGCGATTAAAATATCTCGATGAGCATGGGTCTGAAGCACGCTTGCATTCACCGCCTGGTTAAAAAATGACTTAATTCGCGTGACAATAAATTTTCTACCGATCTTATCTGTAGCGTTGATGTCCGGTTTGTTTTTGACTTTCAGAATAATTTCCCGCTCGCCCAGGAACGCGGTATGGGTAACCGCCAAATCAAATTCTACCTTGTTGTCACTGGCCTGAATGTTACTGGTTATCATGTACGGATCATCTGTGTCATCAGGCAATTTGAATACAACAGACTCAACTTCGCCAAGGCCGGTGCCGGTGATTTCAACTGTGGGAAAGGAAGATTGAAGCGCTCCCACATCGGCATCCCAGTGCAAGACATCGTAGGCGACACCGTCAGGCAAGATATCAAAATCAGATTGTTTGCCAATTTTTGATATAAATGCATCACTATATAGTACTCCCGGAGAAAATTCAGTGCCTTCAATGGCGTCCTGAAGTGCATCATCTGTAAATGGGAAATTGTCTGAATTTGTACTTCCGGTGACGAGTGCGTTGTAATTGTGATCCACGGTAATCGCATTTCCATATTCATCTGCACTGCCACCCAAATATGTGGAATAGACCAGCGAAGCATCTCCGGTTTTAAACGGATCAAATTTTGTCACAAATACGTCATTGTTACCTCCATAAGGATTTGGTAAACCATTTTTAATAACGAGGTTTGGAGAATTTGTATAGCCGGTTATGTAAACAAATCCCAAATCATCGACTGCAATAGCCCGGGAAATATCATTCGTACCGCTTGATCCCCAATAAGTAGAGTAGAGCAAAGCCGAACCGTCTGCGCTAATTTTGGCCATAAACGCATCCCAATCACTTGCACCTACAAGAGGCGGTTGGAAAGGATTTGCCGTGGGGAAATCATCAGAACTGGTTAAACCGGTAATGTAGATATTTCGATCTTTATCTATACATATTGATTCACTGTAATCACTATAATTGCCAGCCAATAATGTTGAAAAAACAAGATCGGTTCCAGGTGGGTTAAATTTTGTAATAAAGCAATGAATCCAACTCGATCCTTCTTGTGTTTGGAAGGCTCCGGGAGTTGTAGGTAAGCTATCTGCATCGGTAAAACCGGTAACATACATATTGCCCAATTCATCTATCGCAATACCGGTTGCTTCATCGTCAGCCCAAAGATCTTTTTCAATACTGCCATCTTCGTATTTTATTACACCTCCAAAATAAGTTGAATATACCACACCGCCGGTAGGATCAAATTTGGTTAAAAAAACATCGTTTCGATGCCTATTGGCCCAAGCCCCACTTTCCTTCTGGTAGGCATTGTCCGTTGTGTAGAAATGTACAGAATTTGTCCATCCTACTACATAAGCATTTCCGGAGACATCTGCAGCTATGCCTGTCGCTTCATCGCAACCATAAGTCGGATTTCCTCCGGGACCTTCATCTTGTAATTGACTGCCAAGGTAAGTAGAATATATAAACCCATTTCCTTCAGGATTCAATTTTGTCACAAATGCATCATCATAATGATTTTCGCCATCACCAATCCAGCCACCTTTGTTGTGGTCCTGCCAGGCATATGCAATCGGATAATCGTCAGAGGATGTTTGACCAGCGACATAAACATGGCCGGCATTATCAACATCTAAGGCGTTAACAATATCCCTAGCGCTGCCGCCAAAAAATGAAACATAAATTATCGAATTTGCTGAAGGATCCAGTTTTAGTACAAATACATTATAATCACCAGAACCTACCGGTTTTTGTTTCCCAGCAAATTGACTGGAGGCCGACGCTCCTGTAACATAAATATTACCATCACTGTCTGTGTCAATCCCGAATCCTCCATCAACTGAATTACCTCCCAAATAAGTTGAGTATACTAATACGGGATCTATAATTAAGGTCCTGTTTAGTGCATAATCATCTATTTTAAAACTCACTTCCTTGTCCTGATTTACAACATACCGCCCCGAAACAGGTTCTTTTGTGCCATCTATATTTTGATAAATATCAGGAGACTTCATGATGAGTGAACCCTCATTTACAGCTATAATCAGATCTCCTACTGCATTTATGCGAATATCCTCTGCACCGGCAATTTCAAATTTTATCTGATCCGGATCAGATCCCGGAGTAACTATAAAGTCATATTCCAATTGTGAGCCTTTGCCATAATATTCCAGATCTATTCCTGAATAAACATCCTCGCATTTTATTTTACCATAATGTGGAATATCTTTGAGCCATTTGTCCGGATTATTTCCAAATAAATAATTACTGCGTCCCTTTAGAGGATTTTTTGCTGAAATTTTTGAAGTCGGATTAGAGTTGAGCAATTTTAAACTTAATTCAGTTTTTTTCGATTGGATAAATTCCCTTTGATGGTTTTTGGGGGATTTTGAATGTTTGTTTCCGTTACTGGTATCTATTCTGGTTGGTATATTAAACAAAAAAACAGATTCCGTGCTTTTCAACGATAAAGAGTAATTTTTTCCATTATGCACAAAGTTGACATCTTTTTCTGCTTGCCCCCAATTTGGTTCGAATACAATAGACAAAAGATCGAAATTTTGCAGACTTAGTGTTTGTCTTTCAACAGAGTTACTATTTTTTGCTTTAAAAGTAAAAAGAGTTAATATTAAAAATACTGTACCAATAATCACAACAGGCGCTAAAAGCCAGATTCGCTTTCTCATTTTATAATTCTCCTTTAATAATTAGTAAAATACCACCGACTCCACATACAGTATCTAAACAAGTAATATCATACACGATGGGAATTCGATAGATGCCGCCTAATTTTATATTAGTAGTAAGTTTATTTCCTTTCTCACAAGAAAGTAAGAATAGAAGCAGTAGAAAATGTAATAAGAACCTAAATAGTTGTGAAAATATTCTTATTAGAAGGGCAGACATATTCGCTAGGTTATTTGACAATATTCTTTTATCATGACAATCATTAACAATACAATCAATAGAAAATCATGTTTCTCATTTTGATGCAGTTATGGGGAAAGGTCTCCATTATCTCAGTTCATTATTTTCCATTGAATGGAGACCAAATTGGATACTCCTCCATTAAATTAATCCAGAGGAATTTCCCTGGTCCAGCCATATTTATCTTCAAGATCTCCGTTTTGAATTGAGGTCAGCTTGTTGTACAATTGCATACTAATCGGGCCAATCTCATCATTTTCACTATAGGTAACGGTCTTGTCTTTATAGGTGATACTTTTCACCGGCGAAATGACTGCACCGGTGCCACAACAGCCAGCCTCTTTGAGATTGAAAATCTCCTCAACATGCACTGGCCGTTTCTCAGCCTCCAGGCCCAGCTCTTTAGCAAGTATTCTCAGGCTTTCATTGGTAATACTCGGCAGGATCGAATTTGAATCAGGAGTTATATATTTGTTATCTTTAGTAATTCCAAAAAAATTTGCCGGCCCGGACTCATCGATATATTTTTTTTGCAGGGCATCAAGATACAATACTTCTTCATATCCCAGTTTATGAGCTTGCGCAGAAGCTCTTAATCCGGCAGCATAATTCCCTCCAACTTTTACATCTCCGACTCCCTCGGGTGCAGCCCGGTCAATGGTCTCCTCAACCAGAAGTTTAATCGGTTTTAAACCATGTTTGAAATAAGGACCGACAGGTGTACAAAACAGCAAGAATAAATAGTCTGTCGCCGCCTTTACGCCAACTCTGGCTGTTATGCCAAGCAGCAGCGGTCGTATGTACAAACTTGCTCCACTTCCATGTGGCGGGATGAAGCGTTTATTTAAACGAACCAGCTTAAATATGGCATCCATGAACATATCTTCAGGAAAGGGCTGCATGAGAATTTTCTCTGCAGATCTTACCATTCGCTTGGCATTTTCTTCAACTCGAAAGATAAGCGCCCCACCTTGTTTACTCCCAAATACTTTTAAACCTTCAAAACACTCCTGTCCATAGTGCAGACAAATAGCGGCGATACTCAAGTTTATCCTGTCCTCCTCAACGACCTTACCTCCATCCCACTTTCCATCGCGGAAATAATATTCAAGATGACAATCAGTTTTAATGTAACTAAAGGGAAGTTGTTGCCAATCTAAATTTGCTTTTTCCATTATTAACTCCTATTCTAGTATCCTGATAAAATTATACGGTATATTGCTTACTATTAAAATCTAACGGATTTAGGGAAAAGATCAAGAAAATAATTCATTAATTTTACAACTTACAGAAAATTTTGACTTCTATCTAAATCGGAGCCAACACAACACTGACAGGCTTCGAATCCTGTCTGAGTTTTAACATACTTTTCGAAGCAAAGCTGGATAGCCACTATTATAATTGAGCAAGTCCGCGTTTTTCCGTGCAGCACCTTAGTAATTTGTATTCTGTTAAGAAAAATTCAGTATTCGCCAAAGTTGATACCAAAATTCGAATCAAAGTTGAATTTAAGCGCTTGACTTTTCGAAACGTTTTCTGTATTTTAATCCCCATAATATCAATTATATCCATTCGAGGAGGGAAATTATGAAGCATTTACGGTACTTTCTAATTCCGCTATTGTTCATCACAGCTTGCTCACCCAAAACAGAATATGACCTGATTATTCGCAACGGCACAATTTATGACGGCAGTGGTTCAGCACCGTACTCCGGTGATGTCGCCATAAACGCTGACACTATCGCTGCGGTTGGTGCACTCAGTCAAGTACGCGGCGAGCAGGAAATTGATGCCAAAGGGATGGCAGTGACTCCAGGATTCATAAATATGCTGAGTTGGGCCACCACATCTCTCATCGAAGATGGAAACTCCCAAAGCGACATTCGTCAGGGAGTAACCCTGGAAGTATTCGGTGAAGGCTGGTCTGAAGGTCCATTGAATGAAAAAATGAAGCAGGAAATAGTTGAACAACAAGGCGACATCAAATACGACATTGTGTGGACAACTCTTGATGAATATCTTGAGTACTTAGTCAAGCGTGGAGTTTCGACGAATATCGCCTCATTCGTTGGGGCTACTACAGTTCGGATTTATGTACTCGACCACGAAGACCGGCCGCCAACTGCAGAAGAACTTAATAAAATGCGTAATCTCGTACGACAGGCCATGGAAGAAGGCGCGGTTGGCGTGAGCTCCTCGCTGATTTACACACCAGCTTTTTATGCTAAAACCGATGAACTCATCGAATTGTGCAAAGTTGCGGCAGAATACCACGGCATGTACATTTCCCACATGCGCAGTGAAGGCAATCGTCTACTTGAAAATCTGGATGAATTAATTACCGTTGCCAGGGAAGCGAACCTGCCGGCCGAAATCTACCATTTAAAAGCTGCCGGCAGACCAAACTGGGAGAAGATGGATGTTGTTATTGAAAAAATAGAAACGGCGCGTGCCGAGGGTTTAAAGATTACGGCTGATATGTATACTTACATAGCCGGCGCAACCGGGCTCGATGCCGCCATGCCGCCCTGGGTACAGGAAGGTGGACACAAAGCCTGGGTGAATCGGCTTAAAGATCCAGCCATTCGTAAAAAAGTCAAGCGGGAAATGGCAACCCCGACGGATGAATGGGAAAACCTGCTAATGGCAGCGGGAGCCGAAAAAGTGCTTCTGGTAGGATTCAAGTCTGAAGAGCTTAAGCCTTTGACGGGGAAAACTTTAGCAGAGGTAGCAGCCATGCGGGGAAAATCTCCTGAAGAAACCGCTATGGATCTGGTCATCGAAGATGACAGCAGGGTGGGTACGGTCTATTTTCTCATGTCCGAAGAAAATGTCAAAAAGCAGATTGCTCTGCCCTGGGTGAGTTTTGATTCCGATGCTGCATCGTTAGCGCCAGAGGGAGTTTTTCTAAAACGCAATCCGCATCCACGAGCTTACGGAAACTTTGCCAGACTACTCGGCAAATATGTCCGTGATGAAAAAGTCATTCCATTAGAAGAAGCCATCCGGCGTTTGACTTCTTTCCCAGCTTCAAATCTCGGTATTAAACGCCGCGGTTCGTTGAAACCCGGATACTTTGCTGACGTCGTGGTTTTCGATCCTGAAAAAATTCAGGACCACGCCACCTTTGAAAAACCGCATCAATATTCCACCGGCGTTAACCATGTTTTCGTTAACGGTGAACAGGTTTTGAAAGATGGCGAGCACACTGGCGCTAAACCAGGACAGGTCGTGCGCGGTCCCGGTTGGAAACAAAAGCCATCGAGTTGAAATAAGCATTTATAATTAAAAATCACAAAAACTGGATTTGATGTTAACCTGGAAGGAGGCATTTAATATGAAATCGGTTTTAATTATTTTTTTCGTTTGTTTGGCTATTTTTGCAAATTCAACAAAAGCGCAGGATAAGCTAAAAATTTACATATCGGTAGATATGGAAGGAATCGTTGGCGTCGTTACTGGTGACCAGCTGGGTCCATCTGGATTTGAATATCAGCTTACTCGTGAATTCATGACACGGGAGGTGAATGCTGCAATCGACGCCGCCGTTGAGATGGGAGCAACCGAGATACTCATCAGCGATTCCCATGGTAATGGTGAGAACTTGTTGCTTGAAAAATTACCGAAGAACGTCAAAGTCATTCGATCCTGGCCGCGCCCACTGATGATGATGGAGGGAATTGATGAAACCTTCGATGCGGTAATCTTGCTCGGATACCATTCCAGCACAACCAATCCACAAGGCGTACGCGCTCACACTATGTCCAGCGGCAAACTTGCGGATATTCGTTTAAATGGTATTTCCATGCCTGAAGCGGGAATCAATGCAGCCATCGCCGGTCATTTTAACGTGCCGGTCATCATGATATCAGGTGATGACGCCATTGTCAAACAATCCACGCAACTGCTTGGCAATATTGAAGGTGCAGTAGTGAAATGGGCCATCAGCTTTCAATCTGCGAAAACGCTGATGCCAGAGGCTGCCTATGAATTGATTGGTGAGAAGGTGAAAAGAGCCATCGGCAGAATTAAAGACTTTAAGCCCTACAAACTTGATACCCCTATCAAGTTAGAAGTCCAATTCAAAAATTATCGTCCATCGGAGCTATTAGACTACCTGTCAATTGTAGAACGAATCGACTCGCACAGCATCCGATTTGTTGGTAAAGATATAGTAGAAGTGTCTAAGTTTTTAGAATTTATTCTTTCTTATGATTCTTCTTTATCACCATAAGCGGTTAAATTAAACACTATTTGCACACTTTCGACTTTAAGTGAAAATTTATGAAATTATATTTTCTAAATGGAAACTAAAATCATGATTGATATCAAAAAATTATGTGCATTATTTTTACTCATCTTATTCATACAAATCCAGGGATTCAGTCAAACAGGCCCGCCTGCCACTGATATTTACCTCTTCGATTTATCTATTCTTGGCAGCAAGTTTCATCTAAGTGAGCCTTTAAATATAACTAATCGAGATGGTTACGACAACCAGCCCATGTTTTCTACGGAAGGACTTCTTTACACCTCAGTAAGAGTAGACGGTCAGGCGGATATTTATCAATATAATATCCAGAACAAAACCACAACTCAATTAACACAAACAAAAGAAAGTGAATATTCACCAACCATTACACCTGATGGCAGGTACTTTTCAGTCATCCGCGTGGAAGCTGATTCAAGTCAGCGATTATGGAAATTCCCGCTCACTGGCGGGCGTCCCTTTTTATTATTAGAAGATATCAAACCCGTGGGTTATCAAGCCTGGGCTGATGAGAACAAAGTAGCGCTCTTCATTTTAGGCAATCCAAATTCCTTGCACATTGCGGATATCCGTACTGGAAAAAGCCAAAAGGTTATTGACTCAATTGGACGGTCCCTTCACAAAAGACCCGGACACGATGCAATCACTTTCATTCACAAAGTTTCTGCTGAGGAATGGTGGATTAAGCAAATAGATATTGAAACTCACAAAATAATTCAAATCGTTCAAACTCTTGATGGAAGCGAAGATTACGCCTGGACACCTAATGGAATCCTGTTAATGGCAAAAGACTCCAGACTTTTTAAATGCAATCCTGTAACAGATAAAAAGTGGCTGGAAATTGCGGATCTTAGTAAGGATGGATTGCATCAAATCACAAGAATCGTTGTGAATCCGTTGGGAAACAAGCTGGCGGTAGTTTCAAGCAAGCGATAAATTAACTGAGCCTGAATTAACACTTATACCACTAAATACGTACCCGTGCCGACAGCTATAAGAAGTTGCTGGTCGTTATGCAATTCCATACGAGTGACAGCGACTTTGTTGCCTGTACGAAGAACCGTTCCAGTTGCGTTAAAATATTTTCCACGTCCTGGCCTGAGATAATCAATGCGTAGATCAATTGTGCCAAATTTGGCAAGTCTTTCTAACTGCTTATGATTTGGATTATTATCCATTTTTTTTATTAAACTTACAAACGCAGCCAATCCCCCCATGACGTCTAATACAGATGATATAACTCCGCCATGAAGCGTACCCTGCATAAAATTGCCAACCAGTTCATCGCGCATGTCAATTCTTATACTGGCCCAATCGTGACTCAAAGATTCAATTTGCATGCCCAAATACTTATTGAACGGAATCTGCTCCATGAAAATCGTTTTCACTTGCTCAATTAATTTCTCTTGCCCGTGATTCATAAATTAATTCCTGGTGAATTTACTTTACCATTATTGGTTCAGTTCTTGTTTAGCGCCGCTTCAACCGCGGGCGGGAAAATTTCGACGACATCTCCCTCCAGGCGTAAACTCACCGACGGATTATTATCCTGGTCAGTCACCCCCCTGTTGATGATGACGTAAGGAATCCCTTGATTTGCAGCCATGAGCGGAATGGATGCAGCCGGGTGAACAGAGAGTGTAGAGCCGAGTGAAATTACAAAATCCGCATTTTCTGCCGCATAGCTTGCCCTTTGAAGATCTCCCTCACGCAAATTTTGTCCAAAGCTTATAGTCGCTGGTTTTAAATAGCCGCCGCAATGACAAATAGGCGCCTTCTTTGTTTCCTTGAATCTTTTGAAGTGGGGATCCGGATCTGTTCTTTCCAGGCAGCTTTGACATTCCGTTTCCAGATTGGTACCATGTACTTCCACTAATTTTTCAGAGGTTGTGCCAGCTTTGGAATGCAGGCCGTCGATGTTTTGGGTTACAATCATAAACACTTTCCCAGCCTTTTCAAGTTGGAAGACCGCATGATGAACGGCATTCGGCTGCGCGTCCCGAAATTCTTCCCAGTCCTCTAACTTTTGGTCCCAATACTCCTGTCGTGCTGACACAGATGTCATGAAGTCCTGATAATAGACGGGTTGACGTCGAGTCCAGACGCCCTGCGGTCCACGGTAGTCGGGTATACCGCTGCCGGTTGAAATTCCCGCACCTGTAAATACAAGGATTTTATGCGCGTCTTGCAGGTATTTATCCAGGTATTCGTTTGATTTTTCTTTCATAGTTTTTTATATTTAGATTCATAAAAAGGATTTGAAATAGGATTTTCATATCAATAAGATGAAATCTATTGTAATTGCACTAATTAAAGTCTAAAATAGTCATTTAGAGTATTCAATGCAAAAGTTTTTTATAAAACAATAAAATGTCATAACGCCCAAATTCCAACGCTTTATTTGATATTTTACAAATATGTTCTTATTTTTTTTATCGTACTCTAATGTGTAAATTTTTCAGGTTGCGGAATGAAATTCAAATTAAATTGTAAAAATAATATACTTACATGAGAGCAACCATCAGGCAAAATGAAGTATAAAAATATAAATCAGAATATCTCGATTTTAAACAGGGAGGTAATGAAATGTTTAATCGAACATGTGTTTTGTATGTGATGCTTGTATTAATAATATCCAGTCTAAGCTGCGGTGTTACAAACATTCCACGAGGTAGCGCAGGTTGGCAGCCACCTATGAAACCAAAAACATCTGGTCTATCGAACGAATATGCTTCTCTTGTGGTCAAAAGCGAACCCAGCGGTTGTGTGGTTTATTTAAACGGCACAAAGAATGGCTTATCGCCAACGAGGTTAGAGTTATTACCGCCAGGACGTCATACAGTAAAATTGACATTAGCCGGCTACAAAGATTATGTAAGAACAGTCACATTACGTGAGGGCAGAGAAAAGTCGATAATGGCCAACATGAAAAAGATAGAATACAAAAATCAAGCTGCTACAGGAACGCGTGTAAATAAATCATAATTGCCTTTTTAGGTGAACTGTGTAATTTCCGTGAGATGCAAAATATCTAACGAGGCTGATCTGATTCAGTTGTCTCCATTCCCTGAAAAAGTTGTTGTTCTATAAATATAAAAAACATCTTGATAAAATACCATGTTTTAGTTAATTTGTGCACTTATTGAGACAAATTACTATAAATTTGTGCAGTCAATGTGCCGAATTCACATAAGCATGTGAGCCATGTGGTTTCTATGCGGTAATCCGACACCTGGATTTATTACATAAGTTTTTATCATCAAAAACCATGGGACTGCTTAAACAGACTTCAGCAAAATACATTTAGCTGTCATTTTGAGCATGGCGAAAAATCTGGCTAACCACTTAATATTATGGAATGAACAGATTTCTCACTTCACTCCGTTTTGTTCGAAATGACAACATTTTCTCTATTTTACAGAAGTGTACTGCTTTAAGAAAATGGAGGTAAAAGATGATCAGCCATAAACGAATTGATGATTGCTTAACCACACGCAACGGGCATCTTTTTATCGAAGAGTGCGATACTGTGGATCTGATTCAGCAATTTGGCTCGCCACTGTTTGTCTATTCAGAAAACCAAATCCGCCGTAACGTCCGCCGTTTCCAGAAAGCATTTCAACAGGGTTGGCCGGATGGGCCGGTGAAAATTCTACCGGCCGCCAAAGCCAATTGGATTTCCGCCGTGCAGAGAATTCTGGCCGATGAGGGCTGCGGCTGTGACATCTACTCCCCTGGCGAACTATCTATCGCCCTGAATGCAGGCATTGAGCCTCAGTTTATCTCAGTTAATGGTGTGCCGAAAGACGAAGAGCATATCTACCGCAGCATACAGGTGGGAGCGCGTCTTACCATCGATAGTGTTGAAGAAGTGGATATTATTGAAAAGGCCGCAAACGAGCTCAATCAAAATGCGAAAGTGCGTCTGCGCTTAAAACCTGCAATCTCGGGTTTTATCAAACATAGCGATTTTGTAGCTGAGGGACTGGTTCCCACAGATATTGCCGCTCTGGCTTACAAAGGCGGGCTAACCTTTGACCAGATCATGGCCATTGGATCCAGGATTCTCAAGATGAAGAATGTGGAGTTAGTTGGTTTTCATGAACATCACGGCCGGCATCATCGCTCGACTCGTTATTGGCAGGAGCAGATGAAAGCGTTTGCAAGAGAAATTGGCAAAGTATGCCAGGCATTGGACGGATTCCAGCCACAGGAAATCGATATTGGCGGTGGTTTCGCCATTCCGCGGGACCCGTTTAACGCGGTTACGAATTACAGCGAACCTCTGCAGTTAGCGGCGCTTTACACCATTTCCAAAGGTCTGAAAATGCTGGGGATAGACAGACGCTACAAAGTGATGTCGAAACTGATTGACACCCTGACAACAAAACCGAATCAAACACCAGCGCCAGGAATTGAAGAGTATGCCGAAGCATGCACAAAAACCTTAAAGCAGAAGCTGCCGAAAAATGGCATTAACACAAAAGGATTGATGCTTCAACTTGAACCGGGGCGATCAATGCACGGTAATACCGGCATTCATTTAACCACCGTTAAAAACATCAAACGCATGACCTCGCCCATCCGATGGAATATTGTAATAGTGGACACCACAGAATTCTGGTTTACAGGCGGCCGCTATGAGCACCACTTGCATGATTATGTGTTCGCCAACAAAACGGATGCGGAAATGGTCGATAAAGCAGACATTATTGGGCGTAGCTGCTATGGCGATCGGTTGATGCCCATTGTGCCTATTCCTGAAGTCGAAATTGGCGATATTCTCGCAATGCTGGATACTGGCGCGTATCAGGAAGTCTCAATGAGCAATTTCAATGCAATGCCCAGGCCAGCCACTGTTTTGGTGACTGGCGATCAGGCGACCATTATCCGACAGAGGGAAACAGAAACAGACGTACTCAGACGTGATATCATGCCTGAACATTTGATGGGTAAAAAATCAGCAGGCCTGGTTTAACTTTATCAAAATTGAAAGATGAGTTTGAGCAAAATCCGGTTACCTGAATCTAATCCAGTTCTTCAGATTCCAGACATGTATTTATCTTCTTCAACACAAGAAATAGTAGTGATTACCACGGGCTGGCTTAGCCACCGTACTGTGAATGCAGGTTACTCGATATTTGGATTAGTTCTCGGATTCTGTGGATGTTTTTTATACTAAGAACATTATTTTGAAATACTTACTTTAATCAATTAGACTGAAAAGGATTCTAAAAAATGAAATCAAGAAATATTTTTTTTGTAATTGTAATCTTATTATCCTCAACAATTTTTATTGGATGGGGAAATGTTGGCCACCAAATAATAAATAAAAATTCGACTCTCTCCTTTCCCCGACAAATGCAGTCATTTCTAATTTGGGCAGATTCATTAGCCGCACATGCATCTGATGCGGATTATAGAAAAAGCAGCGATACTACTGAAGCTCCTAAGCATTATATTGATATTGATAATTATCCAGAGTTTATCTTAACGGGATACATTCCTCAAAACTTTGATTCTCTGGTCGCCTTACATGGTTATTCTTTTGTTTTACAACAAGGTGTTTTACCATGGACAATACTGGCTATGGTCGATTCATTGCAAACTGCTTTTGCAAATAAGCAATGGCAAAGAGCTTTGCTTATTGCTGCAGATCTGGGTCATTATGTCGCCGATGCCCATATGCCGCTGCATATTACAAGAAATTTCAATGGACAGTTTACAAATCAATTTGGTATACATGGCAGATATGAATCAGGTATGATTAACAGACATTCAACACAAATCATTTATGAAGCGCAAAGTGTGGAGTACGTATCTGATCTAACTGATTACGTTTTCACTTTTATTTACAAAAATTATAACTTTGTAGAGTCAGTTCTATTTGCTGACAGTTTAGCTACCGCAATTACCGGAAATAATATCAGTGAAATTTACTATACAAAACTATGGCTGATTTCACAGTCATTCACTATTCCATTATTTGAAAATGCTTCTAATAATTTAGCGGCTCTCATTTACACGGCCTGGATAAATGCGGGTAGTCCATCTCCAGAGACTGACATTTATACTGTTCAACAAGATACAACGCTCGTTGGACAGCATGTGACTGCCACCGGCATTGTAACCGCAGCTACTGGAGTCTTCAATCCGGGACGGACTTTTATCGAAGAGCAAAACGGAGGACCCTGGAGCGGCATTCTGTTGTGGGACAGTACTGAAACTTTCTTTGCTAATGCAGGAGATGAGGTTCGTGTAACAGGCGAGGTTTATGAGTTTTTCGGTATGACAGAAATTTTAGTAAACAATTATGATATTTTAAGTACCGGGAATTCTCTACCGGAAGTTGAGTTGGTTAATACAGGCGATATTGCACCAGGTTCTATAACTGCTGAGTCGTATGAAGGAGTGTTAGTGCAAGTACAAAATATAACCGTAATCGATGATAACTTAGGCTATGGTGAATGGTTAGTTGACGACGGCAGCGGCGCCTGTCGAATCGATGATGATGCTGACAATCTAAGCTATGAGATTCCAGCGATTGGGACATCATTGTCTTCGATAACAGGTGTTTTGAATTATAGCCATGGCAATTTTAAGTTAGAACCGCGTTATCGGACAGATATTATTGACAGCGCTCCAATTCCTATTGGTGACACTCTCACTATTGTTCAACGTCCACTTCCTAACATTCCTGCAATTATTCTGCCTGGAGACACTCTTGATATTTTATGTGATTTTTCAAACCAGCTTTCCTCCTGGTCTGCATCTCTCATTCACAAAAGTCGGAAAGTAGATCTTATTCCGATTGGCCAGGATTTCAATGAGGATAAAGAGTTGTGGATTCTGAAAGCAATACTTCCTGAATCGGTATTTTACGAACTGTATGACCTAAAGTTAGAAATACATGGAAGCAATTCGGATGTTGTCAAAAACGCTGTTCATGTAATTCCGCAATTCAATGAAAATTTTTATTTTGTTCATGTTACCGACACACATCTTCCAACTCATTTATACTGGTTTCAGGAGGGGTCTGAACAGGACACCTCTGAAGTTGAAGACCTTAGACAAGTTATAAGAGATATTAATTTGATCAATCCTGCGTTTGTTTTACTCACGGGAGATTTTATCAACGAAGGAGAATTGGAAGACTTCCTCAATCTTAGGTATTATACACGGGCGCAAAACATCTTATCTGAGTTTGAAGTCCCAGTATTTCTTGTTGCAGGGAATCATGATATCGGTGGCTGGCTCGATACTCCCATGCCGAATGGAACCGCACGTAGAGATTGGTGGCGATTTTTTGGATGGCAACATCTTGACGATCCACCAGGTGAAAATCCAAAATATACCCAGGATTACACTTTTAATTACGGTAATGGCCATTTTATAGGAATGGAGTCATATTACAATTACGATCTCTGGCGTTCAGAAATCTACGGAGATAAAAGTTTTACCGATGAGCAGCTGGTTTGGCTTCAAAATGATCTAAATAGTGTAGGTAATTCATTTTTGAAGGTTCTATTTTATCACTATGACTTTAGTAATCAATTAGTTCTTGAGAATTTAGGAGTTGATCTTGCCCTTTGGGGTCATACACATCAAGATAGTGGCTCTATCTATAATCACCCATTTAATTTGTGCACAGAGTCCAGCAGTGATGGGAATCGAGCATATCGCCTTATTCGAATTCAAGGAAATTCAATCATACCTACTCATACACTTCATGCAGGAAGTAATGGGGAAAATATTCAAATTGAATATGTGTCAGACTCATTATCAACAACAGCAACAATAACCAACAGAACAGACGAGTCCTTCGAAAACACCCTCATAAAATTTACCATTTCGCCTGGAGTGAATTTGAATGTAGAAAATGGTACTCTTTTTCAAGTCGATTCGCTCTCCTCTCCCTGGATAGTTTATGTGCAAACATCAGTTCCCACTCAAACGACAAAACAAATAGTAATCCATTATTTAATAGATGGAATTGATGATTTAGAGAGCCTACCCTATTTGTTCCAACTTGAACAGAATTATCCAAATCCATTCAATCCTACTACAACCATTAAGTATTCAATCTCACAGCCATCTCATGTAACCATTAAAGTGTTTGATTTGCTGGGTCGTGAAACAGCGGTGCTCGTTAACGAGCTTAAAATGAACGGTGAATACAATATTGAATTTGACGCCAGTGGTTTGGCAAGTGGCGTTTATGTTTATCGAATGAAAGCTGGCAATTTCAGCAAATGGAGAAAATTCGTTTTGTTGAGGTGATAATTGCGTGTATCGTTTTCATCTCAAAATTACCTTGCTTTAGCTTTAATTTATTTATATACTGAGACTGGCAACCGTATTTATTTATATAAGGCAAAACGAACAACAGATTTCATCATAAACAAATTATATAGCAATGGCACCGTTTATCATCACCTGGAAAATGCACAGCAGGCTGACTGGTATTGCAAAGGCAGCAACTTTCAGTTTCTTTTCATTTTGTGGCAAATGGCAAATATATGGAAATGAAGTAAACTAACTGGTGATTGACCTAAAAATAAATAATAATGTCATTTCGACCGCAGTGAGAAATCTGGTTTCATCGAAATTATTGAAGATAAAGATTTCACCTTTCAGTCGAAAATTGTAGATGGAATGCTTTCGGTCAATCACTAACTTTCAACTATAACCTGAAGTTTCAAATCACAAAAGGAGGAAATGATGACATCATATTTAAAAGTTCTATTAATTCTAATAATATTTACTTGTGCCTGTAAACAGGAAAAAACTGAAACCGCAGAAAATGCCCAAAACGAAATAAACTTCACTCCAGTAAGTCATGCGACTTTTGTAATTAAAACATCCGCCGCCACCATTTATGTTGATCCAGTTGGCGACATTGAAGCTTTTAATGAATTGTCATCACCGGATATTATTCTAATCACAGATACTCACGGCGATCATTTAAATCCGGAAGTGGTGAATTCTTTGAAAAAAGAGAAAACCATTATCATTGGCCCACAGGCCGTGGTCACAGCGCTGAAGTATGGCGAGGTTCTCAATAATGGAGAAAATAAAACGTTTGGCGCCATCAACGTTGAAGCTGTTCCCATGTATAATTTTACAGAAGATAGGCTCAGGTTCCATGAAAAAGGCTTAGAAAACGGCTATATAGTAACTGTAGATCAAAAAAGAATTTATATAGCCGGCGATACGGAAGATATTAAGGAAATGCGGGAACTCAAAGACATTGATTATGCTTTTATGTGCATGAACTTACCGTATACCATGACGGTTGAACAGGCGGCATCTGCTGTTTTAGAATTCAAGCCAAAAGTTGTGTTTCCGTATCATTATCGTGGGACGGGCGGATTTAGTGATGTTGAAAATTTCAAGCAACTGGTTAGCGAGAACAAAGAAATTGAAGTTAGATTGTTGGATTGGTATAAGTAAAGAGGCAACTCAGTACAATTAATTGTAAGGAACAGGCATTTGCTTCAAACCATTCTGCTGGCTTAAAGGAGACACGATGGGACACATAATCAGCAAAGACATTTACAGACAGCTTGGAAAAAAGATCAATGGACTCCAGGTGAAAGCGCCCTGGAATAAGGCTTTTTATGAAATATTGAAAGAACTTTATACGCCTGAAGAGGCTGATGTTCTGATTAAAATGCCATATGGAATGTCCAGCTTTGACCGAGTTGCAAAAATTACAAAATGTGACGAGACGAATTTACGCAGAATCCTTGACAGCTTATGCACAAAAGGGCTGGTCTTCGATATCTGGATTAATGACAAATATCATTATATGCCGTCACCGATGGTCATCGGAATTTTTGAGATGACGATGATGCGGGTTGGAGCAAACCTGAATTCCAAAACCTGGGCCAGGATGTTCCATGAATATATGCATGGCGACGACACCTTTTATGCAGAGAACTTTAAACATGGTGAAAGAACCTCTGTTATCAGGGCTCTGCCGCACGAAGAAGCCTTCGAAGATACTGCCTTTGTGGAAGTCCTGGATTATGAAAAAGCGACGTCTATCGTCGAAGAGTCTGACAGATTTGCCATTGGTCTGTGCTCCTGTCGGCATGAAAAATTGCATATTGGCGAAAAAACATGTGATGTGCCATTGGAAAAATGTTCTTCATTTGGTCATGCGGCAGATTATCTGATTCGGCACAACATGGCCGTGGAAGTTTCGAAAGAGGAGATGTTAGAAAACAATGCCCGCTCCAAAGAACTTCAGCTTGTATTTGCCGCAGACAATGTCCAGAAAAACGTTACTTTTATTTGCCATTGTTGTAAATGCTGCTGCAATGTACTTTTAGGGATCAGTAAGCATGGATATCCAAATACTCTGGTCACTTCAAATTATATTTGTGAAATTGATGAAGACAAGTGTACCGGGTGTGAAAAATGTGAAAAAGATTGCCCGATTGGCGCCATTGAGATGATTCCTATCGAGCACCCGAAAACGAAGAAACCGAAAAATCCCAGAGTAGACACAGCCATCTGCCTGGGTTGTGGCGTATGTGCATTGCGATGCCACAAAGACGCCGTTAGATTGGTGAAGCGGGAGCAGCGTGTGCTCCATCCCGAAACAACCTTCGAGCGAGTGATCTTGATGTGTCTCGAAAGAGGAACACTTCAGAATCAACTCTTTGACAATCCTCAAAGTATGACACAAGAAGTTATGCGAGGAATTGTCGGAGCCTTTCTCAAACTCCCGCCAGTAAAAAGAGCATTGATGAGCGATACGCTACGTTCCTCATTTCTGGCGTCATTGAAGAAGGGAACAACAGCGCAGGGAAAAGGGTGGCAAACACAAATGTAGCAGGCCAATAGCTGTAAATAAATCAGATAACGATTTTCATAATTAGCGCCCTTACTGTCCTGCCCGTCCCGATTTTCCTTTATATTTAAAATAATGAATGTCGGGATTATCAGGCATCCATTTCTCCACTGGATTCGCAGTTAAAAGATTGCGGGAATGACAACATTGAAGATATTTTACTGGTTTCATGTAAGGATACAAAAAGTGCATAAAAAAATTCATCGCCCAAATGTGCGTGAAGGTTATGATCATTGGGCAAAAACTTATGATACCACTCCGAATCCTCTGATTGCCCTGGATCAACGTGACACTCTGAAAATACTACAGCCCCGGCAAAACGAAATAATTCTTGATGCAGGTTGCGGGACAGGTCGTAATCTGAGCTTTATTCTTGGCGCCGGCAGCCTTCCAATCGGGCTTGATTTTTCAATTGGCATGCTTGGAATAACTCAACTTGCTTTTCCAAATGTTCATCTTGCACAGGCTGATCTAAATAATGCGTTGCCGATAATGCCAAATATATTCGATGCAGTATTATGTGCTCTGGTTGGCGAACATCTTACCAATCTGCACCTGACTTTTTTAGAAGTGTTTTTTGCGCTTAGACCTGGAGGGCGGTTTATTTTTTCAGTATTCCATCCTGAAATGGCAGCGGCAGGAATTGAAGCAAATTTCGCCCAGGAAAATGTGGAATATCGTTTAGGCGCTGAACGACATACAGTAGATGATTATTTGACCAGAATCGAGGACGCTGGTTTTCGTGATGTGCAATTCTGGGAATTTGCGGGAGATAATAAACTGGCAGACGAGGTTCCAAAGGCTGCAAAATATATTAATCAGCCTTTACTTTTAGTAGTCGAAGCCATTCGACCTGCAAAGGATAATTATTGAACTTTTATTTAACCTGAATTATTCACCGCAGAAGTCGCTAAGAACACAGAATTTTAATAATGACATTTATCAAAAGCCAGATAGAAATAATTAAAAAAGCGTATGACAAAAACGTTGACGATTATCACAATGGTATTGACGAATTAGATCTACTCCCCGAAGAATTTAAGAACTCGCAAAGATTAAAAGAATTTCAAACAATTAAACATTCGTGCAATAGCGGCGAACCGGATATTAATGAGTATTTAAATCCGAAGCCTTGCATGAATTTTCTGGATGTCGGATCCTGCGCAAATTTAATTGGCCATAAGCTTTATGAATGGCCATCAACTTATTATGGCATCGATATCAGTCCCAAACTCATCAAAGTCACAGAAAATTTTGTAAACAGGAATAATATTAAAATCGGCGGATTGTGTGTGGCAGAAGCAGCAAACTTGCCATTCGAAAGTAAGTTTATGGATATAGCTGCTGTTATTGGCATTATAGAATATTTTGATATTCAATACATAAAAATTGCTATCAGAGAATTGCACAGAGTTTTGAAACCACAAAGCAGAATGGTAATTGATATGCCAAATTTAGAACATCCTGATGTCAATACCATGATTGAATATGAAACATACCTTGGCAGACCGAGATTTAATCTCCCGACCAAAGAACAATTCGAAGCAGAAATGAGAATATTATTCTCAATAGATAAAGTAAACGATTCACAAATAATGACCAAATATTTTGTACGGACAAAGGAATGAAGATATGAAACCAGGCTCAGAAAAAAGCTTTCAGATTTACCTGCAACCGACTAACTTTATTGACAGTGATTCCCCTGATGTGATTAAGTTTGCCAAAGCGGTCACTAAAAACGAAACAACCGACATCGGTAAAGCAATCAAGCTGTATTACGCGGTACGGGACGGTATTCGTTATGATCCTTATCGAATTGATCCAAATCCAGATACTTTTAAAGCAAGCGCTGCATTAGAAAGGAAATACGGTTTTTGTGTGGCGAAAGCGATCCTGCTTGCGGCAGTAGCACGGGTGGTCGGGATACCTAGTCGCCTTGGATTTGCTGACGTTAAAAATCATCTGACCACCACCCGCCTGAAGCAACTTATGCAGTCTGACATTTTTGTTTATCATGGCTACACAGAGTTGTTCCTGGAAGAAAAATGGGTTAAGGCCACACCAGCTTTTAATCTCGCTCTCTGCGAACGATTTGGGGTAAAACCACTTGAATTCGATGGCAGGAACGATTCCATTTTCCACGAATTCAGTAGTGCAGGAGACCGGCACATGGAATACCTGCGTGACCACGGTCAATTTGCAGACTTGCCCTATCAGCAGCTATTGGGTGCGTTTAACAAACAATATCCCAATTTCTTTGCTAAAAAATCGACCATCACTGGCGACTTTGAAGAAGAGGCTTTTAAAGAAAAAGAGCGTTAATTTCTTTTAGAAGTTAATTTCAAAACAATTACAGTGAGTGCAAAGAAACATTACCGAAACAGCGTATTAATAATTCATTGCAAATTATCTATTCAAATTTTATATTAAGAATATCATTGTAAAATTATGCTAAGCTTATAATTGATAAATGGAGACAAAAAATTGTGCAGGCGAAAATACTTAGAAAGCTCGATTCTTTAAAAGATGAAGTTCGCAGAAAATATAAAGCTGAGATCCAGGGGATATTTGGTTCGTATTCTCGGGGAGAAGAAAAAGAAAATAGCGACATCGATGTGTTAGTTAAGTTTCTCGAAGGTGCAACCCTGTTTGATCTCTCTGGTTTAGGATATTTTTTAGAACAAAAACTGCAGCGTAAGGTCGATGTAGTCTCACAAAGATCCTTACGGGAAGAGATTAAGTCTTATGTTTACCAGGATTTGGTCAAACTATGAAAAGAAACTTGAAACTTTTCATGAAAGACATTATCACAGCAAGTATGGATATTCAGGAGTTTGTCTTTGGAATGACCTACTCTGAGTTTCTGCATGATAAGAAAACCACCAGTGCGGTCATCCGACAATTTGAAATTATTGGCGAAGCTGTCAAGAACATTCCAGAATCGATAAAACAAAATCACCCTGAAATACCCTGGAAAGATATTTCGGGAATGCGGGACCGACTCATCCATGGATATTTTGGGCTGGATTATCAGTTAGTGTGGGATACCATCGAAACAAAACTTCCAGAATTAATAGCATCAGTCGAACAGATACTCAAAGACATCGAAGGAAAAAATTGACCTAATTCGTGTTTGACTTGAAACCATGAGCCATCAGTATAAAAACATTAATCAACAACAAACTCAATTCGTTGAAAACAGGTTAAATAACAGACCCAGAAAATCATTACAATTCAATACACCTAGGCAATTATTTGAAAATAATTTTGTCGCACTTGAAACTTGAATCCAAGGACAAAAAAACATTTGACTCTTAATATTTTGTGTACTACATATTACGTACACAAACAATTGACATGCTAATATTATCCATACGGATTAATGTTGGTTTTGTCATACCATTTTTGAAATGTAATTTAAACAACTGGTCAGAATAGTGGAAAATCCTTTAGAAACAAGCCTTGGCTTTCAAATGATTGTAGCAGCGCGAAATATGAAACGTGCGCTTGAAATTAAGTTAACCACACATGGCATTACAGCTTCACAATTTGCTGTGTTAAAAGTGCTGTGGCAACATAACAGTCTTTCCCTGACTGTTCTTGGGAAGGCTGTTCATTTCGACAATTCGACCCTCACTGGAATGGTCGAACGCATGGTACGTGCTAAATTAGTTCGTCGAATTCGTGATAGAAATGACAGGAGAATAATTAAGATTTCTCTAACAGAAAAAGGTCGGGGATTACAAGATACATTATCCAGGCTGGCTGATGAGGTAGATTTAGAAGCTGTGAAAAATTTTACAGAAGAAGAAAAAATTACAATCAAAATATTGGCCAGGCGTGTACGCGAAAATATGGTAGAAAACAATTCACAACAAGTACTCAAAACATAAATCTAAAGTTAACCAGGATAATATAATATTATTGCTTAGTTCGTATATATAACTGGCTTTATCCGGAAAAAGAACAATCATGAATTACAGACTTGGGATAGACGTAGGCGGCACATTCACAGATTTCGTTTTACTGAATGATGAAACCTGTGAAATCACCGTCTATAAATGTTTAACCACACCCGGCGATCCTTCAGACGCTGTCGAGCATGGAATTAAGGAGTTTACACAACGGGTGTCCAGACTCACGGAAAAACTGGGTGAGGTCATCCACGGTACTACGCTGGTCATCAATGCCATTATTGAACGCAAAGGAGCGTGTACTGCATTAATCACTACAAAAGGGTTTCGCGACATACTCGAACTTGGACGAGAAATTCGCTACGCTCCTTACGACATCTTCGCCGAGTTTCCAAAACCGCTTGTTCCACGGCACTTGCGACTCGAAGTGGACGAGCGTGTCCGTGCTGATGGTAGCGTTTTGAAACCATTAGATGAGCTGCAGGCACGGGAAACAATCCAGACTCTTCTTGACCAGGATGTGAAATCCATCGCAATCTGTTTACTTAACTCCTTTGAGAATCCGAAGCATGAACAGACTCTCAAAGAAATCATCACTTATGAAAATCCTGACGTCTCTATTTCAATTTCATTTGAAGTGCTACCCCAGATTCGTGAGTACGAACGCACCAGCACTACTGTTACTAATGCATATGTAAAACCATTAACCGAAAAATATTTGCGCCGACTTTCAAATCGTTTAAACTCTCTCGGATTTAGTGGGCGATTGTTTATTATGCTATCCAGTGGTGGGATCACATCATTGGAAACTGCGGCAGAGTTCCCGGTACGCATCATCGAATCCGGCCCAACTGCTGCGGTTATCGCTGGTCAATATTTCAGCCAACTGTTTGATCTTCCCGAAATGTTCTGCTTTGACATGGGAGGCACTACGGCCAAGTCGTGCCTGATCCAGGGAGGCGTCGCTGGAGTTGTGCCTACATTTGAGGTGGGACGCGTGCAGCGCTTCATGAAAGGCAGCGGCATCACTATCCAGGTTCCAGTGGTGGATTTAATGGAAATTGGCGCAGGCGGAGGCAGTATCGCTCGAATAAGTCAGCTTGGTACATTACAAGTAGGCCCAG
The DNA here is from genome assembly GCA_964539665.1 of uncultured Cytophagia bacterium. Lineage (GTDB taxonomy): Bacteria > Zhuqueibacterota > Zhuqueibacteria > Oceanimicrobiales > Oceanimicrobiaceae > CAZIKB01. The sequence continues at coordinate 64,227 of CAZIKB010000004.1, forward strand.
AAAGTGCTGGAGCCGAGCCAGGACCAATTTGTTACCAACAGGGTGGTGTTGAGCCTACAGTCACAGACTCAGACCTGCTTTTAGGTTACCTGGACGCAAATTATTTTCTCGGTGGAGAAATGCAACTAAACACTGAAGCAGCTCGACAAGGTATTGAAGAAAAAATTGCCAAACCTTTGAGTGTTTCATATATTCAGGCCGTCTGGGGAATCCACGATCTGATTAATGAGAATATGGCGGCAGCGGCTAAAACCCATATCGCCGAACGAGGCGGTAATCCAAAATCGGTCACAGTAGCGGCATTTGGTGGCGCCGGACCAGTACATGCATACGGTTTGGCCCGCAAACTGGGAGCGCCACGCGTCATAGTCCCGCCAAATGCTGGTGTGGGTTCCGCATTAGGATTTTTCACGGCTCCCCGAGCGTTTGACCTGGTGCGCAGTCACAAGGTGCCGCTTATTGGTGCTGACTTTAGTGAAATTGAAACATTATTCAGAAAAATGGAAACGGAAGGTGAACGTACTTTGCGCACGGCCGGAGCCACAGATAAAATTACCTTCACGCGTTCAGTAGATGCTCGATTTATCGGACAGGGTTCTGAAACTAATCTCCTGCTGCCAACAGGTACTTTTACTGAGCTGAATCCTTTAGAACTTCGCAGCCAATTTGACACTATCTATGAGAAACTCTACGGACGTACATATCCAGAATCACCGGTGGAATTCGTGAACTTCCGCGTACGTGCAAGTTTGCCGGTGCAACCGTTAGAATTGCCTCGATGGGATGAGCAGCCGGGTGAATTAGAGGAAGCCCGCAAGGGAGAACGCCTGGCATATTCTGGCCTGGCTCACGAGTTCATTCAATTCACGGTTTATGATCGTTACAGACTTTCTCCCGGGGTGACTATTGAGGGTCCGGCTATTATTGAGGAACGAGAATCAACAGCAATTGTTGGTGAGGACGCGACAGTCTCAGTTGATGAGTTCGGTTTTTTGTGGATCGAGTTGCAGCAGCCGTCCGAAATAAAGTGAACGGCGATTCGTGTTTTCATTAAACGTAAGTTTGGCTAATATTTTGAACTGTCCGTACAGAACAACAGAATAACCAAAAAAACATAAATTCATTTTTTCTGAATTTCTAGTGGAGGAAGATGATGAAGACAAAAATTGCAGTATTTATGGGAAAAGAAATACGTAAAGTTATTCATAATAATGAGTGGTGGTTTGTAATCGAGGATGTTGTTCAGTTATTGACTGACTCAAAAGATCCGAAGCAATACATTCAACGTGCCAAACAAAGAGATCCTGAATTAAAGAAAGGGTGGGTACAAATTGTACATACCCTTTCTATTGAAACCGCCGGTGGCCTTCAGAAAATGAACTGCGCCAACACAGAAGGGATTTTCCGCATCGTCCAATCTATCCCTTCCCCGAAAGCAGAACCTTTTAAGCGCTGGTTGGCCCGAGTCGGCCACGAACGAGTTCAGGAAATTGAAGACCCTGAGCTCGCTACAAAACGAACCCGTGCGCTGTACAAAGCCAAAGGCTATTCCGACGATTGGATTGAAAAGCGAATGCGCGGGATTGCAATCCGTGAAGAGCTTACCGATGAATGGCAGAATCGCGGGGTTAACACATCACCGGAATATGCCATACTGACAGCGGAAATTTCAAAAGCAGCTTTTGGCATGACACCTGCGGAATATAAAAAGTTCAAAGGACTCGACCGGGACAACTTGCGGGATCACATGACAGACCTTGAGCTCATCTTTTCAATGTTGGGAGAAGCTGCGACCACTGAGATTACTCGAAGTAGAGATGCGCAAGGATTTTTTATAAAACCGCATTAGAAATCATAACCAAACAAAGATGAAGTTAAAAACAAATCAGTTTAAATATTTAAGAAATGTATTAAACATAAATACTCCTTAAAAAATCCATTTGATAATAAAATGAAAAATTCAATTGGTCCACAATTCTTAAGATTTTTTATGCCACTCATTGAAGTTTTAAAAGAACTTGGTGGTTCTGGAACTGCAACCGAGGTTACTGACTTGGTTATCGAAAAACTATGTATTCCAGAAAAAGAGCAACAGGAAACATTGAAAAACGGAGCATCTCGAGTCAGAAACCAAATTGCTTGGGCTCGTTCATACTTAGTAAAATCTGGTTTTATTGATTCTTCTCAGCGAGGAGTTTGGAGTTTAACACACAAAGGTTTGAGTGCCAATCTTACTCATCAGGATGTATTAACATATTTTAAAACTGTTCAATCTCGTTTTACTAAACAATATAAAGAAAAGAAACAGCAAGAAGAATCCACCAGCAAGGCAGTTAATGACTCTGAACCTAGTCTAATTGATTTTTCTGACTACAAAACCGATCTTCTCAATATACTCAAATCTTTACCCCCCGACGGATTCGAAAGAATGTGCAAACGTCTATTGAGAGAAGCAGGTTTTCAGCAAGTTGTAGTTACAGGTAAAAGTGGGGATGGAGGAATCGATGGACATGGCATTCTACAAATGAATCCATTTCTAAGCTTTAAAGTACTTTTTCAATGTAAAAGATATCAAGGTGCAGTGGTGCCTGCGCATGTAAGGGATTTTCGTGGAGCGATGATGGGAAGGGCTGATAAAGGTATTATAATTACAACAGGTAGCTTTACGACCGAAGCGAGAAAAGAAGCACGAAGAGATGGTGTTCCTCCGATTGAATTAGTCGATGGAGATAAGTTGATTGAAATGTTTGAATTGCTTGAAATTGGCTTGAAACCAAAAAAGACATATGAAATAGATGAAGATTTTTTCCAAGAATTTAAAAAGTGATTTATTTGATTGTCCATTAGGAACAAATTTTGAAATTATTACCAAAGAAAGTTATAATCCTTTTTTGGGATGCCTTAGAATAGAAGAAGTAGAGAATGTAAAAATTGCCGTTTGATTTTTTAAAACACATATTTTATTGGAGAAGATAGATATTGAGCAAATTTGATCCCATTACCCTGGAAATTTTCTGGCGGCGTCTGATTTCAATCGTGGACGAGGCTGACGCAACTGTAGCCCGTACAGCTTTTTCCAGCTTACTGCGTGACGCTCACGATTATACATGCATGTTCACCGATCGCAGAGGACGCGAGCTGGCGCAAGGCACATTAGCTACACCGGGACAGTCCGGTGCAATGGCATTGGGCATCAAAAACCTGGTGCAGAGTATTCCGGCGGAGAACTTCCAACCGGGCGACATCTTCATTACCAATGATCCCTGGGCTCTGGCCGGACATTTGAACGACATCTGTGTGTTTAGTCCGATTTTTCACCGCGATCGACTGGCTGCATTCACTGCCTGCGTACTCCACCACTCGGACATTGGAGGTCGGGTAGCTTCAGATAACCACGCCGTGTTCGAGGAAGGGCTTTTTATTCCACTGGTAAAACTTTACGATGCGGGTATCCCCAACCAGGCCGTTTTAGACATGATACGTTGGAATGTTCGCACTCCGGACGAAGTTATCGGCGACATTCGTTCTCAAATAGCAGCTAATCATGTGTGTGCAGAAAAAATATGTCAGATGATGATGGAAGACAGCCTCGAAAGTTTGGACGATCTGGCAGACGAAATTATCCAACGCAGTGAGAATAGTATTCGTACCGCCATTGCCGAAGTTCCTGACGGTGTTTACAGCGCAGAGGGTGTAATTGAACAGATGGAAGGTCGTGCTGACTTAATAGTAAAAGCAGCCGTGGTGATTGCTGGCAGCGACATTACTGTTGATCTTGATGGTTCCTCGGAACAGGTGGATTGGGGAGGTAACGTGGTCTACAACTTTACTTATGCCTATATTCACATGGCAATAAAAAGTATCTTTGATCCGGATATTCCCAACAATGATGGCAGTGTCGCCCCCATCTGCCTGAAAGCGCCGGCGGGAAGCGTAGTTAACTGTCGTTTTCCGGCGGCCGTAGCTGCTCGAATGCAAATCGGACATTTTATGACTGAGATCATTTACCGAGCTCTGGCAAAAGCTCTGCCAGATCGGGTAATCGCCAGCAGTGGCGGTACACCAGCAACGATGAATGTTTTTTATGGGCGACGTAATGACAGGCAGCCCTGGCATTCGGTACTAATTCGCGGTGGTGGTATGGGCGCCAGCAGTTCTCGTGACGGCGAGCATTGCTACATCTTCCCTGCCAATGGCGCCAACACGCCAGTGGAGATATTGGAAAGCGATACTCCGTTAATTGTTGAGATGCGCAAGTTATTACCAGATTCAGGTGGACCAGGTAAATTCCGCGGCGGTCTGGGACGCAGGGAGATAATAAGAGTACCAAACGATGAATACGCGCCGCAACCGCCAGTGAATCTTGGCATGCAGTCCGGACGTTTTCGCCTGCCACCAGAAGGTTTATTTGGTGGTCAACCTGGTACCCGGGCCCAGTTCCTGGTCAACGGCGAACCTGGCAATCCCTACGGTCTGACACAACTCCAACCGGGAGATGTGGTAACTATGGATGCCGCCGGGGGAGGCGGCAATGGTGATCCAAAGGAACGTCCATTACACGTTTTACAAAAAGATGTGAGAGACGGTAAAGTCTCGGTAGAGAGTGCCCGGAAAGATTATGGAGTGGAAATCACTACTAAAAATCTGACGAGTTAGATGATAAAGTAACAATTCACCAATTAGACAATGGAACAATAGAACCATGAATTACACATTAGAACAAAAATTCAAAGCCCTTTGCCAAATTACCCGGGCGGCGCATTTTGAATGGCGCGAAGCTATTCTAAAGATGTTTCCTGATGCAGATCCCACTGAGACTGTTTTAAAATATTGGGAAATAGTTGGTCATGACACAGCCAAAACCTATTTAAAAAAGATTGATAAAACTAAACCAGTACTGCCACAAATAGCGCAACTCATCGTTGACAGCAGCCTGGCAATGGGTGAAAACGCCAGTGTAATTGCCGGAGACAACGAACATGAAATTTATTTTGAGCACCAGGAATGCCCCTGGGTTGACTGGCATAATAAATACGACGCTCTGGCTGAAGATCAGCCCGGGTGCGATCGCTGGTTAGTCACAATTATAAATGACATCAATCAAGCATTAGGTACAAACATTGAGTTTGAAACACTCAGTTCGCTGCCTGAAGGCGGTACCAGTTGTAAGCGTGTTCTCAGGGAAAAATAATAAGGGTGAAGCTTGTAATACGGAATTCGTAAACCGAAATACGAAAACCGGAATTGGATATTCAATTTTAATAAATAAACTCAACATATACCAAAAACACTAAATTGTATTATCAAAAATACGTAAATCTAATAAAAAACTATGGATTTTGAATTAAACGAAACACAAAAGTCAATTCAACAAACATTTCGAGAATTTGTTGATAAGAGGATTAAACCGCTGGCCGCTGAGATTGATGAGAAAAAAAAGTTTCCACATGAATTATTTAAAGAAGTTGGAGAACTCGGTTTCTTTGGCATGAGATACCCCGAAGATGTTGGTGGCAGCGGAGCGGATATTATCTCCTATTGTCTGGCAGTAATTGAATTAGCGCGAGGTTCGTTATCACTGGCAGCGGTATGCACAATGCAATCACTCATGGGAACCTACTTCCTCTACCGTTTTGGGGATACAGAAATCAGAGAACAGTATTTTGGAGAAGCGCTGAAGGGAAACAAAGTCGGTGCTATTTGCATGACTGAACCAAATGCAGGCAGCGATTTAATGAGCATATCCACCATGACAAAAGTTCTTGATGATGGTTTCCAAATGAGCGGACAAAAGACCTGGGTTACCTCAGCGCCAGTGGCAGATTTCTTTACAGTATTATCTCGCACAGACAACCACGATCAGCTTTCTATCTTCTTAGTGCCTTCTAAGTTCAAGGGTGTCATAGTTGGAAAAGTTATCGACAAGATGGGTGTTTGCGGCTCTGTCACCAGTGAAGTTGCGTTTGATGATGTTCGACTACCAGCCAACTTTCTACTTGGAGGAATCGGAGAGGGGACAAAATGTTTGAGAGAGATTTTAGCTGAAATCAGAATTATGACAGCTGCACTGGCAATCGGTGTTGCAACCGCGGCATACGAAGATGCCCTGGAGTATGCAAAGACTAGAATTCAGTTTGGGAAACCAATTGGTAAATTTCAGGCTATCAAAATGAAAGGTGCCGATATGGCTGTGCATTTAGAGACTTCTAAGCAAATGCTATTTTATACTGCCTGGCTAAGCGACCAGGACTTACCTCGTCAAAAAGAAGCAGCTATTGTAAAGCTATATGCCTCCGAATGTGCAAATTCAATTTGTGATGAGGCTTCGCGGATTATGGCTTCCTATGGCTATGCTATGGACTTTGCCATGCAAAGATATTTACGCGACGTTCGATTCACACTTATTGGCGGCGGGACTTCTGAGATATTGAAAATAAATATAGCGAGAGAGTTGGGTTTATAAATTATCTAAATACGAGAGATTACAATATCGTTGTCCATAGGGATAACAATCTAACAATAAAGCGATTTAACAATGTATCAATTAGACAATATAGAATTAAAATTATCTAAATAAAAGACACAGATGAATAATATGAAACTAAAAATCCTTCTCGGCAAACCTGGTCTTGATGGGCATGATGTGGGCGTGAAAGTGTTAGGTCATGCGCTGGTCGACGCCGGATTCGACGTGGTTTATACCGGTTTGCGAAAAGCCGTTGCAGAAATCGTTCAAATGGCGGTTGAGCGAAAAGTGGATGTGATTGGGCTTTCTATTTTGTCTGGCACACATCTTGTGCTATGCGAGCAGATGGCCAAAGAAATGAATAAAGCAAGTTTGTCAATTCCCTGGATTGTAGGAGGGAATATTCCTGATAATGACATCAAAGCCATAAAAGAATTGGGAGCTGCAGCAGCTTTCCCAACTGGGACGACTATTGAACAAGTTGTCGGTTATTTTAACAAAATGGTTGAAAAGAGTGAATAGGAAAATTGATAGAGTCTGTTTAATTTTTAACTTCAAGTTTAAGCATTGACAGCCATCCTGATATTTCCCGCGATCTTTTAGCGGGAATGACATTGTGGGGCAGTCTCAATAGTAGTAACAAAAATGAATTTTCACATAACATAAAATAATAATTTAGAATTCTAAAAAACTAATATGAACGAAAATACTGTAGATTCTGGAAAAAATGTCATTCTTGAGTCAGGCCTTGAGGTACAGTCTCAATACACTCAGGATGATATCGAACGCACTGGTTCCTCAGCGGAAATCGGCAAACCTGGCGAATTTCCGTTTACCAGGGGAATTCATCCTTTGATGTACTGTAAACGTCCTTTTACAATCCGCCAATATGCCGGTTTTGGTACTCCTGCCGAAACCCATGAACGCTTTTTATATTTGATTAACAATGGCCAGACCGGCCTGAATGTGGCGTTTGATTTGCCCACTCAGACCGGCCTTGATTCGGATAATCCAAATGCAGCCGGTGAAGTAGGTCGCGTTGGTATGTCTGTTGATACCCTGGCTGATTTCGAGGAAGTCTTCAAAGGAATTGACCTGGACAAAATAACGGTATCATTAACAATTAATGGCTCAGCTATAATTTTGGTAGCCATGTATCTTGCGATGGCAAAGAAATTCGGCTATGACATTAAGAATTTACGTGGAACCGCCCAAAATGATATTCTGAAAGAATTCATCGGGCGTGGGACCTGGATATTTCCGGTAGATGCATCGGTTAAATTAGTTGTGGATATTATCGAATATTGTGCGAATGAAGTGCCTAAATACAGCCCTGTAAGCGTGTGTGGTTATCACATCCGTGAGTCAGGTGCAAATCCGGTCCAGGAAATGGCCTATGCATTTTGCATCGCCAAAGCCTACACTGACGAAACTCTAAAACGCGGTTTAGACATTGACGAGTTTGCTGCACGTCTCTCATTCAATTTTGATATTCATGGTAACTTCTTTGAACAAATTGCCAAATTCAGGGGTGCCCGTCGGCACTGGGCGAAAATCATAAAAGAACAGTACAACGCAAAAGATGACAAGTCTTGCTGGATGAGAATGATTGCCGGCGGTGGCGGAGGAGGTTTAACGAAACAGCAGCCTGAAAACAATATTATTCGAAGCGCTTATTATGCCCTGATTAGCGCTCTTTCCGGTACTCAGACAATGGCTCTTTGCTCCTACGACGAAGCTTACACCATCCCAACCGAAAAAGCGGCTGAAATTTCACTTCGAACCATGCAGATACTTATTCATGAAATGGGAATTTGCGATACGGTAGATCCATTGGGAGGCTCATATTATGTTGAAACTTTGTCAAATCAAATGGAAGAAGCCATAAAGAAGCAGATGGAAATTGTGGATAGTCAGGGAGGAATTGTGCAAGCAATTGCATCAGGCGAAATTCAGAAAACTATCTCTCTACAGGCTTATGAAAGAGAAAAAGCAATTCAGGAAGGACGGCTGCCTAAAGTAGGTGTCAATTGCTTCGTAAAAGAAGAGGAAACAAGAGCAGTGGAATTCCATCCATATAATGAAGAGAACTCACTCAAACAGATTGCTAATCTAAATAAAATCAAAAATAAACGTAATTTTCAGGAAATCATCAGATGCCTGGAGAAAATTAAATTAGATGCCAGGGAGAATTTAAATTTAATGCCTGCAGTAATTGCGGCAGTAAAAGCGTATGCCACTGTCGGAGAAATTACCAAAGCATTGAAGGATGTTTATGGAGAATATCAGGAACCTATTTACTTCTAAAAATGAGATATGAATTCGCTAATTTCATATTTCAAAATCAAGAAATATATGAAAGGATAACTATACATGACAAACCCAGGAAGAGAAAAATACCCGCACTTGTTCGAACCGACAAAACTTGGCTGTTTCACCGTACCCAATCGAATCAAATACGCCGCTTGCTCTGTATCAAATTTCAACAATCATGATGGCACGATGACCGAGCGCGAGTTTGCCCGGATGCAGGTAATTGCTGCAACCGGCGCTGGGATGATCACCAACCAGGGCGCGTATCCCGATGCCAAAGGTGAAGGCAAGGCGTATTACCGGCAGTTAGCAATTTATGATGACAAGTTTATTCCACAGTATAAACGAATTGCTGATTTGATACATGAAAACGACGCGATAGCGATTCAACAGATTTTGCACGCAGGTCGTTATGGCGGAATTAATCTGGACTATTGTGTACAGAGCTCTGATGTTCCACAGACTTTAAAGCACTTTCGTCCGCCTCGGATGATGAGTCAGGAACACATAATAAAATGTATCGAAGACCATGTTCAGGCCACACGAAGATCTGTTGAAGCAGGCTTTGATGGAGTAGAGGTTACAAGTTTTATGGGGTATCTGCTTTCGAACTTTCTTTCCAAATTTACTAATACGCGCACCGATGAATACGGTGGCTCAATTATAAACAGGGGTCGATTCATGTGCGAACTAATCCAGGCAATGAAAAAGGAGCTTGGTTCCAAACCCATGATCATCCGCTTGAACGGCCTCGAACTAATGGATGAGTTTGGTGGCAGTTCACATGATGAGTGCATGGAATTCATGAAAATGGCTGAGGATGCTGGAGTGGATTGTATCAGCATAGTTATTGGCTGGCATGAATCAAGAAAGGGCGCTCTGGCCCGGGATATCGCCACAGATGAATGGCTGTTCGTGTCTGAGCGTGCTAAAGAAACTGTTTCTATACCAGTAGCATTCGGACCCCGTTTTGGTGATCCCCTTATGGCAGAGAAAGCGCTGTCAGAGGGTAAACTTGATTTCTGGGAAGTCTGCAGGCCCATGCTCGCAGACCCGGAACTCATCCACAAGATTGAAGAAGACCGCATCGAAGAAATAAAGCCCTGCATGGGTGGACTGGTTTGTCTTGCGCGTATGTTTCGAAATCTGCCTTATATTTGTTCTGTAAATCCACGCCTTGGACATGAGGTCGAACCATCTTTCGATCTTACACCCGCTACTACCAAAAAGAAGGTTATGGTGATTGGAGGAGGTCCCGCCGGACTTGAGTGCGCAATTACTGCCGCAAGACGCGGACACGATGTAACAATATACGAAAAGCAAGACCATCTGGGTGGACAATTGATGTACGCCGCTAAAGAACCCACCGGAGGCAATAAATTTTATGACCTTGTTAAATACTATGGGGTAATGATTACAAAACTTGAAATCACGCTTGAGCTGAACACTGAAATGACCGCTCGAATGGCACATTCGTTGGAACCAGATGTTGCGGTGATAGCCTGCGGCGCTGAGCTTGCACCCGCTCTGTTCCCTATCACTGGAAATGTAAATATAGCAAATGCATACAATGTTATTGCCGATATGGTTGATCTGGGAAATGAGGTTTTAGTAATCAATGGAGAAAGACTCGGTTTAGTGACAGCAGAATATGCAGCATCAAAAGGGTGCAAGGTAACTGTAATAGATGAAGGAAAAAGCCTCGGTAAAGATATCGCCCCAACCTTCAAATGGCGTCACACTTCCTGGTTAAAAGAACTAAATATCAAAGCCTTTACAGGTGTAAAGATACTAAGCATTGAAAATAATATTGTAAAGATTTTGGACAAAGAAAAGAATGAAAAAGTATTTAAAGCAGACACATTAATTCTTGGCGGTCCTCGAAAATCCAGAAATGATCTTGTTTCCGGAATGGATTACGCTGTTGACGAGCTCTATGTAGTCGGCGATGCGGTTTTGCCGCGTTCTTTATCAAATGCAATTCATGAAGGATATAAAATCGGGGTCAGAATTTGATCCGCTAATCAGACAGATAGAAGACACAACAAATGATAAAAAAAACAATTCTGTCACTTGAACAGGCTTTAACCCTGCCCTATGCGACACAACGATTTGTGCAATTAGGTTGTCGGGTAATTCGGATTGAAGCCACAGGTGGACCCAAAAATGTCAGGTGCGGCGATCCAAATCGCTATATTGGTGAAGACACTGGTATTAATGATTTACATTCCTATTATATTGCGCCAAATCTTGGTAAAGAAGCCATTACCCTGAATTTAAAAAAGCCAGATGGGCAGGAATTACTAAGAGCACTCATTAAAAATCTTGGAGTTGATATATTTCTGTGCAATACTTTACCTAAACGATATAAACAACTTGGAATTGATTATGAAGCTCTGAAAGCTGCAAATCCCGATTTAATCTGGTGCGGAATTTCAGCGCTGGGACCAGAACATCCTGACAGAGCCGGCTATGATCCAACCTTACAGGCGCTTTCAGGGTACATGTTTCTAACTGGTGAACCAGACCGGGAGCCAATGCTTTGTGGACTTCCTATTATTGACTTGAAAGCTGGAGATGAAGCTTTTACTCAGGTTTTACTGGCGCTTCTGGAACAACAAAGCCGAACAGTTGAAACCGGAAAAAATTCTGGTGGAAAAGAAATTTGTATCTCCATGGCACAATGCGCGGCATCCTGGCTTATAACAGCCCTGCCACAGTTGCAATTCACGCGGGACGCTTCAAAACTCTTTTCACGCAGCGGCAATGAACACAGGAGTTTTATCCCGTGCAATTGCTATCCGACAAAGGATGGCTATGTATATTTAGCCATTGGCAGTGACATACAGTGGGAAAAACTGGTTCAGATTAAAGGTTTCGAACATCTTGCCAAACCTGCACGGAAAAGCAATAAGGGACGTAAAGAGGATAAAGACAACATCTATGCCGACATTAGAAAAGGACTGCTGCAATACACCACGGCTGATTTTATAGAAATCTGTATTGCACAAAATTTATCTGTATCGCCTGTTAACTCTGTTGAAGATGTCGCAAATCTTGACTTCGTAAAACAGAATATGATCAAAACTCAACTACCTTCTGCCCCAACTTATTCCGGGGAAAACAAAGTTGTTGAATTGTTTCCTGCGCCGGTTAACACAGATTTTTTGTCGAAAAACAACTATACGCTTAAATGCGCACCAAGGCTTGGCGAACACAATGCGAAGATTCTTAGAGAGGCGGGATTTTCAGTTGCAGAAATTAATAAGTTTGAAAATGATGGAGTGATTTGAAATAAATTGATTACAGCAAAATAGTATTCATTTATGTGTTTAAGAATGGATTCATTGTTAAATGGTTAAATTGCTTTCCAAAAAACAATGGAGCAATTAAACATTCCAACAATTTTACAAAACACCTAAAAGAATCAAGAACGAAACAGTGTTTGTATAATATATGCCAAAATTTAAAGAAATAATAGATGCACCAGCGAACAGCAAATTCATTTTACAAGGCAACACTGCTTTTGCTCTTGGTGTGATACATGCCGGTTATCATGCTGCCGATGGATATCCCGGGACTCCAAGTACTGAAGTCATAGATAAATCCCTGGCACATGTTCAGGATAGAATTCAAGTTGGCTGGTCAGTTAATGAAGCAGTTGCGGTTTCAGTCGCGTTAGGTCATGCATTAGCAGGCTGTGATACTCTGGTAACCATGAAAATACCCGGTGTTTTTCAAGCTGCCGACGCCATAACAACATCAGCTTTTTTTACTGGAAGCGCAGGGGCTCTGGTAATTTTTGCTGTTACGGATTATGTGCCATCCAGCACTCAGCATGTGATTGATCCAAGATACTTTTTTGCCTCGACAAGGCTTCCAGTTTTAGAGCCGCGAAATCATCAGGAACTGTATGAAATTCCTGCCATTGCTGCTGACATGAGCAGGCAATTCAATACACCAGTGATTGTTTTGACGTCCGGAATACTTGCACATTCTGAAGCACTAATTGTAACCAAAGAGCACAGAGCAATTACTCAAAAAGAGATTCCTGACAATTTAAAAAATTGGATGCTGCTGCCAGTCATTGCCAGAGTAAATTACAACAAGACAACACAGGAAAGAATTCCAGCAATCAAAAAGTGGAGTGAAACATCAAATTTAGTAACTGCGACTTACGGTTCAGAAGACTGGGGGATAATTGTAAATGGCGAAAGCGAAATTATTGCCAGGGAAGCGCTGCAAATTGTAAATGTAAATCCTTCGATACTTTCGTTGGCCATAACAAATCCAATGCCTGAAAAGAAGATAAGAAAATTTGCTGGGAAAATTAGAGGTAAGCTGTTTGTCATTGAGGACGGCGACAGATTTTTAGAAGAAAAGGTAAAATTATTAAACATTGAAGTTACAGGCAAAGATGAACTGAGCACAATAACGAACTGGTCTCCTGAAGAGGTTCTACAATTTTTATCCAATCATGTTGATATAAAATATAAATCAGAAACAAAGAAAATAAATATAAAGCCAATTTTAAGACCGCCGTCAATTTGTCCCGGCTGCCCTTACAAAGCTTTTGCACTGGTGGTTGACAAATTAAAACGACGCAAAAAAATATATGCATCATTTGGCGACATTGGATGCTCGACATTGTTGTACTTTTTCAATGCCCTTGACACGGTCTCCTGCATGGGCGCTTCTGATTCCATGCGACAGGGATTTGTAATGTCAAGACCTGAAATGGCGGACAAAGTTATTAGTGTTATCGGCGATTCAACCGAATGTCATTCAGGGATGGATGCAACCAGAAATGCTATATTTAGAAATGTTCCCGGAGTAAAAGTGATATTGGATAACTACACAACAGCAATGACTGGTGGACAACCCGCGCCAAGTTCTCAGGTTAATTTAGAGGGCAGGCCTAATCTATTCAGTCTCAAAAGGGCAATAGAAGCTGAAGGTGGGAGAACCATGGTCGTCGATGCTTATGACCTGGATGGAGTCGAGCGTGAGTTAAAAACAGCACTTGAACTGGCTAAACAGGGAGTCTTTTCAACATTAATTCTTGAAGGATCATGCAACCGTGAAGTGGATAGTAACAATAAAATAAGACAGATAAAAATTGATTACGAAGAATGTAAGAATTGTAAGCTGTGTAATATCTGTCCTGGCATTGAACTGGATGATAGCAATGCGCCTCATTTTACAAGTTTATGCACAAACTGCGGTTCGAATAATCCAGTCTGTTTGCAATGTTGTCCATTTGATGCAATTGTAAAAATAGACGAAAAAAAAGTGATAGATGACACACAGTTACAACTTCCAGAACTTGAACCTGTAAAGGAAATAGAAGTGAATACTAATAAGCTGCCAAAATCACTGAGAGTTGCGATAAGAGGAATTGGCGGTCAGGGTAATTTGTTTTTTGGAAAAGTATTGTCGGAGGTTGCCATGAGAACTCCTTATGCAGACACGCATATTGTAAAGGGAGATACGCACGGTATGGCTCAGCTTGGCGGCTCAGTGATATCTACGTTTAGCTGTGGCAACGTCTATTCCCCGGTTCTGGCGCCAAATTCTGTTGACGTTTTAGTTACTATGGAAGTAAGCGAAATATTACGGCCCGGATTTCTGGGATTGTTAAAGGGTGATGGTACAATAATTATAAACAGTTTCACAGCTTTACCGGTAAATGGGAAAAAAGAGGACTACCCAGATTTAGTAGATATTGAAAGCGCACTCGAAGAATTCAAAATAATTAAAATTGATGCGAATAAAATAGCCTATGAACTGGGCGATAAAAATAGTTTGACGGCAAATGTTGTTGTAATTGGATTATTGTCAACCATAAAACCATTATGTTTTATACCGGAAGTAATATGGTTATCTGCTTTGATGGCGGTTTCATCGAATGATACCATACAATCAACAAATAGAGTGGCGTTTTTGGAAGGCAGGAACTTGCTGGTTGAACACTAATAAGGTATCATTGTTCTATAGCTTCATGATTGCATTGCTACAATGTTGCCAAAGAGCAATGGGACAATAGAACAGAGGAATTAATAAACCTACTATTTTGAAATATGCCTGAATCCATAAATATTGAATTCACCATCAACGGTACACAAGTCAGAAAAGAAATCCGCCCATCATTATTATTAATTGACCTGATACGGGCTGAACTTTCGTTAAAGGGAACTAAGCCCGGCTGCCTTGAAGGAGAATGCGGGGCCTGCACTGTTTTGATTGATGGTTGTGCGGTTAATTCGTGTTTATATCTCGCCATTAACATTCATGGTAAAGAAGTAACAACCGTGGAAGGATTGTCAAATCATAACGGTGAAACATCATATGATCCTGTTCAGGAAGCAATTATTAAACACGGTGCGGTTCAATGCGGGTTTTGTACCCCGGGAATGGTAATGTCAATCAAATCTTTTCAGAAACAATGCGAAAAAAATCAGGTAATCCCGGACAGGGAAGAGATTAAAAAAAGTCTTGAGGGTAATTTATGCCGATGCACCGGTTATACCAAGATTATCGATGCGGTTGAGTCGTTATTTGTAAAAAAATAAACAGTATTAATTTGACAGGACAGACAGGATTCTCAAGATTGACAGGAGAAATTATAATTAATCTAATATCAAGTTTATCATATTATTTTCATGTTAATTAATAGAATTCCGTAAAGCTTGGAAATCCAGTTATCCTGTCATAAAAATATCGACTGAGAATTTAAATCATATTATCAATTATAATATTGAAAAAATGAAAAGAGAATTAAAAGTAATCGGCAAACCAACGCCAAAATTAGATGCGAAAAACAGGGTAACCGGAAAAGCAGTATACGGTCATGATATCATGTTGCCGAATTTGCTTTATGGTGCGATACTGCGTACAGAATATCCGGTTGCAGAAATAGAATCAATTGACATATCCAAAGCAGCGAGCCTCCCTGGAGTAGTATGTGTGATTACTGCAGATGATGTTGACGTGAATAACATTGGCTACAAGCGGGACCATCTTATTTTGAAAAAAGGCAGCGTAAATTGTATTCGAGATGAAATAGTTGCGGTAGCAGCCACAACCAAAGATATCGCACAGCAGGCACTGAACCTGATAGAAGTGAAATATAGAATTATAGAGGGAATTTTTGATCCTTTTCAAGCCTTAAAAGAAGATGCTCCGCAACTTAATAAATTTGCTTCAAAGGATCTGGATAAAAATATTGCTGAAACATTTCATTATAAACACGGAAATATTCAAGAGCAAAAGAACAAAAGTGCTTGCATTGTAGAAAGGCGTTACACATTGCCGCGGGTAACGCATTGCTGTTTGGGAACCAGCTCCATCACCGCCGATTATTCAAAAACAGAGAACAGGCTTACTTTGTACAGTTTAACACAGGTTCCTTTCCTCTATCAAAGAGATATGGCTCATGCGCTTAAAATGGAACCGTCCAATATTAGAATAATTCAGCCGACTATCGGCGGTGGATTCGGCAGCAAATTAGACATGTATCCCTATGAACCGATATGCGCTTTGCTTTCAATGCAGACCGGACTACCTGTGCAAATAATCTATGACAGAGAGGAAGAATTCCTGGCCTCCCCTACCAGACAACCCATGGTTATAGATTTAATTACCGGAGCTGAGAAGAACGGTAGATTCACCTTTAGGGTAGTAAAGATTATTAAAGATAATGGGGCTTATACTTCCTGGGGAGCCACCACTTCATTTGTCATGATGCAGACTTTTTCATCATTGTACCACGTTCCAGCCTGTTTATTTGATGCGCGTGCGGTTTACACCAATAATCCGTATGCAGGTTCATTCAGAGGATATGGTAATCCGCAAGCAACTTTTGCGCTTGAAAGAAATATCGACTTGATGGCTGAAGAATTAGGAATGGATAAGGCAGAGATGCGTTTAATTAATGCCAATTTTGAAGGAGAAGTTACTGGTCAGGGTCTTCAATATAAAACGTGTGGGCATCGGGAGACCCTTCAAACTATAATAAAGAAAAGTGGACATGACAGGAAAACAAATGGCAGTGGTTCAGGAAGACATAAAAGGGGAATTGGTTTTGCATCCATGTTGCATGTTGGCGGAGGAGCCAAAATATATCGCTCAGATGGTTGTGGTACGATAGCAAAATTCGATAGTTTTGGATTTCTGACCATTATCAGCGGTTCCAGTGAAATTGGACAGGGTTCGGAAACAGTACTGGCTATGATTGCAGCCGAAGAGTTAGGAATCGAACTGGAAAGAATCAGAGTGATAAACTCGGATACGGATATTAAACCCTGGGATGTGGGCGTGCATGCCTCTCGAACCAGCTTTGTTGCTGGCAACTCACTTTTAGGAGCCATCAAAAAACTAAAAAATAAACTCTCGCCAAAAGCAGCCACACTACTGAATACTAACGTTGAAGACCTGGACTATGAAAATGGACTAATTATATCTAATAAAACCGGGAAATCTATCAAAATTGACAAAGTAATTAGAGCGCTGCATTTTCAAGAACCTAATGAACTCTGTGTCGTATCGTATTATTATGAACCTGGAAGTAAATTTCAGGATAAAGGCTTTAAGGGAAATGTCTCCAGTACTTATGCTTTTGCATCCCAGGCAATTGAGGTTGAAGTTGATACTCTCACGGGAAATGTCAGAGTTTTAGATGTACACGTGAGCCAGGATGTCGGTAAAGTGTTAAATCCATTAGGATTGGCGGGGCAGATTGAAGGCGGTGTGGTTATGGGAATGGGCTATGCTTTAACTGAGGAGCTGATGGTGGAAAAAGGTTACGTGCTCAATCCAAGTTTTCATAATTACAAGATTCCGACTGCCTGTGATATACCTGCAATTCATTTTTATGCAATAGAGACGTACGATGAAGAAGGTCCCTACGGCGCAAAAGGAGTAGGAGAAGCGCCGCTTATTCCAACTGCCGCCGCCATCGCAAACGCGGTTTCAGATGCGATAGGCGTCGAGATAGATGATTTACCGATTACACCGGAGAAGGTTTTGCGAGCATTGAAAAATAAAAGTGATTAAAGTTGTTACATGGCTCCATTGTTGAATCAGAACATTGTAACGATTGAACAATAGAACATTCAAGAATAACTTATGAATTTTACCATAATCAGCCCGGAAACAAAAGAAGAATTACTGGAAGCAATAGCTGATATTCAGGGCATCAATTTCAGATTTGGCGCTGGCTACTCTGATTTAATATTAGAGCTAAAGAAGCAGCCGGATGAAGGAATTACAGTGATAAATTTAGCCCGGTTAAATAATGAGCTGTTCACTTCTATTGGTCAATATGAAGGTGGAATCAGGATTGGGGCGCTGGTGACCGCAAATAGAATCGCTTCTGATAAGGAATTGCACGGGTACTTTCCCGTTTTACGTAAGGCAGCTCATAAACTTGCATCAAGACAAATCCGGCAGATAGCAACAATCGGCGGGAATCTATGCACTGCATCACCGGCGGGCGATATAGCCTGTGCATTAGTAGCTCTGGAGGCTCAGTGTGAAATATTATCGGCCCGTGGAACCATCAGGGTTGTGCCGATAAATAGCTTCTTCACCGATGTGCGCAAAATTGACATAAAAAGAGACGAGGTTTTGCGAAGTGTTTCTATTGCTTCAAACAGACAAAGTAAAAAATTGTATTCTGATTACATAAAGATTGGAACCAGACGGTCAATGGAGTGTTCTGTAGTTTCGCTGGCATACCATATCCAGACAGATGAAAATGATATAATTACCCGCGCAGGTATAGCCATTGGTTCTGTGTCGCCAACCATAAAATTTGTTAAAACAGCCTGTGACTATCTGGCCGGTAAAAATATTTCATCAATCAGCCTGTCAGACGCCGAAGAATTTGCCGCCAAAGTATTGGAATATGCCTCGCCCATTTCAGACATACGAGCATCGGCATGGTATCGTAAAAAAGTGCTTTATAACATCAGTAAAAGCATTTTTAGTAATAAATGATTGATCCAGTTTACCATTGTTATATTGCACAATGAGATATTAGAACAATTATGAATGAATCAATAAAAGAAAGTGACATTATGAATACTAAAACAGAAAAAACCGCCAGAACCATCAAATTATCTCAAAATGAAAATCCTTTTGGCCCTTCGCCTCTCGCGCAAAAAGCCATTATTGACCATGTTAGTTCGATAAATCGCTATCCGGATCATATCCCTGAAAAATTAAAAGAAAAGCTAGCGCATAAATATGATGTCATGCCCGAGAATATAGCCATTACTGCCGGATCAGTAGAATTGATTGATTTATTGCTCAAAAGCTTTGTTGGCTTTGATGAAAATATCGTAGCAGGTGATAAATCTTTTGTTGCTTATTATGCCATAGCAAAAATAAACACCAGAGCATGCAAACGCGCCAAATTAGTGGATAATACATTTGATACAGGTAATTTGATTTCTGCGTGTGACGATAAAACCAAAGTTCTTTTTATTGCCAATCCAAACAATCCTACTGGCACTATTATTTCACATGAATCTTTAAACGAGTTATTACAAAAAATACCACCGCATGTTTACGTGATAAACGATGAAGCTTATTTCGAGTATGTAACGGATGCAACATACCCAAATTCATTTTCATTGCTTAAAAAGTATCCTAACCTGATTGTTTCCCGAACCTTCTCAAAAGTCTACGGCCTTGCGGGCCTTCGCATAGGTTATACCATTGCTCGTTCTGACATTATAAAATCTCTAACACAGAGTCGAATACCTTTTTCCGTCAATCGTCTTGCTGCTATTGCTGCACTTGCTGCACTTGGGGAGACAGAATTTGTTGAAAAATGTGCATCGATCAATAATCAAGAACGAACGATTCTATATAACGAATTTATAAGCATGGGAATTAAGGTCACCCCGACGCAAGCAAACTTCATTTTTGTAGAATTTAGCACGATTGATGAAAAAGACAGAATAATCAACTTGTTAGAAAACAACGGCGTATTCGTACGAGACATGACACCCTTTGGTGCAGAAACTGGATTACGAATAAGCGTTGGTCGCCCTGAAGAAAATCGGCATTTGATTAAAATTTTAAAACAGCCTTTATAATGACCTGAATAATTCACATAACAAAATTATGACAGCATAAATACTTTTCCGTTCGCTTTTATAGTAAACTACCAAATTTCTGGCACAAAAAATAAATCATTCACGAGCCTGTCGAAGCATCCACTCACGCCCTCCGCATTCTCGTATAAAAAAAACAAAAACAAATTCCTTGAATATTTTAAAATTATTTTGCAAATTAATCCTTTAAAAATGTCCATAGACTCCCTCACACGAGACAATGATATCTGACATCAGACATACTAACTGGAGAAAAATGATGAAAAGACTAATCTTACTTGCTAATATACTTCTTATTTTGCTAATGCTAATGGGCGCCGCTATAGCACAGGACAATTGGCCACAGTGGCGCGGCCCGGATCAAAACGGAGTCAGCAAAGCTGCCAATCTTCCCACTACCTGGAGCACGACTGAGAATATCGTCTGGAAAACGCCGTTACCATCCTGGAGCGGTGGTACGCCGATCATCTGGGGTGATCAAATTTTCATAACTTCGGCTTCGAAATCCGAAGCTAAACCTGCACCTCCGCAGGAACAACCGCAACAAAATCAAGGCCGCAGACGAGGTCGCGGGATCGCCCGCGATCCAGGAGGTGCCAGGCTGCTTTTGATCTGCATCTCAAAGAAGGATGGAACTGTTCTTTGGCAGCGCGAACTCGACGAGGGTAATCGACTTCATCGTAAACAAAACAACTCATCGCCTTCCCCGGTCACGGACGGTCAGCATGTATGGGTAGTCACTGGCACAGGCGCGGTGACCGCATTCGATATGGAAGGGAAGCAAATCTGGCAGAAAAATCTCCAGCAGGATTACGGCAATTTTGGTTTGAATTGGGGCTATGCTTCTTCGCCATTGCTGCATGACGGCAAGCTAATAATCGAGGTTCTACACGGGTATAAGACAGACGATCCTTCCTACGTCGTTTCTTTCGACGCCATGACCGGCGAGGAGCAGTGGCGTCAGGAACGGCCTACAGACGCGGTGACTGAATCTCCCGATGCCTACACAACACCCGCATTGCTCGAACAAGATGGCAAGAATCAGATCGTCATCACTGGCGGGGATTACGTCACAGGGCATGACTTTGATACCGGCAAAGAGATTTGGCGGGCAGGGGGACTGAATCCAGAAAAGCGGCGTAACTATCGGATCGTCGGTTCACCCCTTGTGGTGGATGGAATAATCTACGCTCCTACCCGTAAGACTCCTTTATTGGCTTTGCGGACTGGCGGTGCAGGAGATGTGTCAACCAGCAACCTGCTCTGGAAATGGGACGGCGGCGCAGCTCCGGACGTTCCAACACCTATTTGTGACGGCAAGTATTTCTACATGGTAGACGATAAGGGCATGGCTACTTGCCTCGACGCGAAAAATGGCACAGTAATCTGGGGACCCCAGCGTACTGCGCAGGGAATTGTAAGCGCATCGCCGCTTCTTGCCGATGGCAAACTCTACATAATCAATGAGCAAGCGGTGTCAACTGTACTCGCCGCCGGTACTGAATTCAAGATCCTGGCCACGAACGAATTAGACGGCACTTATACTCTGTCATCGCCGGTTGTTTCAGGGTCGCAGCTATTCCTTCGCACATCGACGCATTTGTATTGTATAGGAAATTAGAGCGATAAATTTGGCGGGAAGCAGGCAATTTCAACTTGAACTAATATGCAATATAAGTGATTGATAATATTTTATCTCATTGAGAGGACGAAAGCTATAGAATCACTTGTAAGGAAACTGATACTTCATGCAAAGACAAGCTAATAGCGCAGCCACTGTCGATAGAAATTATCTTTGTATTCAGGTATTTTTTTGCTTTCATAATTTGTCGTTTTAACTCGCTTTCATCAACTTGTGCGTAAAATAATAATAAAACGAATTTTATTTGTAAAATAGAAATTCGTTACTTAAATTGGTATGTTGTTTATAAAACCAAATAATCATTTGTTAGAAATTAAATTGATTTGAGGATAATAAATGTCTTTGTGGAAAAATAAATTTACAGAAGCAGATTCAGCTGATACAAAATTACAGCAAATCAAAAAGGACATTAGAAATATTGGAAATAAAGACTTTCCATTTTTGCATCAAAACTATTCTGTTTCTTCACGTATTCCTTGCACTGATTTTACAGAATGGATCATTGAAAGACTTATTGAAAATGATACAAAAGCCATAAAACTTCTAATGTTTGAAATCGTAAAGGCTAATCCTGGATTAGGTACAGAAGGTGAATGGATAGAGAAAGTGGTCGACAGTCTCTTATCCATCAAATGGCAAAAATACATTTCTCTTGAAGACAATGCCTTAAATGAACTTATAGCTATTTGTATAATATTGTCAAAAAGTGGAGGACAAAAAGAATTTTGGCTTTTGGAAGAAATTAATCTACTTATTAATGCACTATGTGTTTATTCATTGGAAATAAATCCTGAGGCTTTCAAAAAACTTATATTAAAGGCGAATAATTTCATAAATGGTATGAAAAAGGATGCGACGCCATCATGGATGGATTTTGAAACTTACGACACAAGTATCCTCGACAAGAAATCTCATCGTTTATCTAATAATGAAATCTCTGATTTCTTGAAGTCAAAATCCGTGGGTTCAAGATTACATTTTTTTGATACTCTGACTTATTTTTCGGATTTTGGTCGAACCGTGGCCTCCTTGTTTGACTCAACAGTTTATAACACAAGAAAGTTTGGACTTAATATTTCAAAGACTGTAAACGAATTAATTGAATCTCCTGTTTTTATATCTCCACTTAAAGATGAGCAAATTCTAAAACTTTTCGAGAAAACTGAATTGATTAAAATTGCGGAAACTTTAAATAATGAAGTGAAAAAATCTTGGAACAAGAAAAAACTTTATGAAATTATAACATTGGACAGTTCTGGGAAGGAACTATTAAAAGAAAATTTAAATGTAAAAAAGGCTGTTGTAATTGACAGTTCATTAAACTCAAAATTAGATGAATTGTTAAAATTTAAATATACTGTGAAAAAATATTTTGAATTACTTTGTTTTGCTGATTAAGGATTTACCAATATTTTTTGTTAATTTTGTTGCTTTAGTTAGCTTAAGCGCTTCCAACAAAAAATTCAACCTAATGGCTTGGCTGTAGCGATTTTTTCCGATTCAGTGGGTAACAACCAGTTTGGTGAGTTGGCACATTCAGTGATTTCTACTCCCTTCCACAGGATAATTGGTTGTTAGTTGCATGCAAAATTTGCTCTTTGTTTGAAGCGAATTCAATTTTTACAAGATAAAATAGACATGAACTTTTTTAGAGAAAAGTCATCCGAAGAAAGTAAGCTTTATGCTCGTATTCGAGATTACTACAGGTATGCTTCCGTAAAATCACAGATAGAAACGTTTTGGGAGCAATATAAACCATATGCACCTACAGGTTTTTTGAAAATCATACAACTTGAAGATAATTTTCATCAGAGATGGTGGGAAATGTATCTTGGAGTTGGTTTCCTCAACCTGAATTTTAAAATTATAACATCACCAAATGATAAAGGTCCTGATTACAGGATGGTTTTACCTAAACAAACTATCTGGATCGAAGCAGTTGCACCTAAATCTGGTAAAACCGATCAAGCTCTACCTGACATATTGGAAGGTGTTCACGATTTACCCGAAAAACAGTTTTTGCTAATATTAATTAAATTAATAAAAGATAAAAAGGAAAAATTCAACAGGTATATTAACGATAACCTTATAACTGAAAAAGATTGTTGCATTATTGCTCTTAGTGGCTGTGCTTTAAATCAGTTTAGTTCACTGATGGATTTTCCTACTCCTGCACCGCTCAAAGTACTCGCTAGAGCTGGGAATTTGGTTTTGAGTAAAAGCGGTAGCTTTGTCAATTTTAGAAGAAATATAGTTGGAAATAACGGGAACCACGTTGAAGAAGTAAACCTTTTTGAATACCCGGGATTCAATATTATTTCAGGAATACTTTATTCTACTATTGATCCATTAAATAGTCCAGATAGACCAGAGGAAACATTTCAACTATTCCTTAATCCTTCAAACTCTCCAATAAAAAATAATTTACTTATTGATCGATTTGCAAACATAGAGATATGGTCACAAATTGAAAAAAAACACAAGAAACTATTTGGCAAAGAAAATAACACTTTAAATAGATAGCAGCTGAGGTTGAATAATTCTGTATTGAAAACCTCAACACATGACTCTTACTGCAATGGATTGCGGGGTTGTTGCGCGATTAAGAGTTTATGGAAAATCCAAAGTATTTGAAACAAAAGCAGGTTCATTGACCTGAACTCCCGCAACCACTGAGCATCGTTTTATGTATTTTTATAATATCGGTGTTTGATATAAATTTTCAATAATTAAAAATTCAAAAAAGGAGTATCTTATGGCAACTGCAAAAGAAGAAATGATTGGAATTATAAAAGATCAACCTGATGATAGTAGCTATGACGATTTGCTGCGGGAATTAGCCTTTAAAAGAATGGTGGATCGAGGTTTAAATGATTCTCGTGAAGGTAGGACGATTACTAATGAGGAGATGCAGCGGAGAATACAGTCATGGCAAAAATAATATGGACTGAGGAAGCTGTTCGTTGGATGAAAGATATCTATGATTATATAATGCTTGATAATCCTACTGCTGCACAACGGGTGGTGACAGGAATTTACGATAAAATACAGATCCTACAAGATTTTCCAGAGATCGGTTACATTTATCGACGTGATAGGGCAGGAATAATTCGAATTCTTCTTTATGGGCACTACAAAATTGCTTACCTGGTAAAATCTGAATCAGCTATTGAGATTCTCGGCGTTTTTCACGGCGCAATGAACATTGACAAATATTTTACCTAACAAATCGTTGGAGTCGGACGTCACCTGGGGCTCCAGTGACGCCGCTCAACTCTGCAATAGTATGTGTTAATTTACAAAATTAAATTCATTTTTTTGCAACGTGTGAATATAAATATCTAAGAAAAAACTCCATAACTGAAATAGTTTAGAAAGGAAAAGTAACAATATGAACCCTACCGAAACAGCCCAGGTACCAAATTTCATTCGCAATATAATTACGGATGATTTGAAAGCAAATAAAAACGATGGTCAGGTTATGACTCGATTTCCACCGGAGCCTAATGGTTACCTGCATATTGGGCACGCCAAGTCCATCTGCCTCAATTTTGGCCTCGCGGCTGAATTTGGCGGCGTATGCAATTTGAGATTCGATGACACCAATCCAACAAAAGAGGAAGCTGAATACGTAGAATCGATTCAGGAAGACGTTCGATGGCTTGGACTCGATTGGGGTGACCGGCTATATTACGCCTCTGATTATTTTGAACAGCTATATGAATACGCCGCGCAGTTAATTAAAATTGGCAAGGCATACGTGGATGACCTGAAAGCAGAAGAAATCAGGCAATACCGCGGTACTTTAACTGAGCCTGGCAAAGAAAGTCCTTATCGCAACCGTTCAGTAGACGAGAACCTGGACTTGTTTGAGCGCATGCGAACCGGTGAATTTGAGAACGGTTCCAGAGTACTGCGGGCAAAAATTGACATGACTTCGGGAAATTTAAACATGCGGGATCCCATTATTTATCGTGTCTTACATGCTGCCCATCATCGAACGGGTGATAAGTGGTGTATTTATCCAATGTACGATTTTGCTCATGGCCAGTCTGATTCAATTGAAGGCATCACACATTCTATTTGTACCCTGGAATTTGAAGACCATCGTCCTTTATACGACTGGTTTCTGGAGGAGCTGCAAGTCTTTCATCCTCAGCAAATCGAGTTTGCGCGTCTCAACCTGAATTATACGGTTATGAGTAAACGCAAGCTTCTGCAATTGGTAGAAGAAGGTCATGTCAAAGGCTGGGACGATCCGCGTTTGCCAACAATTTCGGGCTTAAGAAGACGCGGCTACACTCCTGAGTCCATTCGAAATTTTTGTGAACGTATCGGTGTGGCAAAGCGAGACAGCATGGTTGACATGGCGCTGCTTGAGTATAGCATTCGTGAAGATTTAAACCGGCATGCCCCGCGTGTATTGGCTGTATTAAATCCACTTCGGGTAGTAATAGAAAACTATCCCGAAGAACAGGAAGAAGAGATGGAAGCCGTCAACAATCCTGAAGATGCCAGTATGGGAAAACGCAAAGTGCCATTTTCTCGGGTGCTATATATCGAACGTGATGATTTTCGTGAGGAAGCGCCTAAAAAATTCTTCCGGCTGGCACCGGGTCGAGAGGTTCGGTTAAGGTATGCTTATTATATAACTTGCGTGGATGTAGTTAAGGATGATAAAACCAATGAAATAACAGAACTGCGCTGTACTTATGATCCAGCGACACGAGGCGGTTGGGCACCTGATGGACGTAAAGTCAAAGGTACTCTTCATTGGGTGTCAGCCAAGCACGCTGTTAAAGCTGAAGTACGTCTGTACGACCGGCTTTTCACTAAAGAAAACCCAACTGAAGAAAAAGAGGGGGCGGATTTCAGAGCTTGTTTAAATCCAGACTCATTGCAGATATTAAAATCCTGTTATGTTGAACCAGGTCTGGCCGGGGCGAAACCTGGAAGTCGTTATCAATTCGAGCGGCAGGGCTACTTTTGTGTCGATTCGGTAGATTCAACTGAAAAAGCTTTGGTATTCAATCGAACGGTAACTTTGCGTGATTCATGGGCAAAGATTGAGAAAGCACAGAACAAAGGTTAAAGCAAACATAGTGGAATGCTTCCAAAACAACCTGAGTTCAGAATAAACATAAATGAATTGTCAAATCCTGATAATTAAGTGTCATTTGGTTGTCATTAAGTCATTTGTTGTCATTGACTTAATGACCGAATGACCATGACTGACAAAGTGACTGAGACGGCAGCTTAAGCATAATGCATGTCATTGATTATTGCGATGATAATTAGGTCTCGTTTCATTATTATGTTTCAAAGATACCCCCTGGAAAACTCGTTCCTGAGCTCCAGTTTAGGTTGATTATTTATTTTGAATTTATTATTATTCAATGAATGAAATTACCAATCTATAACCACTTGCAGTTTATTTTCTCACAATATTTATTAACCAGAACGAAGGAGATGAACAATGAGAACTGTAGGAGTAATTGTTTTACTTTGCATCTCATCTATATTTATTTCATGCGTAAAAAAAGACACGATGAAAGATTTTAAATACCAAACAGAGCAATTTGCCGACTTAAGAATATTACGGTATCATGTTCCCGACTTTGAACAACTCACACCACAACAGAAGGAATTCCTTTATTACCTGTACCAGGCAGCCTTATCCGGTCGTGACATCATTTATGATCAGAACTTCAAACACAACCTTCGCATAAGGCGAACCCTGGAGGCCATTGTAAATTCGTATGCCGGTGACAGAACGACTGAAGATTTCAAGAACTTCATGGTTTATACTAAAAGAGTGTGGTTTTCAAACGGCATTCACCACCACTATTCCACTATTAAATTCGTGCCGGAGATTTCAGAGGAGTATTTTGCAGAATTAGTCAAAAATTCACAAATAATAAAGTTCCCATTTCAACATAGCGAGAGTCTTGATGATTTTATAGCAGAACTTACACCGATAATCTTTGATCCGAACGTGGATTCAAAAAGAGTGAATCTGGATCCAAATGCTGACCTGGTTGTAAGGTCTGCCAATAATTACTACGAAGGGCTGACACAAAAAGAAGTCGAGGCTTATTATAATGGGATTATAGACAAAAATGATCCTGAACCAATTTCTTATGGCTTGAATTCTAAATTAGTAAGAGAAGACGGCATCGTGAAAGAGCAAGTCTGGAAAATTGGCGAAATGTATTCAAAAGCTATTTCAAAAATAGCATACTGGCTGGAGAAGGCAAGCGCAGTTGCTGAAAACGATAAACAAAAAGCCGCACTTGACAAATTAATTGAGTATTATAAAACTGGCGATCTTCGCAAATTTGATGAATACAATATTGCCTGGCTGCAGGATACTGATTCAGTAATCGATGTGATCAATGGCTTTATTGAGGTCTACGGCGATGCCATGGGATATCGCGGCGCTTATGAATCTGTTGTATCAATTAAGGACTTTGAAGCAACAAAACGAATTACTGCCGTTGGGAATGAAGCGCAATGGTTTGAAGATAATTCGTCCATAATGGATGCCCACAAAAAGAAAGATGTTAAAGGCATATCTGCGAAAGTAATCACGGTCGTAGTAGAATCTGGTGATTCATCGCCCTCAACACCGATTGGTATTAATCTGCCCAACGCAAACTGGATTCGAGCAAATCATGGTTCCAAATCTGTTACTCTCGGAAATATTACCCATTCCTATGCCGAAGCCTCAAAAACCAGTGGCTATTTAGAGGAATTTTGCTATTCCCAGAATGAAATAGACTTGTCGAAAAAATATGGCACTCTTGCAGACAATCTACACACGGACATGCATGAAGTGATAGGCCATGCTTCCGGCGTAATTAATGAAGGCATTGGCACACCTAAAGAAACGCTGAAAAGTTATTCATCCACCCTGGAAGAAGCCAGAGCTGATCTGGTTGCATTGTATTTCCTCATAGATAAAAAGTTGCTTGAAATTGGCGTTGTGCCTTCTTTGGATGTTGGCAAGTCGGCATACAACGACTATATTAGAAATGGTCTGATGTGGCAAATGCGAAGAATACAAATGGGAGATGATATAGAAGAATCTCACATGCGTAACCGTCAATTACTTGCCAAATGGGTATACAAGAAAGGCCAAGGAGATAACGTCATTGAGAAAAAAGTCAAAGATGGCAAGACCTATTTTGTCATCACTGATTACGAAAAATTGCGTGATTTATTTGGAAAGCTACTGCGAGAGATTCAGAGGATTAAATCAGAAGGCGATTATGAAGCAGGTAAAAATTTAGTTGAAACTTATGGAGTGAAAGTTGACACGGATTTGCATAAAGAAGTATTAGAACGTTTTAGAAAGCTGAACATTGCACCCTATTCAGGATTTATAAATCCCAAACTGGTGCCAGTAATGGATGGAGATAAAATTGTCGATGTGAAAATAGAATATCCCGAAGATTTTACCGAACAAATGCTCTATTATGCCAAGGAGTACTCGTTTTTGCCCACCTACAATTGATAATAACTTATTAGGCGTAGCGAAAGGCAGTGCAAACAATATATTAGAAGTAAATAATATTTGTATTATAAATGGGGAATTTTCAGAATATACTGTGATTAAAAGAATAAAATAGTCACTACTATTTAAATTTCAAAAGAATCTTTTCAGAAAATTACTCTATTTATGATTAAAGGATAAATAATGCGTAGAACTAAATTAGAATTCTGTATCTTAACTTTATTACTTATATTAACTCGATTTTGGGATATTACTTCAACTTATATTATAACCCCTAATTTGGAAAAAGAAACCAATCCGATAGTCTCTATCTTTGGACAAGGATGGTTAAGTGTTATAATTATTCAGATTATTTTAATATCTGTTATAATTATTTTTAACTACTATAGCTTATTCAAAATAAAAAGTATTCATCCTTCACATAAAGGATATACATTCATAGATTTCCTAACATATTTTTATTTAGGTGAAAAACAGAACCTTATCAAGTTACTTTATAAATTTCCTAAAAATAAGATAATATTAGTAATTATGTTAGGTTACGTTTTACCAAGAACTCTAATCGTGGTTAGTGTGCTTATATCTCTATCTTCAACTTTATTAATTATTAGTAAGCAGATATGCTAAATTTTATTCAGTAGCAATACCCTACTACTACATAGTAATGGTTTTAATTGCCTTATTTTTTTATATTTTGTTTTTTAGAAGAGAATACAATATTTATCAAAATAATTAATATATAAAACCCATAATAATATTTTGTTACTTCTTAAATTACATTAAATTACGCCTAACTATAAAAATCAACCTGACCGAAACAACAAAGTGCGAATCTGAATTTCTGTGCCCCGCAAATCGTCTTTTCAAATATTGAAGATATATGCTCCGCATGTTCCAGCAGGTTATTTTTGCCGTTATGTGATGATGGGAGATTTCTCATTGTTTTGCTAACTATCAAAATAAGTGATTTAAGAAAAGATTTGACCACTTTATGCCTAAAACGAACAATTTCCAGTAGCGGAATCAAATAGTATCCTATCTTGGGGTAAAGAATAGAAAGCTCCATTTCCAACCTTCTTTTCGTATACAAGACCCTTTTTTGTAATTCGTTTTAATAACTTTTGAGCGTCTTCAAAAGCCATATCATAAACACAGGCCACTTCCATTGGAGCTACCTTTCCATATCGGGATATGAAATTAAATACTTGTGGAGATCTAGCTTGGAGTTCTTTTTTTTAAAATTGGTTATTCGATAATTCTTGTAACCAGCGGTCGAAGGTCTGATACGGCGTGTATACTCTAAGAAGTATATCTTCTCCGAAACCTCTTAAAAGAAAACTCGGAAAACCTCGCACCTCTCTTCGAAGGCACTCCGCAAGATCTTTTCTAAAAACATATTCGGCTTTTCCATTCTGTATACTCTCTAAAAAAATATCATGATCCAGTCCGATTTCATCAGCCAATCCCACCTGAACATCAGAGTGCTGGATTGTAATCTTTCAGCAGCGGCAGCTTCCCGAAGGCGGCGTAAGTAGCGCTTTCCCATCTCTTCACTCTGAAGTTTGGCCGTTTCAAAAGCAATGCAGGCAGGATGGGTAGAAAAGACATCATCCTTAATATCAAAAAATATCTGCTCGTCTACTGGCATCTTGTGACGACGGGACGCATCAACCCAATGCTCTGCCACTATAAACATTTAGGTTAAACTTATCAACTATTTCTTATTCTTACTTCTTTTCATCATTTACATCATTCATCAACTCATCTTCCGTAACCGGAACCTGGCCTTGATTGTGCAGATATTTAGGATCGTCTATTTCTTGCATTCGTTGAATATACTCCTGTGGTGTGATAGCACTATACCAATTACCGGTTAACATTGCCAAAAACATGAACAGGGGAAGTATGAGAACAATCGCAACAATTGCTTTTTGAGCGGAAACTGGCTTTTTCTTGACCGTAAGAAAAAGAGTATCTGCTACCGGGCAGGCATCGATACATGTCAGGCACGCGGTACATTCATCAGACATTACTCTCTTTGATTTGTGCACGGCAACCCTGCCAGGACAGGCTTTAGTGCATAATTCACAATCTATACAGGACGAAATATTCCTGGTGATCTTTGCAGGCGAAAGAAGCCCTGCTATGCCAAGCAATGCTCCATAAGGACATAGATAACGGCACCAAAAATGTTTATTGAAAATTGATAACAAAGCCAGAGCAAAAATTGTCCAGAGAGCTGTTGGTGAGATTTTCATAAAAAACTTCAGCATTTTAATGTCAGCTACACGATTATACGGGCTGTAAATAAATGCCTTTAAAGCTGACTCGTTCATTCCCCAAAAAATCGCCCACGCGAAAAAAAATAAAAGAAGATATTTCACGCTTCTTAAAGGATAATCCAACCAGCGTGGTAAATGAAAATTCCTGCCAAATATTTTCTCTCCTACCAGGGCCAAGGCTTCGGATAAAAAACCAACCGGACAAATCCAACTGCAAAATGCTTTGCTCACCACAAGACTTATGGCCAGAATTGCTAGAAAAATCACCAGTCCAGCGGGGTGAATATTGTTGATGACGCCTGTGAGTAACCAGTACTTCAAGCTGATCAGTGCGCTAATTGGCAGGAATGATTCCACACCCTGCGGTCGCGAGACTGGTTCACCAACACCGCCCGCCTCAGCCCAATTTACGAATCTAATAAAATCATAGCCAATCCATAAAATTAGCGCCACAAACAATATTTGCACAAAATAACGTACAGATTGAACATTCGCAAATGTAAAAAATTGTTTCCCAAATAAACTTATATCAAGATTGTGCTGGGCGCGCTTAATCTTTTTCCCTGGCTTTGTTTCTGTTTGTGTTATCGTATCCATTTTACATTTCAATTTCGTTTAAAAACTATACTACTGATTCTTTTACATTACAACAAAACTTATTTTAACAAGTCGTGTAGGTTTCTATTAACTGGATGGGCTGCAAGTGCTGGCCAGATCACTATCTTTCTTTCGCGCTCGAATCGCAACACTGAATGCAGTTCGCGCAGCAAAGGCCATTAAGCATGCTAAGAATATTAATACTGTTTGGCTTGCAATTTTGACCGCCGCTACCACGCCAATTACAAAGGGCAGGCGCCATGTTCTTCAGGAATCAGATAGTGCATCCACTTTTCCTTTGGCGTGTTTGCATATCATACTAAACGAAAACGAGTACAATATAATTTCAATAAAAGATATTTAAACAGAAAAATTATAAACTTTCAATGACTGCCTTTAATTTAGCCTGGACTTCCACGGCAATGCCCCCTAAAGCAGGATTATCAACTGCGGACATGGATGCAATGGGGTCAATGGCTGCCACTTCCACTCCAGATTCGGTATCTTGTACAATTACGTTACAAGGCAGCATGGTACCGATTTTATCTTCGGCCTGTAACGCTTGATATGCAAAAGGTGGATTACACGCGCCCAGTATTTTGTAAGGACGAAAATCCACATCCAACTTATTTTTAAGCGTTTCCTTCACATCGATTTCCGTCAATATTCCAAAGCCTTCTTTCTTAAGCTCTTCTGTAACTTTTTCAATCGCCTCGTCGAAAGAAACAGTCAGGATTTTATTAAAATAGTAACTCAACATTACCCTCCTTTCAATTTAAGGAAATTCATCCAAAGGCTCTTCAAAATCAACTAAAACTACTATTACAGATTCTCTACTTCCAAACATAATGAAAGGTAAAACGCGGTATTATATCAGCCTTTGGTCTCACACCCGCATTATTTTTACCGTAGAGCACAACCTCAACATTCGGCATCAAATGCACATTGTCAATAGGCCTGAAGTCGAGTCCACCAAGTAAGAATGCAGCTCTGGCCGAATTGTCAAAAGGAATATATGAGATATCCGAACCGTCTGGATTGGGATCAAAGGTAAGGTCAATTCTGGCAAATCCCCATGCTTTCTCAGAGAGTTTGGCTGCACCGAAGACCGAGCCAATTTGCATTTTCAGATCATCGATACCTTCACCAACTTGCCGATTTTGGTGCGCAAACAGCACTCCAATTCGTGCTGATTTTTCCTGATAACCAACTAAGCCCTGTAATGTAAATCGGTTGGTTTTACCGGGACGTGCTTCAAAATCAAAATAGCCTTCAACTACCAGGCCATTACCCATTTGACGGCTGAGCGCAAACATAACCTTTTTCCCATCATTCTCCTCTGAAGCATTGCCACTGCCATTGCCAACCATGAGGTGATAATTTGTGAGTTTTTCAGAATCCAAACTGCCTTTTATCGCAACTCCAAAATCGCGGGATTTGGCAAATTTGTGTAAATCCAGTGGAGTCTTTTCCAAAGATCGATAACCCCATATCTTTTCAACTAATCCAAAAATTGGTGAGCCGGATATACCAAGTATAATGCCATGAAGGCCATATTTCCATGTTAAATAAGCATCTTTGACTTCCGGATTCAGGCTCTCGCTCTTACTTTTGAACTTCCCTTCGCTGTTCATTTCAATACGAAAACGAAGTGAGAATGCATCTGAAAGTCCATGATCATAGGTAAAGTAGATTCGACGGAACCAGAAGCCATTTTTCCCTTCTAAATTTTCATTGTGGTTGGTAACTATATAATAATAATCACCAAACATAAGGCCGCTAATTTTTCCCTGGGTGAAAGCATTGCTAACTAATACTAAAACAATACTTGCACATAATCCAAGCATTTTAAGTCTCATCTTAAATATCTCCTTCTACAAATAGTATTAGACTATCCGGGATTAGATTTTTCCCTCATAAGTCAAAGCAATTAATACAACTTATTCCATTAATAGTCAAGAATATCTTTTCAAAATAATATTAATTATAATATAAAATACAGCGGAGGACAAAATCTGTGCATTTGATGCCTGGCTTATGAAATGCAGCCGTAGTACCATCGCAATTTGGGAATTGACTGATAAGTGCCACAAATTAATGGGTGGAAATAATGGAAGATATCTATTATGTAAATATTTAACTTAATTTTTTTGCTCATGACAGTACACACAAAATCCAGGGCCGGATGGTCCTGTGTCTGTATGACATGCAAAGCACAAAGCGCTTGGGTCATCATGAAAACTGGCATCTTCACCAAATCGGTTTGCAAATCCTCTTTCATGGGTTATAGGATCGTTGCCTTTGCCAGGAATACGGTCCATATGGCAGAGTAAACACGTGGGATCATCTCCCTGGGTATCATGGCAGGCCGTACAATTTTCAATATCTCGCTTTGCTAATTCTGCATGGCGGCCGCCGCCTGAGCCCACCATACCGGCTAATGCACCCCAGTCAGGAACGCTGTGCCAAATAGGTTTGCCGGCTACATCTATCCCTTGGGATTCATGACACTCCTGGCAAAAATTTCGGGCTTCATGGCATACAGTGCATTCCAGGGAACGCCCCTGAGCCTGCAACGGATGCGTATATCTGAAGTTAAGCTCGTGAACCCGCGTAAGTATTAAGCCCTTCGTTCCATTAGTAGAAATGCCAAAAGGTGTTTGTATATCAACATTCGAACCTGAAGCGAAGCCAATCAAAGAAGCACCTTCATGACACTCAGCGCAGTCATAGTCGGTATGGCAAATTGCACAATCTTCCTGATCAATCCGTGCCTGACTCTTATGAGTAGTTAAAAAATCGGCAGAGTGGTCAACTGGTCGAAGAGTTAAGGTATTTGTGTGGCAAATTACACATTCCAGAGTAGCTTGCTGATTGTTGTGACAATTAGAGCACTCTTGCATCGCAGGCATACTTTCAGCATTTGCAAATTCAACTTCATTTAGATTTTTATGACATTTATCACAGGTTACTGATTCCTGTTCCAGGTGCAATTTATGATTAAAAATTATTTCCCCGGAAACCACCTCAAGTGCCATCCAGGTTTCTTCGTCTTCAAAATGGCATTGTGTGCAGTTTTCTTCATCTTCAACGTCGTGGCAATTCTCACAATCTTCCATGGTTGGCAGTAGTCTATCTTCGGCAGTTGAACTTTCCTGAACAGTAGAATGACAATCAGTACAAGTTGTCTCAACGTCTTGCTGGTGAAATGTGTGAGAAAATTTAATTATTTCCTGTCGTTTCAATGGTTGCTCTTGTGAAAAGAGTATCCAGGAAAATAACATAAATCCCAATATTCCAATAATTATAATCTGAATTGACTTAATCCACAAAATGCGACTATTTTTTTGCATTGAATTCCTCGTATAAATTACAATATCTCGTTTTGCTGTTACTTATATTATCCCTGTTCCCAGACCGATGGCCAATATAAACAATAGAATCGATACCATTGCTTGAATAGTTCTCATAGTTACTTTTTCTACTAACCGCCCTCCAAGAAACACTCCCAAAAATGCTGATAATGTTGCCACAGTGAGGAGCGGTATATTATCAAACGCATCCGTGAGAGCAATATGCGTACTATAAACCGAAATTCGCACTAAATCCACCAAACAAGCAATAGTCACGCCCGTGCCAATAAAAGCTTCTTTGGTCAAACCAGACCTGGCGAGAAAAGCGCTTCGCAAAGCGCCCTGATGACCTGAAAGACCGCCAAAGAATCCACTGAGAGTTCCACCTACCACAAGATACCGATTATCAAATTCAAATCGTTGCAACTTTGGCAAAATCTCAAACAGTGAAAATATCATTATAAAGACCGCGATCATAAGTTTTACAGGCGAAATTTCTGCAACGCGTGAACCAAACTCATAAACTAATAATGGTTTTATTTCTGAAAACCAGGTTAGCACATAGGCCCCGACTATTGCCGCCACAATAGCCGGCAAAGCAAATTTAATTAATACACTGCGATTACTATGTTTTCCAAAGATAGCTAATTTGAGAAAATTATTAAATAAATGCACCAGAGCTGTCATTGCAATTGCCATTTCTATCGGGAAAAATATTGCAAACACAGGCATTAAAAGTGTGCCTAAACCGAATCCTGAAAAAAGTGTCAGAGCAGAAGTAATAACCGCTGCTGTACAGATTATTATATAATCCAACGGCCACTATTTAATAGAAAATCTCTTTTAGTTTATCTGTAAATATCATTTACTTGATAATTTTGTTATTTAACGGCTGTTTCGCGTACATTTTTTTTAAATGAAGTTGTTGAAACTTTGCCCAGCTTCTCCCTCCTATCCGGCAGCAATATGATGAAGGAGCCTACCGTTACGATCAGTCCGGAAATCCAGACTAAATTAATCAACGGGTTGATGTAAACCTTGAATATCGCACTCCTGTCATCGTTCGGTTGAGCCAGCACCACGTATAAATCCTCCATTAAAGTTGAACGCAAAACCACCTCGGTCGTGGGCTGCTCCTGAATCTTATAGTAATGCTTGTTCGGGTAGATGGTCTTCACCTTCTGACCGCCCTTGTAAACATCCATGGTCGCCTGCCAGACTACCTTATTGGCATCCTGAAGCGTCTGAAAATCTAAATATTCCAAACGGTAATCCCGAATCTCCATCGACTCCCCAACCTGGAGATGACTTTCTTTCTCTGCATCAAACGCCTTGCCCGTGAATCCTACAAACATCACCACTATGCCAAAATGCACGATGTAGCCACCATAACGCCGCTTATTCTTCTGTAATAAACGCAAGAGCGCCGCTAAATAATTCTCGGCATTTGTACGCATACGCGCCCGAGCGCCCCGATGGAACTCAGCCACGATGGTCGCCGTGACAAATATCGATAACGTCAACGAAACCAATGCATAAAAATGCCGAATACCAAATACAAACAAAACCACCAAACCCGCTACGGACACCAGGGTCGGTATCATAAGTATCTTTCTCAAAAGCCGGGACGAGGTCTTACGCCAGGCAACCAAAGGCCCGACGCCCGTTAAAAACAACATAAACAAACCAATCGGTATCGTTACTTTATTGAAAAACGGCTCCGCTACCGTCACCTTCACTCCGCGAATCGCTTCGGTCACCATCGGAAATATCGTGCCCCAAAATACCGCAAACAATGCCCCCAAAAATACCAGATTATTTATCAAGAACGCCGACTCACGCGATACCACTGAATCAAAATGATTGTCCGTCTTCAACTCTGCTAAACGCTTGAATAATAAATAGGTCGAACCCAGAATAATCAACAATAAATAGGCTACAAACCAGGTACCAATGGCAGATTGTGCGAATGAATGCACCGAGGAAACCACCCCGCTCCGAGTCAAAAATGTGCCAAAGATACAAAGTGTGTAGGTCAAAAGAATCAACACCATATTCCACACCCGCAGCATGTTCTTCTTCTCCTGAATCATCACCGAGTGGATAAAAGCCGTAGCCACAAGCCACGGCATCAGGGACGCATTCTCAACCGGGTCCCAGGCCCAGTAGCCGCCCCAGCCTAATTCCATATACGCCCACTTGGCTCCTAATAATATGCCCATGCTCAGGAAAAACCACGGCACTAAAGTCCAGCGACGAATGGTTTGCAGCCACTGGTTACCCAAACGGCCCGACAAAAGTGCGGCTAACGCAAAAGCAAAAGGCACGCTGAAACCAGCGTAACCTAAAAATAACACCGGCGGATGAATCGCCATGGCCGGATGCTGCAACAACGGATTCAGCCCCCGACCGTCGGCAGCGGTAAAAGCCACCGCACCTGCAGGCCTACTCAAAGCCATTGTCACACGACCATCGCTCAACTGCCACAGCTTCTCAAACGGCTGCGATACAAACACACTCAACAAAATAAAAAACAACACCCCGGCCATCAACACCGCCACCACATACGGCATCAACTCCCGATTCTTATACCGATTCAAGTATATGGTCAGGGCCGAAAACAAAGTAAGCAGCCAGCCCCAAAAAAGCAGCGAACCCTTCTGACCGCCCCAAAACGCCGCAATCTTGTAAAAAACCGGCAGCGCCCGGTTTGAGTAGCTGGCAACATATTCATTGTGATAGTCATTACCCAATATCTGTTTCCAGAGTACCAAAACTACCAAAGTTAACAAAATCGTCACCCCAAATGATGCGTTCTCTCCAGATTGGATATAATCCTCCCGACCCTTGCGTGCTCCTAAAAGGGATACCCAGATCGAGTAAACCGCACAAACCAAAGCCAATATCAGTATTAACTGTCCAACGTCTACCATAGTTTATTATACCTTTATCTACACGGATCAAAAACTAACACGGATATTACACAGAATGGTATCTTACATAGTTTGATTCAGGTCTTCAAAAAAAATAAATCTGCGCTAATCAGTGTTAGTCTACGTCCTATTAATATATGTAATTTAGTAAATTATAGTTGGGTGAATGACATAAGCGTTATTAATTTATTCCGCCATCTTTACCCGGGCGCACTCCAGCACCAGTTTTCTCCGAGGTGTAGTCGTCGTCACTCTCATACTTCGAAGGACATTTCGCCATCAACATCTTGGCGTCAAAATAGCCCTCCGGTGTAAACTTCCCCTCTACCAGCACTTCCGAGCTGTCAACAAACGTATCCGGCAGCTCCTTCGCATAATGCACGTCCAGCTCGTGAGCGTCTTCTATTATTTTGAAACTCACCTCTAAACTGTTCGCCTGCTTAACCAACGAGCCAGGCACTAAATATCCCTTCACCCGCAGACCTTTGCTGTATGCTTCCGAACCCATCGCCTTCACATCCTTGATACTTACATAAAATTGCAGGTTATCATCAAAGCCCGTAATTGTAAGCCAGATCAATAATACCACCACGATCGCAAACGAAATCGCTATCTTTATCTTTTTATTTAACAAATGGGAACTCCTGCTTCTATATACAAAGAAATATTAAAGTGTTAAGTTTTATTTTTTAGACTTATTAAAAAACCAGTAATTCGCTTTCACAAAAAAACGAAACTCACTGCTAAGATACCGGTTTCGAACTCCCTGACCAAGAAAATCTAACGAAAAGTGTTTTCCAGATCGATAGTTAAATCCAACACTTCCAGTCAGAGAAGTATTTTCATTACCATCTTCATTATACAGGCTGTATCTTGACAATCCGGTACTGGCCGTTAATGCCAATTTTGATGTTAGCGGATAATTCAAAGCCGCGTAAGCGCCGTTATTTTGGCCGCCGTATCCTCTTCTAAAATTATATCCAAAGTAACCATATTTTCCCCTGACGCCAACACCAAACCTAATGGATTCATCGCCGTCATAAAATAACAACCCACAATTTCCGTTGATATTCCAGGATTGATTAAGCCGATAGTTAGCTCGAAATCCTATATCCCGGGTAGAGTTATGCTCAAATATAGTAAAAAGTGAGTTGGCTTCAATAAAAGGTGCCCGATGGAAAAACTCACCTGTCAATTCTAATTTATTTGTTGGGCGCACTTTAAATTCAATTTGACTTCTTCTAACTCGTTCTTGTTCAATATCGTAATCAAAGCGGCCGTAGATATTTAATTTTCGAGAAAAGCTACGGTAAATATCAATACCGATTAAGCGCTGTTCAAGGCTTTCTAAATTGACATTAACTTCCCTCAAAGGTGAATATCGCCCATTTGCTGGATATGGGACTGGCTGACGATTTCTCTGCATAAAACTGACCAGGATTTTTGAATCTAAAATCTTGTTGGTGCTCAGGCGTAATCCAAAAGTATGATTTGCATCCCATTTATTTATCTCAATTTCATTCGAAAATGGCACTAAAAATCCTGCAAAGCCACCGAATTTCAATAGTTTACCAACCCTGAACGTGATATCAATTCCGTCAATCTTGCCATAAGCAACGCCAGAATAAACTCTCTGTCTGCCTAATTTTACCTGCTTTAAAATGCCTTTTTTCTCATTCCAGCGAAAATAAGCATTATATAAACGTGGAATCGGATCATCATCAGCAGATTCAGCTATATCCTGAGAAGCCTGACCATAGAGATGAAATGAAAGTTTATTTGATGCAAGTTGACCAATAGTCAGTTGCGCAGTCTGATAGATTCTAAAATGGTTAACAGAATTAGAAGCTGTCAAATTTCGCTCCCAGGAATAGAATGAAGTAGAGAAGCGTGCATTAATGGATTGGGAGTTAATTTGAAAAGGTAAAATAACTATAAGTAAAATCAAAAGATATTTATTCAATCTTATCTCCTCTTCAAGTAAATTTAAATAAGCCTTCTTTACAAAACTGCACGACTCAATCTAAAGTTGAGACGTGCCGGTATGGCATTCACTGCAGGCCATTTCTTTCCAGGCCTCATCAATATCCACTGGATGCCGGAACTCCAAACCATTTGGATCTATAATTGCATTTTCAGATTCCGTGCCTTGCGAAATAATTATGTGACAATTGACACACTCATCGGAAATTGCTGTTCCGTCCTCACTAACAAGACGCCCGTTGTGGCAACGATAGCATCCTGGACTCATAAAATGACCGATATTATCTGGATAAACATCCCAGCGTACTTTCATTTCCGGGAAAAAATTTCGCCTATAAACCTCTTGCACTCCATTAATCAATTTATCAACTGCGTCTTTTCGAGATTCCAAAACTTCGGGATATTCATTTTCATAAGCTTCTCTTATTTTGCCAGAAATAGCAATCATTGCCGAATCTTTGGATGAATAGTCCTCAATTAAGGTTTCAACAGCAATCCTTTTTGCACTGGGTAAGGATGGATCTATCCAGCCAGCACTGAATGCCATATTCATTGCTTTACTGGGTGATAAATAAACATGCGTGGGCCTGTTATGGCAATCAATGCAATCCATTCTTCGCATTTCATGGTTGCTTAAATCTTCATTGTCTATAGGATTGTCTTCGTTGGTATATACGCGTACGTTTCCTACGTGATCCTTAATTCGTACCCAGGCTATTTCCTGCCGCTGCTCATCAGTGGCGATGTAATCAACTTCATTTGCAATATTCATATGCCAGTGTATGCCTTCAGCGATACCGCTTTCTCTGCTGCCCCCGCCTGTTTTAATTAGCATGCGGATTGGCCATTTGGTGTTCTCTTCGTTCACCATATAGTGGTCAAATATTTTCTCCTGCGAACCGTGAAATTTATCCGGCCAATGACAAGCTTCGCAGGTTTCCCGGGCCGGGCGTAAATTCTCAATTGGGGTTGGAATAGGTCTTGGATGCAGATTAAAGGTTGTGGCATAAAGCTGATATGCGCCAGCAAGTTTTGACCGCACGTACCAGCCAGCACCAGGACCCACGTGGCATTCAGCACAAGTAACACGTGCATGAGGTGAATATTGATAGGCTGTAAATTCGGGATTCATTGGCCCATGACAAATTTGTCCACAGAACGTAACTGATTCGGTAAACTCGTACGCCCGATAGCTTCCTACAGCCGTAGCTAATAAAAATACTATTGTACCTGATGTGAAAACCATGGTTGCAAGACGATGGGAAGGTTTGCCTAAATCTATATAAAAAGATCGCGGTTCTGCCCCTTTCAGGCGCATGCGGCGATGCCGTTCAAAGTACATGCCAACCGGGATTATTAATAAACCAACAATAAGAATGGCCGGCATAATAATAAATGCAATAATTCCAGCATACGGCGCCAGCCCACCCAAAATGAAATCCAGAGATATAATTGCTAAAATAACAACAAAGTTTACTATAGCGATTATGGCTCCAAACATACTCAGGGGATTGTAAACGAGACTTGGAAATCTTTTTTTCATGTAGAAAACCTGCTACTCTTTCTTTACTAAATCCATCCGAAGGAATAAAAATTCCTTCGGATGGATAGAAAAAATTATAATTATAGTTTTATTTAGTTTCTGGTTTTGGGTGTGCTATCTTAGCCTCTTTATCTGCAAATTTGAACTCTGTGAAAGTTGGACTTTCCTCATTATGGCACGTGACACACACTTTTTCATCTGGAGTCACCAAACCAAATTCAGCTCCGTCTACAGTTCCTGCAGCAATATCTTTCTTAACTTTTAGTTTTTTGTAAGCTGAACCCGGACCATGGCATGATTCGCACCCCACTCCTTCTTCATTGGTAAATTTTTTCCCCTTTAATTTAGCATCCACGTCATAGGCTGTAACATGACATTTTAAGCACTTTTCTGATTTCGAAGCATCTTCGACACCGGCTGATTTTGCAAACTCTTTGGCTTTGTCGGATTTAAGCGTTTCATAAGCTTTAGCATGAGGACCTGCCGTCCATAATTTATATTGTGCCCCACTTTTTTTAGACGAATGACAGGCTTTACAGGTAGCCACGCCGCCATAGGTGAAGGCTTTCTCGTCTTTTTTGTCTTGCGTTGCAGCATTCAAGGGGAACATAATAATTACCACGGCAATTGCCAGTAAACATGAAAATAATTTTTGCATTGTCTTTACTCCTTTTGTTAGTTTTAAGTTATTGATGCCATTTTAATAAAATTTAGAAATTCAAAACATTGGATATTCTTCACCAAATACATTGATTAGACCATTCACATGCTTTGTCTTGTCTATGATAGTACCATTATTATCAACAACCGAACTATGACAGTCACCACAGATATCTAATCCGACATCTGTGTGTCCAACAGGCGGTAAAGCATGACATGTACCGCATGTGCCAGAAGGTGGCTTTGTCCAATTTGGAGAATAATTATTGCCCGTCATATTATCAGCCGAATACATAAAACTTTTGTCAGATGCTGATTTTGCTAAACTCCAATTTCCATGACAATAAGAATTCGCACAGGTTTCGCCATCCCATTGAGCGTTGGCGCTATCAATTAAAGCTAAACTTGTGAAACTAATTTCAGCCGGCGAATCTGAATCCACATGCCCCGGATCGATGAAGTTATTTGGTACGACATGACATATTCCACACTCAAAAGCCACACTCAGGGAACCATCACTAAGGTGCTCAGTATGGGCACCTACTCCAGTTGCGTCGGTACTGGTGTTTCCAGCCAAATCCTCAGGAGGTGCGCCAGTTTGATTGTCCACTCCGCCATGACAAACAACACAATCTTCAGGAGTTGCAGGGTGACAGGTGAGACAGGAAGTATTAGTAATGCCGCCGCTGTAATCCGCACCATGGCAGCCCTGACAACCTGTTAAATCCCACTGGTTATTACCAATATACTGACCGTGAAAATCAGTTGAATTCGGATCCACCCAACCATCTGGATGTGAATCAATGACATTAGTCTCGCCATTTAGATGCAGTGATTTGTCAATTATATTTCTATTTTCATCAACAACCGCACCATGGCACAAATTGCATTGCGAAGCTGCATCACCTTGCGGGTGATTGACAGCAGGAGGTAAACCATGACAGGTGCCACAAGCTGCCTGAGTGTCATCAACTTTTGCCCAAATAGGTGCATTGGATGAATTTCCCCTTTCAAAGTCGCCATGACAATAAGTATTTGTACAGGTTTGTCCACCCCATTGTGGATTGGCGCCGTCCATTAAAGCTAATCCAGTGAAATTGATTTCCGCCGGCG
Organism: uncultured Cytophagia bacterium; assembly: GCA_964539665.1. Lineage (GTDB taxonomy): Bacteria > Zhuqueibacterota > Zhuqueibacteria > Oceanimicrobiales > Oceanimicrobiaceae > CAZIKB01. The sequence goes on from CAZIKB010000004.1 coordinate 107,751, forward strand.
AATCTGAATCGACGTGACCAGAATCGTAAAGAGTTTCAGGCACCACATGACAGATACTACATTCTGAGGCCTGACTTAGTGTTCCGTCAATGAGATGTTCAGTATGGGCTCCCACTCCGGTTGCATCAGTATTAGTGTTTCCCGCCAAATCCTCAGGAGGAGCACCGGTCTGATTGTCTAAACCACCATGGCAAACAACACAATCCTCAGGAGTATTGGGATGACAGGTCAGACAGGAAGAATTCGTGATGCCACCGCTATAATCTACACCATGACATTGTTGACAACTTGTCAAATCCCACTGGTTACTTCCAATAAAAGCGCCATGAAAATCAGTCGAGTTTTGATCCAGCCAGCCGGTCGGATGGCCTCCACTTACATCGGCTACGCCGTTTATGTGAAGAGACTTATTAATTATGTTGTTAGTCTCATCAATTACTGTACCATGGCAAAGGCTGCATTGCGTTGCAACTTGACCCTGAGGGTGTTCACCTCCGGGCGGTAAGCCATGACAGGTGCCACAAACCGCCTGCGTGTTGTCGACTTTTGTCCATAGAGGCGCGTTGCTTGAATTACCACCATCAAAGCCACCATGGCAATAGCTATTCGTACAGGTCTGTCCGTCCCATAGCGGATTGGCGCCTTCGGTCAATGCCAATCCAGTGAAATTGACTTCTGCCGGCGCATCTGAATCAACGTGACCAGGATCGTAAAGAGCCTCTGGTACCACATGACAGGTTCCACATTCAAAAGCCTGATTTAATGTCCCTTCGCTGAGATGCTCGGTATGCGCACCCACTCCTGTTGCATCAGTGTTAGTATCTCCAGCCAAATCCTCAGGAGGAGCGCCGGTCTGATTATCCACACCACCATGACAAACAGCACAATCTTCAGGAGTATTTGGGTGACAGGGCAAACATGAAGAATTCGCAATGCCACCGCTATAATCCACACCATGACATTGTTGGCAGCCTGTTAAATCCCACTGGTTATCACTAATATAGATGCCATGGAAATCCGGTGAATTCGTATCCACCCAACCAGTTGGATGTGTCCCAATTACATTGGGCATGCCATTTATATGAAGGGATTTGCTAATTATGTTGTTATCGTCATCGACAACTGTACCATGGCAAAGGTTGCATTGAGATACAACATCACCTTGTGGGTGTTCACCTCCAGGGGGCAAATTATGACAGGTGCCACAAGCTGCCTGTGTGTTATCGACTGTTGTCCATTTAGGCGCGTTGGTCGAATTACCACCATTAAAGCCACCATGACAGTAGGTATTAGTACAGGTTTGTCCATTCCATTGAGGGTTAGTTCCTCCTATAATTGCTAATCCTTGAAAATTTATCTCAGCAGACACTTGCGACTTCACAGTTTCTAAATGGCCAGCCGCGTAAAGAGAGTCTGGGAAAATGTGACAAGATTCACAATCGAATTTCAAACTCAGGTTACCGTCACTGAGGTGAGCCGTATGCGCTCCAACACCTTTTGCATCGGTATTAGCGTTTCCAGCCAAATCCTCCGGCGGTGCGCCAGTTTGATTGTCCTCTCCCCCATGACAAACAACACAATCCTCAGGATTTGCTGGATGACAGGTCAAACATGATGATTTTGCTATTCCACCTGAATAATTCGCTCCATGACACGACCGACACCCTTTTAAATCCCAATTGTTTTTTTGTAAATCCTTACCATGAAAATCAAGAGAGTCTGCTTTCACCCAATTAGATGGATGAACCGACAATGCCGCGGGAGAATTTGCTGAAACTGGATCGCGTACTTTGCTGCAGCTCACAAATAATAAACTTGCTAAAACAAGACCATAAAACACCACATAGAATTTCTTATGACTCATATCCATTTATCTGACTTAGTGTAAGTGAATAATGATTTATATGTTTAAAGCATGTTAAGTTCCGCTCATCCAGGAAGTATAATAATTCTTTCAAAAGTAAAATATTATAATTTAAAAACAAGTAAATTCTTTTTGCCATCCAATAAATTTATACCTTCCTGAAAGCAGCAACGATTTGATCGTAATTTTTTACTTTAGCTACGCAATAATAACTTAATCAAAAATAATGCCAATGCCAGTTTTATGCCCACACTTTATGGCTTTTCCACTATGTCATTGAAATTACGAGGATTATGTTCATAACGAACATTTTATCTCGCTTCGACCAATGGTCTTTTTCTTATTTTTAATAAATATGGAATCAATAATTATCAATTTTGAGAAATCTTTTTACGAAATCTCGAATACAGTAAAGAAACCGCTAACAATACAAAACCAACAGCTAAAAACAATAAAATACGAAATTCCGCACTCAATCTGGCCATATCAATAAAAATTACGCGGAAGACCAGAGCAAAAATAGTCAGAATCGCCATCCAACGGTATTTGATGTTTTTTAACGCAAGGCTTAACGCAAAATAAAAGAGAGCCGCTACAAGCCAGGCTAAACTAACATAATTAGCAGGAACAACATTGTTTAGACCATACAATACTATCACAAATCCTGTAGACAGGTAGGCAATTCGTATGATATCTGTCTTTAACTCCAACCGTTCCTTTTTCCAGTTTAGAATTCTTGCACTTGTCAAAGCTGCGATTGCATAACTTAGATTTACTATGTCATTGGACGGGGCTAAGCGTAAATATGCTAAAAAAATACCAAGATAAATTAAGCAGTTTACAACAATAATTATTCGAGAGCGAAACATGATCGCTGTAGAAATGACCAGTAAACTTTGCCATCCGAGCCAAATAAAATAATCCGGCGATTTGAATTGAATGAAAATCGCAATACTCAAAACCATATAACCAAAACAAGCATAAATTGCAGTAGAATATCTGCTCTGGTGTCGTCTCCAATAAAGTATGGCCATAATGATACAAAATATAGCTATGGCTAAATTCATCAGGCTAAGCTGAGGTTTAAAATACGTCAGCACTGTGAGAGTACATAAGATATAAAATCCCAGGCCATTGAGTGTGGCAAGTAAAATTTCAAAAAACTCTGAGAAGGAAGCCTTTTCTCTATAGAGATTGGCTGATGCAAATAAGCCCCCATATATAGATAAATATAATAAACTGTTATGATGCTCAGAGAGAGCTTGCATTGGTTTTCCTAAAACAGGATTGTTCAATAGCCAAAGCAAATGTCCCAGATAGGTTAGCACCAGACTAAATATTAATAAATTTTGCCAATTAAACCGCACTAAAAGAAAAACAGCTATAAAAGATGAGAGAGATAAAAAGATCAATGAAAAATGTGTGGTGTCACTGATAAGACTGGTAGCATAAAAAAGAAAAAGAGTGAGACCAGTCAGGAGTTCGCTCTTTCGTTTTATTGCAAGGTAAAGAATCAAGGCTAGCACAGCCATTATGGCTACCAGTCCTGTTGTTTTGCTGGTTAGCAGTTGATTATTTCCAAAAAAGTGCAGCCTCAAAGTAGCAAAATATAGAAGAACAAAACCACCGCTAAAGAGTATTTTAGAAAGATGTTGATAGGTTTTCTGCCAGTAATGAGAGAGAATAAAAATACCGCTAACCGCCAGGTAGCCTATCAGACTCGTCAAAATAGTTGGTAGAGTACGGAAAGGATAGCTGATCAAAAAAGCAATTCCCATGAGAAGCACCACACTACCCACATGTGCCAGCCAGTATTCGCCGATTTTAACTTCCAACGACTCTTTTTCATTATATACCCGGCTTTCAGGATGAGTTAAACCATCATCTGAACTTGCCTCACTGACAGGGCGGATTTCAAGATAATCTTCGATGCGGGCGACACGCTCTTCCAAACGTGATATTATCTCTAAAATTTTGTTTACATCTTTCGGTGCAGTTTCACTACTCATGCTCAAGGCCACTGTTTACATGCACTGCTTTCAGTATAGAATTTTCTATTTATTGTTATCGGTCAATCACTAATTACTTTATCACAACAATTTACGTATTGGATTCTTTTTATCCAATTCTTTTATTTTCATATAAATACCAATGGCCAATATCAAAATAAATACAATAGAAACAGCCAAACCTTTTCGACGGAATTGCAACTCAGCCAAGGCTTCTCTACCCATGTTGAGAGCTTCTTCTGCTAAATTAGTACCTTCTGCGGTGATTTCTGTCATTTTACTTACCGAAAGACTATGAACGATTGTTCGTGCCTTTACCAGGGCGTCATCAGCGTCGTTCAGTTGGAATTTAGCTTCGCTCACCTGCATACCAGCCCGCTCAGCTTTTGAAACTAAGCTATCAGCAAAAGCAAACTTGCTTCTGAGATTATCAATTTGGCCACGCATTGCAACAGCCGTAATATACCCCTTGGAATCTTCTTCATGGCATTCTATGCACATGCTCTTTTCCCCCACTCCAATCATTTCAATTGTAGGGGATTCGATACTGTGATAGCCATGGCATGTTTCGCATTCAGGAAGGCCCATATTATCAAATGCTGCTTTGTGTGGACTTGCGAAAAAAAGTTCGCTGTTATTTAAATGACATTGGCCACAAATAAAAGCGATAGACGGTGCACCAGGAGGTGTCGCACCATGATTTCCATGACAATCATTACAGGCCGGCGCTGCATGATCGCCTTTTTCTAACAAAGCTTTACCATGAACACTACTTGCATATTTGTTTATTTGATCAGTTGGGATACCATACTCCTGCATGTATTCTGTATCGGCATGACATTTTCCGCATGTATCAGGAATATTTATGGGATAAACCGAAGAACGTGAATCTTTTGCATTTCGAATGCCGTGTACACCATGACAATCTATACATGTAGCAACTTTCGTATCACCCTTTTGTAAAAGTTCACCATGAACACTTGTTTTATAACGGCTTAACTGTTCTGTCGAAACCCTTGGATTAAAGCGGCGCATATAATTGGGATCACTGTGGCATCGGGAACAGAGCTCGGGTATCTCTGACCGTTTAGGTACACCAATATATCCTTTTGCCGGATTCATTGAAGCTTCTGAATCTCCATCCAGGCCTGCTTCGGGATCGCCCCCATGACAGTCTGCACATGACAGACCTTGTTGAGCATGAACATCCTCTTTCATGCCTTCAACAGGAACAGCATATTCATCTCCCATTTCCAAATGGCAGGATACACAGCTATTTACTTTTGCGGATTGCGCTTGTTCCTGAGCTAAAATGATAGTAATGTTACCTAAAAAAGATAATATCGATAGTATCACTATTACTTTATTTCGCATATATTTATATCCTTTTCTAAAGATTAAAATGTCTGTGGGACAGTATATGAAAAAATGGTCATGATTATTATGTAAATTAATGCAAAAACTCCAATAATAGTAAATAATTTACTCGATTCCCCTAACCTGGATTTACGGTCTAAAAACGGAACCAATAAAAAAGCTACGCCAATAAGAGCAAAACCTAATATGCCCAATGCTTCACCTTCCATAAATAAAACCATAGGTGGAATAAACTTTAATGTTTGAAACATAAAAATAAAATACCATTCCGGGGTTATACCAACCGGTGCGGGTGCAAAAGGATCAGCCTTGACGCCAAGTTCCCAGGGAAACAAAGCTGCAATAGCTACCAGGACTCCCAAGGCTAAGATCCATCCAAGTATATCTCGCATCAAGAAACTTGGAAAAAACGACATGGCTTTAAGTGTATCTTTTTTCTTTTCTAAATGAATTGGTAAACTCATTCCCTGCTTCTGAACCCCCCATAGGTGAAAAACCAATAGCATTGTGGACATCATTGGTAATACTGCGACATGGAAACCAAAAAAACGAGTTAGAGTAGCGCCGGTTACGTCCTCGCCACCACGCATAAATTTCAACAAAAAATCACCAATAAACGGCACAATAGCTACTATTTCTGTGCCAACTTTTGTAGCAAAAAACGCCAATTCATTCCACGGGAGTAGATATCCTGAAAATCCAAAAAATAGAGACAGACCAAAAAGTAATGCCCCGCTCACCCAGGTAAGTTCTCTTGGCTGCCGATAAGCCTTCATAAAAAACACACTAAACAAATGTATAAATGCAGCCAGGATCATTAGATTCGCAGACCAACTATGAATAGAACGAATCAACCATCCAAATCTGACTTCGGTCATGATAAATTGTACGCTTTCAAATGCCGCTTCCGCAGTTGGTCTGTAATAAAGCAATAGTAATATGCCAGTAAACACCTGTATCACAAAAAAGAACAGTGTGATCCCACCAAAATAATACCAAATAGTGTGGCGATGTATTGGCACCTGTTTTTTCATAAAAAAGTATTCTAAAGCGCTGGTATCATAGCGTTCTCTGAACCAGAGTAACATTTTATGTCCCACTTTTTCATTTGAAACGGGTTTTGTTTCTATTTTTGATTCACTATCAACTTGTGGCATAATATTTTCCTATATTTTTCAACAATATTAATGAACTTTAAGCAGTGCGGGTGACCACGATATCTTCGTCACGTATATCCACTTTATAGGCTTCCAAAGGACGTGGCGGAGGACCAGAAATATTTTTACCCGTTAAGTCAAAATGTCCGTTGTGGCAGGCACACCAGATATGCTTAAAATCCGAACGATATTGAACGGTGCAATCCAGATGAGTGCAGATCGCTGAAAAAGCAACATACTCTCCTTGCTGATTATGAATTATGATTCCTGGTTTTGAACCAAATCGAAATATCTTGCCAGAATTTGGAGGAATTTCTCCAACTTTTGCTGCGACCACACTGTTCTGCGCAGCTTCTTCTACTTTCGGCGGAATAACAAAGTTGATCAACGGCACGAACATCGAACCAAATGTTGTTAAAAGCCCACCGCCTAACAATAAATTTACGATCTTCCGACGGGATATTCCTTTGGGTTGCTGTGCTTCGCTCCTGTCTTCGGTAGGTTCGTTTACATTTTTTGAATCAGGTGTCATTAGTTTCCTCTTACATTTATTTTAAATTAATAATTATAGTCATAGTTAACCTTCGTCAAAAATATAACATATTCAATTTGAATGGAAATAGCAAACGCCAAATGTATTGAATAATTTGTGATAAATCAACAAAAAAATGATATATTATGAAAGTTTTTTCCGTTAGTTACTTTACAAGACTATTGAAAAAATCAACTAAATTATCTAGTGTTTGACCGAAAACAGCCTTTTCTTGTCATTCCTGAATGTTCTAATCGGGAACCTCATGTCTATTTTACTCATTTTTGCTTAATGCCTCCGTCGCAGTTCTTCAGCCATGGCTCTAATTTCAGTCAAATCGCGCTTCATTTCACTCCAACCGTACCACAGAGCATAATCCGGGTTTGCATGAAAAGTACCTTGAAATGCCCGCATACGATGTTCAAGGTGCATTACGAACAATTTCTGCTCAATAGGAGTAGGGGCATCATGAAAAGTCAATAAATCTGGAAAAGCAAAGGCATAATTTTCGGGTTTTTTCAGGGTACCGTCCTTATACAAAGATGCTATTATGCGAATTGCTTCTGCCAGCAAATGATCGACTTCCTTGATCATCTGGTCACCCTTTTCTAATTCCGCTTTTGCGAAATTATCAGAATGGCAATCACTGCAAACCTGAAGCATTTTGTCGCGTTCTTTTTGCCAGTCTTCTGAGGTAAGTCGCGCTACATCAGCCGCCTTGACAACATCCAGTCGGCTGGTTGGATTGCCTTCGGGATCCAACACTCCCAAGGCCTGTAGAATGGTCACCTGGTCTGCCTTCCACTGTTCATCTTCAGGTAAAGGTAAACGGACCGCTAGAAATCCCCAGGCTGTCTTCACGGCGTGGTTGCCGTCTGGCATGTGGCAGGTTTGACACGTAGGAGCCGCCACGCCTTCAGGTAATGTTTTGTTTTGCTTTAACAAAAAACGTACTCCATGCTTGGAGCTAGAATACATTTCCCACTGCGGGTGGTCAAATCCCATGTGGCATGTTTGACACGCTTGCGGCTGCCTGGCCTCTTTTACCGAAAATGTATGTCGTGTGTGACAAGCATCACAGGAAGCCACGCCAAAACCAGCGCCTTTCTTTTTTAGATTTTTAATATCCTCGTCACTTTTCAAACCAATCTTATGACAACCGCCACAGCCTTTCATACCTTCATTTAAAGCCATTGGCAGCCAATGCGTTGTAGGCATTGCTTTCAGTGCGGCCCATGCAAATGCATGTTTGCCTTTTTTAAATTCCTCTACCCGGTCTTCATGACAGGTTGCACAGGTTTCTGGCGTAGGCAATGTGACTTTTTCAATATCACTCACTGAGGTATGCCCATCGCCATGACATACCGAACAGTTTACTTCATTCTGACTGTGTTTGCTGAGCTGCCAATCAGAGACGATGTTGGGAGTGATTTCTTTATGGCATTCTACACACTGCTGGGCGAATAATAAGTTAGTGACAATACAACTAATTATAAGTACAATATATGTAAGAACTTTCATTATCTACTCCTTCGCTTTATATTACATATAAAAGATTTAATAATGAGTCAATACCATTTTTAGTTGAAAAAGATGGCTCCGTTTTATTATGCAGCCATTTGGTTTTGAATTTTTAGTTCTCGTTGTAGAGCTTTTCGTAACATAGGCAGATGTCTGTATCCTTTAATTTTTCTAAGTCCTTTTTCTATTTCTAAAAGCGCACAGGCCACCCAACGACGTCTTTGATTACTGTTTTTCCAATATGTAACCCGCCTGGTAAAACGGGCTACCTGGCCATTAATAGACTCCAGACAATTGGTGGTTTTTAGACTTATTCCTAATTCTTCAAACACGCCGAGGCGGTGTAAAGTAAGGGTATCCTCAAACCCTTCATCAAGACTCCTGACTGCAGATTCATTGAGCAACTTCAGTTCTGTTCGAATTCTTTTTAAGGATTGTACGGCTTTTTCGTAAGTGGGCTCCTCATACGCCTTCTGAAGCTTCTTTCTCATGTTGTTCTGTTTGGTTTTAGGCAAATAAGCCACAACATTCTCCCGTTTATGCCACTGACACCGTTGTACCGCTGCATAGTCTCCAAAAACATCGTCAATGGCCTTACGAATCCCTTTTGAACCATCGATAACAAATAACAATCCCTGTTGGTAAGCAAGCCCACGCTCTATCAAGTTCTCCAGAAACTCTTTGCAAACCAAAGCATTCTCACTGGCCGTCTGGACAAATCCTAAGATAATTTTATCGCCTTCTACGGTAATGCCAACGGCGATAAGCACCTGCTCGTCTGCCAGAGATTTGCCATCCAGAATAATGGAAACAAAATCATACTTTTCTAAACGACGCCCCTCTAACTCTTCGAGCTTCTTCTTACTGCTCTTAATGAAACGACGAGAGACCGTCGAGGCACTCAAACCAAAACTCTCAGGAACCGTCTCAACAACTTTCACATACTGATGAGAGGAAAGACCATATAAAACCTTCAAAAGAAGCTTCTCGTCGAACTTGCTCGGTGACTGAAGCTTTTGATAGCTCTGCAAAGAAATTTCCTTACACGTCTCTACGTTCCGAACTCTGGGTACTTCTATCGCTACTTTCTGGTCACCTAAATAAATCGACCCGCCCTGTTGACCCCAGCGATAGTTCCCGTTTCCCGATTCCCCGCGCCGAGCGTAACGAGAACCTGCCAGTTGCGACACTTCCTGTTGTAGCAACTCCCTTACGTATTCCAAACCAATCGGAATCAGCGCCTGAATCAAAGCAACCTTCGTGTTCATATTCTCTATCTCACCCAACTCTCTAACTTCTTTTTTTTCCTTGATATTTTTAGCCTTTCTTGCTATACTCTTCATGGTGGCTCCTTTCTTTTTAAAATTAATTATTCCTTTTATTTTTTTACAATATGGGAGCCACCAATCTAAATTTCAACTAAAAATAATACTTTTTCATAATAATTAAGGTACTTAGTTAATTACCGCTTCACTTAATTGCCACACTAATTTACAATTCAGACAATAAATTACAAGCATTTTTTTGAACATTTATCTATTCAAAAAATCAACTTTGAATTCCGCACATTCATGAGTGAAATCATTGGAATTACATTGACAAAAATATTAACCATTTGTGACGGGTTGTAAAAACAGGATAATTTCACCCTTATTAAAAACGCCAACCGAATACTAAAACGACGAACAATATGAATATGGCAAATTTGGGAACAATCCAGCGATTGTTCACTGAAGGATGAGTCAGTCGGAATTCACGTATAGCAAAAATAAATCCGAATATAATTAGAATTAGACTAATTACAGAAACAACCGGTTTGCTTAATAGAGAAGCAGGTTTCGCTATATTGTTTGTATTTATGCCCAAAACAGTATTTATTCCAATGGGATCCTTTAAAGCATAGGGTGAAAATCCAAACCAGGATACAAATTTTGCAATTCCTTTGGCCATATGCCCGGCGGCAATAATGACTGTAACCGGTAAAGCCAAACGACGCCATGCCTCGTAAATGTTGGCTGCTGCTTTAAGTGCCACCATCGTAAATCCCATAATGAGCCACAAGAATAATGGAAAAATAAACAACGTCCACACGCCCTTAATCCAGCCCCCCAAACTGGAAAGCCCGATTAAATCTGTAATTTGGGTAGGAATCCAGAGAAAGACACTTTTTGCAGCAGTCCACTCGGTGGTAAGTTCATAGGTTACAAAACCAGAAACAAGGATAACAAACAAGGTTAGTGGCCAGGATGTCTGTGTTTCGCGTGAATCCGAGGGGTGAAAAGGTCGACGAATAACAAGTTGCATATTATCTGGTTGACAAGCTTTAATGCACTGAACACACACAAGACAATCTTTATTACTGTTCAACTTAGATGGATTCAACAGGCTTGGACAACTGCGGGCATCCAGTTTGGTTCGGTTACTGGCTCTCAAACAATTCTTGCCTGTACAATCCACACATGTCTTTTTTGAATTCACTCGCACAGCCAACATTCCCCCACGACCATAGGCATTCAGCAAAAGATCCAACGGACAAAATCCGCTGCAAAAGGCTCTGTCTTTAAAATAAAGGCCGACAATTGCAGCAGCAGCAAGCAAGCCCCACAAAAAAATGGAGGTGTAAGCTGGTACCCGGTGCAAATGCATGCCAGCGACCAGCATTTGAATGAGCGCATACAACCCGAGAATTAACGCACCAGAACGCAACCATTTGCCTAAAATACGTTGTTTAATACCCATACGCTTTCCAAGTCGCTCTGAAAAATTAGAAACTAATTCTAATGGACAAATCATACACCAGATCCGACCCAAAAACACAGCCACCCAAACCATCGCTGGCCACCATAAGCCCCAAATCAGTAAATTGACAATATTAGTTTTTGCATACAGTTTATCGTCAACCGCCTCTGGTGCGAATAAATTCCAATCAATAGTGGCAAGTATTACAAATATAAATAAAGTTAAAACCTGAAAAATATAAGGAAAACCGGACCATAATATTAATTTCTTAACTGGTTTGATGCTTAATAAATCAAAGCCTTTATTCGATTTTTTTTCTGAATTCATCGCTCTCTACATACCTCATGATTTAAAATTACGGCTCCACTGCGCTACAAGCGTGACCGAAAATCCATTATTTCAGGAAATGACCAACGCAACTAATTGTTTTTTTGTTCATTAATTATGGACAATACGACTTTCCGGCTGCGCCCCCCAATTTACCTTTGATTCACACAGGATATTTTAGTTTAGCAGTAGTTAACAACAATATAATAAAAAGGATCGTCGTGGTATAGCCCAAATGTCATGGATTATTTTTTTGAGCTGTAACTATCTTCAAGTTCTGCCGTGCAACTTCATCTTCTGGATAAAGCAAATTTATCATCTCAAAAATTTCTTGTGATTTCTCTGTTCGGCCCAAACGCAAAAGCATCACCCCCATATTTCCTTTTTTGGTTGCCCAACCGGGATCAATTTCCTCACCCCGTTTTAAAGCAACTTTCACTTTTTCGTGTTGACCTAACTTTTTTAACACAGCAGCAAGGTAAAACTGGCTTTCTGTGTAATTAGGCATTACTTGAAGCGCTGACTTGAAATTCTCCATGGCTGCCTGGTGGTTGCCCATGCGCAATTCATATTTACCTAATTTCCCATGAAGAGTTGGACTATTTGAGTCAATTTGCAGCCCTGATTTGTAATAATTTAAAAATTCAGTTTCCTTCCCCTCTTCAAAAAGACAATCGCCAAGATTTTCAATTACCTCTGGCTGATTTGGTTGCCACTTGAGCACACGTTTATATGCCTTTATGGCTTCTGGGAAATTACCCAGATTTTGTTGACATTGAGCATAATGCCTCTGAATATGCTGTGCCACCTGTGGCGAAGCCCTTCTTATTTGCTTATAGGTGGAAGCGGCGTCTTTGTATTTTTGATCATAAAAATAATTGTCAGCTAAATAAAGCAAAGCTGCACCATACTTTTTATCGAGCTTATAGGCTTGTTGAAGATAATTTTCGGCTAAATCTTTTTTGCCTAATTCTCCATAAATTAAACTGAGCCCAAAAACAGGCGCAGGATTTTTAGGGAGTAATTGGCTAGCTTTTTCAAATTTTGATATTGCGCGTTCTAAATTGCTTCGATCACGATTAATGAAACCTTCCTGCATTAATTCAAATCCTTTAATATTTTTCTTACGATTTTTTGAAAGTCGTAAGAAAAGTTCTTCACCGAGCCATTTATAGCTTAGTGAAGTATAGCCGTTTTCAACCGAAAATGAAATGGTTACTTGATCAGTACGAATTCTTTTAGCTTGCAAAACCTTGATAACATTCTCCGGCCAGATACGAGGAACAGACAGTCGATCAAGATAAATTGCACTGTTAAAATCAAAAAAATCCATATCAAAATCCAAAAGTACAAATTCTTCAATGCCTGGGATTTCTTCTATTGCGCAAATAGTAATTGGCAGTCCGTATAAAACACCTTTAATAATTAATCCTTCAAAATGGAATGATTCAATTTCGGCGGCAGTAATGTTCTTTTGATTTAAGCGTAAACCCAATTTAAATTTGTTCAGCCAATCATCGCCATTCAGTGCAGAGTCCGGAACAACCCAGATCAATTCTCGAATCATGTTAGCCTTAAACGCTGGGTAGAACCAATTACCTACATGTAATATTTTTCTTTCAGGAAGATAGGTTTCGGTTGGATGCATGGCCATTTTTTTGGCCAGGCGCCAATCTTTAGTGGATATAAGTGCATTCAGGTCCTTATCACGTATCCAATTTAAATCGATATGGGTATCAAAATGGATGGCAATTCGACTTTGTTGATTTCTTCTAAGCCACTCAAAATAAGTGTCATAGTGATTTTCAAAAACAGCTATTTCATTAGCATGTTTTAAATCTAAAATTAAAGGGTGGGTGGTATCATTTTGAGATTGACATCCGAAGAACAATAAAATGAAAAGTAGCGCACGTAGAATGTATTCATTCAGATCATTCATTCTCAGATCGTAGGTTATAATATAAAAGTTAGCCGCCGAGAGAGCCCGGCGGCAAACTTTTACATAAAAAGAGTTAATTTTGAAATATAAAACTTAATTTTCTCCTCTGGTCATATGACCTTATTTCATCAATAGCATCTTCTTAGTCTGTGCAAAGTCATTCACTTCGAGTCGGTAAAAATAGACACCCGTAGCCAAACTTGCTCCGTCAAATGTAACACTTTGATGTCCGGCTGGCATGACTTTGTCTATAACGGTTACAACCTCTTCACCAAGAATGTTAAACACCTTCAAAGTCACTTTACCTTGTTGTGCGACATCAAACTCGATGTTTGTAGTTGGATTAAACGGGTTGGGGTAGTTTTGTGCCAACTCGTAGGATTCCGGGACATTTTCTGCCAACGTTTCCTCAACACTAACTACTACGTCACTAAAATTCAAGAGTTCGTAATTTCCACCTTGATGTGCGTGAAGATTCGGGAAAACTCGACCCGCTGGCTGCGTACCGTTGTCAATGGTCATGACTGCAAACATGTAGTCTTTACTTAAATCATTAAAAATCACATCATGTTCTGTGTCTCCCGTATCCAAGGCACGTTTCATCTCGACAGTCCAGTAACCATCAGTCCACTTACCGCCAGCACGGACGTCGCTTCGCGCACCACCCGGTACAGGTGTGGTCATAACATATTTAGGTAAACGATCGCCGTTTACCCAACCGGCATTGGCATCATACGTCTGTGCAGCGACAGCCCAGGTTCCCGGGAACGGTTCTGCTGCCCAGGTGTCATCGTAAAGCGCTGCCGGGTCCGTATCATGTGCTGGTCCCATCCACTGCGGCGCACCACTTGACAAATTATTGCCATATACAAAGGTTGAACCCGAGGCATCGCCGTGACGTCCACCGTCACCGCCCATGTCAACAGTACTATTTAAAAACTTGTCATCTACATATCCACCGGGCAAGCTCCTGGCTCCCTTTAAATGCCACATATCACCTAATTCGCCAGCATCAATATATTTACCCCAACGCTCACGGGTATTGTGGCAGGTGGCCAAACAACCACGACTTTCAAAGTCACCAATTTCCGTCATCGGCCAGAATATACCGATACGATCTTCCCGGATCAAGTCGGTCTCTGCTGAGGTTGCCCAGGTTCCATCCTGGTAAACGAGCTCCTGTCTGCGTACGGTCATGGAAGTATCCGGCCATTTAGCGTACATAAACAAGTCCGTATCTGTATACAAGGCTTTCAATTCAACCCACATAGCCGAGTTGTGTACGCCATCGACGATCAAATTGACGGTGTCAGAAGGCACCTCAGACCAAATAGCATCGGCAATACCATCCAGAACTGGCTCCGTTCCACCGGCCGGTATCTGCAAAGCTTCAAGCACACCAATTTGCTGTGGTGCATCCCACATTGGAAAATAATTGGCGCCCCAGGTTGCAATAGTGACGTCTTCCGGATTATCCCAAACAGCTATCAAGGAATCCTTAGCTCCCTCTCCAAAAGCATTGTCATCATGGCAAAAAGCACAGGAATTAGGCATAATTAAATCCAGTGTATTTTGAGGAGACAACACTTGAAAAGTGTGGGAATGGATATCGTATGCTACAGCCGATTTCGCAGCCTTAGGATTGTGGCACTTGGAGCAGCGGCTGGCGCCGGTACCTTCAGGATCGTAAGGGTGACGGGTATGACGCTGTACTTCCTTGGTGACAAGTGCCAGACTATCGGGATCGATAATGTTGGCTATTGTGGTTGATCTAAGGTTTGAAAATTCACCCTCTCCCGCATGACAGGCTAAACAGAGCGTATTGTTATCGTTCTCTGTTGCAATCGCTACACCATCTTCGGTAATTTCGGTTCGCATGTGATGTTTCTCTGTGTTGTGAACATCATGGCATTGATAGCAAGTAACTTGATGAGCTGGTTTGTTGCTTTCAATAAAACCCAAATACTGCTGACGATGTTTCTTGGATGTTTTGCCATCCGGCCAGTCGCCGCCGCCGTCGGTAAAAATATTAGCGACCAGGTCACCGACGGACCAAGTGGACCACGTAGCCAGAAGATCCTGGTCGTCGGCAAAAGGAAAGCCAAAAGTGTTATTGGGTTTGCTTTTACCGCGGTTATGGCACATGCCGCAAAGATTGTTGGCTTGTTCGGCTGTTAAATCTGTTTTGGGATTGATAATATCAGCCGCTGACATTGTAGTATCTGCATGAGTTTTGCCTGGCCCATGACAACGCTCACAGGTGGTATTGATTTGGTCCAGGTCACCATCGCCATCAATATCAAATACATTGTTTAAAGTTGCATACGGTGCATCGTCTTTCACGCCGGCCGCACTCATGACCCACTCATCGCCGTCATTCACCAACTCCAGTCCCGTCGCATGACACCCCGAACACCCTTTAGCAAGACTTTTACCCTTGGTTCCTGCCAGGGCCCGGGTTGTATAATCGATAGGAAGGTTGTCGGTGGCGGTGTTGTACCAGGTCTCCGGGTGATACGGTTTCGCATACGCATGGGTCTTATCATTGAACTGAACCGGTGAGATGTAGTAGTCGTTGGATTCACCTTCATCGGTGTTGATCTTCACCATATAGCGCTGTTTGTAGAGGCCACTTCCACCATAGGTCATATAAACCTTGTGAGTTCGGGTACCAATGGTAACAGTATAGCCATCTTGAGCAGAATAAGCCAAAATTGGCGCATTGGGTTTAAAATCCTTGAAGGGATTGACAGAATCGGGGAGGGTATTGAAATCCAAACCGTCTTTGAAATCGTCAATGCCGTTTGGCACGCCGTCCGGGGCCCAATCATTAATAATCCCAAAAAGATCTTCCATTGAATGAGAATCATCTGGTACATAGGAATAGCCATTCGCATGCATGGATGATCGCCACCCAGAGGCATCCATTTTGATTGCACCATGGCATTCCAAACATCTTTCAGGGCCAACATATCCTTGTGTGAAACCCTGCTGCGGCAGCAATAATAACGCTGCAACAGTAAACATAAATAGAAAATAGTATGTCTTGTGCATAAAGCATCTCCGTATTTTATGAATAAATATAATAAATTATAATTTAACTAATAGTACAGATAGACCTGATAAATTAACAATAAATATTATACATCACAAGAAGTTACGCAAACATGTAGATAATTTAATTTCTATAACAAAAGTGTAAAATTGGATAGTATCACTTAAATATCTAGTACTTGAACGAAAACTATTATTTTTGCCATTCTGAGAAGCGACGAAAAATCTATAACTATGGTTATCCATTTTGCTTAGCAAAGGCCATTAGTGATACTTCTAAATAACCTTTGTATTAAATGAATGTTATTGTTATTGATGTACAATCCCTAATCAGTCATTTAAACAACTTTTGACTATACTAAAATAACTTTTTTGTATTATTAATCAATAAGGCTTTAATAGGTATGGAATGGGTATATAAAATACTTATTATTGGATAGAGAAAATATATATTTAAAGCTCTCGGAGTAGGGATGTTAAATTAATTTCTCTGTTGGTTATTTCCAATTTTTTTCTAATATTTCTGCGGTGTTTATCAACAGTTGTAATAGAAATATTTAACAGTTTAGAGATGTCTTTACTCGGGAGGCCAGCCTTAATCAAATTGCATAATTCAATCTCTCGGGGAGTGAGTTTATAACTTTTTTTTGTTAATTTGCTACCATATGAGGAAGTAAGGTTTTCTAAATGATGATGGATTAAATCAACATATATGGTTGCGCCATTCTCGATATTTAACCTTTTGAGAAGAGGGTAAATAATCCTTTCTACATTTGAATTTATTTCTTCTTTAATTTTGCTTTTTTCAATCTCAATCTGAGTGATGATTTCACCTAATGCCATGTTCTTTTGTTCTAATGTTATTCTCTGTTTTTGCAATATTGATTCCGATTTTTTAAGAGCTTGCACTGCTTTACTATGTTCTTTAACTTCATCTGTTAGTACCTTGTTGGTTCTTTTAAGTTCCGCAGTACGTTCCTTTACTCTGCTTTCAAGCGTATCATTTGCTTTTTTTAATGACTCCTCTATTAATTTTTGATCAGTTATGTCTATTACTGTATGAGCGAAAGCTTGAATATTATTTTCTTCATCCAATATCGGGGATGCTGTTGTTATGTAATACCGTCCATGGTCAGCTACCTCCCCACTTAACGCAGTTTTTGTTTTTAGCGCCTTTTCACAAGGACAGCCTTTAATTGGAGCATCCAAACCGTGCACAATTTCGTAACATTTTTTTCCAATAACATCTTTAGGCTTTAAGCCAAGACTCTTATATCCAGCTTGATTTAGTTTTAAAAATTCGAAGTCCTTTGAAATCAAAGCAAAGATATCTAAAGCAGCATTGAATGTTTCCTGCCACCCAATACAAGGAATTTCCTTTTCTTTCATCATATTGTCTACTTTCTGTTATTATTAATCAATAAAGTTATATTAATTTCAAGTTCACTGTCCAGGTGTATTTGTGAATGAATACATATCTTAGATTCTTCTCTTTTATTAGAATATAAAATACCCTTTTCAAATTACAAGCAAAAAGTAAAAAACGTGAGGACAAAATCACTATTATATTGTA
Source organism: uncultured Cytophagia bacterium (assembly GCA_964539665.1). GTDB lineage: Bacteria > Zhuqueibacterota > Zhuqueibacteria > Oceanimicrobiales > Oceanimicrobiaceae > CAZIKB01. The sequence continues at coordinate 125,843 of CAZIKB010000004.1, forward strand.
AAACAAACTTGATACCAACAATATTTTTTTCAAAGACAAACGAATCAATATCTCTTTACTTATTGATTATTAATAATTTATAAATAATTTCATATCCTTAGTAGAAAATTGGTAAATACTAATTAGAGACAGTTTTGTCTATATTTATTTTACGCATGTTCAAGTAATAAGTGCAACAGTTATATTTGAAACCCCTATCTTCATAAG
>CAZIKB010000005.1:0-102143 GCA_964539665.1 uncultured Cytophagia bacterium
GTCGTGCCGGATTGGCCGGCTTGACTATATTAGCTTTGCTTGGCGCACTCATATTCACTCCTTATCGTTTTGTTCGCCAGGTTAGTATACAAATATATAAAATTATTTATAACAAATCAAAATAAATATCTAAAAAACAATCAATCCTGCAAATATTTATTAGTGTAAATAAGTGTTGACTTTTTTATTTGTTTTTTATAAATAAATATAAATTTATCAATAATTTCACACATTACAATTAGTTTTCAAATCCCTGGAGATGTGTATAACGGTGACAAAAATAGAAATTCGACGAGGCGCTTACTATGATTCACTCGTTCTGATGGAATTACAGGTTGCCCTGATGGCCCTGCCCGGCATCAGCAACGCCGGGATTATGATGGGACTGGAGCCCAACAAGGAAATACTCAAACAGAATGGCCTTTTGTCCGAAGAAGCAGAAGCAGCTTTACCCGATGACCTGATAATCAGCCTCGAAGGTGATGGAGAGGCTGCTGTAGAAGCCGCGTTAGCTGAAGTCGATAACTTGCTTAATCGACAACGTGAAATAGGCGATCAGGAGTACCAGCCCAAAAGTATTGAAGCAGCGGTGAAAATTTTACCAGATGCCAGGTGGGTACTTGTTTCTGTGCCAGGAAAATATGCTGCGGATGTGGCCAGAGAAGCGTTGCGCTTTCAGAAAAATGTTTTTCTTTACAGCGATAATGTGTCGTTAAAAGATGAGGTCCAATTAAAAAAAGAAGCCAGTAAACAAGGACTGTTACTAATGGGACCGGATTGTGGAACGGCCATTGTTAATGGCATTGGATTTGGTTTTGCAAACCATGTGCGTAGGGGACCGATTGGCCTGGTTGGTGCATCTGGAACCGGTTTGCAGCAGGTAACCGCCCGGATTCACCAGTTAGGCAGCGGTATCACTCATGCGCTGGGAACGGGTGGACGAGACATTTCCAGTGAAGTCGGTGGTGTGACTGCTCGACAGGCCCTGGATCTGCTCGCACGCGATGCTGAAACGAAAGCTATTGTTCTCATCTCAAAGCCTCCTGCGCCTGAAGTAGCTTCAATCCTGCTGCAAAACGCTCGCAGAGCCGACAAACCTGTTGTTGTGAATTTCATCGGATATCCCTCTCCTTCTAACTGCGAACAAGGAGACAATCTGCATTTAACCAGTTCCCTCGATGAAGCTGCAGAACTGGCCGTCAGACTGGCTGCCTCAACAACCGTATCGACTCCCAGCGGGAGATCGCAAGCAAGTTCCCTGGCCAGTGGGCAGCTCTATCTGCGTGGCCTTTTTTCAGGTGGTACTCTGGCCCATGAAAGCCTGCTCATTTTACAAAATTATCTGTCGGTTATTTATTCCAATATCCCGTTGAGGAAAGAACACAAACTAACTGATTCGCAAATTAGCCAGGGACACACCATCCTCGACCTCGGTGAGGATGAATTCACGGTCGGTCGTCCCCATCCAATGCTGGACCACACTCTGCGTCTGCAGTGGTTAGAGCAGGAAGCCCATGATCCCGCTGTCGCGGTTATTTTGCTGGATGTCGTGCTGGGCTACGGCGCTCACCCGGACCCAGCTGGTGAGCTTGCTCCAGCCATTGCCAAAGCGCGTGCGCATGCAAAAAAGGGTGGTCGTGATTTAGAAATAGTTGTAGTTATCGTTGGCACAGATGAAGATCCTCAGGACCTGTCCGCCCAAATCGAATGTTTACAGGCCGCTGGTGCACGCATCGAGACCAGTACCAGAGTTGCTTGCGCTTATGTTGGAAATCATTTGCAGGCCGTTGGTGAACCGAATGAACTTCCTCCGGTAGATCTTGAAGTTTTACACAAATCTGTACATGTCATCAACGTTGGTTTGGAGTCCTTCTCTGCAAGTGTCTCAAAACAGCAGGCTTCAGTTATTCACGTTGACTGGCGGCCTCCTGCTGGAGGCAATGAGAAGCTGATCTCTATTTTGCAGCGAATGAAGAAATAATTCGGTACATTGTTTATGAACATAGATTTACGCTATTGATTAAGAACGACGATTCGCAATGATTACGCCGATCATAAAAATAAATTAATGCTTCAATACAGTTGAAGTGCTTGGAAAGGAGCCAACTATGGACATTGATCAAGCTAACAAAGAAGCAACAGAAAACATGATTGAAGCCCGGGCCGTTTTGATTGGATTGGGTAAGGCCCGCGATGTAATCCCCGACATGCGAGATAATTTGCTACTACATGCCGGGCCGCCAATTACCTGGGAACATGCTTCCGGCCCCATGAGAGGAGCCATTACAGGCGCACTCATATTCGAAGGGGAAGCCAAAAATGAGAAGGAAGCCCAAATTTTGGTTGAAAGCGGCAAAATCGAGCTTGAGCCCTGTCACCACCATCAAACAGTTGGACCAATGGCTGGCGTCACTTCATCATCGATGTCGGTTTATATCATTGAGAACCAAATCCATGGTAATCGCGCGTTTTCCAATTTGAATGAAGGATACGGCAAAGTGTTGCGCTACGGCGCCTTTGATGCAGAGGTACAGAATCGGTTGAAATGGATGGAGGAAGTCATGTCCCCAGTTTTGAAGGAAGCTATTGAGGCGTGCGGCGGAATTGACATCAAGGCGCTGCTTTCGGAAGCTCTCCACATGGGTGATGAGGGGCATAATCGCAACAAAGCAGGCTCTATATTATATTTGAAGTCGCTAGCTCCTAATATCGCCAAAACGTGCAAGGACAGCAAAATTAGCTCTCAAGTGCTGAAGGCGATTGGCGAAAATGCGTTGAGTGTACTCAATCCAGTGATGGCAGCCTGCAAAGTTATGGCTGATGCAGCGCACGGCATTGCGGGTAGCACTATCGTTACGACTATGGCTCGTAACGGCACCGATTTTGGTATTCGAGTCAGTGGTCTGGAAGACCTGTGGTTAACTGCGCCAGCGCAGATACCTAAAGGACTCTACTTTCCGGGCTACGGCGATGAACACGCCAACGCCGACATCGGCGACAGCACCATTACGGAAACAGCGGGAATCGGGGGATTTGCCATGGCAGCGGCGCCAGCCATAGTCACTTTCGTCAGCGGCTCGCCCAGGGACGCTGTGAACACGACTATGGAAATGTATGAAATCGCTTTTAGTGAACATAAATATTTCACTATTCCGCAGTTAAATTTCCGTGGGACGCCAACAGGTATTGACATCCGAAAAGTGGTTGAAACCGGCATCACCCCTCGCGTTAATACCGGCATCGCTCATAAAGAACCAGGTATAGGCCAGATCGGTGCAGGCCTGGTCCGCCCGCCTTTGGCTATTTTTGAGGCAGCCTTGGTGGCTTTTGCTGAAAAATACGAGATTTAGAATGTAGTTGCCTTTAGTGTAACAAATTATTTCTGAGCGTTCCCTGAATACAACAATTCGGCTTCTGTAAAATACTCCTATTCATCAGATGAACTGTATTCAACCGATGAGTGTAGAAAAAAGCAAAAAAAACCGCGAGTCATTCGGCGCGTAATGCATCAATCGGATGCATCAGTGAAGCTTTCCTCGCCGGGTAAACGCCAAATATCAGAGCTATCGAAAGAGAAAAAGACAGCGACAGGGTGAGAGATTCATACGAAATCAGAGCTTGCCACGCCGTCCCGTACTGTACAATAAAAACGCCCGTTATACCAATAATCACACCCAAACAGCTGCCGGTCATTCCCAGTATCAAAGCCTCGGAAATAAACTGCACTAAAATATCCTTGGGTCGGGCGCCGGTTGCCATGCGTAATCCAATTTCATTGATTCTTTCCTTGATAGAAAGCAGCATGATAGCCAGAATGCCTATACCACCAACAAACAGAGAAATGGCAGCTATACCCGCAATCAGCATTGTAAACATATCAGAGGTTTGTTTTTCAGCTTCGAGGATATTGACTTGATTCTGTATAGTAAAATCATCCGCTTTTCCACGACGTTCGAGACGATGCCGGTCACGCAGCAATTGCCTTATTTCCACCGCTGCCGCATCCATCAGTTCTCGCTTTTCAACCTTGACAAAAATTCTTCTGATATAATCCAGATTAAACACACGTCGTAGCGCTGTATTTATAGGGATGATAATTTGATTGTCTTGATCAGCGCCATCCGGGCTAACTCCTTTCGATTTCAAAACACCGATGACTTTAAATGGAATATTGCCAATGCGGATGGTCTCTCCCAAAGGATCTTCATTTTCAAATAGATTATTTTGAACCCCCGTGCCTAATACAGCAACTCGCTGCATGGCTTTATTTTCTTCTTCATTGAAAAACCGCCCAATGGTTGTCGGAAAATTGCGGATGTCGCGGAAATCATTTGTGGTGCCCAGGACAGTAGTCATGGTTGTGATATTCCCATACTTAACTTTAAGTGCCTTGCTTTGTGTGGGCGTCGCCAATTTGATTGAAGGACATTCATCAGAAATGGCTTGGTAATCCTTCAACACCAGCGTTGTGACATTTCCTACTAATTGTCTTCTGCTGACTATCTTTTTTACCTGGCCAGCATTGACAACCAACAAATTGTCACCCATTTCTTTAATATTTTGCAACACTGCACTTTGCGCACCTTTTCCGATGGCAATCATCAGTATGACTGTGGCAACACCAATTGTAATTCCCAACAATGCCAGAAAAGTTCTGAGTTTGTGTGCGAGTAGTGTTTTTCTCGAAAGTTTAATATTTCGATATAGCTTCATCGTAACGTGGCAACTGGTTCAAAGGAGGCTGCCCGTCGTGCCGGGAAAACACCCGCAGCAAGTCCCACAACAGTCGAAGAAACAATCCCTAATATTAATGCCTGCCAGGAAATGACCACTGGAAGATTCATCATCACCGTCAATACTCGCACACCAAGTATTCCAAACAAAATTCCTATGATCCCGCCAACAAGTGTGACGACTGTCGATTCCATGAGAAACTGCAGGAGAATATCTTTCGACCGGGCGCCGACAGCCTTACGCAGTCCGATTTCACCAGTCCGTTCGTTGACCGTAATAAGCATTAAATTCGCTATTACTATTGCCCCAACAATCAGAGCGATACCAGCAATTAATGGCAAAAAGACATTGAAAACTTTAGTCGCACTGGCAACCATCTTTTGCACTTGCACGGGAGTAATGATATGGAAATCATCCGGCTCGCCTTCCACGAGATGGTGTCGTTCTCTGAGCATTTCTGCAATTTGGTCTGCAGTATTTTCCATCCCTTCAGTAGTTTTCACTCGAATCTTTGCAGACATGATGTAATCAACATTTTGCAAACGCCGCATTGCTGTTGTAACTGGAACCCAAATTTCATTATCCCTGTTCATACCATGCGGATCCATACCCATAGGAGTCAAAATCCCTTTTACGCGAAATGGAGCATTGCCGATGCGGATTTGTTGATCCAATGGATCATCCGCTCCGAACAGTTCCTCCACAACATCCGTACCAAGCAATGCTACCCGAGCTGAATGTCTGATATCTTCCTCTGTGAAAAATTCACCACTGGTGACGCTCCTGTTCCAGACCTGTTCGGCATTTGGTGAATGGCCAAAAATCCTGATATTAGCGCTTTTTTCTTTAAATTTGACCTCGCGGCCAGAGATCATCTGCATGGGATCCCAAACATTGATATTTGAGATTTCTGCCTGAATTGTTTCGAGATCTTCAAGAGTCAAGGTTGTGACCGGCCCGGTAGGAGTTCGACCACTCAACATTTGGCCGCCGCCGGCCATGACAATAATATCAGAGGCGCTAAATAATTTTCTAATATTACCCATAATTTTTTTCTCTGAGCCTTTACCAAGTGAAATAACCAGAGTAAGGGCGGTAATTCCCACTACGATTCCTATCATCATAAAAAATGTTCGCAGTTTGTATCGCAGCATGGTTCGAAAACCGCTTTTTATCATTGGACTTTTTTTCATCGTGTTCTCCTGTTATTACAAAGCAATTCTATATTTAAGCGTAATCACTTTCCGAAATATCCGCAAGTTCCAATTGGGTTATATGTCCAAGTGGAAGCCTCGATTCATCGAGGTTGAATCCCAAATGAATTTGGGCTTCCAGATGACCTTATTTCCAGAGCCGCATCTTTCGGCTCAACGATTTTTTCATCACTCACAATCTGCCCATCAGCAAGTCTTATAATGCGCTGTGCATGGTTTGCAATATTCTGATCATGAGTAATTAGCACAATCGTTCTGCCATTGCGATTCAAATTCTGACAAATGGAAATAATCTCCAGACCTGAACGTGAGTCAAGATTTCCGGTTGGCTCATCCGCAAGAATAATTTCCGGATCATTGACCAGAGCACGGGCAATCGCCACCCGCTGCTGCTGTCCACCGGATAGTTCATTCGGGAAATGCTGCATTCGATCTTCCAGTCCCACAATACGCAATGCGTCCGTAGCCAATCTTTTTAAATCAGAACGATCCGAGTAAATGAGTGGAAGTTCAACATTTTCCAGAGCGCTGGTTCGCTCAAGAAGATGAAAAGTCTGAAACACAAAACCGATTTTCTGGTTGCGTAATTTAGCTAACTCATCGATGCTCAGCCCACTCACTTCCCGTTCGTCAAGCAGATAAGATCCGCTGGTAGAACGATCAAGCAGGCCAATAATATTCATCAAAGTAGACTTGCCGGAGCCTGAAGGTCCCACAATAGCCACAAACTCACCTGGGGTAATGGTCAAAGAAACATCCCTGAGCACCTCGACAGCAGTACTTCCATCCTTGCTGTATGTTTTGCTGATTTTCTGAATTTGTATCATTATGTTTCTCCTCATTTGTTCATTTGTAAGTAGGTTGCAAGTCAACATCTTCGATAACGATTTGTTCACCTTCCTCCAGTCCTTCCAGAATCTCGGTATAATTTTCATCCTTCCAACCAATCCTGACCTCGCGCTTTACTGGTTGATTGTTCTCTATCGCCCAGACAAATTTGCTGCCGCTCTCCCGACGAATGGCTTTATTGGGTACCGTCAGCACATTCAGCCGGGTCTCCAATAAAATTCTGACTGTAGTGGTCATCTCAGGACGCAGAATTTTGCCCTGGCTGTCTGTTATCTCAACTATGGTCACATAGTTAACCACGTTATCCTGAATCTCGGCTGTGGGGTAGATGGCAGTTACCCGGCCAATAAAATCTGTGTTATAATAAGTATCCACGGTAAAAGTCGCGACCTGTCCTTCATTGATTCTGCCGATGTCTGTTTCATCCACATAGGCCCAGACCTCTAAACGCTCCAAATCGATGATTGTAACAAAAGTGGGTGAAGCAAAACTTGCTGCAACGGTTTCACCTTCCTGAGTGGAAACCGAAGCCACCACCCCGGAAATTGGAGCGCGGATTTTTGTGAAGTCTAATTGAATTCTCTCATATTCCAAACTGGCTTCGGTTAGCTTAAACTGTGACTTAGCGACATCAAATCCTCTTTCCGCAATATCCATTTCATTTTTTGAAATGAAACTTTTTTTCAAGAGCGATTGCTGCCGATCTAAGTCCAACCTGGCAAAATCCATATTTGCCCTGGCAGATTCCACCGCCGCCAAAGCCTGATTATACCTGGCTTGAAATTCAGTAGGATCAAGTTCAGCCAGCAGATCACCCTTTTTTACCTGGTCGCCGATATTTACATAAAGATGCTTCACAATACCTGAGACTCGCGAGCCCACACGTACTTCAGCGCCTACCATAGGTTTGATGATACCAGTGGCTAACACCGATGAACCAATATCTCGACGTGTGACGACTGTGCTTTGTAAACTGGTAGAATTATCCCGACTATCCTGGGAAAATAAACCAATTGTCACACTGATAAATAAACCCGTGACAACAACTGCTCCGCTCATTATCCAAACTCTTTTAGTATTTTTTTTCATTTACTCTGCCCGCTCTTTTGCTTTTTAATTAGTTCAATAATATCGATATAAAATTGACATCTATGATGGCAACGTCATCAACATAAACAATTATTATTTAATATTCAAGTAAATATTAAAATATATTTGGATATTATAGTATTATTGTTTATATTTGGCTATTCTAACAAGATTTATAAATTAACAATGAGCATTATGCTATGAAACAGCCTTATCAACTTTTAAGTGAATTGGTCACCTTATTGGAGGAGTTCACAGCTCAAAAAAAACACGAAGAGATGTCCCTGGAGTCATTTATTCTGTGGCTCAACAGTGAAGTGCTTTTTAAGCAAACACGGTTGTCCAATAATCTAAACGAACCTAACCAGCCAAAAGGACATCATCCGGGAGACATAAATATCAAACTCACCTTTTTTCTGATAATGATGTCTAAACATTTTAAGGTCTATTCCAAAAAGGTGCTGGTGGATTCTGACCTGGTGAGCATTGACGGCCATACCTTTTTAGCTACATTATATCATGCTGAAAGTCTGAGAAAAATGGAACTCATAAACGTCAATTATACTGAAGTGCCCACCGGTATAGAGGTCATAAACAGACTTTTAAAAAAGGGATTCATTGAAGAATTTGACGATCCGAATGACAAGCGATCAAAAAGAGTCAGAATAACTAAAACAGGAAAAACAGAGTTTGAGAATACTTTTCCACACATGAAAAAAGTTATTAAAATAATGGGCGGTAACTTATCTGAAGAACAAAAAATACAATTAATCAGTTTTCTAAAGCAATTGAATGATTTTCATGTTTCTCTCTACAAGGAGGCTAAAACACTGAGCTTAGACCAACTTGTGGAGCAAGTGTGATGCCTGATATTATTTCTTGACTTTAAATTGAAGGTTAGTATATTATCAATGAAGTAAATGAAACACAAAATTATCATCCCCATCTTCATTTCCACAACATAGAAATTAATGAGTATCGCAATTATTGCTGTTCTTATAGATGTAATTTTCATAGCAGGATTCATGCGGGAAGAGGTTTAATTTCAGAAAATTTCTTATACTTTACACTATTCCGTTTTACAATGAATTAAGGAGGGTAAATATGTTCAGGAAAACGTTGTTTTTAATTTTAATTAGTTTGGTAGCGCTTAATTTGCAATTTTGCCAGAAAGATAGTACTGATGAAATCCCGGCGCCAACTCCTGAACCAGAGCCAGAAGAAATCCAATCTGTTTGCATTTGGGACGGAGCTGCGCTTCGGGACCAGCCATCGCGTAATGGCAAATGGCTTTCTACAGTAGCATTGGGCGAACAGGTTCTCTGGTTAGGTATTTCAAAAGTTGATTCCAGCGATAAAAATCGGGAGTACTATAAAATCCGACTTTCAGATGGTAAAGAAGGCTGGTCCACATCCTATGTAATTATTGCAGATTCCAAACCAGCCGTAATTACTAATAAGATGTTTGTTTACCGTCGTCCGGATTTGTTAACGATGACTGACGTAACTTTTGATTCGAAGGAAATGTTAGCAATCATTAAAACTGATAGTGATTGGTTTGAAGTGATTGGAGCGCAACGGAAAAAGAATGGCTGGATTAAGAATGAGGGCGTTTCTTTAAAACAGGAAGATGTTGCAGTCGCGATTTTGGTGTCAAAGGCAATGGAAGAAAAAGATCCAGAAAAGAAAAAGGAAAAAATTGCAGCGATAATAAACAACACAGCTTTTCAAAATTCCGTATTTATTCCGGAGCTTCACGAAATGTTTTCAGTAGAAAGAGTCTCGCAGGTAGAGGCAGTATCTGACAGTACTTAGAGAGATGATGACAGATAATTTTTTAAAGGTAGACTGATTACGGAATTTATTAATAACACCTTCTAGTTTATGCGCCTATACGATCTCACGTTTAACTTGAGATCGTATAGGCGGGATGCTTAACAGTGACTTAGAACATTAGAAGTTTTTACTTGTTTTAAAATAAGAATTATTATATTATAGAATATTCTCACATATCGAGGGAGAAATTGTTCAAAATTGGCATAGATCTCGGCGGCACAAAAATTGAGGGTGTTGTTCTTAATACTCAAAACGAAGAAATCTTTCGCCTACGTACCCCGACCGAACAAGTAAATGGCTATTCCCATATCTTAAACAACATCAAAAAGTTGTACGACAGGCTGGTTTCCAGGATTGACAACAGGGAACACACATTTGGAATAGGAACCCCGGGAGCTCTTTCCCGTCAAACAGGGCTATTGAAAAACTCCAACACATTGTGCCTGAACAATCAACCTTTAAAGGCTGATTTAGAGCAACTGCTGGACAGAAAGATTGAAATTCAAAATGACGCCAATTGTTTTGCAATGGCCGAAGCAATCAAAGGAGCAGCCGCTGGCAAGGAGTTGGTTTTTGGAGTAATCATGGGTACTGGTTGCGGCGGGGGTATTGTCCATAATGGTAAAGTCATAACTGGCTTGCAAGCCATTGCCGGCGAATGGGGACATACATCCATTGATCCGCAAGGTCCCCAATGCTGGTGTGGAGCGCGCGGGTGCGTTGAGGCCTTCATCAGCGGTGCTGGCCTGGAAAAACTCTACGAAAAACAATTCGGCGAAAAAAAACCTCTCACGCAAGTGGTGAGTGACTATCGACAAAATCAAGAAACAGCAGTGATATTCATGCAGACTTTTTTTAAAAATTTTGGGCGAGCCATGGCTAATTTGATAAATGTGCTGGATCCGGATGTGGTTGTGCTTGGCGGCGGTGTCTCAAATATAGATGAATTATACACTGAAGGCGTCAGGGAAGTTGGAAAAGTGATTTTTAGTGATTTCTTCGAAACGCCAATTGTTAAACATAAACTCGGGGATTCTGCAGGCGTCATCGGTGCGGCCTTGATTGGGCGCTGATTTTCACTAATGATCACAGATTGAAAAATTCGTTGTAAAAAACATCTGAAAAATTAGCATTTACCTGCGCTTATTGGAGTCCTGTTTGAATATTCATCGGATAGCTCCAAGTCATTCGATGAGTTTAGACTATTGCTGAAAAGAGGCTAAAATCACTTTTTCCAGAAATCTGATTACACTCCCCCAAAATACTTTCTAAAACAAGTCTAAGTTTGTGTTACTTATATTTATTGGATCATCCGGCAAATCAGTTTGATTAGCGGCTTGAGTGGCTAAATAATCGCAGCGTTCGTTTTCTGGCGTTCCCGCATGACCTCGTGTCCATTTGAAATCGACATTGTGCGTTTTACACAATTCTAAAATCTGCTTCCACAAATCCACATTAAGCGCATATTCTTTTTTGTTTCGCTTCCAGCCGTTTGCCTGCCAACTCTTGACCCAGCCTTCCGTCATGCTATTGACCAGATATTGAGAATCACTATATAAAGTAACATGGCATTTATTTTTGAGTGCTGCCAGTCCTTTAATGGCGGCCATGATTTCCATTCGGTTATTTGTTGTATTTTTAAATCCGCCGGAGATCTCTTTTCGCCTGCTATTTTTGATTAAAATAGCAGCGTATCCTCCCGGGCCAGGATTTCCTATACAGGCGCCGTCGGTGTAAATAATTACTGAGTCAGTTTGATTCATGTTTATCCTTTCATGTATTCCTGGAAAGCGGTGACTTTAGCTTTTTTCCCAAATATTATAATTTTATCGCCATGGGTAAATTTGTAATTGATATGTGGAAAAATTCTTTGAACTTCATACTCGGTAGATGCAAATGGGCCGCTGTCTTTTTCGATCATCAAAACATCTATTTCAAAACGATTTCGCAGGCGTAAGGTTTTTAATGTTTTATTCAAAAACTTCCTGGGAATGATAACTTCCATAATTGAAAATCCAGGTAAGACATCCTGTACTTCATTTAGATTGATTGTTTTTAAATCACTGGCTAATCCATCTGTCAAATTCAATTTTACCTTAGCCTGGTTATAAGCATTAAGGATATCCTGGTAGTGCAGGCAGCCCAGGACTTCGTTTTTGGCTCTGGAATTTACTACCGGGATTTCTTCAACGCGATATTTTGCAAATGCACGCATTGCATAATCCAGATTATCACTTTCTTTGAGCGTGGTTATATTGGTGTCTGCAATATCTTTGGCAATGACCATAGATTTTAAATTTTGATATTCTGTAATTAATTGATGCAAATTGCTGGAGAGAATGACTCCATTCAATTTTCCGGAGCGGTTGGTAGTGTAGATAGTATCAAGAGGGTGATCCAGGCAATTCTGGATAAGGTCAGCTAATGAAATGTTTTCGGGAACCATCAATATTTCCTGGCGCATAACATTGGAAACATATATTGATTCCAGAATTCGTGTATCTTTTCCCATAGAGTAGTGATAACCCTGTCTTTGTAATTCCCTGGCATAAATTGAGCCTTTGAGAGTCATCTGCACAACCAGAGTGCTGCCCACAATTCCAACCATAAGCGGCAGGATAAAATGATAATCATTGGTCATTTCAAACAATATCATGATTGCAGTCAGGGGTACAGAATTGATGCCGGCCAGTACCGCGCCCATCCCCACTAAAGTGTAAGTTGTTGGATCCAGGTGAATCCCAAATAGCTGGTTAAGGCCCACTGAAAAAATATAGCCGACACACGCTCCCATAAACAAGGAAGGCGCAAAAACACCACCAAAACCGCCCGCACCCAATATCAAACAAACTAAAATAAATTTTAACAGAAAGATCGTACCCACCGTATGCCATGATAATGAATCAGATAAAATATGGTTCATCGTTGTATAACCAATTCCGAATATTTCAGAATGCCAATAGCCCGCAAGACCCATTAAAAGGCCAACGCTGGCCATGCCACCGACTTTTGGCACGTGTTGATACATTTTCTTAAAACTTTGTTTGAACCATTCGTTTGTTCGTATAAATACTATCGAAATAACTCCGGCAACAATACCCAGAAGCAAATAGAAAATGAAAAGACGGTAAGAGCCGATCTGCAGGATGTTGAAAATAAAAGCTGGTTCGTTTCCCAAAATGATTCGGGAAACAGCGCTGGCTGAAACAGAAGCTAACAGAAAAGCGCTCAACGCAGAAGCTCTAAAATCTTGTAATAGAACTACTTCGATGGCAAAGAAGACACCAGCCAGGGGGGTATTAAAAATAGCAGCGATCGCCGCACCCGCTCCGGCAGCCGTAAATACTCGCTGGCGGGATTCGCTTAAGCCCATAAGCTTACCAACTGCTGAAACAGCGCCAGCACCGGATTGTGCGGCTGGAGCTTCAGGGCCTACGGTACCGCCGGTTCCAATACAGATCGCGGGCGCTAAGAATTGAAATAGCGTTGTGCGAAAAGGAATATGGCCATTACGTAATCCCACAGATTTAATGATTTCAAGCACGCCTCTTCGACCGGCTTCCTTTGGCGCCAGAGCGGTCATAAGGCTTTGAATCAGCATTCCCGCCATGGGAATAAATATTATAAATAATCCTAAGGTATTCTTTTCGGCCTCGCTGCCTAAAGACAGCCTGGAAAATATGGCAATAAGTTCATGCAGCCCGACTCCTGCAAAACCAGCCACTACTCCCAATAGAACGGAGAAAATGATTAATATAGCATATTCCGGAACACCGAAACCTGCTAAAACTCTGCCTGACCGTAATTGTTGTTTTTTAAATTTATGACGGAGTTTTTGAATGCGGATTGACATGAAGAAGAAAAATGATTGGATTCGTTACTTTAACATAAAAAGCTAACGCGGTTTAATCGCAAAACAAATGATTAGAATTAAACATAAAATTCACTACTGTACACTTTTTCCTATCTTTCTGATTTTATGTCATTCCCGCATTTTTTATGCGGGAATCCAGACTCCTTGCACATGGATTCCCGATTTATCCCGACGTTCATTATTATTAGATATAAAGGAATATCGGGACGGTAATGACATTTTGAGCAAAAATAACATATTTAAAAAAGTGTACGGTAGTGTTTTTGTTGTTTGTCATTTTGTAACAGACTTGATTTTTTTGGTCAATGCCGGTTCAATGCCCATTAATCTTTCGTAAAGTGTTAATTGTCCACGATGATACATTTCCTGCGCAATTCCGTGCTGGAGCCAAGCCAGCCGGGTGCCTATCTGGCCGTCAAATCTTTTGATGAACTGCAACAGATGAAGTTCCCCGGCCTCTTGAAATTTTTTTTCGGCTTCTATTATTTGAGACTTTAACAATGAAATGAGTTGGGCTTTTGTTTTTGCATGAAGTACCCTGGCAGAATACAATTTCAGTAGATCCGGCCAGGGAGCCCTGCTGAAATTGGTGTCAGCTCGTGTGAGTTCGCCGGTCATCATCATCGCTACTTTCAGAATGTGTACTATGAGCTCTTTTACTGTGCGTACTTCCGGTACAGGTCTGAAATCATATTTGTCCTCCGGAATGTTTTCAGCTTCCTGAATAATTCCTGAGCGAACGTCTTCCCAGGCCTCCAGAGTTTCATCTAAAAAGGTTTTGAATGCTGGCATGGTTTTTCTTAAATAAAAAATGTAAACAGTAAAATTAAAAACACAAAAGATCCCTCAATCCTGAACATAAATTTGCTTGATACTACTCATGTAATTATTGAACTCACTTGTTTCGATTGAGAATTACCATTAAAGTGAAACCGACATTAGCGGTACTTTTAAATCTAATGAATGATTTTTGTTAATACGAACTTGCGGTTTGGGCAGGTTCATTTTAACCAGGCCCTTTGTGTCAAATTGTAGTAGCGCTGCACTTGGTTGTGGACGATTGGCCACATGATATATTCCAATTAAAAAGCCGCCAAAAGTTCCACCAACAAACGACCATTTTATAACATCACCCGTATCTTCATTAACAACTAAGGTCAAAGCCAAGCCCAACAGTACACCTGTTGCCGCGCCGTATAATGTTGATTTAGCAATGCTTACAACAGGATTCTCGTGACTGGAACGCACAACTCTCACCTGGGCCTGAGTTTCTGAGGTAAACGAAAACATAAGTAAAAGTGCAATTAAAATGACTGGAAGCAGGTTTCTAATTTTCATCACGATTTCTCCTCAAGGTTCAAATACATTGATTCCGGTGAATTATTAAGTTAGCAAAATTTCAAGTTTATGCAAGAAAAAGTTATATAAATTATGCTATTTGTTATTATATACACTTAATTTGCAATTCCCCCTGATTACATTTTATGAAATGATGTAGGCGGGCGCTATTTAGATAAGGTTTGACCGAACACTAATTCCCTGGCTCAGTTGGACTTCAACTGCATTTCGCATTGTGGAAATGTACAACGCTTGAACCAAATCAGGTTCGATTTAGTCAGCTTAATAAATGAATTTTGGAGTCGATTTTTTCGTTGGTACAATTTTATACTTTGTACTGTGATATCCAACGAGTTACATTATGGGTAAAACATTGACTATCATAAAGAATAGGACAACTCAGGTTGTTTCTATACAACGAGCTTGGCACCCTCCCATCATTTAAACTATTGGATTTCTGCATTAGACAATTTTTACATCAAATACATCCATCGGATGACTCAGAGTCATCCGATGGATTAAAGTAAAACGTCCCTAATTGTCTATTTAGTCACCATTTCGAACGACTCACCGAGCTGCCAGAGAAGATAGCTGAACGTAATCGTAGAATCTTCGATTTGCTGGCTTACGGGTTTACCGGCACTGTGGCCAGACTTGGTGTCATAATACAACATAACTGGATTTTCCGAACCGGTTGCCGCTTGCAAAAGCGCCGTCATTTTACGCGCATGCAGTGGGGCGACCCGGGTGTCTGCATCGCCAGTAGTGAAGAGAACTGACGGATATTTGGCGCCTTTCTTCACATTATGGTAAGGAGAATAGGCATGCAGATATTTGAATTGCTCCGGATCCTCAGAAGAACCATATTCCGGTGTCCAGAACCTGGCCACGAGAAATTGATGATAACGCACCATATCTAACAATGGATAGCCGCAAATGACGGCTTTATACAATTCGGGTCTTTGAGTGAGCGCGGCGCCAACGAGTAAACCGCCGTTGCTTCCGCCTCTAATCGCAAGCTTCGATGAATTCGTATACTTTTGATTTATCAACCATTCTGCGGCTGCAATGAAATCATCAAAAACATTTTGCTTATTCCCAAACATGCCAGCCTTGTGCCAGTCCTCACCAAATTCTCCGCCGCCGCGTAAATTGGGCACAGCATAAACTCCGCCCAATTCAATCCACAGTGCAGCCGTACTTGAAAACCTGGGAGTCACATTTACATTAAAGCCACCGTAAGCAGTTAAATAGGTTGGATTTGAGCCATCCAGTTTGAGTCCTTTTGCATGCACCAGAAACATGGGAACCCTGGTTTTATCCTTTGATTCATACCAGACTTGTTTGACTTCTATGTTGTCACTTTTGATAGGAATATTTAATTTTGCCCAAACCTTTTTACTGCCATCGGCTATATCATAGCGATAAATGGTGTTGGGGATATGGAATGAGGAATAAGAAAAAAAAGCTTCATTACTGTCCCAGCGGCCGGCTACACCGCCAACCGAGCCTATTGCCGGAAAAGCTATATCTCGAACATATTTTCCATCTGGCTCAAAGACTTTTACTTTTGAAACCACATTCTCGAGATAATTGACAAATATTTTACCCCCCGCCAGTGTATATCCGCTGATCGGTGCATCACTCTCTGGAATAACTTCACGCCACTCTGATGGTTTCTGGGATGGCCTGGTGAGATCATAAACCAAAATGCGTTTGTTAGGCGACTGCCAATCCGTTTGCAAGAACAGTTGATCGCCGGCAATTTGACCAAAAGTCTGAGCTTCAATATCATTGACAACTGTTACTATCGGGCCGCTCTCGGAGACATTTTGATAATAAACCTCAGTTTTACCAGCAGATCCGTGCATGACATGAATCAGGATATAACGTCCATCTTCTGACAAACCCCCGAAGATAATTTTGCCGGGATCATAGCCCTCACCAAATAATTGTTTATCATCTGCGAGTTCGGTGCCCATTTTATGAAAATAAAAACGAGAGCCTTCTTTTCCATGCCGGGTGTAATAGAACCCACTTTTATCCGGTGTTAAGGAAAGACCAAAATACCGCGCTTTGGGCAACTGCAGCGGAGTATCCTGCCTTTTATCCACATCAAAAAAATGCACACTTATTTCATCTTCTCCACCCTGGCGCACTCCGTAAACTAATAGCTTGCCATCTGTTGACACGGTCTGTATGTTGACGCTGGTTCTCAAATCTTCGCTCATGGTGTGTGGATCAACCAAAACCTCGTCTTCACCCTCAAGCCCCTGCCGCATATAGATGACGGACAAGTCCTGGTCTGCAGCTCGTTTGGTAAAAAAGTAGCGGCCACTGTAAGCGCGTGGCATACCAATAACATCGATTTTCATGAGTTCTGTGAGCCGTTGTTTAAGCTTCTCCCGGCCGGAGAATTCACCGATAAGCGACATGGTATATTCGTTCTGGGCGTAAATCCAGGCTCGGGTTTCCGGGCTGTCCTGATCTTCGAGCCAGCGGTAAGGGTCGACCACCTCTACGCCGTGAAGGATTTCTTTCACATTGTCGGTTCGGGATTTTGGCGGCTGCTTCTTGTCCGTAGCGCCGGCCCAGACGAGAGCGGTCATCAATGCAGTTAGAAGTAGAATTAAACAAAACTTTAACTGTGGAATTTTATTGTCTCGGCTAATTTTGTTGGACATGTTAAATCCTCCTTTTTAAAATATTAGTTACTGATTTTTATTGAATGCCAAGTTTTTTAAAGATATTTATTAAAGATTGAAAAGTCAAGCGATTAACTCTCCAGTTTGCCATTCGCAATCAGTATATCGATATCCTTTATCAACCATCTAAAAGAATCGCTATGGCAATTGAATTCCTCTCGGATTGGGCGCAATAATAATCAATAATATTTAATTAAAAAGGTTGATTTTCGGGAATTACTTGATTATATCTTTGTCACTTGTTACATTGCATTCATTTATCAGGGTCGGATTAAAAATTCTTACAAAGTATTCGATCTTTTCTGTGGTTTATTTTTGACATTACCGCATCAATTGGAAGGAGGAAATTATGCTTTATATTGTAGTAGTCTCGGTTTATCTTGTCTTACTTGTTGGAATAAGTATTTATAAAAGTCGCACCGTCAAAAGCCAGGAAGATTTTGTGGTAGCCGGGCGGACAGTACCAGTTTATCTTTTGGTTGCAACGCTGGTTTGCACTTGGATTGGTTCAGGTAGTTTGTTTGGCACCGCTGGTTTGTCGTTTCGGGCAGGTTTCTCAGAGCTTTGGTTCTCAATGGGCGCCTGGATCGGCATTCTGGTTATCTATTTTGTCGCTTCGAGAGTCAGGAAAATTTCACAATACACACTAACCGATCTGCTCGAGAAAAGGTATAACCGGGCCGCAAAAGTGCTGGGCACAATCACAATTATTATCGCTTACATGGTAATTGCCGGCTATCAGTTTAAAGGCGGCGGCCGATTCATCAGTATTCTAACTGAAGGCAGTATCAGTCCGGAAACCGGCATGTTGATTTCATGTATTGTCATTGTGGGATTTACCGTGTTGGCGGGTATGGTCTCGATTGTGTCCATTGACATATTTAACGGAACCATTATGATCCTGGCGATGGTATTGACGTTGCCATTTGCCATTTCAAGTCATGGCGGCTGGGATGCTGTCATCACTACAATTAATGCAAAAAATCCAGCATATTTATCCCTGTTTGAAGGCCACGACTTCTTTTGGGTGGTTGGAATCATTCTACCGACCTTTTTATTGTTACTAAGCGAAAGCAGCATCTACCAAAAATTCTCGTCTGCAAAAGACGCAAAAGCCGCCAAACAAGCTGTGATCGGCATGTTCACCGGCGTTGTAATAATCGAATTCCTGATGTGTGCCATTGCGGTGGTCGGCTACGCTATTTATTCGGATGATCCAAGATTTTTTCTGGCCAATGGTGACATCAATCGTGCCATGGCGGAAGAAATTATTCTCAGAATAGGGTACGAGCAAATGCCTGCGGTTATAGGTTCGATCTTGTTTGCTGGCGGCATGGCGATCATCATATCCACAGGTAACACTTTTTTAATGGTGACCTCGACAAATGTAGCCAGAGATATTTTTCAAACTTTCGTCTACAAAGACGCGACAGACAAACAGATGGTATTAATTCAAAGAGTATGTATTGTGGTCATCGGAATATTAGCTTACCTGCTGATGAGCCAATTCACTACAATTCTTGAGATGGCCTTTATTTCATATACCATGATTGGCGCTTCTCTTGCTCCAATGCTTTTAGCTGCATTTTTCTGGAAAAGAGTAACCAAAGAGGGCGGTGTGGCCTCGATCGCCTCCGGAATGGCTACAGTGTTGTTCATAGCTATCACTAATAAAATATTAGAGGGCCAAGGTGGAACTGCCAATATCCTGGGCATATCATTTCCTATGGATACGGACTATATTGCCATCCCGTCCGTTATTGTTTCTGTTTCAACATTGGTGATTGTTAGCCTGCTGACACCGGCTTCACCGGAAAGTGTTTGGAAACCGTTTATCGACAAAACTGATTAGCGCTGTTCAAACTTTAGAATGAAAAGCATAATTCTACCGTTTATGACCAGCGTGCTGTTTGCAGGGAGCTTCATTGCCGCTAAATATACGACAATGGAGCTCGGTCCTGTGACAATCACTTTACTGAGATACATTATTGCATTCGTTTTTTTAAGCGTAATGCTTTTTCATTTCAAGCTTTCCTGTTTAAGAGTCAGAAAAGCCGACCTGTTTTTTCTTGTTTTGTTGGGCTTGTTCGGCATTGTGGGCTATCATTATTTCTTTTTTCTAAGCCTCAGGTATACTCAAATTGCTAACACAGCGATCATCAATGCGCTTAGCCCAATTACTACTGGATTTCTGGCTGCATTTTTTTTAAAAGAGAGACTCACTCCCAAAAACTATTTTGGCGTCACACTGGCTTTTATCGGAGTCATGGTTTTGCTGGCAAAAGGTCATACTGCAAACCTGATTGATCTTAATTTAAATTTTGGGGATTTACTAATGCTGGTGTCAGTGTTTAGCTGGGTCATATATTCTCTTTTGATTAAAAAACTGTTGGACAAATATACCGGATTCACATTAACCTATTACGCCACATTTTTCGGGATGGTGTTATTAATGTTTCTGGTAATATCTGAAAATTTCACAGAACAAATTCAATCGATCTCTAAGACATCAATTTACTCGCTGCTTTATATGGGGATCGGTGCTTCTGGAATTGGTTACTTTTTTTATAACCTGAGCATAAAAGAAATTGGCCCAACCAAAACAGCCAGTTTTGTGAGTAGTCTGGTGCCGATTTTCGTGGCAGGTTTAGCCCTGCAGTTTTTTGATCAGAAAATAACCGGGGTAATAATAATAAGCACAATGCTGATTATTTTCGGGTTGCATTTTACGTTAAGAGAAAAGAAACCAGGTTATAAAATAGGCTGAGACAGGTGTTTTAAACAGTTTTAAAATTGGAATCCCGGATATTTTTTTTAAATTAGAATAATAAATACTTAGAATACGTATGAATTTTTATGTAAATATGTTTGTAATTCATTTACTATGTGTGATTTTTGTTTCCTTTAATGTATGTACACAAATTGCATATTCACAAACTAACGTGCAGGATTCGAAGTATGACAGCTTGTATGATGAGATTTGTGAAATAGTTGAAAACAATTTTTATAGCACAGAAAAAATTGAATCAAAATTTAAAGTAATAAAAGACGTTTATAAAAATCATATTAGTTCAATTCCATCAGAGTTTGAATTCTCCAAAATAATAAACAAGATGTTGGCGGAATTAAACGCTTCACACACTCATTACTACAAAAAGAATACGCCTGAATTTTATCAATTGGCAAGTATATTTCACATCCTGCCAATCGTCAAAAAACAATTCGATAATAAAGAGATTCAATATCCGAGTATTGGAATATTGACCAGTGAATTTGATGGCAAAATATTTATTGTTTCGGTTCTAACAGGGAGTGTTGCTGAAAAGGCCGGTTTGTTGCAGGGAGATGAAATAGTGTCTGCAGATGGTAAACCATTCGCAATTATGCGAACGTTTGAAAATAAAGCCAACCGTCCGGTTACCCTGGAAATTCGCAGAACCCAAAATGGCCAACTGAATAAAATTCAAGTCACACCCGGGATGATAAATCCCTCCACTGAATTCCTGGATGCTGAACGTGAGAGTATCCAAATTATTGAAGTGGATAGTAAAAAAATAGGCTATATTCACATCTGGTCATACGCTGGCGAAGAATATCATCAGTTATTTCAGGAGGCGATTAGCTGGGGTAAACTCAAATCTGCAGATGCATTAATTTGGGATTTGCGTGATGGCTGGGGTGGAGCAAATCCTGGATATTTAAACATTTTCAATAAACAGATACCGACAATCAGCCAGTTTAACCGGGATGGAAGCGTCAGAGTATTTGATCCACAATGGCGCAAGCCGGTAGTGATGCTGGTTAATGGCCGAACCCGAAGTGGGAAAGAGATTTTGGCTTACGGATTCAGAAAGTACAAAATAGGTAAGATAATTGGCGAAAAAACCTCTGGCGCTACCCTTGCCGGCAAGCTGTTTTTTGTTTCTGATGGTTCAATGCTTTTTTTGGCAGTTGCAGATTCAAGAATTGATGATGTTAATTTAGAGGGAGTCGGTGTGGAGCCAGACCTACACATTCCGATGGATATCAGGTATTCGGAAGGAAAGGATATTCAGTTGGAAAAAGCAGGTGAGTATTTGGAGGAGGTATTTAAAAAATAGATTATAGTTAATCCCTATCGACAACCTCATTCAAAGCAGCCAATTCTTTCCAGATCTCTTTCACATTGTCCCGGATTCTCAAATAGTATTGTTTTAATTCCCAATTGCAATGCTGCTTCTACATTGAGCATTTTATCATCAATAAAAACAGTCTCGGAAGGTTTTAAGCTGAATTTATTAAGCAGATAATGATAAATCTCTAATTCCGGTTTCACCATATTTATACGACATGAAATCACTCTGCCATCAAATAAATCCCAAAATGTGTATTTCTGCTCAATATGAAGTATGGATGGAAAATGCATGTTTGACAACACATACAGCTTGTGATCCGTTTCGTGTTTGATCCGTCGGATTAATTCTACTGTCCCTGGAATCGGCACCAGAGCATGTGGCACACTATGCAGCAACCGCGAAATATCCGGCTCGGGAAGCCCGGTCCGAATTACTGCGCGGTTTATCGCCTCTTGCGTATCAAGAGTCCCGCGATCAAGCGCTATCCAATCCGGGTGGAGAAAAAGCTCCTTCTCAATTAATTTACGTTTGTTTGTATCTTGAAATACTGCCGCGATCAGTCGTTTGGGATTCCAGTCAAATACCACACTGCCAAGGTCAAAGATAATGTTCATGGTTGTTTCCATAGAAATTAATAAGCCATTGTTTTAAGAGCTTGAACCTGCTCAAGATTATTTTTATCATAAATCCTTATGCGAAACGCTGCGGCCTGAACGCTTCAATGTTCATGCCAGGCTGACCGTGCACAATTAATTCAGTTATGAGTTTAGCTGTAACAGGAGCAAGAAGAATGCCGTTGCGAAAGTGTCCGGACGCAATTATCAGATTGGGTATCTGAGTACAACCCAGGAGGGGCAGATTGTCTTGAGAATCCGGACGCAGTCCAGCCCAGGCGTCGTGAATAGCAGCTGTTGCCAGGGACGGTACAATGTTAATCGCGGCCTGCAAAAGTTGTTGCATCCCATGAGCTGTCACGTCTTTATTGTAGCCCACGTTTTCAACAGTGCTGCCAATTAGAATGCGGCCATCCTGCCAGGGCACCATGTAGCAGACTGATGAATGAATTAGATGATTTAAGGGCTGCGGATGTTTTTCCAGACAAACAATCTGACCACGTATCGGTCTGATTGGTAGTTTGATCCGTCCGTGTGTTTCCAAATTTCCAGCCCAGCATCCAGCCGCGTTGATAAAGATTTCGCCTTTGATCAAACTTTCTGGTGTTCGGACGCTCTCAATTTTATTTTTGTTAAATTCCAGGCCGAGAACAGGAGTACCTGTTATAAATTTTACCCCACGCCTAATTGCAGCAGAAACCAGTGCCTTCATGAGTTGACGATTTTCCACTTGATGATCATCGGGCAGAAACACTCCCACCTGAGCATTTTCCGCCAGGGCCGGTTCTAATTCGTGTATTGTTTTATCTGACAGTTCCTCGCTTTGCCTGTTTTCTTTAAGCTGGCGTTCATGGAGTCCTGCAAGAATCTTAGCTTCAGTATAGTCCGTGGCCACATAAACAGTGCCGGTCTTTCTGTAGCCGATATGCATGCCTGAATCTTCCTCTAACTGCTGCACGAATTCGGGATACATAGCATGGCTTGTGAAACATAAATCAGACAGGAGCCCCTGCAGGCCATGCGCTCCTTCTGACTGCGGTGCAAGCATACCTGCCGCCGCTCTTGAGGCTTCTTCGCCAGGCCATCCTTTTTCAATGACCGTAACTTTCAGTCCTTCATTAGCAAGCCGGTTCGCAACCGCACAACCGATTATGCCCGCGCCGATGACAACAATTTCACTTGATTTATTCATGTCAGTTAGTGAATATAAGTTATTTTTGCGGGATTTCCAAAATAGATTTCAACTTCATTCCAATTCAAAGGCAATAAACCTTAGCTGACCACCACGCTCAACCTGTAAAACTACCGGATCGTAGATTTTTAAATTTCCCAAGGCCAATCGTAACTCTGCAAGATTTTTTATCGAAGAATTGTTTATTGAGTGTATAACATCACCCGGTTGAAAGCCCTCCTGATTGTAGAAAAATTGCTTATGCGAAATGGATGCAACGACAACGCCTGATTCTTTTCGCAAAGGCGGAAGCATTTTAATAATATCCGATTCCAGGTCCAAGCCAAGGATACCCAATTTTGGGATGAGATTTCTTTCAGGACTTACCATATCAAAAAAACGCTCTGGCGCATTTGGTCTTTCTTTGACCATTACTTTTAGGGAAAGGGTTTCCGAACCACGCAGCACTTCTAATTCAACTAAATCGCCAATTGCTCGTCCGTAAATATTAACATCGAATTGGCGGCCGTTTTCCATGACCTTATTATCAGTGGACAGCACAATATCACCCACTTTTAGTCCGGCATACTCGGCCGGACTGCGAGGTGCCAAATCGCCAATTACGACACCCCAGACTTGCGATAGTCCAAGACCAGCCGCAAGAAAGGGCGTGATGGTTTGCGCATGTACGCCAATCACACCGCGACGAACTTGACCGGTATCCCTGATTTGTTCAAATACATTGCGAACAATATTACTGGGTGCAGCGAATCCAATACCCTCACTCCCTCCGGATTGTGAAAAAATGAAGGTATTGATACCAACAACATTACCATTTATATCCACAAGCGGACCGCCGCTATTACCCGGGTTTATCGGGGCATCTGTCTGGATATAACCATCGGATCTTCCGGTCGAAATTGACGGGCCAGGGCGCTGACCACACCCATAGATACGGAATTCTCCAGTCCAAGTGGGCTGCCAAAGGCCATGACCAATTGCCCCTGTCGAAGATTGTCTGAATCGCCGAGTTTCAAGTAGGAAAGACCTGTTTCATTTATCTTCAATACCGCCAGGTCGGTCTCCTGATCGATACCCGCAACCTGCGCACCAACAATTTTTCCTCTGGATTTGAGAATAGAGTAATGCGGTATTTTTCCATCAGTCGGTGTTGCCAGTACAACCTGAATACGTCTGGCTCCTTCAACAACGTGGGCGTTGGTAATAATATATCCATTCGGATCAAGCACAACTCCGGAACCGCTGCTGCTTTGCCTCGACAACAAGTTGTGACTGGAATTTCCTGCACTTCCTCCAGTAACATAACCTGTAACTAAAATCTGCACGATTGCTGCATTCACTCGTTCTGACAAAGACTCCAGATCCTGGCTAAGCTGTCTTAATGTCAACTCAGATGCCCGCCCGGAGCGGTGCTGACCTGATAAGTCAGTTGGATTTTGGAAACAAAAAGTTAACGTAAGTAAAATTGTTGGGACATATAATTTAAACTTCATTTTATTCCTTTCAAAATTATATTTTACTATTATCTATTGAAATTACTCTGGTTATTAAATCATTATGGCAAATATCAATTTTGGATGTTGGAGCAATGAAACAATGATATTTTACGAACATCAACGTTTTATTACTTCACATCTCCAAACCTACAAGCCTACAATCGAGTTACTTCAGGACATTTCAGTTTTAGAGAGAAGTTGTCCACAATACATTTTAGTTTCATATTCCATTTCCACGCGATTATCACCCTGATGTTTTTGAAACACCATTTTAAGAGCATCGATCATATTTGCATAATTGGGATGAGCATGTGAAGGAACATACGAAGTGGACAGCAATCTACCTTTTAATCCAGTGAAATCAAATACCTGTTTATTCTGAAATATTTTTTGTTTGAAACTCTTTGTACAAAAAAATTGCTGCAGGTCATTTTGGTTTATATTCTTATGATCCACTTTTTCATAGTCAATACTTTGCTCACGAAGCAATTGCTCGTACGCCACGGAAAATGGCGAGGAATCTATTTTGCGATCGTTCCAAATTAATATAACCCAGCCAGCCGGCTTGAGTATTTGTAAAAATTCCTGTCTTGTTTTCTCAATCCTGAACCAATGAAACGCCTGCGCAACAGTAATAAAATCGACACTACGGGGCGGCAGATTAGTGGCCTCCGCTGTACCATTGATGCTGGTGAATTTCGCATAATTGGCCAAAAGCCTCTCCGCTGCTTCGCGCATTTCTTTATTCGGTTCAACACCAAAAACAACATTACCCTGTTTCAAAAACATTTCGGAAAGAATGCCGGTACCAGAGCCTGCATCAGCAATAACAGAGTCTCCAGATAAATCGCATTCTTCAGCCAACACATCCAGTATTTCTTTTGGATAACCAGGACGAAATTTGATATAATTCTCAACTCTATCTGAAAATAGTTCAGCAGAAGTTAATTGTCGATTAGACATAACGCAACAAAGCCTCAAAGAATCATTAACTTTAGAATTATGAAAGACTATAACCAATATGCAAAATATAGTTAACATTTTCAAGCAAACAGTTCAATTACCTTATAAAACGCAAACCTTGTTTTATGTCAGGATATTCCCAAATCGTTACTGCTCACGCTTTTTGATAAATAGTACCACACGGATGCCCAAATTCATTTGGGAGTTACCTCGATGAATCGAGGCTTCCATTTATACGAAGGAGACATATGAACCCAATTGGAAATAAACAAATACATCTTGTTTTGACTTCAGGGTATTTGTATATTGACACTATGGGCGAAATCACCGAGTTTACCAAATCAATACAACTATTTCTAAATAACTATCCATGGCGATGTATTGATCCAGTTCCGTGGACCCAACCGGGCAAACCTTTAGCAGAGTGCCGATTGGCGCTGGTTTCAAGCGCTGGCTTTATTCTGCCGGGTCAGGAATCTTTTGGTAATGCAAGACGGGGAGGAGATGTAAGTTTTCGGCAGATTCCATCCGATGTAGACGTTACAACGCTGATTGATTCTCACAACAGCAATTCGTTTGATCATAGTGGTATGCATCAGGACCCGAATATTGCTTTTCCGATTGAACGAGTTCGCGAGCTGGAAAAGGCAGGTCGAATTGGTTGCATCAACCATCGGCATCTTTCCCTGATGGGATCTATTACAACTCCCGGCAAGCTTGTAAAACATACAGCCCCGCAAGCCGCACAAAGGCTTGTTGATGACGGTGTGGATATTGCGCTGCTTATTCCAGTTTGACCGATGTGTAACCAGGCCGTGAGTCTGGTCGCAGCCGAACTTGAAAGACAAGGGATTGCTACAGTGGCCATTCAACTATTACGTAAAGTGGCTGAACGGGTACGCCCGCCGCGTGCGCTCTTTGTACCATTTCGCCATGGTTATCCGTTGGATACGCCAGGCGATCCTGAAAGGCAGCACGCCGTCCTTGAAGCGGCTTTAAATCTCTTTGATTGCCAGGATGTCAAGCCGCCAGTTTTGGTCGAGTTTGAGCCAAAACACATTTGAACTCTATCTAAGTATAGTACACTTTTTAACCGCTGAAAAATCTCCAGCAGTAATTTTATAGAAATAAATCCCTGAACTCACACCTGCTGCGTTCCATGAAACTGAATGCGAACCGGCGCTTCTTTGCTCATTTACCAGTGTTCGTATCAAATGTCCTTTAATATTGTAGATGGACAGATTAACTAAAGCAGATTTTGCTAATCGTAAGGAAAGAGTAGTTACAGGATTGAATGGATTTGGGTAATTTTGCAACAATGCAAAATCATCATTCACTTCATGTTCTTCAACAAGTTCGACTCCAACCGTCATATCAATTATTGCCATCCAGACACTCAAAGAAAATCCATCCATTCTCGTCCAAATTGGATAAACCAATCCATTCCTTGCGGCTATGTTTATATAATCGCCAAAAAAAATCTGAGAATCCGGTATGAAAGGCGATTCGCTTACTTTGAAATTCTTGAACGTCTCTCCTCCGTCTTCGGATTTCGCAACATATACTTCTGTCTCGCTGCTATTAGTGTTTCTTCTATCGTAAAAAACCAGATAGATAATTCCAGTCATTTGATCAACCGTCATCCAGGGAAAGAATTGATCGCTTGTTGTGATATCATCATTTACTCGAACAACTTCACTCCAACTTTCCCCTCCATCAATTGGCTAAGTGGTCTATTTCAAAAGTTCAGTGACGTATTATTACGCTGCCTTTGTCAGTGGAGTAGACTTGTCCGAAAGCTTGGCTAGCATTACACTCAACTTATCTTTTGTCTATCTCTGATAAGTGAACAACCATTACCTGTTCTTCAATACACTTTTCCTCTGTAGTCTTGGAACTGTATTGTTTAGAATTAATCATGAAACGTGAATATGACAAATAAAAATGGACAAACTTACAAGGTAGAAGATTATCTGGGACACTTTATCGGACATTTTTTCACAAATGAATGCCAAAATCATTACTGATTGTGGTTTTTTCCTGGAGAGTTAATATGGAAACACTAACTGAAAATAGAAATAATAACCATGGCTCACATATTATGGAAGAGCAGCAAGCTTTTCACAACGAAAAGGAAACTCTGCGAGCAATCTTAAACAGTCTCGCGGAGGGCGTGATCGTCGCCGATACGGATGGAAAATTTCTGTTTTTCAATCCCGTAGCTGAGAAAATCCTGGGAATAGGTTCAAAAAATGTTACCCCAGCAGAGTGGACATCAGTCTATGGTTGTTATTATCCAGACAAAATTACCCCATACCCCTCCGAACTGTTGCCTTTGGCTCGAGCCATAAGAGGCGAAGAAGTCATTAATGAACTGATTTTCATAAAAAATCCAGAACGGCATGAAGGAGTATACATTAACGTCTCTGCCAGTCCGTTAAGGGATATTAAGGATTCAATCAGGGGAGGTACAGTTGTATTTCAAGACATCACGGAAAGAATACAAGCGGAAAAGGTGCTAAAACAGACCGAGGAACAGTTAAAGGCACAGTTCAACGGATTTCCAATTCCAATTTACATTTGGCAGCATGTAAAAAATGACTTTGTCCTGATCGATTACAATACTGCCGCTGAAGTTTTCACCCGGGGTGGTATTACGAAACTTTTAGGGATAAAATTTGACAAAATGTACGCAAACTCACCAGACATACAAGCTGACTTCTTGCGATGTTTCAACGAGAGAATATCAATCAATCGGGAAATGTCATATCGACTTCAAAGCACAGGCGAAAGCAAGAAATTGAACGTCAGTTATGTTTTCGTACCCCCTGACCTAATAGTGGTTCACACGGAAGATGTTACCGAGCGCAAAAAGACTGAAGAGGAGCGGAGAAAGCTGTCGAACGCGGTTGAGCAGACTGCTGACAGCGTTGTCATCACTAACAAGAAAGGCCTAATCGAGTATGTAAACCGAGCCTTCGAATCGACTGCGGGCTACAGCCGCGAAGAAGCCGTAGGTCAGACACCACGGATTCTTAAATCTGGTAAACATTATAGACCGTTTTACAAAAATCTGTGGGAAAAAATTAACAGTGGCCAGCCTTATCGTGGAACGGTCATCAACAAGAAAAAAAATGGTGAAATCTACTTGGCAGACCAAACCATTACACCCATGAAAGACGACGATGGGAATATCACCAACTTTGTCTCTGTACTGAAGGACATCACTGAACTGAAGAAGCAGCAGGAGCAACAATTCCGATTAAGCATTGCGCGTGAAGTACAACAAAAATTATATAACGAAACAGCTTCCGTGCCCGGATTTGACATCGCTGGAGCAGCTTATCCAGCAGTCGAGACGGGTGGCGATTATTTCGATTTTATTACGATGCCAGACGGCTGTCTCTGGATCGCTGTCGGTGACGTCACGGGTCCACGGTATCGGAGCGGCGCTGATAATGGCGGGAACGCGGGCTTATTTGCGAGCATTTGCTAAAATGGATACTGACCCGGCAGCGATCCTAATCCGGCTTAACCACGAGCTTGTAGCTGACCTTCAGGCGCAGCACTTTGTCACACTAATATTGGCTCGACTTGACCCTCACGAATGTTCACTGGTGTATGCTAGTGCAGGACACGTACCGGCTTATCTGCTGAACCGTTCTGGCGAGGTTGATTATGTAATGAAGAGTACAGGCGTCCCCCTGGGTTTCGTACCCGACTACAAGATTGATAAAAGTGAACCTATCAAGCTAACTCAAGAGAGCATCGCGGTTTTCCTCACCGATGGAATAATTGAGGCGGAATCCCCTGACGAAAAAGAATTTGGATTTAATCGGGCTCTTGAATTTATTAAAATCAACAAGCAGGCTTCGGCACGTCAGATAGTAGAGCGTCTTTATAAGAAGATTCGAACTTTTTCCGAAAACCAGCCACAGGAAAACGATGTAACAACTGTGATTTGTAAAGTGAATCCAGTCGAATAATACGGTCCGCAGCGTAATTACTAACTTGAGCCTGAACGAAGTTGATAACTTTAACCTGTTGTTTTTATGTCATTACTTCACTCCGAAGAGTTGTCCAATTTTGAAATTTCCAAAACAAATGCTGCAGGAAATGAGATTAGACAGAAAAGGTGAGCCTTTTGTGGAATATCTTCCATTGCATAAACGTTGAATCAGGAACGTCCCAAAAGTCTGTCTCTCTTCATCCTGAGCGGAATCGAAGGATGGTTTAAGCTTATTAAACACAGGATGTTTTCCCGAATTCATTTCGGGACTCAACATGAAGCTGAAAGGCAGGTAACGACTTTTTGGACAGTCATGAACAAAATATCGATTTTTTACAATAGCTTTGTAAGTAAGAAGTTTTAAGAATCAAATTGGCAGTTGCGCAGTACTACGTGATTTCTTTATTCACTGTCGTTAGAGTTTAATATTGAGAGAGACAATATGGAGAACATAAACGAAAACAGAAGTATTAACCAAAGAACACAAACTAATGAAGAAGAACATGTGTTGCACCAGGAGAACGAAACACTGCGAGCAATCATCAACAGTCTCTCGGAGGGCGTGATTGTCGCCGATCGGAATGGAGAATTCCTGTTTTTCAATCCGGTGGCCGAGAGAATTCTGGGAATAGGTGCCAGGAATATAGCGCCAGATGAGTGGACATCAATCTATGGTTGTTACTACCCCGACGAAACAACACCATACCCACCTGAGCAATTGCCTTTAGCCAGGGCCATAAGAGGTGAGGAAGTCAAGGATGAGTTAATTTTCATTAAAAATCCCGAAAGACCGGAAGGGATATGGATTAGCACCTCTGCCAGTCCAATGAGAGATTCAAATTGTGTTATCAGTGGTGGTGTTGTGATTTTTCACGATATCAGCGATAGTAAACGTGCGGAAATAGAGCTAAGACAGATTGAAGAACGATTAAAAGCCCAGTTTAAAGGAATACCAATTCCCACTTATGTTTGGCAAAAAGTACAGGAAGATTTTGTCCTGATCGATTTCAATAATGCTGCTGAGGTCATTACCCGGGATTGTATTGAGAAATTATTAGGTATAAAAGTCAGTAAAATGTACGCAAATTCACCAGACATACAAGCTGATTTCTTGCGATGTTTCGACGAAAAAATGACAATCCGTCGGGAAATGTCATATCGACTACAAACCACAGGCGAATGCAAGGAGTTGAACATCAGTTATGTATTCGCACCACCGGATTTAATATTAGTTCACACAGAAGATGTTACCGAACGCAAACAAACTGAAAAGGAGTTGCGAAAACTTTCGAATGCAGTTGAGCAGACTGCTGATAGCATAGTCATAACAAACAAACATGGGATTATCGAGTATGTAAATCCAGCCTTCGAAACGACAACAGGTTTCAAATGCGAAGAAGCCTTGGGCCAGACTCCGCGAATTCTTAAATCCGGAGCACATGATACAAAGTTTTACCATAATCTGTGGAGCAAAATTAATAATGGGATGCCATTTCGAGGAACCATTATCAACAAGAAGAAGAACGGCGAACACTACTGGTGCGAACAGACTATCACACCCATGAAAGACGAGAATGGGAATATCAACAACTTTGTCTCTGTGCTGAAAGACATCACCGAACTGAAAAAAAGGCAGGAGCATGAGTTCCAGTTAAGCCTGGCCCATGAAGTTCAACAACAATTATATAATGGTAAAACTTCAATACCTGGCTTTGATATTGCCGGAGCAACCTATCCAGCCGTTGAGACGAATGGCGATTATTATGATTTTATTTCAACGCCGGATGGCTGTCTCTGGATCGTTATCGGTGATGTTACTGGTCATGGAATCGGAGCGGCTCTGATAATGACTGAAACGCGCGCTTATTTGCGTGCGTTTGCAAAAATGGATACCGATCCAGGTGCGATTCTAACCCGACTTAACCAGGAGCTGGTCGCCGACCTTGACGGCGAGCACTTTGTCACCCTGATATTGGCTCGACTTGATCCGCATGAGCGGTCGCTAATTTATGCCAGCGCTGGACATGTGTCGGCTTTTTTGCTGAATCAATCAGGCGAGACTGATTATATAATGGAGAGTACCGGCATTCCCCTGGGTTTCATGCCCGACTACGAATATGAAAAGAGTAAACCTATCAAACTGGTTCCCGAGAACATCGCGGTTTTCCTCACTGACGGAATAATTGAAGCAGAAGCTCCAGATGAAACTGAATTTGGATTTGATCGGACTCTTGATCTTATTAAATGCCACCAACATACTACTGCCAACCAAATAGTGGAGAGGCTTTATCAGGCAGTCCGTTCTTTTTCCGAAAACCAACCCCAGGAAGACGATGTAACTTCTGTTATTTGCAAGGTGAATCCGATCGGTTGAGAGTTGAATTGAATAGTGCATTTTGTAAGCAGTTTGTTTAAAAAATTAAATACAAGGTTGGATAGTAAATATGAATCAAAATCAAATAAAATTTAAAGTTGCTGCTGCTCAGGCAGCGCCAGTTTTTCTTAATCGAAAAGCAACAGTAGAAAAGGCGTGTAGCTTAATTGCTCAAGCTGGCCGTGCTGGTTCAAAATTAGTTGTGTTTCCAGAAGTATTTATTTCAGGTTACCCGGATTGGGTATGGGTAGTTCCAAATAGCAAAGGTGCGGTATTAAATGAGTTATATTCTGAATTGGTTCAGAATGCTGTGACCATACCGGATGAGACAACGAATCAGCTTTGTCAGGCAGCGAAAAGCGCAAAGATTCATGTCGTGATTGGGATGCACGAACGCAACACGGAGGCGAGTAACTCAAGTCTCTATAACACAATTTTATTTATCGACGATAAGGGAAATGTCATGGGCAAACATCGGAAACTGATGCCAACAGGTGGTGAGCGTTTGGTTTGGGCGCAGGGCGACGGCAGTACGTTGCATGTTTTTGAAACGCCTTTTGCAAGACTTGGTGGATTGATTTGCTGGGAGAATTACATGCCGCTTGCCCGCAATGCCATGTACGCCGGCGGGGCGCAAATCCTTGCCGCTCCCACCTGGGACAAGAGTGATGATTGGCTCTTGAGCTTAAGACATATTGCGCGAGAAGGCGGGATGTTTGTTGTCAGTTGCTGCGCCGCTATCCGCATGAAAGATATCCCAGATCGGTACGAATTCAAGAAAGCTTATCCCGAAGGCAGGGAATGGATAAATTCTGGAAACAGTTGCATTGTCAGTCCGAAAGGCGAAATTATGGCTGGTCCTGTAGAAATGAAAGAAGAAATTATCTATGCTGAAATTGATCTCAATCTTGTTACAGATTCAAAACGGATGTTTGATGTTGCTGGGCATTATGCCAGACCTGATGTTTTCAACTTTAAGGTTAATCGAGAACCAAACACAATTTAATTAATTAGGCTACTCAATAAATAATATTAAAACAAGGAGGCAAACGTATGAGTAAATTGATTTCACTTGTTTACGGCATTATTGCCTACGCAGTCTTTTTTGTGACATTCTTGTATGCGATTGGCTTCGTTGGCAACTTTTTGGTTCCCAAGTCAATTAACTCCGGTACGGAGGGACCTCTTGGTCAAGCGCTGTTTTTTAACGTCATCTTGTTGGGTCTATTTGCAATCCAACACAGTGTTATGGCCCGGCCAGGATTTAAGGCATGGTGGACAAAAATTATCCCAAATTCTGTGGAACGCAGTACTTTTGTGCTAATTTCCAGTTTGCTGCTGGGACTTTTGTTCTGGCAGTGGCGGCCGTTGACGAGTGTTGTTTGGAATATTGAACATGCGTTTGGTTGGACGCTTCTTACGGGCTTGTTCTGGATTGGCTGGCTCACTGTTTTTTTCTCAACATTCATGATCAATCACTTCGATCTTTTCGGACTCCGGCAAGTCTACCTGAATATGCAAGGCAAGGAGTACACGCCAGTGGGGTTGTTGACCCCTGCTCTTTATAAAGTTGTGCGTCATCCAATCATGTTGGGATTCATCATTGCATTTTGGGCAACCCTTGATGACCATGGGCCATTTGCTGTTCGCAGTGGCCACCACAGGCTATATCTTGATAGGCGTTCAATTGGAAGAGCGAGACTTGGTGAGCATCCTCGGCCAACCCTATCAAGATTATCAGAAAAAAGTGTCTATGCTTCTACCTTTTAAGAAAAAAAGTGCACAACCTTATGCCGAACCTAAACTGGGTGAACCTGAGAAAGTTTCCTGATATAGCAGCCGCAGGAGTCAGGCTGCAGGGGTGCGCTTTCATAGTTTTGTCATTTCATTGAATTTATTTGGAAGTGAGTTCCTAAGTCATAGAATATTAGATGTATAAAACCAATTAACTAATAGAAAGGAGAATGAAATGAGATTTATGATAAAGGTAACTATTCCCGTGGAAGAAGGGAATGCAGGGCAACTTGAAAATTCTGGTGAATCACAGATTGCCCGACTGATGCTGACAATCGAAGTATGAACTCCACCTCACTATAATTGATATATTACAAATAATAGAGGATATTTTTATTGACTCAATACTTTAATTTTCTTATATTATCACCGTTTTGAGGGTATAGCTCAGCTGGTAGAGCAGCGGCCTTTTAAGCCGTTGGCCGAAGGTTCGAATCCTTCTACCCTCACTTTGTATTTGCGTCGTTAGCTCAATTGGCAGAGCAGGGGCCTCTTAAGCCCAAGGTTCGGGGTTCGATTCCCTGACGACGCACTAAGATAAGTTTAATAAAAACAATAACAAGCTCTCCCTTAAACGAGAGCCTTTTTTGTTTGGTATATGGACAGATTTGGACATTATTGGACAAAAATCGCACTTTTTTCGCACTCAAAAATGTCGTCATCAGTGGTCTAACTCTTTTTTGGAATAATTGTATCAAAGCAGGCTATCTTGAACTCAATCAAGAGTCATTCTGTCGTTGTATTTAGTATGACTTTATCAAGTATTGCCTTAAGCAAATTCGCACTTTTTTTAGAAAAAAGTACTCATTATCAACCATTATATGTTCTCTTAAGAGGCCTATGGTGTTCTGGAGAATAGCACCTAAGTCATTGTTTTTTGGTACAAGCCTCAAAATGGTTGCGTTAAAGTTGCGTTATTTTTGTCTCAATTTCTATTCCGTTTAAAAAACTCCAATAGTCCGTATTTTCTTTCCATTCAATCTGAACATAGAAAACAAAATCAAAAAATGACTAAAGAAAAAACTGTTTTGATCTGAATATGTTTCATGTCCTGCGTTTTAAGGTCTTAGATCTGGCGTCACCCTTTTACAACGACTGAATCACTAGTGCATTCAATTATATAACCTCTATATCATATGGCAATGCAATCCCTTTGATTTTGCACTCGTTTCGATGTGTTTCCAGGGTGGTCAAAAGACTGATACAATCATCGCCACCTATGAATAAGCCCGGCCAATCATTTTCGAATACGATTGCACCACTAGAGAACCTTCCAGACCCACCCTTGACTGGAATTTCTCTTATATCTTTTCTTAGGTTCAACATATTTGTCTGCTCCCCAACCTTTTTTTAAATTCATGAGAACAAGTAAGTAACTAATTTTATCTCTATTAACAATCTGTTTTATAGACAGTCAAAATACCATTAAAATATTACATTTTGGTAAAAAAGTTTATACTCTATGAGTCAAATAGAGCACTTGACTGGGGGATAAGACCCGAACCACGAACACCAAAGTTACCCATGAGCCGTAAATTTCTGAATTTAAGAGAGGTTATGGCTATTTTTTGTCTAATCTGAAACCGGCTCAAAGGGTACTGAAAGGTATAAAATAGTACCAAGAATGGCACTAAAATGGAACTCGGATTTTCTTCTCAAAATGCTTGATATGTTAATTTCGTATTAGTGGGAGTAATTGGGAGCATATAAGTTTGCTCCCTAGCTTCAAGGAAGTTCTTTTCTAGCTTTTAGAGCAGCGGACTCATAATCCCCATATCCACTCCGTAACATTAATAAAAACAGCAATATAATAATTTATTCAAGTGGCAATTGAAAACTTATCTAACGCACAGAAAACGCACAGTTTACGTACAATTGTGCACACCACAATGTGGCAAAAATGTGGCAATGAAATAGATGAATATTACCCAACCAATTCCGCATTTGGATAGCATCTCCCACGACCTTAGTTTTATTACATAGAAATTAAATCTAATAAATTCTGTTGACAAAAAGATTTAATTGAATTGATAATCTTAGTTATCTGTCCGATGATTCGGTATTCGTAGAATTAGGTTCAGGTCAGTTCAAATTTATTTGTCTTTGGAGCGAAAAATAAACTTGATAATAAAGAATAGTTAAAAGATATAATATTGAATAAAAGATAGGTGAAATATTAACATACTGGTAACTGCATAGCCACTGCGCGATATAGAACTTCAGAGCATCCTTTGAGTTATTTGCAGATGTGAACAGTCTTTGCGTCTATCCTTTCGGCAGGTGATACTTGAACGTAGAGTTGCAGAAAAAGTCATATCACAAAAAAGTTCTTGACATTAGAAATTGAAATTACTATCATACCCAATTCCAGAAAATTAATATTTAGAGGGAAGGTAATTTAAGACAACTTGCAGTTTTCATCAGGAGGATATATTTCTGAAAAGAATCTGAATAGTGAATAGCTGAATTTTTTCATACCGGTGTTTCTTGAGTCTACTGAATCGCATCTGATATTTATTTTTCAATAATTTTAGGGTCACATCTATCCTCCGTGGCACTTCTCTTATTTTTTCTACTATTTAATTTTATATTTATTAAGCTAAAATAATGATGCTTTGGGGATAAGCATTGATGTGTTGCGCTTTCAAACTGAAGCTATCAGACACCTTAGAGCAAGGATGTACCAAAAACTGCTACCAGTAGTTTAATATCCTGCATGAAAACTTTGAAGAGAAAAATCGAAGCACTAATACGCCGTAAAAGTGAATAGCATTTTTAAAGAAGAGATAAATCCTTCAAAATAATAATATGGACCAAGACCAATTTCTAACCAAATCTGGTAATAATAAACAGTCGACTCCTCCGCAGACCAGGAGGCCGGACCAGGAAACGAAAGCAGCACGACAAGATGGTACTGCTGTGAACAAGTCGAGCCTGGTTCCTTCCATCTCCCTGCCCAAAGGCGGTGGCGCCATTCGCGGTATCGGTGAAAAATTTGCCGCCAATCCTGTTATTGGCACTGGCTCGATGATCGTTCCAATTGTCACCAGTCCCGGCCGCTCAGGCTTTGGACCACAACTATCACTTTCTTACGACTCCGGCGCCGGCAACGGGCCATTTGGAATTGGTTGGAATCTATCTCTACCCTCGATTAGCCGAAAGACCGACAAGGGGCTGCCCAGGTATGAGGATGCAGAAGAATCCGATGAGTTCATTCTATCAGGCGCTTAAGATTTGGTTCCATGTCTTAAACAGGATGCCGAAGATAATTGGGTGCCTGAAACTATCCCACCCCGCATCGTCTATGGAAACACCTATGATATCCAACGTTATCGGCCACGAATCGAGGGCTTGTTTGCTCGCATTGAAAAATGGATCAATCGAGACGATCCTACCGATATTTTCTGGCGCTCGATTTCGAAAGACAATATCACAACCTGGTATGGCAAGACTCTTGATTGCCGTATTGTAAACGATCCTGCCAGCCCATCAAAAATATATTCCTGGTTGATCAGTGAGAGTTACGATGATAAGGGCAATGTCATTGTTTATGAATATGCACGTGAAGATTCAGCCAACATAGATATTTCACAGGTTCACGAACAAAACAGGAAGCAAGAAGACCGTGAAGCCAATTGTTACCTGAAGCGAATCAAATACAGAAATCGTACGCCATATTTTCCGATACTTGAAAATAATCAGCCGTGACCATCTGTAACCGGTGACGATCAATGGCTGTTTGAAGTAGTCTTCGATTATGATGAAAACCATTACGAAGAACTTGATCTTGATCCTGCTCTTCCCGAGAATGAACAACACAGCCTGGTGCGTGCAACACCCACATTAATAGCAGATAGCTGGACGGCCAGACCTGATCCCTTTTCTACTTATCGCCCGGGTATTGAAATAGCTTTCAGGTTTTTGGCGCACGGCAGATTGGTGGCAATCCATAAGTCTCTCAAGACCTGAACGATGAGCGGGTCGCCATATATCTTCTTGCGACCACGCTTAGAGAGATTGGCTTGATTCCGCGCCGGTTGTCTGGCATTGAGCAGCCGGATTGCATACTTTCTGTTGTAGCTACAAACTGTACAGAATTCATCGAGCATGGCTTGTTTTTGCTGTTTGGTGGCGCCACCGTAACGAAATCGAAGGTCCTGGAGATATTCGTATTTTGACTGGTTGCTCATAATTTAAAACTCCTTTCTTTGGGTTACATAAATTATGAGGCAACGACGTCTTTTGCAACTCGCTACGGTTACTTTTTTTATGAGTCAATGCGCTCAAAATATCAAAAATAATTATGTCCCCTGAATGTTAAAATAAAAACTCTAACAGATGGCCACAAATCGATACAAAAGGGTTCTGAATATTAGTTTAAATTTAACTAAACTAATAATAGATTTAGGCTTAAAGTATATTATTTTTAATCGGTCACGTTGACGCCAATGAAAACTTGTTTAGGAGAATTTCTTTTTATCAGTCAGGATATTCTGCTGAAAACATGCAGCAGTGACAAGAAAGGGCTGTTTTCGGTCAATCACCAATTAAGAGAAATAGAACTTCCAAACCGTCCATGATCGACAAATAGCGACCGTCATATTTCCTGAACCACAAGCATCCGGCTACCGTGGGGGCAGTTTCCCTGGTTCTTCTATTCTCATATATTCACAAAAAGTGAAATAATTTGTAACTTTTTTGTTCACTTTTCGTGTACATATCTAAACAATCATATTATTGGATTTAATAATGCGACTATTATCAAGAAAAGAAGAAATGATCCTGCTGGCTATTTGGAAATTGCAGGATAATGCCTATGGCGTAACCATACGCGAGTATCTCGAAAGAATGGCCGGAGTTAAATGGCTGTTTGGCGCCATTTATAGCCCGCTGGGAAGATTAATGGATTGGGGATATGTTGAATCGTACGAGAGTGAACCTTTACCCGAGCGTGGCGGGAGACGAAAAACATTGTACCGGTTAACATCTGATGGCAAAGAAGCATTGTTGAAAGTCAGAGAGTTGAATACAGCAATGTGGCTGGACATTCCACCTTTAGCTGAGGGTGCTTAAAACATGAAATTTCGGATTCCACAATTTCACCCAATCCGTGGGTGGATTCTCGGACGAATGCTCAGGTCTTGTGTTCGGCAGGCAGCATTAGAAGACTTCGAAGAGCAATTTTGCTATATTTCTGAAAATAGAGGAAAGCTCACGGCAATTTTCTGGTATTGGTTTCAAATCTTTTGTTTAATTCCGTCTTTCCTTCATGATTCAATTTACTGGAGTGTAATCATGTTTAAAAATTATCTCACTATCACATTAAGAACAATCCTGAAGCAAAAAGGGTATTCGTTTATCAATGTTGCCGGACTTACCATTGGCATTGTCTGCTGTGTGTTAATTGGCCTGTTTGTCCAGGACGAACTCAGCTTTGACAGCTATCATGCAAAAGCCGATCAAATCTATCGGGTTGGCGTTTATGTAACTGTCAATAATAACAAATCTGACCTTGCTACTTCATGTGCTCCAATGGCGCGAGGACTCATTGATGAATTTCCAGAAGTGATTGCCTCAACACGTCTTCGGAGATTTGGATCTCCAGTCGTCAGGTACAAGGATACAGGATTCAGCGAAGAGCGCTGGTTTTACGCAGACTCAACCTTTTTTGATGTATTTACCGTTCCCTTTATTCAAGGGAATCCCCAAAACGCGCTCACCGAGCCCAACACCGTGGTTATCACACGCTCTATGGCGAATAAATACTTCGGAACGGAAGAGCCTTTAGGAAAAACCTTGAATTTAGATAAGCGCAGAGATTTTATGGTGACTGGCGTTGTGGAAGATGTTCCCCGTAATTCGCATGTTCATTATGATTTTTTGGCTTCACTCACCTCAATAAATGACAGCCGAAACCAGATTTTGATAAGCAGTAATTATCACACCTATTTTGTTTTACAAAAGAGTGTTCCGGCCGAGGAATTTGAAACCAAGCTGCAGACTCTTGTAAAAAAATATGTCCACCCGCAAGTCAAAGGGGCGCTCGGTATAACACCAGAAGAGTTTTATGCCAATGGAGGATATTTTGCTTATTTTGTCCAACGGCTGACGGACATCCATCTGCATTCCCATTTTCGATTTGAGCATGAGCCTAACAGCGATATTACTTATGTGTACATTTTTTCAATCATTGCTATAGCGATACTGTTAATTGCCTGCATCAATTTTGTGAACCTGGCCACAGCGAGATCTGCGAATCGCGGTAAAGAAGTAGGTATCCGGAAAACGGTAGGCTCCACTCGGATTCAGCTATTCAGACAATTTATGGCTGAAAGTATTTTTATGAGCGCTATAGCGATTGGATTGGCCTTGCTCATTATCGAGTTCATTTTACCTTATTTTAATTCTTTTACGGGCAAACAATTGAGTATATCCTACCTGGGAAATATTTATACTATTCCTGTACTTCTGGGAATAGCCCTGATGGTCGGGATTCTGGCTGGAACTTATCCGGCTTTCTTTCTCGCTTCTTTTAAACCTGTTGCCGTACTGAAAGGCGAGACTGTCAGAAAAAACACTAATTCCTTGCTGCGAAATATTTTGGTGGTTTTCCAATTCACGGTATCTATAATACTTATCTTTAGTACATTCGTCGTGTATGGACAACTTAATTATATCCAAAATGCTAAACTTGGATTCAACCGGGAACAGGTAGTGGTTGTGAAAAAGACGGACGATCTCGGCGCTCAAATCGGCGCTTTCAAACAAGAACTGTTAAAATACCCTGAAATTTCCAGCATTACTAACAGCTCAAGTCTCATGGGAGAATTTTTTGGAGATAATCTATACGGCACGGTAAATAAGCCTGATCAGGAAAAACAGCTTATTTGGAGGCTGTTCACTGATTCAGGCTTTGCCGAGACTTACGACATTGAACTGGCTCAGGGCCGCTATTTTTCAACTGAGCTCCAGAAAAATGACAGGAGAGTTGTGCTCAATGAAACCGCTGTAAAAAACCTGGAGATATCGGATCCTGTCGGTCAAAATATCATTGATATGCGTGGAAGAGAATATGCTATTGTTGGCGTCATGAAGGATTTTCATTTTCAGTCGCTGCAACAAAAGATAAGACCGTTGATCATTCATTCTCTGGGTCCGAATTCTGGAGGCAAATATATTTCTGCACGAATG
Organism: uncultured Cytophagia bacterium; assembly: GCA_964539665.1. Lineage (GTDB taxonomy): Bacteria > Zhuqueibacterota > Zhuqueibacteria > Oceanimicrobiales > Oceanimicrobiaceae > CAZIKB01. The sequence continues at coordinate 41,388 of CAZIKB010000005.1, forward strand.
TCCACGGATAACATCAGGGAGACATTGACATTATTAAAGAACACCTGGCACCAATTTGCTGGGGCCCAGACATTTGAATATGAATTTTTCGATGACCATTTCGCTAAAATTTATCTTGCCGAAGAACGAACCGGACAGCTCTTTTTTGCATTTTCACTTATCGCCATTTTCATCGGGAGTTTAGGATTATTTGGGTTAGCCGCGTTCATGACCGCTCAGCGAACTAAAGAAATCGGCATTCGCAAAGTACTCGGCGCTTCTGTTGGAGGACTTTTGGCTATGCTATACAGGCAATTAACCAGATGGGTGCTGGTAGCTAATGTCATCGCCTGGCCGATTGCCTTTTATATGATGAACAAATGGCTGCAGAATTTTGCTTTCAGAACAGATATTACTTTCTGGACATTTGCTATCTCAGCGGCTTTATCACTGAGCATCGCACTTTTGACGGTCAGTTATCAGGCTGTTAAGGCAGCGGTTGCCAATCCAGTGGACGCGCTGAAATATGAATAATGAAAGACAAAAATACAAAACCTCCGCTGCTCACAAAATGACTGCCCAGCAAACTGAAGACGCTCCAATCAGGTACCCCCGGCTTGCGAAAGTATCTTTTCGATAGCCTGGAACAAACTGCGTGCAATTAGGTCCTGGTCTTTGCTGCTGGTCAGACTCCTTTCGCCTTCTGCGTTAGATAAATACAAAGTCTCGACGAGAAACGCACCCAACCGGGCTGAGTTGCCACGAATAACTGCGAATCCCCTCCGGCGAACAAATCCCCTGCCATTGTCCAGTGCTTTATCCAGCTCATTCAGGATAAGCCTGGCTGATCCGTAGTTTCGGCTGCTGGCGTAGTAAACTTCTGAGTGTGTGGCTTTTTTGTTGCGAGCGCTGTTGGTGTGGATGGAGATGAAGATGTCTGCGCTCCAGAAATTGGCCATTTGCCGCCTCGTAAACAATGAAACATCCCGGTCTTTGTTTCGAGTCATGAAGGTACGGATGTCTTTTTTCTTCTTCAAGTTAGCTTTCAACCTCCGGGCAATTTCAAGCGTGATTTGCTTTTCCCGGGAACCTTTGGAGCCGGTGGCTCCGATGCTACGCCCGCCATGTCCGGGATCGATGACGACGATGAACAGGCTGTCCAAATGACGGTTGAAATGAAGGTCAAAGCGGGGAGGATCGGCCAAATATTCCACAGTTGGTTTGTCCTTCAGTGAGGAAAAAGTAAAAATGATCCGGGTGGAATCCTGTTTCATCTTCTGTCGGGAAATACTGGCAATGTCGCCATATCTGAACGTTTGCTGCCATTCGGACCGGATGTGACCTTGCGAGATGTCGAGGGCATAAGTGCTATCGGTAAGTTGGCTGAATGCGTAAACCGGCGGCTCAGTGACGGTTTCAGGAATGAAATACACTTTCACCCGATTCCTGCGATAGCTGATGTGCCGGATGGCGTTTTTCGGCTGCACCTCACGCAAAAGATGCGGAAGGAGGTAGATGGATAGGATGAACAAAAGGCAGAATATGTATGACGGACGCAGGAATATTTTTCGAAAGCGATAAAATCTGCTGCGAATAATTGGTTTGTCAGTTGATGGGTAGATTTGATCCATAATTGGTTTTGTAATAGCGGCGATTATTGGTGATTAATCAAATAGTACGAGTAAAACAAAATATTGTTTAACAATGCAGCTGTATCCATTTTAAATGTTCGGATCAGAGTATTGGAGGTTGATTGTTCAATTAATCGACAGAGCGGGAGATATTTTGCATCTTTTCTGTACAGTGTGGGAAAAGAACAAACCCTGCCAGGAACGCACACCCTGTCAGGGTTTCGATTGAAATGAGAGAATGTGGTGTTTAATATTATCACAAAACTGTTTAGCCGAACTTACATCGTCAAAAGTTCTATTCGTTCATCTACATCTCAGGTATCGATATCGGTTTCACATGCAATTACCTCATTCTTCGTTCCTGGTATTCAATAGTAACATTCTCTATTCGTACCGCAGCGAATCCACCGGGTTGGCTGTGGCCGCTTTGATGGACTGATAGCTGACTGTCACCAGGGCAATCACCAGGGCCGCCAGACCGGAAAGGATGAAAATCCAGGCACCAGGATTCACTCGATAAACAAAGTTCTGCAACCATTTATTCATGATTAAATATGCAACAGGCCATGAGATAATATTTGAGACCGCAACGAGAAGAAGGAAATCCTTCGACATCAGCCCAACAATATTGGCAACAGTCGCCCCGAGTGTTTTTCTGATACCGATCTCTTTGATACGCTGCTCCGCCATAAATAGGGATAATCCAAAGAGACCGAGACATGAAATAAAAACAGCCAGCATTGTAAAATATGTGATTATCCTGTTTATTTGGTTCTCTGTCTGATAAAAGTGCTCAATATTCTCATTCAGAAAATGATATTCGAAGGGATAGTTGGGATTGATCTTGCTGAAGACTTCCTGAATGAATCCGATAGTATTATGAATGTTTTCATTTTTCACATTGATGATCATATAGTTGTAGAAATATGGAAACTGCACATAAAATACAGGTCGTATTTCCTGATGCAAAGATGCATTGTGAACATTGTTCACGATCCCGATTATCTTGCCTGGAGCGCTACCCCACATTTTAAAAGATTTTCCAACAGGATTTTCTATCTGCATGGTTTCAATGGCTTTTTCATTAATTATGAACTCTCTGAGTTCCCTGTTACTGGGAATTGATTTAAAAGTCTCGCCCTCAATAAATTCAATACCAACAGTTTTAAAATAATCTTTCTCGACGCTGATAAAATTCATTGCACCTCTTACATCAGCGGGTTTTCCTTCCCAATCTAAGCCGCCTGCGTTATTTAATGCATTATTGGGAAGACTTTGTGCGACTGTCACACTTATAATATTTGAATTTCTCAATAGTTCATTCTTGACTGTGTAACCTTCTCTCGTTTTTAAATTACCGAGAAGGTCAATGTAGACCAAATGTTCCTTATCAAAACCAAGCTCTTTATTTTTTATATAACTCATCTGTTTAGTGATAATGATAGTTGAAATGATCAGAACAATCGAAATGGTAAACTGAGTAATTACCAGCAGTTTCCTGAATGAAGAATTGGTTGATCCAGTTGAAGTACCTGACTTCAAGACTTTTACAGGTGAAAACGAAGACAAATAGAAAGCAGGGTAAGTCCCTGAAATTAACGCCGTAAATAATGCGATACCAAGCATACTGACCCATAACCCGGAGTTATCAGTTATTGAGAAAGAGAGTGACTTGCCCGAAAGAGTATTTAATTCTGGAAGAAGTACAATAGATAAAATGATCGCCAGAATAAATGCGATTGTCACTATAACGAACAACTCAGAATATATTTGTTTTCTTATCATGAACTTACTGGCTCCGGTCACTTTTCTCAGTCCTATCTCCTTTGCTCTTTTACCTGATTGGGCAGTCGTGAGATTTACAAAGTTTATACATGCTATCAGGAGTATAAGTACTGCAATAGCTGAAAAGATAAGGATGAATCTGAGTGTTCCGTTATTGTTCAATCCAAATATACGAAGATTTTTGTAGGGAAAAAGTTTCAGTTTATCAGTCTCCATCTTATCATTATTTTCAAGTTCATAACCGATCTTCTCTGAGAATGCTACTTGATCAACATTGTCATGTAAAATAACATATCCCTGATAATTTTCACGTCTTCCCCAGTCAGTCATATCTACGCGATCAAATCTACCAAAATTTTCAAATTGAATTAAATAGTCGAATCTAATACTGGAATTTATGAGAATATCTTCTATGATCGCTCCGACTAAAAAATCAAACTGATTCTCAAGTATAATGGTTTTCCCGATAGGATCTTCAGAACCGAAAAACCTTTCCGACATACTTTTTGTAAGAATAATCGTATTTACATCCATTAATGCTGCCTTCGGATCATTCATAAGAGCTTTGAATGAAAAAATGTCAAAAAGTTCGGGATCGGCAAATCCACCGTTATCTTCGAAAACATTGTTCCCATTATAGGAAAAGAGCCGCCTGCCACTGACTTTGTATCTTGAAGCATGTTTTATTTCAGCATATTTGTCTTTCAAATGTGGAATTAGAAGCGCCGGTAGCGAGCGGCTGTTGCTGTTTGCTTCATTTAATGAATAATTTACAATGCAGAATATATTGTCAATATTTTTATTAAATTTTTCATAGTTCAATTCATCATGAACCCAGAGCATAATCAGCATGCAGCATGCCATGCCTATTGCTAGACCCGAAATATTAATAAAGGAATAACTTTTATGCTTATAAAAATTTCTAAGCGCGATTTTCATGTGATTCTTTAACATTATCGTACTCCATATTAATCTTGAGTAATGATTTTTTGGAATTGAATACAGCACTTGTCTCCAGTACCAGAAATTGGCATTGCACCTCCCATTGATTTCATGTGTATAACAATATAACTCTTGTAAGGTGTCGACAATATTGAACTCTTCGTCATAGTCTGTGCATGCGATGAGCAGTTTTGTTGCCAGCGATGGCGGAGTCTTCGATGATTTTTTCATTTTCAACTACTTTTATATAACACTTTGGGAATTTCATTCCAGATCTTGATGTGCATTGCCCGGGTTTGTTCGAGCGCTTTGAATCCCTCTTCAGAAATCTGGTACAATATGATATTTTTTCCACCCTTTCCTTGAACAGGTTTTTCTAGTGTTTTAATCAGGTATCCCTTGCGATAGAGTTGTTTCAGAGTGTTAAAGAGGGCGCCTATGATCACATTTTTTCCGGTCATTTCCAGAATCTTTTGATGAATCGTCACGCTGTAGGCGTTATCTTTTAATCGGTAAATGGCCAGCATGACGGTTTCTTCTATAACGGTCAGTCTTTTCATGAAAGGTTTCCTTTTTGATGAATACCTTAATTTACGGTAATGGAATAGAAGTTATAGCGTGATTTACGTTATTTTGTTTCTGCAAAATTAATAAAATTTAGATAAGCTGAAATAACTTGAAACCTATGTCAGAGTAAAGCGTATCTTTCTTATATCTTCTGAATTCCAAGACAAATCAAATCAATTTTTTTGTTAATTAGTCTTGATATCCAAAACAAATAACAAGGAGGAATTGTGAAAGTTTTATCCAGTCAAGATGAAATATTGCTGCTTGCCGTTTTGAGCCTTGATAAAAATGCCTACGGTGTAACCATTCGCCGTCACGTCTCAAAAGTAACCGGTAAGGAATGGTCGATTGGCGCTATTTATGATCCATTGTACCGGTTAGAAAAGAAAGGGTACGTAAATTCATATCTTTGCGAGCCAACACAAGAAAGAGGTGGCAGGGCCAAGCGCATGTTCTCTGTTACACGCGAAGGTAAGCAGGTTTTATTGGAGCACAAGAAAGTTCGAGATGCTCTCTGGAATCGTTTACCCCATTTAGCATTGGCAAAATAGGTCTCAATTTTATTTCATAGTTAGAAATTCATGAAGGAGCAACTCCATCGAAATATAATGGCACAATTTACGATGGCTGAACAATATTGCCAACCACCCAAAATCACCAAATGGTTTCTGGAGAAATTCCTGATGCAGTACAATTATGCGCCTGTAATGGGTGATCTGGAAGAGGAGTTTGAATGTCTTCTCGAAGAGTCAGGATTAGAGTCTGCAAAACGGTGGTACAGGTGGCAGGTCGTTAAATCAATTCCAGCCTGTTTTAGTCACATAATTTATTGGAATACGGTCATGTTGAAAAACTACTTAAAAATCGCAGTGAGAAACTTTCAGAGATATAAAGTACACTCGTTCATTAATATCACCGGACTTGCGGTGGCTTTTGCTTGCAGTTTATTGATCATGTTACATGTAAAAGAGGAATTGAGTTATGATAAAGGTTTTTCAAAGGCAGAAAGGATATTTAGAATAAAGAATTCTATGCTGGAAGGAAACAATTGGCGGTACTGGGCACAAACCTCTCCTCTATTGGGGCTGCAAATTCAGAGCGACATACCGGAAATCGAACAAGTCGCCAGATTCCGTTATATTTCCTCTCGGATTTTAAGTTATGTTCCTGTTGGCAGTGAGCCTGTACAATTTGAAGAATCCGGAGGTTTTTTTGCGGATCAGGATGCTATAAGCATGTTTGATCTACAATTTATTAAGGGTAACCCTCAGACTGCCCTTACCGAACTGAATACTATTGTGTTGACGTTTAGTATGGCGGAAAGGTATTTTGGAAAAAAAGATCCTTTGGGTAAAACTATCATGATGAATAATGCCAGCAGGCCACTAAAGGTGACTGGCGTTATAAAGGATATTCCTTTCAATACTCATCTGCAATTTGATTATCTGGTTTCCATACCAACATTTTATGCACTTGTGAAAGAAGTCGGCCAGGAGGCTTTGTTAAATAATAAAACATGGGCTGCTCTATATACGTACGTTCTTTTAAATACCAATCAGACACAGGCCCAGGTTGAGGCAAAACTTCCAGACTTTCTGGCTAATTTTTTGTCTGAACGAGGTTCGCGGGAAGAAATACTGGCAAACGTTTCATACCATTTACAACCCATCACTGACATTCATCTTCATTCGAAGCTGGAAAGTGAAATAGGGCCTAACAGTGATATTGCGTATGTTTATATTTTTTCAGCGATTGCTTTTTTTATCTTGCTAATCGCTGGAGTGAATTTTGTCAATATTTCCAATGCACAGGCGCTTAAACGGATGAAAGAAGTAGGCGTCAGGAAATTATTGGGGGCTCACAAGAGACAATTGATAAAACAGTTTTTGTGTGAATCTGTATTATTGGCTTTTGCTGCTGCGATTGCAGCTATTCTGTTATTTCAAATTGCTATTCCTTTTTACAATGAGTTATCAGGGAAAAGCCTGAGTATAATGTACGTGCTTAGTGCTGAAAATATATCACTTATAATATTTATTGTTGCTTCAATTGGAATATTGGCAGGTTTTTATCCTGCTTTTTTCATATCAAACTTCCAGCCTGCAAATTCAATAAAAGGCCTAAAAGATCCTCAATCCTCCGTGTCAGTCCTCAGACGCTGCCTGGTGATTTTTCAGTTTGTCGTTTCGGTTTTTATGATTTTCAGTACGATTATCATTTACGAACAGATGGTGTATTTTCGTAGTAAAGACCTGGGATTTGATAAAGAAAACGTAATTGCGATGAAACTTGGCAGCGATTTAAAAGAAGAAGCTTTGAAAAATCCCGAGGCGCTTAAAACAGAATTGCTGCGACATTCTGCTATTTCTAGTGTTTCAGCGGTGTCCGACTTGCCTGGTGAGGATTTCAGCATTGAACCGCTTATGTTGGAAGGTGTTTCCAATGATGAAGGACAACCCCAGCTCAGGTTTTTAAGGGCAGATGAGGATTTTATCAAAACACTCAATATCGAAATTATTAAAGGCAGAAGTTTCTCGGAAAGAACTCTTAATTCAACTGCCTTTATTTTGAATGAATCGGCTGTAAAAGCCTTGAATTTAGAAGAGCCTGTTGGCCAGATAGCTACTACCTATTTCAGAGCGCGAGGTGAAATTATCGGTATGGTTAAAGATTTCAATTTTGCGTCTCTGCATAATGCTGTGGAGCCTTTAGTCATCGAGTATATGCCTGTTAATAGTAATATTCGTTCACTGACGGCTGCTTATTTGCTGGTAAGAATTCAGGGAAATGATTTTACTGAAGTCCTGGCATATATTAGGACCAAAATCAAAGAAATAGCTCCAAATGACTTATTCTTATATTCATTCCTGGAAAATGATTTAAACCTGCTTTATAAGGCTGAAGATAGAATGAGTGATGTTTTTAAGATATTTGCTTTATTTGCTATTTTAATATCCTGTCTTGGTTTATTTGGTTTATCCACTTATTCAGCAGAGCTCCGTGTTAAAGAAATTGGCGTGAGAAAAGTCCTGGGAGCATCATTATCTAGTATTGTCCTGCTGCTTTCAAAAGAAATTGTCCGATGGATGATTCTTGCTAATATAATCGCTTTACCGATTGCCTGGTTTGCCATGAATAACTGGCTGCAGAATTTTGCTTATCGGATTAACATAGGAATTTCTACATTTATACTGTCGGTTGTTTTGTCCCTGGTGACAGCCTGGCTGACCCTTAGTTACCAATCGATTAAAGCCGCACTGGCCAACCCTGTTGATGCACTGAAATATGAGTAAAAACAGGTGATGTTGAATAAACGTTTAAAAAAAGGATCAATGAAACAAACTACACCAATAATCGCCAAATGGCTCCTGGAAAAAATGTTGATTCAGTACAACCAGGTGCCTGCTCTAGGGGATTTGGAAGAGGATATATATGCACGGAATCAGGATTAAAGTCTGCAAAACGTTGGTGCAGGTGGCAGGTAGTGAAATCAATTCCAGCCTGTTTGAAGCATATAATTTATTGGAGTACGATCATGTTTAAAAATTACTTAAAAATCGCTTTCAGAAATTTGTATAAACACAAGTGGTATTCGTTCTCAAATATTCTCGGCCTGGCGACCGGAATCGCCTGTTGCATTTTCATCCTTTTGTATGTTCAGTTTGAATTGAGTTACGACAGATATCATGAGGATGCTGATCGGATTTATCGAGTGGCAAAATCGAGGAAGACACAAGCTAAACACGATTTGTTAGCTGCAAATGTCATAGAAGTTGCTTCGACATTGAAGGAACGATTCCCTGAGGTAGTCAGCACTGGTAGAATTGGGAATAGAGGAGCAGTACGCATCCGAGCTAAGGAGCAATTATTTGTAGAAGAGAAGATCATGCTGGCAGATGCGGGTATTTTTGATATCTTATCGATACCTTTCATTTATGGCGATCCGCATTCTGCCCTTGTTCGCCCCAATTCTTTAGTTCTCACAAAACATATTGCCCGGAGATATTTTGGTGATGAAAATCCTCTTGGTAATTCCGTAACCGTTTATACTGAAGAAGATACAGTAATAAGCGAAATTACAGGCGTTGTAGAAGATTGCCCACCAAACACTCATATAAGCTTTAACATTCTAAAATTTTTAGATGTCAACAACATGGGACCCTGGCAGCGTCCCTGGAATGGATGGCATGGCATGAATTACATCAAACTGGCTGAAGGTGTTGATCTAGAGGAATTTGAGAATAAAATACGTCGCTTGCCCCATGAATTTATTGGTGAGCAACTTGAAAAAGAGGGGATTGAATTCACATTATTTCTGCAGCCGATTACTGATATTCACCTGCATTCCAATTTGAGCTGGGAAGCAGAATCCAATGGGAATTCGCTTTATGTGTATATCTTTTCATCAGTGGGCATTTTTATTTTGCTGATTGCCTGCATGAATTTCATGAATCTGTCCACAGCCCGGTCAGCCAACCGGGCAAAAGAGATCGGCATGAGGAAAATCGTTGGCGCTCACCGCCGTCAACTCGTCAGTCAGTTCCTGGGTGAATCTATTATAATCACTCTTTTGGCAATTCTGGCTGCGATTTTGTCTGTTGTTTCGTTCATCATGCCGCAATTCAATAGTCTTGCAGGAACTCAGTTTTCGTTAATTGACATCCTGAAACCTATAATGTTGATGGGAATACTGGCATTTATCTTGATCATTGGTGTGGCTGCCGGGAGCTATCCGGCCTTTTTCCTCTCAGCTTTTCGTCCCACAGCCGTCATTAAAGGCTCTTTCAAAGAAGGCGCCAGAGGTGTTTTGATGAGAAAGATTCTGGTAGTTGGTCAGTTTGCCATATCTATCACATTGATTATCGGTACACTGCTATTCTTGCAGCAGCTTAATTACATGAAGAATCAGCATCTCGGTTTTGATAAGGAACAGAAGCTCATTATAGAATTTGATCGAAGCCTGATGAATCCGGACAATTACAAAGCAGTCAAGGCTGAATTTCTCAAACATCCGTCCATACTAAGCACTACCTTTTCTTCCAGTGTACCGGGCAGATGGATGTATTTTTGGACTTTGTGGCCAGCAGGTGAAAGAGAAACAAATAGTCAAATGGTGAATGCCTTCCAGGTCGATGAAGATTTTTTCAATGAATACAATATTGAGATGGTGGCTGGTAGAGCCTTCGATCATGGAATGGATAATATTGGCTATATTATTAATGAGGCGGCGGTTCAGTCATTCGGCTGGGACAGACCGGAACAGGCTTTGACGCATCACATAAATCGAGTGAGCCGTCCCATTATTGGTGTCATGAAGAACTTTCATTACCGGGGGCTGCAAAACCGCGTTGAACCTGTGGGCATATTTTTTATGCATGAAGATTTTCGATACCTAACCATGAAAGTCAAGACAGAAAACCTCGATGAAACTACTGCATTCATTGAGGAAACTCACAAAAAACTGTTCCCTGATGCACTGTACGACTATTTCTTCCTGGATACGGATTTCGATTTGCAATATCGCTCCGAAGAACGGCTTGCCAGGATATTCAGTGTTTTCTCCTTTTTGGGTATTTTCATTGCATGTCTGGGACTGTTTGGACTGGCATCGTTTATGGCAGAACAACGCACCAAAGAGATCGGTATTCGCAAGGTTCTGGGCGCTACTGTGGCAAAAATCGTATTAATGCTCTCCGGAGAATTCACGAAATGGGTGCTGCTTGCCAACGTTATTGCCTGGCCTTTAGCCTATTTCGCCATGGGAAAATGGCTGCAGGATTTTGCCTACCGGATTGAAATTGGATTTCTGCCATTTATCATTTCCAGCGTGTTGGCTCTCATGATTGCACTGGTGACCGTGAGTTACCAATCGATTAAGGCAGGCAGGGCGAATCCTGTGGACTCGTTAAAATATGAATAATCCACAGGAGGAAAGTGGACAATGGTGACGGATGATTTGAAGATGAAAAGAAGTGTTGAGTTTCCAAAAATAACAAAGTGGATTTTTAAAAGATTCCTGCTGCAGTATAATCAAGCGTCTGCCTTGGGCGATCTGGAAGAGGAGTTTGAATTCATCTGCGAGGAATCAGGATTAAAGAGAGCAAGGCGCTGGTACAGGTGGCAGGTATTCAAATCGATTCCATCGTTGATTAAACATTCAATTTATTGGAGTTTTTCTATGTTTAAAAATTATCTAAAAATCACAGTTAGAAATTTGATCAAACACAAAGCTTTTTCAGTTATCAATATTCTTGGCCTGGCAATTGGCATGGCTGCTTTTCTACTACTATTTCAGTACGTTCATTTTGAACAGAGCTATGATAATTTCCACGAAAATGCTGATAATATTTACCGCGTTAGAAATGACCGCATTTATTCAGACGTCAATGATAAAAGCGCTGGCTGCCCACCAGCAGTTGGCCCAACGCTGAAAAAGGAGTTCCCGGAAGTTCTGGAATCAGCAAGAGTTTACAATATACGCTGGGCTAATCCTGTTGTAACCTATATTGCTGATGAGCAATCCGGAAAGAAATCTGCCAACCGGGAAGTATCATTTAACCAGGACAAAATGTTTTACGCAGAGCCTTCATTTTTAATTATGTTTTCTTTTCCATTAATTCAAGGCTCTTCTGAGACTGCGCTTGCAGAGTTAAATACAGCTATCATCTCTCAATCATCTGCCAGGATATATTTTGGGGACGATAACCCGATGGGTAAAACTATCTTTGTAACTAATGCCAATTCTGATAGGACGGTATTTAAAATCACCGGAGTTTTCAAAGACGTGCCGGAAAACTCGCATATTAAATTCGAATTTTTATTGTCCTTTAAGACACTTATTTCTTCAAACAGAGAAGTGGCTGATGATTATTGGGGACATAATGCTTTTAATACCTTTGTCCTGTTGGAACCAACTGCCGATCCTGTGTTATTGGAATCTAAATTTCCCAAAATGTTAGATAAATACGAAGAACCCAGAGAAGACTATATACGAAAACTAATCTTACAACCACTACGGGATATTCATCTTTATTCAAATCTCAGGTATGAACCAGAAATAAATGGAGATGCGAAAACTGTCTATTTTTTAATGGTTATAGCTGTTTTTATTATAATCATTGCCTGGGTAAACTATATCAATCTTTCCACTGCCAGGTCAACAATTAGAGCAAGAGAAGTTGGCGTTAGAAAAGTATTGGGTTCACAGCGCCATCAATTAATTAAGCAATTCATTTTTGAATCCATGCTCTTGAATATCATTGCATTTATATTTGCTGTAGTAGCTGTCAAAATTGCCATGCCCTATTTTAATCAATTTACAGGCAAGTCGCTGGCATTATTACTGTGGAGTCCAGTCTGGATATTATTAGGAAGCGTTATCATTCTGGGTGCATTTTTAGCTGGCCTGTATCCGGCATTTATCCTTTCTTCACATAATCCATTATCAGTTTTGAAAGGCCAATTCACCCGATCTGCAAAGGGAATTAATTTGAGAAAAGTTTTAGTGGTTTTTCAATTTGCTCTGTCTATCATTCTTATCACTTCAACTTTGATTGTTTACAAACAGCTTGAATTTATGCGAAGCCAGGATTTAGGGATGAATATGGAACAAACATTAGTGCTTAAAACCCCAATGTTGTGGAACAATTTCTCCGATCTTGGCAGAAGATTTAAAAATGAAATCAGAAATTACCCATCGATTAAGAGTGTCACTCTTTCTTCAAGCATTCCTGGAAAAGGCTACTCTAATGCAGCCAGTGGAATCAGGCCATTAAACAGCCAGCTTGAGGATGGCACTCGCTGCTTTTTTATGGATGTCGATGAAGAATACTTTAATCAATATCAGATACCATTTCTCGCTGGTAGGAATTTTACAGAGGCGCACAGGTGGAATGAATCGGTGATTCTGAACGAACAGGCTGTTAAAGTATTTGGGCTTGGAGAGCCAGAAAGCGCTGTCAATCAAAAGATCGTATTAGGCGGTTTTGGCGGTCAAATAGTAGAAACGGTTGGCGTAATTAAAAATTATCATCATGAGTCACTAAAGAGCAGCATGCAGCCCATCATTTTCAATCCATTAGGCATGCTCAAGTATATTTCACTAAAAATTGAAAGTCGAAATATTAATCAAACATTTACTCAAATTGAAGATACATGGGATGAAATTTTCCCTGAACATCCCTTTGAATATTTTTTCCTGGATGAATCTTTTAATAATCAATATAAAGCTGATCTGCAGTTTGGCAAAGTCTTTGGGCTGTTTGCAATGCTTGCTATTTGTGTGTCCTGTCTTGGCCTTTTTGGTCTGATTTCATTTACCTCCGAACAGCGTACCAAAGAAATCGGAGTTCGCAAGGTTTTAGGAGCTTCTGTTTCAGGTATCGTTCGATTGCTAACAATCGATTTCATTAGACTGGTGCTGTTTGCCAACGCCATTGCCTGGCCCATAGCTTATTTCGCTATGAATCGTTGGCTGCAAAATTTTGCTTACCAAACAAATATTGGATTTGCAACAATGGGGCTTGCAGGAACACTAACACTGATAATTGCTTTACTGACGGTCATTTTTCAGGCCATCAAAGCAGCTACAGCTAATCCTGTTGATGCCATTAAATATGAGTGAGTAAAAGTTAGTGGAAAATAATAAGAGGATCCAAGAACAGAGGAAATGCTCCAATTCTGGGTGTTCAAGTTTTACAGACTGTGTGAGAAGTCGATACATCAACTAAAAACCAGATAAGCCCTGATTGTCATTCTGGAAGAATCTTTTTAATAAACAGCACTTTACGTCCAATCAAAAAAGATTCCTCCTGAATGACACAGCACCCAGTGTTTGACTTTTCACATAGTCTCTTCAGCTTGATTGTCTTGCTCAGCTCTCAAGCTGAAGCTTGAACACCGGATAAATGTATTTTTCAAATAAAACAACCGCGTGGGTTATGATTGCTTTTAAGCATTAACAATATGCATCCTGAATAACAACAGTTCTTTGTTCTTGTACCTGTGATCGATTACTAAAATGAATAATAAACCACCAAAAATAGCAAAATGGCTGCTGGAGAAATTCCTGGTGCAGTACAATGAAACGCCCACACTGGGAGATCTGGAAGAGGAGTTTGAACTCATCTGCGAGGAATCAGGAGTGAAACGCGCAAAGCGCTGGTACCGGCGGCAGGTGTTCAAATCGATTCCATCCTTAATCAATCATTCAATTTATTGGAGTTTTGCCATGTTCATGAGTTACATTAAAATTGCATTGCGAACCATTAAAAAGCAGAAGGTCTATACCTTCATCAATTTAGCCGGCTTGTCCCTGGGACTGGCGTGCTTTATCCTCATCTCATTGTGGGCTCGACATGAGATGAGTTATGATCGATTTCACGTGAAAAAGGATCGGCTTTTCAGGATCCTGAATGAAATCGACAACGGAAATTTTGGGGCTTCCGTCACCTATGCGCTCGCACCAGAGCTAAAGGCGAAGTATCCCGAGATCGAGGAGTCCTGTCGCGTCTGGCCGTGGCATCGATCTCTGGTCAAATACCAGGATAAGCGCTTCGACGAGAGTCGAATTTATCTGACGGATCCATCATTCTTCACCATATTTACGTTTCCGTTTGTTAAAGGAAATCCAGAGACCGCACTGGCTGAAATGAAATCCATTGTTATCACTGAAGAAACGGCTCGTCGCTACTTTGGAAATGAAGATCCCATGGGTAAAATACTCTACGTGGCCAGCTATAAAACCGATTTCACGGTTACGGGTGTGGTTAAGAAAATTCCGTCTAATTCGCACCTGCAGTTTGATCTGGTGGCACGGGTAGAGTATCTCGGCGCGGACCGCATTCAAAGATGGCAGGAATGGGTATCGTATTCTTATGTATTGCTTCAAGACGGAGCCAATCAGCAAGAGGTGGAAAGTAAGATTGCAGGTATCTATAAAGAGCATCTCGATTTCGAGCCAAATTTCTGGCCGGTTCTGCAACCGCTGACCAGAGTCCATTTGTATGCCTATGGCCGGCCCGGGCTGGTCAAGCAGGTTGCGATTTTTTCGATTATCGCTGTTTTCATCCTGGTGATTGCCTGCATCAATTTCATGAATCTTAGCACGGCCCGTTCGACCAGACGCGCTAAAGAAGTCGGTCTGCGAAAAGTAACGGGAGCGCATCGTTTTCAACTCGTTAAACAGTTTCTAGGGGAGTCGCTGCTTCTGAGCTATTTGGCTCTAATTCTGGCTGTCATCCTGGTGCAATTGGTCTTGCCTGCTTTCAATTCGTTCACAGGTAAGCAGTTGGGTCTCATAAGCGGAACGGGAAATTTTTTGACATGGTTAATTTTCATCATCGTGCCGCTGACCGGTTTATTTGCAGGCTGCTATCCGGCGTTTCATCTTTCTGCCTATCAGCCGGTAGATGTATTGAAGAACAAAATCGGAAAAGCAGCGGGTCGGTTGCCATTCCGCAGTATCCTGGTCGTCTTCCAGTTTTCCATTTCCATCGGTCTCATTATCGCTACCCTGATCGTATCGAAGCAGCTTCAGTTTATTCGAGACAAAGATTTAGGGCTCGACCGAAATTATGTGGTGACGTTAATGAACAATCCGGATTTGAACAGCCGGTTTGATGTGTTTAAGAATGAATTGGAGCGCGAACCGGGTGTTATCCAGGTAACGGCTGCTGCCCAGCGACCGACCGATGTTGGCCAGGCTGTTTCTCTCGACTGGGAAGGACGCGATCAAGCTAATCGGTTTGGGGCAAAATACACGGTTGTTGACTATGATTTCTTCAAGACGTTCAACATGGAACTGGTCAAGGGCCGGCCTTTTTCGAAAAAAGTTGTCTCCGACTTCACAGAAGCCTGTATAATCAACGAATCGTTGTGGAAAAGAATCGGCACAGAATCCATTCTGGGGAAGCAGATCTACTTTAACCATCCTGCATTAGCAGAGTCCGCTCGCTGGGTTCGTGTCATCGGCGTTGTTAAGGATTTTCATTGTGAATCGATGCGCAGGACCATACGGCCTTTTCTTTTCCGTATCTATCGGCCCTTTAATCAGTATGTGTTTGTCCGAATCGATCCACAAGATATTTCAGGTGCGCTGGGCCGAATTAAACAAACCTTTGAACGTTTTGCTCCAGAATATCCGTTTGGCTTTCAATTCCTTGACGAAGCGTACGAAGATCAGTATCGCACCGAAAGACAGCTTGGCCAACTCTTCCAGGTTTTTGGAGCATTTGCCATCTTTATCTCCTGTCTGGGACTCTTCGGCCTGGCCTCGTATACCGCAGAAGTGAAGACTAAAGAGATCGGGATTCGAAAAGTATTAGGGGCTTCAGTATCGAGCATCATCCTGCTATTATCAAAACAGTTTACCCGATGGATTCTGCTGGCAAACATCATCGCCTGGCCGATTGCCTACCTCCTGATGAGTAACTGGTTGAATGAATTTGCCTATCGCATTCCAATCGGAATGGACATTTTTATCATGTCCGCAATTTTGGCGCTTGCTGTTGCTATTCTCACTGTGAGTTATCAGGCTATAAAGTCGGCAATAGCGAATCCTGTGGAATCGTTGCGGTATGAATAACGAATATTTGGAGACCGAAAATTGAAAAAGATTGGTGGTCCGCCTGTATTCGCGAGTTGGATTCTGAATCGTTTTCTTCAGCAGTACAACCAATCCCCAGCACTGGGCGATCTGGAAGAGGAGTTTGATGTAATCTGCGTAGAATCAGGATTGAAGCGTGCGAGACGCTGGTACCGTTGGCAGGTTTACAAATCACTGCCATCTTTAATAAAACATTCAATTTACTGGAGTTTTGCTATGTTTAAAAATTATCTAAAAACCACGATCAGAAACATTATTAAACACAAAGGCTATTCCTTGATTAACATTGTCGGTCTTACTTTAGGGCTGGCGCTGTTTATCTTAATTGCCAGTTATGTGCAATTTGAATTTAGCTTTGATAAATTCCATAAAAACTATGATCGGATTTACAGAGTCGAAGTTGATTTTGATGGCAAGGGCCAATTATTGGCTTTTTCTCACGTTCCTTTAGGTCCGGTCCTGGTAAAGGAATATCCCGAATTTCTCCAGAATGTGCGGATTTTGAACATGGGTCCAAACCAATTGTTATCCTACAATGAAGATATAAAATTCTATGAAGGACGAGGATGGTGGGCTGAGAATACCTTTTTTGATATCTTCAGCTATCGTCTCATTCACGGCGATCCCAAAACCGCCCTCATCGAACCTTTCAGTATTGTGTTATCACAGGATTTAGCTGAGAAGTATTTCCCTGGTGAAAATCCTTTAGGCAAGATCATAAGATTCAATAATAATTATGACTGCACAGTCACCGGAATCATCGAAAATTGCCCCGAAAATTCTCATATTCAGTATAACTATCTCATCTCCTACTCCTCGTACAAGACCATCGTTAACAGCGATTATTTCAACGAATGGCACCGGATTGCTAACTTCAATTATGTTATTCTTTCGGAACAGGCTTCGCTTTCTGAGATAAATGAAAAGATTCGAGACGTCATCAGGAAGAACTTTCGTGAAGATGTTCCCAGTCATGTCTACCTCAAACCCCTGTCGCAGTTCCACTTTCATTCGAATATTTTAGGTGATGTTGGACCGCGGGGTGACTTAAACAAAATTACTATATTCTCAGCAATTGGGCTGTTTATTCTGCTCATCGCCTGTATCAATTTCATGAACCTGTCCACAGCCCGTTCCGCTCAACGAGCGAAAGAAGTAGGTTTGCGCAAAGTAGTCGGTGCAAGCCGATTCAACCTGATTCGTCAGTTCCTGGGTGAGTCGCTGCTGTTTTCATTCACTGCGCTTTTGCTTTCATTCATTTTAGCAGCGCTTTTATTGCCAGAATTCAACAGCATTATCCAGCGGGCAATGCCAGTGAGTATGCTTGCGAATGGACTCATGATAATCGGAATGGTTGCCATCACCCTGTTTGTGGGTTTGCTCGCCGGCAGCTATCCCGCCCTCATTCTTTCAAATTTTCAACCAGTAAACATTCTGAAAACTTCTCACCGTTCATCGAAGAGGCATACCTTCATTCGTAAAACATTGGTTGTGTTTCAGTTCGTCATTTCTATTTGTCTGATTGTCGGCACACTCATCATTTATCAACAGATGAATTTCATGAAGAACAAGAAGTTGGGATATACTAAAGAAAATATCCTAGTGACGGAATTCAGGCAAATGGATGCGAAAACGATCAAAAAATACGAAACCATGAAAAACGAACTACTCAAGTACCCAAACATTTCGAACATTTCCATCTCTCGACATATCCCCAGTTTCAATGGATCTTCTTTTATCGTCCTGGACTGGAAAGGCTCACAAGCAGACGACAAAGCTTATATCAATTTAAACTACGTCGACAATAATTATTTAGAAACCTACGGGATTTCCCTGAGCGCAGGCAGGAATTTTTTTGAGAACGAAACTGGCGACAGTACTATCTCCTGTATTATTAATGAAACAGCCGCTAAACGTTTTGGATGGGAAATGCCAATTGGGAAGCGCCTGGGAGGAAATATATATGTTGTTGGGATTGTCAGAGACTTTCATTTTGCGTCCCTTCGAGATGAAATTCAACCTATGCTACTGTATCCTTTAAGGGAGCCCATATCTGGCTCACGTGCACGCAACCAGTTTTCAATCAAGATTTCACCTCAAAATATTGATGAGACCTTAAAATTGATCAGGGCAAAATACGAAGCACTTTTTCCACAAGATATATTTGAATACCGCTTTTATGATGAAGACATCGATCGGATGTATCGTTCGGAAAAACGAACCGCTAAGACTATCACATATTTCTCAGTCCTTGCCATTTTTATCGCCTGTCTTGGACTGTTTGGATTGGCGTCATTCACAGCCGAACAGAGGACTAAAGAAATCGGCATTCGAAAAGTAATAGGCGCAACCGTGCCAAATATCATTACCCTGCTTGCAAAGGAATTCACCAGATGGGTGCTGGTAGCCAACATCATTGCCTGGCCAATTGCCTATTATGCCATGAATAAATGGCTGCAGGAATTTGCCTACCGAACTAATATTGGCATTTGGATTTTTGTAGTATCAGCAGTGATGACGCTGATTATTGCATTATTTACAGTGAGCTACCAGGCAATTCGAGCTGCACTGACCAATCCAGTGGATAGTCTCAAATATGAGTAAGAAATAAATGACTCATTGCTCTATTGTTATATGGTTACTAGCCGACAAGTTAGCAATGAAGCCATGTAACAATAGAACCATGAAAATTTAAACTTAAAACCTCATTTTTTGCCAAATATAAATAGCGGCAAAACCTCGCTGTCAAACCAACCCCAACAAAATAACCCAATCCTAAAATATTGAAACAAATTCCAATCCATGACCGTATATTGAGATCTCTTATATGTTTCAATTTGTTAGGAATGGAATCAGGGAGGTCTCATGCAGCTTTTATCCAGAGCCGAAGAGTTTATTTTACTCACAATCTGGCAATTACAAGACGATGCTTACTGCGTTCCCATTAGAAGTAAAATATCAGAAATCACTAGTGAAAATTGGTCTTTGGGATCAATTTACATGCCGCTGGATCGCCTAATTAAAAAGGGATTATTAGTGTCGTATTTGTCTGAATCTACTCCCGAGCGTGGAGGCAGACAAAAACGGATCTACAATCTCACAGATGAAGGCAAGAAAGCTTTGGTCAAAGTACGAGAAGTGCAAACAGCATTTTGGGAAGACGTTTCTGATCTTTCGTTCGGGACTCGCTGATGAAAAATCAGACCAAACACAATAAACCGCCCCGACTGGCTCAATGGCTATTAAGTCATATCCTTCCTGATGGCGAATGGCAAACTCCGCTCGGAGATTTTGAAGAATTCTACAACGATATTTCAGGTGAAAAAGGTGTGTTCAGGGCCTGGCTTTGGTATTGGGGTCAGATTATTAATTTGATGCCTCGAAAACTCATAAATACAATTTATTGGAGTGTAGTTATGCTAAAAAATTACATTAAAATCACATTACGCAACCTGCTGAGACACAAAGGCTATTCATCAATTAACATCCTTGGCCTGGCAACCGGTATTGTCTGCTCTATTTTTATTCTTCTGTATGTGCTGTTTGAATTGAGTTATGACAAATATCACCCGGATGTTGATCGCACTTACCTAATTGCGGTCTCCAGAAAATCAGAATCTGGCATCGAGCTGGCCGGTTCAAATATGCCGTTGCTTGCGCCTACACTAAAAGA
The DNA here is from genome assembly GCA_964539665.1 of uncultured Cytophagia bacterium. Classification (GTDB taxonomy): domain Bacteria; phylum Zhuqueibacterota; class Zhuqueibacteria; order Oceanimicrobiales; family Oceanimicrobiaceae; genus CAZIKB01. The sequence continues at coordinate 61,570 of CAZIKB010000005.1, forward strand.
AAAGTTCCCCCAGGTGGAGTCCGCTGCCCGATTAAATTCTGGTTGGATTGTACAGGTGAAAGCTGATGATCAAATTTTCAAAGAACAAGGATTGTGGCATGCCAATCCAGAGATCTTTCAGGTTTTCTCCATCCCGTTTATTCAGGGAACGCCTGAGTCCGCTCTTGACAGACCAAACACAGCGGTTCTGACGGAACAAATGACCATGAAATACTTTGGGGACAAAAATCCCATCGGAGAAACCATAAAAGTTGGCAACAGAGATTATGAGATTACCGGCATAATCCAAAATTCTCCGTTAAGTACTGCATTTAAGTATGAAATCATCATGTCATGGAAGACGGTTGAGAATGATGAATTCAATCAGGGTTGGCATGCCGGCATGCTCGGCACTGCTTGTATCATCAAACTAAAGCCTGAGGCGAATCCCGAGGAATTCGAAAACCAAATCAGCGCCCTTCTCCATGAATATGCTGGTGAGGATTTGGAAAAGAAGGGTCTCGTTTACAGAAACTTCCTGCACCCGATCCGGGATATGCACCTTTATTCCCTGTCCGGAGACCGGGTGAAACCATCTGCCAGTCTTATTTATGTGTACATCTTTTCGGCTGCAGGATTACTGGTTTTGCTAATCGCCTGCATGAATTTCGTGAACCTTGCTACCGCTCGTTCGGCCAATCGAGCCGGCGAGGTTGGTATGCGCAAAGTAGTTGGCGCCCAGCGGCGACAAATTATCTGGCAGTTTATGGGGGAATCCTTTTTTATTTCATTAATTGCAATGACGGTTGCGGTGCTTTTTGTTCTTCTCCTGCTGCCATTTTTTAATGAGGTTGCCCAGATTCAAATCATGACCGCAAACCTGTTTCAGCCTGGTGTACTTCTCGGTTTACTATCTATTTTAGCATTTGTGGGCGTTACAGCAGGTATTTATCCAGCCATTTTCCTTTCAGCTTTCAGGCCTATTTCTATCCTCAGGGGTACACTGAGTGCAGGTTCACGCGGAACGATCATGAGGCGAGTTTTGGTAGTTGGGCAGTTTGCTATTTCGATTATTCTGGTAATCGCGTCAATTATAGTTTTCCGGCAAATCACATTTATGAAAAACCAGCCGCTCGGTTTTGATAAAGAACAGAAACTGGTCATAACACTGAAAGGCTGGAGAATGATAACTGATAAATATGAGTTGGTAAAAAATGAATTTCTAAGCCATCCTTCAATAATTAATGCATGCGCTTCCTCAGGTGTTCCGGGCAGCATGATCAACAGAACCTGGGTGTATCCCGCAGACCAGGAGCGCGATAAAGGTCAAGGATTTCGCAGCCTGCGCTGTGACCACGATTTTCTCAAAGTTTATGATGTAGAATTGGTTGCAGGCAGACATTTCCAGAAAGACATCCCAACCGATGTCCACCAGGCTTTTATTATTAACGAAGCCGGCGTAAAGGCATTTGGCTGGAGTTCGCCGCAAGAAGCGCTTGGTAAAAATCTCTGGGAGCAAAGCTATCCCATTATTGGCGTGACTAAGGATTATCACTGGTGGGGACTGCAAAGACCGATTGAACCGATGATTATGCGGGTCGTTCCGTCTCTCCTCAGGTCGATAACTCTGACGGTCAACACCTCTAACCTGAAAGAGACCCTGTCCTTTGTAGAAAAAAAGTACGCAGAGCTTTTTCCGGGAGATTTGTATGAATATTTCTTTGTGGATAAGAATTTCGAATTGCAATATCAATTTGAAGAAAGAATCAGCAGGATATTCCGCATTTTCACCCTATTAGGTTTGTTCATTGCCTGCCTCGGACTAATTGGCCTGGCTTCGTTTGTTGCAGAACAGCGGACAAAGGAAATAGGCATTCGAAAAGTGCTTGGCGCTTCGGTCTCCAAAATCGTCTTTTTACTTTCGAAAGAGTTCATTAGATGGGTGCTGGTGGCCAACGTGATTGCCTGGCCGCTCGCCTATTTAGCCGGACAAAAATGGCTGCAAAATTTTGCTTATCGCATTAACGTGGAATGGTATTCGTTTGTGCTGGCTGCAGTCTTTGCGCTAATCATTGCGGCGCTCACAGTCAGCTTCCAGGCATTTAAAGCCGCAACCGCCAATCCCGTGGATGCGTTGAAGTATGAGTAATATGAAGATTGTTTGTCGCCGTGCGGGAAATGTTAGCGGATTTTATGGATTGTTGGTGAGAATAATAACTTGGAACTCACTTGCGCTTCCAGATGAAGTCACTGAGCCTTTGAATCCCTTTAATCCTAGTTGTGTCATCAAAGATAGAAATAGCTTGCGGCAGGCAGTATCCAGTGCAGCCAAAGTTAGGTTTTCTCTTTAAAAGGTTTTGATAACGTAGTTTTAAGAGGTTACTATGTCTTAGTTATTTGTTACTGAATAAGCGATCTGTAATTGGCTTTATTTTCTGTGCCTCTTTCAGTAAGTCTTTAGCCTCTTCGACTTGAGCTGAACTCCACATCGGACTAAACGTTTCGATAAGACACTTCATCGTTTTTATTCCACTCTTGTAATCTGTTGTTTCCGAATGAGTTGTCATGTAATTCTGTTCACGAAACACACTGACTATCCATTTGATTGTTTCGATCACTTGTTCAGATGTAAGCTCACAACCTACCTTTCTAAAGAAAACAAAAACTCTATTGGGACGAAGATCACCCTTCAACGGCATTTCTTGTAAATAGCTGTAAAAGAAAGTCCAATGTTGTTGATGGAGTCCTTTTATATGATCCCAGACATTCTTCTGGAGGTGTCTGTCACTTGCGCTCTTATGAATAAATGTTAGTGCATCAAACAAATCTTCGCCAATCGCATCCTTTGGAACTCGAGTTATCCGAAAAGACAAGGATTCCATTTTGTTACGAGTCAACCAATCAATAAACTGAACGCCTTGGTGGTGAGTTTGACGCAAAAGCAGTTCTGCCAAATAAGTTATTACACCTAGTACAGATACAAACTCCTTTTTTTTCAGCAAAAGATCTTCAGCAAGTTTCTTAATCTCTGTTGCGGTAATTTGGCGATATTTAGAAATGAGATCACTCCACAGAGCTTTGGCTATTACATATTCCATAAATTCATCGTATACAAAACCAACCTTCAGCCGCATTTCTACACCTGATGGTTTTTCTTCTAGAAGTATGTCCTCATCCAAAATTTGAACATAACGGGAATTAACAGTACGGGATTCACTCTCGCCAAACTCTTTTCTTGCTTTATGAAGCAAGGCCTTTACTGGTAGTATTCGCTTTTTATTCTCTAACATCATCAGCGCAACCATCTCAAGGTACTCAAATATCTCTTCGGATGATACTAGACCGAGTCTCTCTTGAATTTGTCTAAATTTACGGGAGCAATATGCGTCAAAAAGCTCGAGAAGCCGAATGTCCTCAACTACGCCCATATCAGACGGATTATCTTCGGTTCCACTGAAGGCTTCACAAAAAAACCTTAGTAATAGAGGATGATGAAGTTGGCTTCTAGCTTTATCAATTATATGCGCCTGTATATTATACGAATTGAGGTAAAGAGGAAGAGCTTTGTCAAACTCATTTTCTGTATACTCGTACAGGATGTCACGATATATTTTTTCACAATGTGCATCCCACCAGTCGTCCTCAAAATAATTCCAATATATGTCTCGACATGATACAATGAATCTTACAGGAAAACCCTGATATCGTTTAACCAAAGACTTGAAGGCAGAATTAAATTGAATTGGATCTAAGCTTTCATTGATTCCATCAATTATTAGGACTACATGATTGTTTGGATTAATGGCAACTTGTCGTAAGACTTGAATTGGATCTTCCTTTATTTGATACGCTGAAGACAGGTATTTTACAATAGCTTCCTCACTTGGTAAAGGGATAGATTTTGCGGCGACAAAGAAGCAAGGTTTAGTCTCTCCGAGCACTTCTGCTAGCTTGCATAATAAATTAGTTTTTCCGCCTCCTGCTCGATCAACAATCAGGTTGATTGGTTTGAGTTTAGTCCTGAGTAAATCAATTCCAGAGAATATTTTATTGCCTAGTCCTTTCCATCTTTTTTCGAGCTCTATCCTTTTAATAGCTCTTCCTGAAAGTGAGTCTCCTAGAATAGTCTCTTTTGTATTTGTGATAGATTTTCTAATGGCTTCAAGAATATCAGTTAGCTCAGTCGCTGGAAAGCATAGAGCAGCTTTAGCAAAGGAAGTATCCTCAAATGCCTTGAGCTCACCACTTAATTGATCAAGCGTTTCTCTTAGCGATCTCACAGACCTATGTGCTTTTTTCGGGATCTTAGAATCATTGTTGTTTTTTAACTCATCTTCTATTACATTCATCAAGGCATGGCAACTTTTTCTAATAGATCCTATGTCTTTTGTTACAAATATTGCGTTGTTTAGGCTTTGCCTCAGATTTTCATCTAGACTCCTGTTCACGTAAAGTTCCCTAATATACTTGGGACCGATAGTAGTAGATATCTCATTGATGCAGCATTTGTGAATCAGATCCACTAATTCCGTGTCTTCGACCACCGAGGTTGATGTCTCGAATGAAGCCTTGATGTCCGCCGCAATCTGTTTCGCCAGGTTATCAGGAGTTGTAAAATGGGAAATTACGAGCGCTCTTATCTTGGACACGAATTTTTGTAATTTGGCTGCTTTTGTGCTTTCTATAAAAATGGGCGGCCAAGGATGTTTTGGATCTACTAAGTAGCAATAGGTCTTGAGACCATTCTTCTTTGCGTAATCAAATTCTTGTTCGGTTATACTAGTCGAATCACCTGGGGAAATGTAACCGTACCTATGAGCATAAATACCAATGAATATGTCGCATTGAGCGATCTCTTCAAAGCAAGCTTTTTTGGATTCAAGTGGCCTAGAACCGAAATACTCCATACCGCGATACTGAAGGGACAACCGGTTCAAAATCTCATCAACAGCTTTACGGTGCTCTTTCAAATCAACATAGGTTGAACTAACAAAGACCTTCATTACTCATTTTCCATCAGAACGTAGTTTGGAGCACACTTTTTTATCAACTGATGTAATTAGGAGAAATCGTTGTTGGTGACAAAGGGACATTGTAACTTACTTAACAAGTGAGTATGCAAATATGTATAACATTCAATCCATGAGGATATACAGAAACTGCTAACATATTATTCTATTGTGTAAATAAAAAATTATTTATGTCTATTATGAGCATTAAATATCTATTTTCAGAAATTTCTTGATAGCAGTAACGAAATAGTGCATAAATTTAAGAACTCTTCTGTTTGTGCATTTTCACAAAAGCCCACGACACTTGACATGCTCAATTTAATTTTACAGTCTTCTGGTTTTTAGCCCTAATTCAGTTTCCTTATGTTGAGTCTATTTTCATTTGAGGGTAGTATTCAAGTTCGTCTTGTCAGGTTACCCCGTTTCTACTATTTTTAATAAAGTTAAATTGACTTAAAATGTCAAGTAAAAAATCGTTGTTGTAATCCCAATTAGAGTCAGAATTTATACTTGGCCTTTTCTTTTTTACAGCTTGCAAGTACCTGCTACAAAAGAACGGTACCTCTTTGGATGTAAAAAACATGACAACTACGAATCCAGGACAGCGTCTACTTTTAACCGCAATAACATTGGCAAGATCTTTGAAATGAATAAGACTAAGCTTGCCCCCGGGGAACCCGGGGATGGGAAAATATCATCATTATACAAATCCTATACAACTTGCCTTACAGGTAAGGACTTAGGTTTTCCTTTGTACAATTTCGTTTTATAGCATTTTTGCATTTCTTTTAAAGTTTGTTCTATTTGAATCCAATCATTTCTATTCTCAGCTTCAAACTCTTTGCGAACTTTTCGAACTTCATCGACTATCTTATCTTTCATCATTCATACTCTTCCGATATTTAATGTTATAAAATTATTCTTAGCGGGCGGGGTGATTCTCACGGACCACTTCAAGAATCAGTTCAGCGATAAGTTCGTTATCTTCTTTCACATTTCGTATTTCACTATGAGATTCATCATCGCACAGAATGGGATTACTGAGAAGGGGATCATGAAGCACTTCAATTTCTCTGTTATCGAAACTTCCTTCGCGAACCACATCGCGAACTTCACCAACATTTAGTGTGGCAATCCTTGCACTTGCACCAACCTTAAATTTTTTGGAGTAAAGTCTCTGAAGCTCTGTAATTTCGCTATCTCTGTCCGGGCATTTAAGAAATTCCAACCAATTTACAGACAAACCTTCTTCATCTTTTCTTAAAATGAAAGCAGAGGCTTGTATTTTTCCTTCAGGAGCCTGCATTGGTCTACAAAACCTAGCGATGTTGTTACTATCAGGTATCTTATCGCCTTTCACAAAACACCCAATCATTCAAACTTTCTGGTGCAATTATTTCCAGTAGAGTATCGCTCGTTGCTGTTCCGGTCACTCTAATTATGTGTTTCGGATTTCTATTGTTAGGTTTGAAGAGGACAAAACGAATATCGCCATTCTGTAAAAAATGTGCACTAAATACTCGTTTTTCTGCTCTCCATGAAGCATAAATATTATAGTCAGGTGTTAATGACAGGATAGGATTCTTTAGGTTTGTATTCAATTTAAGGAAATCATAGAAATTGCCGAGTGAGTCGACTGCAATACCAAGACTGGAAGAATTTTCTTCTTTTGCAATGTTAAACAAAGCAAGAAGTTTATTTGCCAGGCTTTCATGATTAGAAATAAGGAAAGATTTCCTAATCTGATATATTAATTCTTGTACATGGTCATCATTAGTGCTAAGTAATTCAGCTTGTGTAGAAGGATTGTCTCGCCAATAAACTGAAAACTTTGACTTTTCTTGGTTCACGGTTGGTGTGTTATCAAATTCAAAATTCTGATAAGCTGGTTCAGGCATATTCTTCTATCCCCCAAATTTTTTGCAATTTATCAGTGGTTAGATCAGTAAAGCCTCGAACTATCCATTCATGAGCTAAATCAAACCAATTACGGACAGTATCGTCACTATCATTCCCGTTGGCTTTCAATTCAAAAATAAGTATAGGTAACTCATCTTTGGTTCTTATCGCATTCTTTAAACTGACTATTAAATGACTTTTTTGCTCAGGAAAAGAGAATTTTGCATCCCAACTAACTTCTTCGGGATTTGGTAAAAAACGTGATGTCGGCTTGTTCCAAATAAAGTCAGAAAATATTTCAGTGAGATCATCAATCGTCTCCCATCCGATTCCTTTAGGGATATGATTAATATAACTAAGTTCGTACTCAATCGGCTCAGGTTCACCTAAATCAAATTCTCTAAATAAATCTTCGATAGCTTTTAATACAGTATCAAAATTGCTAATAACATGATTGTAGCGCGGATAGTCACTTTTTCTCTTTCGCCAGTTGAAATAAAACCTATCGTTTTGAAATTGTATCAATTGATCATCAGAAGTATTAATGAACCATACTCTCGGCAATGGGAGACCGGTTCCCTTGTCAACCAACATTTCACCTTTAGTTGACGATATCGGTGGAGCATGTTGGAGAATTGGGTAATCAGCACGAAATTTGTCCCATAATAAGCCAATATGAGGAATTCGTAATCTATCAGTAGGGCGAAACCGCACACCACAAACAACTTCGTTAACAGGAGGATTCTTGTAACTTGGGAGTCTATTTAATAAAGAAGCATTTTCGATTTTACTCGTCATTAACAGAAAATCCTTTTAACCATACATATTAGGTACAAGTATTTAAACATTAACTAAAAAAGCTTATATATAATAATTCAATTTTCGGACGATTCAAAGTAAAATATAACCAGAGGTTTGTTTTCTAAACTATAATACTAGTTGAAAAGTTTCACAAGTAGGGCTAATAAACACTTTCTGCCTTACATGCAGGAATTGTATCACTCGAAAAAGACACACATTAAAATATCTACTGCACGAATTATGATTATTATATTGGCATTAACAGAAATAAATTGTCATATTTAAGCACTTAATAGAAAACTTCCCGATATCAGGAACATAAAAATGGCTATATTGGGGAACTTTGCCGTTAGTGCATTTTCACAAAAGCCCAGAACAATTGACATGCTCAAATTCGTTTTTCATTCTTCTAATTTTCACCCCTCATTGAGTTTCCTCATATTCAGGCTATTTTCATTTCAGGGCAGTATTCAAGTCCGTCTCTTCAGCTTACCTCTATTTATTATTTTAAATAAAGCTATTTGACTTAATATGTCAAGTAATAAAAAATAATGGTGTAATGATAATCATTCTTGTAACATTGTTAAGGGGATTGGATTAAAAATATTACCCGTATGGCTCTTCAAATATGTTATTATTATTTTAAATAGATTTATTTGTCTGCACAAATAGAATAAATAATAAGTGCATGAGAAACTTATTTATTTTACTTTCGTAGACAAATAAAATACTGGAGGACAAATGAAGCTTTTATCACGATCTGAAGAGATTGTTTTGCTTTCAATCTGGAAGCTGCAGGACAATGCCTATGGCATAACCATTCGAGAGGAAATATATAAATCAACCGGTCAAAAATGGGCAATTGGCGCCATTTATCCACCACTGCACCGTCTTGAGAAAAAGGGTATGGTGAAGACGATTAAAGGTGAACCAATGCCGGAGAGGGGAGGTAGAAGTAAAGTTTATTACGAAGTAACCGACGATGGTAGAAAAGCTCTTGCTGAAATCAAACGCGTGAGTGAATCTATCTGGCGGGGTGTTCCTTCACTGGGCTTCAAGACATCTTAATGAATACATTTTCACCAAAACACAGGCCCCCGAAATTGGGGCAATGGTTATTACAGCGGATTATCCACTCTGAATATCGATATTCAGCGCTGGGCGATTTTGAGGAGATTTATGCTGTATTGGTTGAAGAGTCTGGTGCTGGCAAGGCATGGCTCTGGTACTGGACTCATGTTGTCAGGTCAATTCCCGCATTTGTCATCGATTTAGTTTATTGGAGTGTAATCATGTTAAAAAATTATTTTAAAATTGCCTTTCGAATTCTGAAAAGACACAAAGGTTATTCCTTTATCAACATCGCAGGCCTCGCCATCGGGCTGACAGCAGTCATTTTGATTCTTCTATATATCCAGTTTGAACTCAGCTTTGACAGGTATCATAACAACGCCGGTCGAATTTATCGAGTTATGCGAGGACAGCAAGGCTCTGGTAGATTGACACCAATCACTCCGGCTCCATTAGGGCCTGCTTTGGAGGCGGAATTCCCTGAGGTTGTCACAACAGCTCGGTTCAACTCAAACAGAAATGTTCATATTTCCTACGGCAATAAAAATTATTTTGAAAACGGTTTCTATTTTGCAGATCCATCTACATTCGACATTTTTTCCTTTGAATTATTAAAAGGCAATCCTGAAACAGCGCTCTCTAATCCATACTCAATCGTAATATCAGCAGCTACGGCCGAAAAATATTTTGGCAATGAAAATCCTTTGGGTAAGACAATAATTTACAAAGGCACTCAGGGTTTCAAGGTAACTGGTATCTTGAAAAATTTACCTGAGAATTCTCATTTCACAATTAATTTTCTAGTTCCATTTGAGACCCTGGAAAAAATTTATGCTCGCTTTGATATTAAGTCCTGGGGGATTAACTCATTTTATACTTATGTTTTGCTAAGTGATGATGCAAATCCTTTGGAATTAGAAAATAAAACTCCTGAATTAGCTGTGAAATATATGGGCGAAGATGAGGCTAAAAAGGGTCATTTTTCTTTTCAACCACTAACTAAAATCCATTTAACCGCAAAGCTCAAAATTATAATATACCTTTTTTCATCTATAGCGACCCTCATTCTCATAATTGCGTGTATTAACTACATGAATTTAGCCACAGCCCGCTCTGTACAGCGTATGAAAGAAATTGGCATCCGCAAAGTGGTTGGAGCCAGCAGAGCGCAATTGATTAAGCAGTTCCTGGGCGAATCAACTATTTTCACCATTTTATCTTTCCTGCTGGCTATTTTGATGGTATGGATATTTCTGCCCTCTTTCGATGCGCTCGTTGAAAGAAATCTTAATTTCGCTTTCATTGAAAACAGCCAATTCCTGCTTTGGTTATTTGCTCTTGTCATGTTTGTCGGAATTTTTGCTGGAAGCTGGCCCGCACTGGCTGTTTCATCTATTAAACCGACCACGATATTCAACGACAGAGCAGGATATTCCAAAGGATCGTTGCTGCGCAATATTCTCGTAGTCACACAATTCTCTATTTCAATTATCCTTATTGTCGCTACACTGGTTATTAATGAGCAATTGAATTTCATACAAACCACGGATGTGGGATTTCAGAAAGAACAAATTGTTGTGGTAGACATTAGAGATAAAAAATTCCGAAATAATATCGAAACAATTAGTACCGAATTCAGACGCCACCCAAACATTTTATCCGTTGCTTCCTCCAATAATTTACCGAATGAAGCGGACATGGCAACACTAGCAAATTGGCCCGGTAAGGCTGATGATAGGAAACAGCAAATTTATATCAATTTTGTCGATTATGATTTTATCGATCTGTATGAAATAGAGTTAGTAGAGGGAAGAAGCTTTTCCAGAGATTTTCCTGCCGATGTAAATGGAGCGTTTTTACTCAACGAGGCTGCAGTCAAAGAAATTGGCTGGGAATCTGCTGTTGGAAAAGAGCTCACTCATTATATAAATCGTCGCACAGGGAAAATTGTCGGTATAGTGAAAGATTTCCACATGCTTTCACTTCATGAATCGATTGAACCGCTCTGTATTGATTTAAATCCTGGAGATGCCGACACCTATTTATCTGTTAAAATAACTGGCGCTGATATTCCCAAAACAATTCTGTTCATAAAAGAGACGCTGGCAAAGGTTGCGCCAAATTACCCTTTCAAATATAGTTTCTTCGATGAGATTTTCGACCAGGCCTACAAACTCGAACAAAAACTGGCAAGTATTTTCAGCGTATTTGCATTATTAGCTATCCTCGTGGCAAGTCTCGGTTTATTCGGCCTGGCTTCTTTTACAGCGGCTCAGCGAACAAAAGAGATTGGTATTCGAAAAGTCTTGGGCGCTTCGGTTGCAGGAATCATACTCATGCTTTCCAAAGAATTTACCAGAAGAGTTCTGCTCGCCAATATCATCGCCTGGCCTGTGGCTTATTTCGCCTTGAATCGCTGGCTGGAGAGTTTTGCATATAAGGTAGATATTGGTTTGTGGTCATTCGTACTGTCTGGAGCCCTTGCATTATTTGTTGCCCTGGTGACACTCAGTTATCAGGCCGTCAAATCAGCCGTTGCTAATCCTGTCGAAGCCCTCAGATACGAGTAGTATCGAAAGGTGAAGATCACGAGCTTTTTTCGCATTGGCGTCATCCTATTTCAGGACTCTTCATAATATAAATAGATAGATGATAGAACAAACAATTGAGAAGAATATTTTGGATATCCATCATCACCAGATTCATCGTGGTACGAAAGAATCATGTTTTTCAGAATAGAATATTTATTGTCTAGATATATAGTTATATAACTTACTATAATGTTGCAAATCAACCGCGCGGATTTTGGGTCGGCTGAATTTGCCTGGTTAGATTTCGTTTACGAAAAATCAACATGGCCATTAGGATTTATCATATAGTCAAACGTTAGTTCGTCCCGATTGTCAGATCTAGTTCTATCTTTAATATCATTAATCTTTAATGCCCCAAAGTTGCCAAACCTATTCTTAAGAATAACTATCTCGCCTTTTTGTGGTGTTCGTGTGCGCGAAGTCATATCATATGCGCTCGCATCGGTGACATCAGATATTCGGTTCTTACCGATGGCTAACGCAACACCTTCGATAGAAGCAGGATCATTGTATATGTAAATAGACACGTCACTTGCTTTTGACCACGCGGTTTCAAACATGAGTTTACCATTTCCAATAGTGTACCTGCCATTATTATTACTATAGTCGAATGTTACATGACCAGATAGTCGGTTATTTGTGTAGTCTACTTTTCTTCTTGGCCAGTGTGATGCAGCAAGGCTGCCAGCACTGACTATAATACCAATCGCCGGCTCAAAGTTCGGCTCGAAGCAAAGCCATAAAACAAATCCAATTAGTGCCAAGACGGAGCAGAGAGTAACAACATTTTTCTGTGTAGTAGTCATTTTTGAAATCTTACGAGTTTTTCAGTCGTTGCGGGTTTTCAGATCACTTAAGTTGCTATTTACAAATTACTTGTGATGGTTCACCAAACTTAGAAATCAGGCGTACGCCCCGTAATCGACTTCAAAAAATTGTTATACACCGTTATTTGTTGAAGACAATATTTCACGGTACTTGTGCCAGTTTTTATAAATGTCTTTATTGCCATGACTCAGACACTTCCTTGAGACATTTGATTTCTCTATTGGCCACTCAAGATATGCAAGTATCAATCTTTCAAGCAAACATTTCAAATGTTCTTGAGCGATACACAAAGCTTTGAATTGCAGTTTATCGTAAAAATTCCCATGAATTAGATGATTCCTAATTCCTGCCAAGGAGATTCCACCAGTATCACCAGAAAGTGACCATAAATCTTCCAGGTCAATAGGATGTTTTTTGAGAAAAGCATTGTAAGCGGTACCAAAAGAAATCCTGTTTAGTTCTTTCAGCTTTTCGTGGACGAAACGTCTTCTGGTTTTGTCTGAACAATACTCATGTTTTTTGATTAGCTTAGCTATATCTTTACAAACAATTGTGAAATCGTCACCAGGGAGAGCCAATTCAAGGTTAAATTGGCGCCGGAAAAGTAGGATGAGACTTTCAACGCCAGAGAAGAGTGAAAGGTATCGGTTTTCAGTAAGTCTTTCTTCACTCGGAATTACACAAAAAATCGCCTTACGAAGTAGAAACCGGTCCGATGCTTTACAAAAAGAATCGTATGATTTTATGATGAAATCTGAGAAGTTTCTAACATCAATGAGACTCCAGCTTGGTAGCTCGCGTGTGCTATCCTGAGGGATTGTTATGTCACGTCTGTAATAGGTTACCATTTCATCCTTGTTCCAAACGTCCCAACCGACACAGGCGCATCGGTGTCGAGACGCAAAAGACACCAACATCAAAAAGTCGTCGATGTAAGGTAACATACTCGATATTTCCTTTGGTTCTAAGGTTGTTTGAAATTCTGCTACTAATTCAGGAAAGTACCTTGTTTCATCGCTATCATGGTCTTTGATGAATCTGTAATGATCATCGAAGCAAAGTTTTAAGCTGTTAGCTAAAGTAAATTCAAAGTTGTCTATAGTTTCAACAGTTATTTCTCCAGTATACGAAGGTCTTATGATTTTTCTTGGACATAGAAAAAAGCAAGGTGTTAACCAAAAAGATCCTTTAGTTAAATTACTTGAATTTTCAGGCTCATTAGCCTTCTTGGGGTGGCTTATTGTGAAATCTGCTATTTCTAGAATAAGAACAGTATCGGAAATTTGGTTGCTCCAGTATATTCGAGAAGAATCTTCTTTTCGGTACGCCTTTTGGGCAGAAAAAACTGTATCAACAATACCGCCAGAATCTCCAATCTCACCAAATACAGAACAAGAAAATAGTCTATCAAATAGGTAAGATTGGTCGGGCGACAAAATGCAGATAATTTCCACATCACCGTCATTTCTTTTTGGCAGATAGAGCTCGGAAATCACATTCTTAACACAATTTCCATCTGCAGTGATGTCAAGATACACTTTGTAATCTGGTTTTCGTTTTTCTAAAGTCATTGACTGATAGTGCTACTTTAGGTATACCACTGAGTATGCAGTTTCTGGATAACATTCAATATGTAATGATCTGCAGAAACTGGCTTACTTAAAATTCATTTGTACAAATTCTTTTCCCCCTTATTAGAAATTAATTTCAGTATTTAAGAAATTTTGTGAAAACTTTCTCACATTTATGTTTTTTCTATTTGAGGGTAATATTAAAGTCTGTCTCCTGAACTTAATCCTTATTTATTATTTTAATAAAAAGTTATTTGACTTAAAATGTCAAGTAAAAAATCATTATTTTAACACTATTGTTCTAAATGAAGAAGCAGCAAAACAATTTGGCAGCAGCGATCCAATTGGAATAATGATATGATTAGATAGCGAATCACTTTCAGTACAGAAAGAAAAACAATCTAGAGCGGTGCTCGAAAATAACTGTGAGCTTCAGTCTGAAATATCACTTTATTGATCTCCAAAAGGTTTGCATGTTGGGTTCTGCTTGCCAATATCATTGCCTGGCCTGTCGCCTATTTCGCCTTGAATCGCTGGCTGGAGAGTTTTGCCTATCGGGTGAATGTTGGTGTGTGGTCATTCGTACTGTCTGGAGCCCTTGCATTATTGGTTGCCCTGGTCACACTCAGTTATCAGGCTATCAAAGCAGCCGTTGCTAATCCGGTCGAAGCCCTCAGATACGAGTAGTATCGAAAGCCGAAGATCACGAGCTTTTTTCGCATTGGCGTCAGCCTTAGAAATCATGATGGAGTTTATCAGAAAAATTCCAAAAAACAAATAAAACATGAGAAAACAAGAGAAAGATACCCGGAGACTGTACTCCAGGTATCTTTAATCATATTTACTTCTTTGCACGTAAGCCTTTGGCTGTGCGGTCTTCAAGTGGTGGGGCCTGAGTCATCCTGGGTGGATTCTTTTTCAACAGCTTCAATACTTCTTCGACTACCTTTTCAATCTGTGGATCCCGGCCTTGCACCAGGATATTAGGATCATCCCACACTTCGAAGTCGGGCGAAACGCCTTCTCCTTCCCAGAACCAGTGCCCGTCATTGTCGTAAAGTCGGGCGCCGGGGACGGTGATCCCTCCTCCATCAATCAACCGGTGGCCTGTGGCCGGTCCGACCAGAATTCCCAATGTACGTTCGCCCACAATAGGTCCGGCTTCCAACTCCTGAAAAGCCCAGGGTAGGCCGTCTCCACCGGAACCAGCCCAGCCGTTGATCAGCATACCCAGAGGTCCGGTATTAGTTTTGATGGGATAAGTATGATCTTTTCCGTGCCGCCAATGCAGATTGTATACGACCGGTCGCTTAAGTAATTCCAGAAAGCGATCGGCTAACTGCCCGCCGCCGTTAAAACGTTCATCGATGATGAATCCTTTCTTGTCCAACTGTCCGTAATACATTCGCACCAGCTCCAATTGTCCGCGACTGGCTGTATTGGACATGTACACATACCCGAGTTGACCCCCCGAAAGTTTATCTACCATTTTCCGGTTATTTTCGATCCATTCCAGATATCTCAGGTTGATCTCCTCGCTCTGCGTCAGGCATTTGATAACAAGTCTTTTACTATCCTCTTTTTTACCCGACCGGCTGACGGTCAGGGAAACTGTTTTTCCCGAGAGCCCCTCGAAGGCTGCATAAGGATCTTTCCCAGGATCCAGCGCCACTCCGTTGACTGACAGGATATAATCACCGGGTTTCACATCCACGCCGGGTTGATCGAAAGGTGACCGAACTTCCGTATCCCAAACAGCCGGCGTAACAATGCGTTTGATCCGGTACATATTTTTATTCATTTCCCAATCGATACCCAGAAATCCAGTCACCTGGGGAGAGACGGATTCGACGTCTCCTCCCCTGGTGTAGGTATGGCCGGCGCTTAGTTCTGCGGCCAAATTAGACTGGATATTACTAACATCCCAGCGGGTGCGGGCGTCTTCTATCAAAGCTCCATAGCGGTCCCGCAATGCCTCCCAATCTACCTGGTGCATATTGGGATCATAGAAAAAATCCCGGTGCCGACGCCAGGTATCCATGTATATTTGACGCCACTCTTCCCGGGGCACCAGGTCCATCACCAGGCCGCTGGTCGGAATGGGATCTTCGATCTTTTGTTTGGGCGCAGGCTTGATGATGCCATATTTTTCCTTGCTTTGGACTAACAAGGATTTGCCATCTGCTGTTACTTTTGCCCTGTTTACATCCGAAAGAATAGTCTTTTCTTCTCTCTCTTCCAGGTCATAAAAGATCAATGAAGCCGATCTTTCTCCCGAACCGGAATTTGGGCGCCTTAGATAGACGAGTTTACCCTTGAAAGACATCAGTGCCCCAAAGTTACCAGCTTTGGGAGGCAGGATTACGAGGCGAGCCTCCAGGTTATCAAAATCAACCTTTATATCCTTTACGGCTTTCTTTTCTTTTTTTTCCGATTTCTCATCTTTCTTTTCGGATTTTTCGTCATCCTTTTCCGATTTCTCATCTTCTTTTTTAAATTCATCATTTTTAGGTTTGAGGAGCGAAGGTGCATCTTTGGTTAGACTGAGGGAAGCAATTTGTGATGCATTAGGATAGACCCAGGTACCGTCATCCATATCTGAGTAGATTGCAGACAGACTGCGATTGGTAAAGTAAAACAGATATTTGCCGTCTGTGCTGAAAACCGGGGCAAAGTCTTCAAAAAAACCGCTGGTTGCCTGATGAGATTTTCCATTCTCAACATCATAAAGGAAGATGGCATTATTGGCATTGTCCAGGCCTTTAGTAAATGTTATCCACTTTGAATCCGGAGCCCAGGAAATGGAATAGCGGAAGCGACCGCCATGACCTGTATTCCAATTGGTATTGCCGGCGACTGTGACTTTACCACTTTCAGCATCTACGACAGAGATGTCATTGGTCTCATCAATGAAAGCAAGTTTTTTACTATTGGGCGACCAATAGAGGCTGTAACCAAATCCTTTCTTTCGGTTTGTCAATTTTTTCGGTTTCGAATTTCCATCAGTAGTCTGCAGGTAGATTTCGTATTCTCCAGACCGGTCACTCCAATAAGCAATTTGTTTACCATCTGGCGACCATGCTGGATCATGATCAAATGCTCCGCTGGATTGAGTAATATTGATTACATAACCCTCAGAAGCCGGTACATTAAACAATTCGCCCCGCGCTTCGAATACGATGCGCTTCCCCTCAGGGCCCGCCGTCATATTATTGATCCGATCGCTGACGTCTTTGGATCGCGGCATTTCTACCGACAGGTCACTGACAATATTCACCGCTACCGGTTTATACTTTTGGCTGTTCAGATCCATCACGTATAATAAACCACCCGCCTCGAAGACGATATCTTGCGGTCCGGCTGACAAAAAGGAAATATCAAAATCATCGAATTTGGTGACCTGGGACATCGTTTTTGTTTTGGTATCATAGACCCAGATATTGAGACGCATATTAGTTGCCTGATCCGACAGGAAGTAAACTTTGTCACCAGCCCAGGCGGGTTTGCCGTCGTTAGCATGATTGTTGGTAATGTTTTCGGCGGTATTGTTTCGCAGATCATAAATAATGATATCCGAGGCCAGGCCGCCGCGATAGCGCTTGAATGGATAGTTCTCTGTAATCTTGGTGATGTAGGCCAGATGATTTCCATCAGGCGAATAGCTTGCTAATTCTCCATACGGTACTTTTAGTTTCGTAGGGAATCCACCATCTTTACTAACCAGGTAAAACTGCCGGAATCGTCGCTGGCCGCTTTCACGGTTTGAGGCAAATAAGATGCGCTGGCCATCGGGATGCCAGTCGACCATCCTGTCGGCGTGAGACTGGTAGGTAACCCGGGCAGGCATTCCCCCCAGGGCCGGCATCACATACACATCCTGGTTGCCATTGTAACTTGCTGTGTAGGCAATAGATTCGCCGTTCGGTGAAAAACGGGGCCAGGTTTCCTCACCGGGTGAGTGGGTAACCTGAATAGCCGTACCGCCAGTTTTGGGCATGACCCAGATATCGCCGCCATAAACAAAGGTGATCTGGGTATCTGACACATCCATATAGCGCATAAGCTTGGCGCTAATCTGGCCGTAAGTGTTGCTGCTTAGAAATAAAGCGCAAAATAACAAAAGTAACTTTTTCATACTCACTCCTTTAGTTTAGTGAATTCGACCAATTTATAGTTGTTGATATTTATTTTTCGAACTTCAGTAAAATTAAGCCGGCTGGCTCTGGGAAAACTTTTTATAGATAGTGTTGTACGAGTCTAACAAGGTTCTTGTTGCTATATTTTGTGTAATCAGTACAATCAATTTTAAGCTTATAGAAGTATTTGCCAATCTCAATTAAAGCCAAGTGTTCCGTAAACTGCAGGCAATGGTGCGCAGCGGAATGGCCATTCCGAGTTACTGCGATTGTTTTATTTTGCAAATACACCAAGATATAGCTCTTTTGGAAGAGAATGTCTGTAGCCTGAAAGTTTGATTTTGTATGAGTCTTTCACTCCATGAGTATAATAGTTGGAAACGTTTTGCACATGATCTGTGTCATTGGAATATATGAGTATCTTCTCGATTTCTTTGATTCGATTTTCTGTGATTTTACCATTATGGATCTGAACAGTGCCACAACTTACGTATAGTTTATGTCTCGGATATTTTTTCTGAATATTTTTATAACGCTTGTGGTGATCATTCTGACTCAACCGAATATTGACTGTTTGCTTATATGTCTTTCCAATGTACAGTATTTTCGATTTATTTGAACCGAACTTTGCAGTAATCATATATAAGAAAGCTTTGTCATCCAGTTCTGCTCCATATTCAATAACATTTTCATATAATGCTGGTCTTGACCAGTTTATTTCAACGTCCCAAAAATCTTCTTCGAACAGTTGTCGTAGGCTCATTTAATTCTCACATTAAAATATATCATGTTTTAACTTGTTTGAAACGAAAAATGCACCGAACCTTCTAACCAAACATAATTTGGAAAAATCATGGAACAGGTTTAGCGTCTCACCAAGTTAAAACTGATAAATAGAAAATGGAATATTGATGTATCTCCCTTAAACTGCCTGCTATTTACTAGCGCAACATCCTCTGCATTTCTTCGATTGATTAGAACGATTTCTTTATTTAGGTTACCTCATTGCTTAACTTGCCCAGGTTTGCGCGTGCTTTTGAATATGACGTAAGTATTGCCATATTGACCTTTTCATAGTCGCAAAAGTTTAGGTACAATATTTAATTGATATATTCAATAGAAAAGTTAATTTGAAGTGAAATTTTTAGACTTTCTAATGGGGATAGGGCAGGGCCTCACGACCACGCTCCTCTTATACCACCTGGCAAACGGCTCACGTACCAAATGACAACAAATGATTTAATGACAACCAACCGGCTCGAGCATCGTCAAGTGTTAGATCGCATCAACATAGGCTCAATGAGCATCTTCCAGCATTCAATTGAAATTGTCATGGATGACGAGAAAAATGTTTTCGTTCAAACGATTTCTAGAATCGTCGTCCTCCACCACCTCTGCCTCCACCACGATTTTTATCGGTACGAGAGCGAGCCTCATTGACATTAAGACTTTGTCCTTTTAAGTCCTTGCCATTTAAACCGTCGATTGCCGACTGTGCTTCATCTTTGGAGGGCATCTCAACGAACCCAAAGCCCCGAGGTTCGCCACTGTATTTGTCCTTAATAACATTGACGGATGCGAGTTGGCCGAAGCTCTCAAAAGCTTCTTTTAAATCGTCTTCAGTGACGTCGCGTGACAAATTTCCAACGTATATATTCATGGTGGTCTCCTTTTCAAAGTGTATAAGTTATAATTAATTTAGCTGCTTTTCACTATCTTCTAAAAGTTTTCCTATTGTCATCTTCCAATATTTCCAAAACAGATCGCTTACCCTGTTTTGCTGCGACTGCCGACAGAAGGGTTCGGAGAGATCTGGCAGTTTGGCCACCTCGCCCAATCACCTTTCCCATGTCCCCGTCGCCGACACGTAATTCGAGGACTACAGTTCGTTCACCAGAGATTTCGTTAATCTGAACTTCGTCAGGTTTGTCGACTAAGTGTTTAATCAAATGTTCAATAAATTCTTTCATTGACGATCTCCTTTATTTAATGGAATTTGACCAAAGTCATGTATCTATGAATTAATGCAACTGCCATTTATTCTCCTACATGGCAAAAGTCATAATCTCATTTTTTTTACAACCACCGCAGTAAAGTCTTCCCTCCATTTGGCTTGATTTCCGAACGTAAAAACCATTTTGTGAATTACCTCCAAAATCTTTTTGGCGCTTTTCTGTTGATGCTGGACAACCATTTTTTTATGTGGGAGAGGCCGAATTCTTAGTAGTGGGGGTTGAGACGTTCAGGCAGTCCGTTGCGCCGATGACAATGATGTCTTGTTGTTGCGCCAGCATGGACTCAAGGCCTTCACGAAGCAAGCGATTATCGTCCGTAATGAACATGCGAATAGGTTCATTCATACTAAGATACCTCAAATCAAAGTGATTCACATAGTCCGAATGTTAGAAATGCGTGTTTGATTTTGATAGAATCTATTGACAAAAAACAATTAAAACTCAAATTCCGGAAAGGAGACACCGACCTCTCCTTTTAAATCACAACAAACAATCTAAATGTTAGTTTGTGCAATTATCTATATGTTTATGGTGATTTCCCAGGGGAGATTACTTATTGTAAACATCTCAACGATGTCCAATCTTAATCACAAATACAAATAGTCTATCATCTTCGATTGAATATACAATTCGATAGATCCCTTGCCTGATTCTATATCTTTCTTGCGCCGACAACTTCTCACAACTCTGCGGAGCGGGTTCTTTTGATAAAGACTGAATTTTGTTTGAAATTCTGTGAATGTCTTTTTTCGGAAACCTTTTAAGTTCCTTCACAGCTGATGGTTTAATTAGAATTTTATAATTTGCCAATATCTTTTAATTCCTTCAGCGCTTCTTCAAACTCTAAGTTAGGCTCGTCTTTTCTTTCTTCATATGCAGTTAAATCATCATAATCTTCTGCAAGACTTTGTTTGACGGCAGAATTAACTAAATCTGAAATTGTCCGTTCAATCTGAGCTGATTTTATTTTTAATGCCTTATGCAGCTCAGGTTCCAGATAAACGGTTGCTCTTTTTGATTGTTGTGTTCTCATAATCTAAAGATACAAAAAAGCACTTAAACATCAAAATGTTTTTTTGGCACGAGCAATTTTTTCGAAAAATAATCGGTTCTCTTAGGATGATTTATAATTTAGTCCACCATCCCCGAATGTTTTTGTCTAAATTTTTACACTCGTAATCAGTAAAAGTGGCCAATTAGGTTTGGTTCGTCTTCTATAACCCAACATTCACTCCCCAAATGTATTTTCATTGGCACAACAAGCATCGCTGCAATCCCTCTCTTCAGGATAGTACCTGAACATCCCATTGCCGAAAAACCTTGCGAAGGCTTCAAACCTTCGCAAGGGTGATTAACCAATCGTCTGATCGCCAAATGCAGTGCAAGTGGTCTGGAAGTAAACATATTGTATCGACTTTGAATGGAAGCTTTACTTCGACCTCTTTCCAAACCTGCCTTAAAATGTTACGCGTGAGTATTGAAGTTAAGCTCGCCAGGTAGTTTTGCACGCACATAATCCTACATACATCTTTTTCTTTCATTTTAATGAATTGTTGGATTCAAGAAATCGGACACAACTTACATAACTACTACCGATTAATTGAATTATTTATTTGCTAAATTAGTTAGGCAGCTAATGATGTTAGGTCTCGCACGTGGAGTATTTCTGACTGCTCAAATGGCCTAATTTCTGCGTCAGTTAAAGTTAATACAGCAACAGTTTTACCTTCTGCAGTGACGAACTCAACCTCAAATCCTTTTCCATCTTTATAGCAATGTACCGCCGTGCCAATATCACCAGATTTAAGGCCATGAACATCATCGTCATGGAGCAACACAACTAAATCTAATTCGTTTATCATTTTGTTCACTCCTTTTGCCTATACATCACGCCGGATGAGCCGTTACAAAACGTGGATTAATCTCACCTTTTTCGATAATCCAAACAGTCCTGACATTAATGGCTCTACCTATCGGCGTTTGTAGTATACCATCAATAATATATTTCTCACCGTGAGGCATCGAAATATGCTCAGTTATTTCGTACTTTTGAGCAATTACCCTCAATCCTTGCTCGAAAACCTCCACATTAGTTTCATTAAATCCAAATTTGCGGAAGAACTTCGCTTTTGATTTGCCAACTGCATGAGTTCGTGACAGCAAATAATCTACCAACTTAGAGGGCGGAATGTAGGTCGATTCTCTATTCTAAAGCTTCATGTCATAATTGTTATCGTAACTTAAGAACGTAACTAATTTAATGAACGTGTGTGATTAATGCAAGGTTCTTTAATGATAGTACTTTGAATGCACTCAATATGGCAGCCAAATAGGTTTGGTCCATCTTCTTAACCCAACATTCACTCACCGAATGTATTTTCATTGGCACACCGGACATCGCCGCAAATTAGGCGCGCGCTTGGCAGTAAACTCTGGGTACGTCAAAAGTCTCGCATATCTGGAAATTACAAATCACGGACCGGAAGTGCGCCGGCGGAATTTGCTGTTTTAGGCACGGGCTAAAGCCACGTGCCTAAAACATTCAAAGAGGATATTCTTACATTTTATTTCACTCTTACTGGATAAGGCGGCCGCTCCATTTTTTGAGGTGGATTTTTCTTCAGCTCATCCATAAGAACTTCGATGGCCTTTTCGAGTTGAGGATCACGTCCTGCGATTACATCCGCCGGCCACTGTTCCACTTCAATATCCGGAGGTACTCCTACATTTTCAACAACCCAGCCATCCTCAGTCCATATAGCTATGTTTGGAGCTGTAACACGTCCACCATCCATAAGAACAGGAAATCCGAGTGTTCCTACCAAACCTCCCCATGTTCTTTTTCCTATCAATTTACCCAATTTGAATTTTCGAAACATCCATGGCAGTAAATCACCACCTGACCCGGCTGTCTCATCGATAAGCATGACCTTAGGTCCCTGAATGGCTGCACTGGGTGTCTTGAGGTCAGCACAATAGCGCATATTCCAGTTGGAGATAAACGGGCGCCTCAGAATATCGATATAATAATCTGCTATGGACCCGCCGCCATTAAACCGTTCGTCTACGATAATAGCGTCTTTATGTGCCTGTGGGAAAAAATAACGTTTAAAATAGGTATGCCCCAGGGTTGTAGTGTTTGGGACGTAGACATAAGCGACACTGCCTCCGGTTGCTTCGTCAACTTTTTTTACGTTTCCTTCAACCCAGTCACGATTCCGCAGCGCTCTCTCAGTTGCAACCGGCACAACAGTGACGATGCGAGACCCTTGAGAGTTCGGATTTGGGCCCACCCTAATTTCGACAATCTTTCCTGATGTGTTTTCGAACAGGCGGTAAAGATTCGTAGAGGAAGTAAGTTCTCTGCCATTCACTGCCAGAAGGTATTCTCCTTCCTTTACGTTCACGCCAGGTTCAGTCAGCGGAGATCGAAGCTCCGGATTCCAGTTTAATCCACCGTACACTTTCTTAAACTGATACCGTCCATTTTCAATGGCATAGTCTGCACCCAATAAACCGCCGGGAATGGTTTCGGGATCGTGCAAATAATCTCCGCCGCCTACACGATGGTGGCCTACCCCCAACTCACTACACATCCATCGAATCAGACGATTCAAATCGCTGCGGCAGGACAAATGCGGTAGAAATACTTTGTATTTTTCGCGCATTGCATCCCAGTCTGCGCCATGCATATTGGCCGCATAAAAATAATCACGGTTGATTCGCCAGGCCTCATGAAAAATCTGGCTCCATTCAATCCGTGGATCAATGTGAACTTGAATCGCATCGATTTTAAGCTTGCCTTTTCCGGATTTGGCCTCGCCGGATGATGGAACAATACTCCAGGATCTTTCAGTCCGGTAGAGAATCTTTTTTTTGTTTTTTGAAAGTAGATAACTATTCACATCGTCCAGGACAACTTTATCCTCACGCTCTTTAAGATCATATTTGTGCAGCTCTGTCCCTTTTGCCCCGGGACCTCTTGCGGTCGAGGGCGCTTCCAGATAGTAAACCTGGCCTTCCTCGCCAACCTGGAGACTAAATAAGTTTCCCGCTTCCACAGGAAGAGAAATAACCCGGCTGTTCAGACCCTCAAAATCAATGGCAAAAGTTTCTTCTGTCTTCTCGTTTTCTTTTTTTGATTTTCCCTTATCTTCCTTTTCATCTTCTTCCTTTTTGCCGGCTCCTTCCTCTTCGTCGCTCTCCTTTGCCAGTGGTGACAACAACTCCTTTTGCAGCGTGGCTAAATATATCGCGCGGGTCATCCGCATGTCGGCATTTGACATGTCAAACCAGTGCCTGACTGGCCCGGCGTCGGTAGAGGCAAAAAAGTAGATGTATTTGCCGCTTTCATCAAAGACCGGATCACTCACATCGCTCAACCCATCTGTGATAGGATAAGATTTATTGTTTTCAATAGAGTGGACATAAACCTTTTGAATTAATGCAGCGCTTCCCAGAGTGTATGCAATCCATTTCGAATCAGGAGACCAGACGCCGCGGATGTTTCCAAACGCACCTGGGGAATACAGATATTCTGATGCGATTTTATTTGACGTCCCCTTTTCTAATTCTATCCAGTAAAGATTTCTTGCGTTATCTGTAAACGTCATCTTTTTGCTATCGGGAGACCAGACCAGGCTGCTATAGAATCCGGAGCCCTTTATATTAAGCTCTTTACGTTTTCCCTTGCCATCATGCTGTTTGATATAGAGCTGGTACTCACCGGTTTCATCTGAAAAATAAGCAATGGATTTTCCATCCGGAGACCAGACCGGTGATCGTTCATGAACACCCGTTGTGTTTGTTAAATTACGCGGATCCCCTTTTTCTGCCGGCACGGTGATAATTTCACCACGGAACTCAAAAACTGCTCTTACTCCGGAGGGCGATATCGAAGCATCACGAATATAACGAGCTCCTTTTACAAAACGGCGGCGAAGCTCTAACAGATCCGTTGTGACGCCAATGGTTAGCTTCTTACTTTGTGCATCTTGCAGATTGTAAACGTGAAGACGTCCTGCTTGTTCATATATGATTTTATTGTCGCCGGCGGAAGCTGCGAGAATTGGGAAGTCAGTAAATTGGCTCAGTTGCTTAATCTCATTGGATTGAATATCATAGTAGAACAGGTTGAACTCGCCATTCCTGTCTGAGAGAAAATAGACCCTGTCCTCAATCCACATAGCATCGACGTCATTACACCGGCCTTCAGGTTGAGGAATCTTCTTTACAGAGTGATCGCCGAAAGTATAAAGCCATATTGTAGAAACAGTCCCTCCCCGGTAATTTTTCCACTGGCGAAAGCGTTCAGAAAGTGGATTGTAAGCCATTCTTTTACCGTCGGGCGAATAAGTTGCCTTGAAAGCATTGGGAATTTCCAATAATTCCGGAAAAGCGCCTTCAACAGGCACAGTAAAAAGTTGAGTATATCGCCTTGTAAAAACAAAGCGGGGGGAAATAAAAAGAACAGCAGAACCATCCGGTGTAAATCCACGGACCATATCGGAGTCAGGATGCCAGGTGAGACGTTTCGGAATGCCGCCTTCCACAGGAATAACATAAACATCCGTGTTACCATCATATTGGGCGCTAAAGGCTATCAGTTTGCCATTCGGAGAAAAAACAGGATTTGATTCGATTCCATCATCTGAAGTCAACCTCCGAACGTTTTTTCCATCAAGATCGGCAGTCCATAGATCACCGGCATATACAAAAGCAATTTGGTTTTTACTGATAGCCGGTTGGCTCAAAAATTTGGTGTCTTTGCTGTCGATCTGACCCACCAGTATTACAGGAAGACCGATGGTCATTACTAATACCAAAACAACGGAATAAAAACATTTCTTCATAAGAACCTCACTTTTTAAATGTGAAAGATAATTAAGGGAACTTAAAGTGTGTGCATAACGGCGGGCACGAGTGGTTTTGAAAAGCGCCAGTTTTTCAAAATCCAACTCAATGTCCTCATTAGGGGATTTTCTTCTTTTCAAATTGCAATTGCATGGCTTCCTGAACTCTCTTGCGGACACCTTCAATAGCTTTGCGTCTTGATAAGCTACTATGTGATCCGATGCCAACTTCAACAGCGAGTGCAATAACATCCTCATCACGAAATTCGTCTACCATTGTTGCAAATGCACCATCGCCACCATTTTGGGTGCAAGCAACTAATTCTTCGAAAATGAGCTGAAGTTCTTGCGAAGTCTTCAGTGAAGATTCTTTCTCAGTTTTTTTCTTTTTTTTAGGTTTTTTGGGTTTCTCTGCGTAATTTGGGAATGCCGCCTTCAATCGTCGTTCAATTCGGCCAAGTGTTGCAGAGGTTGTTTGCAAGTCTCGGCGGAGCGAATTAATCTCATCTGCTACACGTTTCAATTCATCAATAGGTTCTGTAAATTCATTATTCATTGAGGAACTCCGTTATTCCTTCCCAAAGATTCTTAAAATCGTTGATAAAGTCTGCCGGAACACCGCCTGAGGTCACTGCCCTTTTGATAGCTACTCTGTCATAGATTGGTGTATCAAGGCATTTAACTTTCAACCCGGCTTGGGATGCTGCTTGAGAACAAACACGCTGAACTTGGCTCCAATAAAACCGCGATTCTTTTGTCATAGTGCCTGCATAAGGCTTAGCCTTGTTCATGAAAACGGCAATTTTGGGTATGGGAAATGGCTCGATGCGCAACTGTAATGTATTCAGGATCAGGGGAACGCCTTTTACTGCATAAAAATCGGGATTGACTGGAATCAAAATCAAATCACAGACCGAAAGGATGGAGTAGGAAAGAAGCGTAAATGAAGGAGGACAGTCGAAGAGGGCGTAGTCGTAATCCAAAACATTCTTGGACCATGTAATTTTCCCGAGAATGTCCCGCACAAAGCCTTGCATTTTCTCACGGTCAAACACATCTAACTCCAGCCAATAGAGGTCTTCAATAGATGGGATAAAATGATACCTGTCTGTAATTTGGTAAATGAAATCATAATTTATTCCGAAGTCGAAGTCCCCTTTGCCAGTGTAGGCTTCGATAGCCTTAAAAATCGTCTTGTCTTTTTTTTCAGACCGGTCTGACCAGTCGCTGAATTTGCGGTAAAGGCTTCCATCTTCATTAAGAGTTATCGCTTGAGTGAGAGACATTTGGGCGTCTAAATCAAACAGAAGAACATTAGAATTTCCATAGGTTGAGATAAGGTCACCCAAGCACCATGTAACGGTGGTTTTCCCAACACCGCCCTTAAAGTTAATGGTTGCTATTGTTTTTGGTGGCCGTTTTTCTTTCATGTTTTTTTCACTCCCTAATCGCGGCGCTGACTTCGTCAAGCGCCGAGAACGTTTGGTTTCACTGGTTGTGGGACTACAGAGCACCTATATTATGTGCACTATCCCCGGTAACGCTATTGGCTATGAATAGTAGCGGTTTGCGAGCGACTATCGTGTCAAACTGTGATAAAGTTGATACGGGTGACAGAACTCCAAACTTACGCTTTCCCTGCTATTATTTTTAGCGTGTGTTAGCGGCTGGGCTAATCTGTTTCCATCAAACAATATTGAAAACTTAATCAAATATTCTTTTCATCAAGAAGTTCAACCAATTCTTTCATATCATCAGGTTTTCCTTCCAATTCAGAGTAATACATTTCATCCATGAAATGAAAATATTCATTAATCTTCTCAACAACTTCTTTATATTCTTCAATATTATTCTTTCTCATTATGAGATAAAAGCCCATAGCATACTTGACAATGCCTTCGGTTATAATTCTTTTAGCGCTATCGTCTATTCTATGAATTTCTGATAGTAATCTTGTCATATCAGAGATTTCTCGTTTAATGCCTTGGTCTATTGTCTCATTATTTTTTTCTGAACGGAATTTAAGACCATGCTCTACTAAGCCTTCGTTAAAAGCAGTTAAACCTTTTAACATTTTGTCGTTAAATCCACATACTGGCATAATTTATTCCTTTTTACATTTATTATTGGTTTAGTCCAATGGTTCAAAAATTCTGTCATCGTTGAAAATCCAAATTGCATTTGAATACATCATTTGGAATGCAATTGCACCAGAAAAGAAGTATTCCATATTTGGTGCCTGATTGATAAAGTAGTAGACAAATAAAACTAAAAAAGCAATTGCTAATGGCAAATCGCTCATAAAAACAGCGCTCCTAAAATCTCTTGACAAGTCGGTAAATCTTTCTTTCCTTCTGGTAACCTTAGTGCTTTGAGATTTACTGTCAAAATGTTTATGCAATGCCCAATTGATCATTGAAAATACGAAAACAAAAAGAAACATCAGAAATAGGGTTAAGGGTCTACCGGGACTTTGCTTGAATATATTCAAATAATCATTGGCAATATATGTAATTATTAATAATAGAATGAAAATTGCAATGGCGATTGCAATGGACTTCTCCCCGCCTAACTTTTTAAAGTACTTGTTCCGATATCCAAATGCATAAAAAGCCACAGTATAACCTAATGTAAAAACAAATGAAGATAGTTCCCAACTCTTATAAGCCAATTGTTCATTACCGAGTCCGAAAATATTTGTTGCCCCCAACAAAATTGCTAAAAAGAAAAATATTATTGTTGTTTTATTTTTTTTAACATATTTAACTATTTCTTCAAGAAAAGCCTTTATTTCCATAATTAAGCCTTTTTTTTTAGCGGAATTAAACCAACTAAATAAATACCTGAGCTTAATACAAGACTGATAATTATAGGATACCAAACATATGCAGGATTATATAGTGTTGCATAAACACCAATGCTAATACCGGTAATAGCACCTATAAGCATACTCGCTAATGCCCAAGTTGAATTTGCTTTCGTTTTAAGAAATAGCATTCCAAAGATTAAAGGAAAAAATGATAATGCTGCAGAATAAAAAGTTAAAAGAAGGTTGATAAATAAATCTCCACCACCTTCAATATTCTTATCAAAGAATATAAAAAGTACTGTTGCAATCGACACAACAAGGAAACCAAAATATTTTCCCTTGTTTAATATTTGTGATGTGGTGGCTATATCAATTTCATTTGGCTTTTCTATTAGATTTCGTGATTGTGAATTAATATCATACGTATAAGTAAAAGAAATCCCCATCATAAATGAGTCTATTGTTGAAAGCATTATTGATATGATACTTATAATAAATGTATAACCTAAAATTTGCTCCAAAATACTTGTTGAATTAATCATTTGTTTAGGAAAATCAATTAAAACATCTTCAAACGTCCAAGTTGGAAATGAGGCTGTGATCAACAAACCAAATACAATAAAGAGAATCCAAGTAAACGGGGATTCAATTGCAAAATTCAACAACCCCTTTTTTATGTCTTGATTTATTTGTGAATTTGGTTCTGGCATTTTTACTGACAATAATCGTTGCCAATTAGTCAAATCAACAAATTGCCAAGATAAGGGCAATATCATTAGCGCAAAAAGACCAGCAAAACCAAAACCTTCTAAATTGACAAAATTATTAACATTATAACTTTGAGTATTCTTAAAGATTATCAGAATTGAAAAGATTAAAATTGAAACAAAAAATACAGTTATCATAACATTCAGTATTTTATCGAAGAATGAATTTAGTGAAATGAATCTTGTTTTTCTTATGAGCAAAATAATGGGAGTGAGTACCGATAAAAACAATAAGCCCCAAGTTAATTCACCGCCAATGATTGCCCCGTTGTTAAGAATCAGATAAAGCAAGTAAATTATTATTCCAAAAACACCAAAATAGGTAAAAGTTAATTGTAATTGGTCTGTTCTGATAGAACTGATTTGTCCGGCTTTAAAAAGATAAATTGCAATAAAAAAAATAAAGGCAAACACTGAAAAATAAAGCCAATTATTGCTTGGAAAGACAGAAAGCAATACCCGTGAACCGAACCATAATTCAGCAATAATATATCCAATAAATCCAACTATCGTCAGTAAGGAAGCAATAATTCTTGCTTTTTTTCCATAAGTTTCTCCAATGAGTCCGTGTAAAGTTTTTCCGCTACCTAAAAATCTTGAAATTTTATTAAAGCTAAAGTAAAAAAGAAGTATTCCAACTCCCCAAAATAACGCATTAACAAATGGCACAAAAAGAAACATTGAAGCGCCCCAAAATAAAAATGGGTAAATTGTGCTTACTTGAAATCCGTATGCAATTGATGAAGATGTAAATTCAGTTTTACCAACTTTCTTGAAAGCAGCAAAATAGTCGTCAGGGTGTTTAATTACATCTTTTTTTACAGTTAATGCTGCAATTAAGTAAATCAGCAGTGGTATTAAAATTATTATTATTCCCATTTCTTTATCCTATTAGTTTTTATATTTTGTTACCTAAATGACTTATCGCTAACGCAAGATAAAAGTAGTTTCTTTAGCAAGAATATATATTCTAAATTTTTATTTAGTTTCAATAAAATATATTTGTTAACTGAACTTTCAAAACTTTAGTTCATTTTAAAAAACACATAACATATGTTATAATCGTTTAATATTAAAAAAGTAGGAACTATTAAAATGAAAAGCAAGATAAAATTTAAACCCGATCCTGTGATTTAAATAGAACATCTGAACGATTGAAAGGGCTAACACCCAGGTTAATCCGCCATGCGGAAATTAGCTGTGAAAAACCCCAAAACTAACCCAAGAAAGCAGCGCCCGTTTGTCAGGTAATGCGCTTGTTAGAACCAGATTGAAATGTGATTCCATACCCCTGACTCCGTGCAGCTCCCTATTCATGAAAGGTAATTATTGTCTGATTTATTTCGATGAAATCAAAGTTTTCAAAAGCTTCTGCGAACTGTTTTATGTTTCGTAAAAAGAGATTTTCTAAATCTATATTGGAAATATTTCCAGTTGATACAAGAAGAAGTTTATATGGTCGACGATACAAAGTGAAGGAGTCTACAAAGTCAGAATCCTTGGTAATAACTACTCGTTGTTCTTGTACTGAAATATCTTCGATGATTTTATCAGGAGTTTGATTCTTCAAAGGCAGGTCGATTGTATGCAAAGAGTCATATCCCAGTTCATTCAAACGGAGAGAAAGCCGCCGTGGTAGTTGGGCATCGATAATGAATTTCATATCAAGATATTATTTGTTGCATACGTTTGACCTGACTTAATCTTGCTGCAAACGCTAAAGCAGCATGAATGTCTGCACGTTCTAAATCTTCGTAGTCTGCTAATATATCCTCTGTCGTCATTCCAGAACTTAATAATTCCAAGATCATTTCGACAGGATAACGTAAACCACGAATACAAGGTTTGCCATGGCAGATGTCAGGGCTGATTGTAATACGCTGAGCGTACAAGTTTGCATTTTTAGTACCTTGTTGACTCATGTGAATTCCTCTGTCTTTCGTTTAATTTTACCTGTTACTGTAAATACATGATAGAATAAAAGATTAAATCTGCAAGAATATGGAATTTTAAAGTAGAAATATCAGTTCCATCTATCGTGATATTAAAGGGTAAAAGTGGAAACCAGAATTTGATTTTCACTTTCGTGTAACTTATGTTATAATTGTATAATTTTTAAAATAATAGGGACTATTTAAATGAAAAGCAAGATAAAATTTACACCCGATCC
This sequence comes from uncultured Cytophagia bacterium, assembly GCA_964539665.1. Taxonomy (GTDB): domain Bacteria; phylum Zhuqueibacterota; class Zhuqueibacteria; order Oceanimicrobiales; family Oceanimicrobiaceae; genus CAZIKB01. The sequence continues at coordinate 93,071 of CAZIKB010000005.1, forward strand.
TATGATTTAAATAGAACCTCTGAACGTTTGAAAAGACTAACGCCCAGGTTAATCCGACTTATGGAGTCGCTTGCCGCGAAGCAAGATCAGGTTTGAACCTGTTGTTATATTTACTCAAATTCCTCTATTATCTAAATACGGTTTCCGGCTACTTTTTCGCCAAGTCTGGCCCCTGCTAAAGCAAGGAAAAAGGCCACCACTCCCCCCATTAGCATCTTGGTAAAACTAAATTGAATAAAACTGTAAGGGGTAAAAATGGATAAGCACAACATAATTGCCACAGATAAAAATGCGCCAACTGCAGGTTCATGAATTCGAATCCCTGGAGAAATCAATCCGATGATGAAACCACCGATAAAAAAGCTTACAAGATTAAGTAAGCCCTGCAGCATGAAACGTAAGCTAATTGACATGTACCTGCCCACAACAAAGTTACCTATTAGCCCCCCAACAAATAGTTCTACACTAATGAAAATGACCATGCTGACAAACATCCATTTTTTTGAAAAAGAAAGGTACGTTGGATTATTCATTTGCATCTGCTTATTTCTTTAAGTATTGAAAGGATATTTTTGACTTTTAATCTTTAATATAGGCTAACCGTCGCAATCATGCTGTAGAGCGTTACTTTTTGTGGTCCGATCGAAGGATTCGGAATGGCTGCGTTCCGACGACTATGCCATCCGTACCATGAACCTCCGCCCGAATGTATTTGCGCACATCAGGCAAATCGACCAAACTTAACCGATTTCCCTTGTGAACATTATTACCCTGGGACACCCATAATACGTAATCATAACCGGAGGCCTTAATTTGAATGGTTCCTAAATGTTCATCCACGGTGATCGACTCAATGACCGGAACAGGCGGCCCCTCAGGACCTTTGGGCGCATACACAAAGTAGAAGCATCCCTGTTCCAATGCCTGACGGACCAGATCACTGGTTAATTCAGGCAAGATCAGCACATTCCAGTTGCGGCCAAGATGTTGCTCTGGATGATGCATGTCGTCGTTGGAGAATCCCCAAACTGGACGTTCGGGTAGCAACTCAGTCAGAATGGCATCCCACTTTTTGCGGTCTCCCGAATAACGATCAGCCTGGTTGTATATTTCAAGACCAATGAGATGTTCATAACGCTGGTACATATCCGCGTACCATTCCACCGCCTTGTTGTACCGTCCCGGATGGTTAAACACCGCTAAGCCGCCTCGGCGTCCGATCTCTTCGATTGCTTCTTCTTCCGACTGCGCGTCAGGGTTGCCATAGTCGTTGAAAAAACTCGCAATATGGTGTACCTCTGATATTTCATTGCCCTGTATGGCCACCATGTTCAGTGTCTCCGGCTCTCTTTCATATTCCTGCCAAGGCCATGTCGGTGTAGTTGGGCCGTCATCGTCGTGATCAGTGAGTGCCAGAATCGAATATCCTAACTCCCGGTAATGGTCAATCACCGTATGCGGTGCGGCACTCGCACCGCTCATTGTTGTGTGTGTGTGGAGATTAGCCTTGTATTGACCATGCTTCGCCCAATCCACACTTGCGTATGGGTTTTCGATTTGAAATGCTGACTGTCGACGGGCACAGCCCATCAGAAGAATAACTACTATGAAGATTGAGATGATAGCACATGAAAGAATACGGAAAAACCAGGTCGATGTTCTTGTTCTCATTTTTTGCTCCTTAGTCATAAAGTTGGTGGTTGCCGATTTTGTTCCAAAGCAATCTTAAATTACTGATTATGCACCATCCACCGTCGCTCTGTGCAATATTACACGTAAGATTTCACCGGGTCGCCAAAGGCGCATGCGAGGCCCCCATGTGCCCGTACCGCGGCAGACAATAACTGTCATGCCGTCTATATCATATCGTCCTTCAAGCAAAGGGTATCGTTGCTGGACGATATACCCAAAAGGCCAGATTTGTCCGCCATGAGTGTGCCCGGAAAGCATCAAATTAACACCTGCTTTTGCTGCCTTGTCATACTCTAATGGTGAATGTGAGAGTAGAATGGTAGTCCCTGGAGGACGATTTGTCAGAGCTTCTGATAGGACATCATTCTTCTTACCAGACCGATTTTGGGACGTGAGATCTTCAACACCAGCTAAAACTATACCAGGATGGAGTTCCACCCATGAATTATTAAGTGTTTTAAATCCGGGACCATTTAAAGTTTCCCTATTTTGATCATACCGGCCGTAAGACTCGTGATTACCAGAAACAGCCCAGACGCCCATAGGTGCAGAAAGACGGCGCAAAATCGGATCGATTTCCTCTTGGGAATGACCATGTCCTTCTAAGATATCTCCTAAGAGCACTATAATGTCTGGCTGCTGCTCTTGAATTTGGGAAATGCGTGCTTCGAGCCATTTTTTACCAAGTAGTGAGCCGATATGTAGGTCAGATATTGCAACAAGTTCCTTGCCGTCCATTTCAATAGGAAGGTTGGAGAGATAGACATCATAATTTTGCACTACCGGCGGACGAAGACCTTGGACATGTGCAACTACAGAAAGTAATCCACCGGCCAAAAATGCCAATCCACGCAAAGAAGGAACTGTTCGAGACAACAGCAAGCCGAATCCAGTGAGCAAGTCTACTGCAAGAAGGGGGATGAATATTAAAAAAAGTGTACCCATCCAGTTCATGCCGAACATCTCCAGCATTATTGCAAGGATGCCAGCTTCACCATGGCCAAAGACACGTCCCAAAACGAAGCCTGTCCAAAGGAGTATTCCGATTCCAATGAGGTTTTTTTTAGGAAGATTATTTTTTATGAATGGTATCGAACTAACACGCCAGAAGACATATATGTGCATTAAAGTGACAGCGGATAAAAGAATCGTCCCAAACATGATATCCTTTCTAATTAATTCTATTTAAACTGGAATTTATTCTTACCGAGTAGATCAGAGGCCTTTCGGCCTCGTTCCCCTCTCATAACTGTACGTGAAACTTTTGCCTCATCCCGATTTCACATCGGGATTTCGGTACTTTGTCAGATGGGCTTCACACCCCGTCATCAGAGTAACGGTAGCATGCCATCTAAGGGTACTGATAGGAATATATCAGGTTTGTCTAAAGAACAATAAATCCTTAACAAACATTCAATTATGCGACTTCGTGTTGCAATATAACGATCAAGTTCACCCGACGAAAACCTCATCGCGGTTTTTGATCAGGTGGAGCACCTGGTTAGTTAATTATTTATTGATCGTGTTCACTATGGCCTCTAGCCCCTCACCATTGTGGCTCCCGCTTCCTTTGATAATAGTGTGCAAGCCTTCCACGTAATGTGTAAAGATTACATAGGCTTCGACAAATTCACGACCGGCCGTCACGGAGTCATCGGCATGTTTTTGCGTTTCGCTGGCATGTTGAAAACGTTCACGAATGCCATTGGCCATGGCTTTCGTTAAGACATCGACCAACTTATCCACCGATCCACTTTCCAAAGCTTTGTCGGCCAGGGCAACAGCCGGATCTACAGCTTCACCTGGTTTCAAACCAGTGTAGAGCGCCCCTTCACCAGTCCGATGAATACGAACCAGAGTTTCGAAAAAGTACATATCAGCTAATGCTTTGGCCTCGGCACCCTTGACACGAACTGCAAGAGTTTTTTGAAAAGCGACTCGAATCTCTGTTTCATCCGCGGCTCGCACCCATTTAAGCAATGGTGTTACATCACCCTTTTCAAGGGCCATTCTTGCTGCTTGCACCACTGGACCATCAAGCGTGTCGCAATGTGAAAAGGCGTTTTTGCTCAATGCGGTACATAAAAGTCCGATTCCCAAAAATGCCACCATGATACGAGCCAAATAATTTCTTGTAGCCATTGTTTTCCTCCTTCGGTTGTTAAGCTAACGATTGGCTAATTTCCCAGCGACGATTCTGCACAATACTTTGAAATATAACTCAATGTTGGAAAAGTACTGAACTCTAAAAATCGCTTTAGGCTAACTGGTCAAGTTGAGCCAAATGTTAGGTAATTTATTTGGATAATTTTTAGTCTATCGAGTTATCGTTTGCAACTTTTCTCTAATAACTTTCCGGAGCGTGCTTTCCAACTTACCTTCGTGTTGTTGAATATACTGGCATAATGCATCATTGATCAAGGTTTGGAAATTTCCACCGCCAGATGTATGAACAGCAACGCGAAACCATTTAATCATATTGTCATCCAAACGAATTGTTATGCGTGTTTCACCAGATGGCGTTTATATAACTGCGCCTTGTTGAGCGCTGCTGAAATTATATTCTTCTTTTGCGTTTATATGTTGTTTTTCTCTTTTTTAGTATCTTTGTGTGCTGAAATTATTCGAATATTGTCACTGCGATGCATATACACGACAACAAGTACTCGGCCAAACAAATCCCAAGCTTCAAAACTCAAAATCGCAAACACTAGTAGAGCGATTCCTAATCATCATTGCAGTCATTGCGAGGAGTGTGCAACGAAGCAATCTCCTTATTATCAATTACCTGTGAGATTGCATCGTTTCGCCCGCAATGACATGCTATTTAGGAATCGCTCTGCTATAACCTTCTATTCCACCGGTCCCAAATAGCGGTCGAGCCAGGCCAGAATTTCCTTGATAGAATCGTTCATGGGCGGGATATGGTCAGTCTCGTATAACTTAAGTACCTTGTGCTCATCCGGCGTTCCCAAAAGATCAAACATCGGTTTCATGGAAGTCTCATAGGGATATACACCGAGTCGTATTTGCCACATAACATCAGCGTTGGCGTTTTCACACGGGACACATAATTGATTTGATTGGCTTCAGGGCGTCCACGCCCGGTGAGGCCTCCTGCCAGTATAATTGATGTTTGGAGGCGCTTCTCCACGGCAGGAATGATCGCTCCTAGCCTTCCTCCAGTGCTCATGATATAAAAGGCAAGTTTCTGATTGTCGATATCTTCACGGGTCTCCAAAAAGTCAATGCTTCTCCGGAAATCTTTGACCCTATAAATCAAACGCTCAGTATACAGATGGGAAAATTTCTCGGGATTTAATTTGCGCGCAGCTGTCCTGCGCTCAAAGGTTCCCTCGTATACGGGATAGAGAACGGCGCGCCCGTTTTTCACCAAAAAGGAAAGGAAAACCGGAAATTCAAAATAGTTTGTAAGGTCTTTGCTCGAAGGTTGAAAAAAAGAACCACTACCAGGAAAATAGATGATCGTCTGATACGGGGGCGGTGTATTTCTTGGCAGAAAAAGAGTGGCGATTATCCGCTCATTGCCATAGGCGGCATCAAAGGTAATCCGCTCAGAGATCCAATCTTCGGCGCTTTCATCTCGCGATTCCAGGCGCAGATTCAGAGGTGTTTTGTCGTAAGAGAATTGCTCTTTGTACACCTGAAAAACGGCGTCTGAAACGGGTTCTATTTTGTAAAAATCCTTTGTTTTACCAAATGTTGTTATTGCAAACACAGACTCTGGGATTTTCGCAGCATCGGGATAAACCGCACATCGGAAACCATTCTTAGATGAACGATCAAAGGGAGGCGGTCCAGCCAATTCTTTAAACCTGTACGTGTTATCGTTCCAGGCGCCACCCCGCATTAATCTACCCATAGAGGTTTCATTCCAGCACCACTCCCGCACATTGCCTGCCATGTCATTCGCACCATATGAGGTTATGCCGGGGAGTTTCCCCACCGCAACAGGACCCTCGCCCTCAAAATTGCTGAAAGGAGCAAGAATACCAAACCCTGCGAGTTGGAACCATCTGATTAAAGGAGTATATTCACCCCGTGCCAATCCCCAATGCTGTCCTGTAGGCAAGCTTTTTTCGACAAATGCAGCATACGCTGCGGCCTCATACCAACTGATCCCTGAAACCGGATAGTTATCCTGTCCATCGGGATAATCTCCTGCCACCCAGGTTGAGGGACCGGGCCTGCCTGTTTGATCGACAAATTCGGCCATCCCCTCCTTCCAGGTAAGCGCCTTTCCTTTGTAATTGAATTCGTGAATCCAGTAGTCCCGGTTCTTATATCCACCGTTGTCAATGAATGCTTTGTACGCTTCATTTGTGACTTCGTTCTTGTCTATAAAGAAATCTTCCAACGTCCCCGAAGGCGTTTGCGCGCCCGTCACCCGCACCATCCCCGGCGGGATGCTTTCTTCATGATCTAGTACTCTCACCAAATCACTTGGGATTAGGAGATTTTTGTCCACGATATCTAAATCCCATGTGGAGGCTGCAGCGAGGACCGTTTCATAGCCTTCCTTTTCCATTTTCCATCGGAAAATGCCTATCGGTACTCTAATGCTGTCAATTGGTGAAACACCGAGGTACTCCCATTCACTCTCCGGCTTGCTATACTCTTTCATATAAACAGTTGCACCGGGCGGCTCTGTCTTGATGTTGATCGTAAATGAACTTTTGGAAAACAAGGCGGCAAGCTCGGGATCATTCGGAATGTATTCTTCAGCCTGCTCAGCAAGCTCGTAGGCCTCGGTGAAATCCCGCCAGTTTGTTTCAACCAGGCGCTCAATCTCCGGCATCAACTCTTCCCGGGCCCAGCGGATTTTAGCCTGGCGGTTGAAGAACCAGACAGAAACGAGGATGATGACTAGGATCATACCAACTGCCGGAACTGCAACACGCGGCGTACTGACACGACGCAGGAACGTTCGCAGGTCAAATGCTCCCATTTCCACCGCTCTCAGGCTGTCCTGATATCCCTTCAGAGCTTTTAACAATTCTGCCGCTGATGAATAACGCGATTCAGGCTTTTTCTGTAAAGCGCGATTGACGATTTGCTCCAATTCTGGTGAAACAGCGGGATTGACCTTCTTTAGAGGCTCCGGCTCTAAATGCATGATTGAATACATCACGGCCTGTTCATATTCACCTTTAAAAGGGTGCTCTCCGGCGAGCATCTCATAAAGCACCACACCCAATGCCCAGATGTCGGTGCGGTGGTCCACGTTTGTTCCCTGTGTTTGCTCTGGGGACATGTAGGCTACAGTGCCCAAGGTTGTTCCTTCTTTGGTAAGCATAGTTCTACCAGCCAGCTTTGCCAGGCCAAAGTCCACTATTTTGATTTGGCCTTCTTCTGTTATCAAAACATTAGCAGGTTTGATGTCCCGATGCACAATCTCTTTTGAATGTGCCTGTGCTAACCCTTGCGCAATCTGAATGGTAATGTCGATTGCTTCATCAATCGGCAATGGGCCGCGGTCAATTTGGGCCTTGAGGGATTCACCCTCATAGCAAGCCATGGCGATGAACATCTGCCTGTCCTCGGTCTCATCGATTTCATAGATACTGCAGATGTTCGGGTGGTCAAGCGCCGAAGCTGCTTTGGCTTCCAGGATGAAGCGCTTTTTCTCTTCTTCATCCTGGCTCAAATGCTGCGGTAGAAACTTGAGCGCCACATGGCGGTCCAGCTTGGTATCCTCGGCTTTGTAGACGATGCCCATGCCACCGCTGCCAAGCTTTTCGAGTATCTTATAATGATGGATAGTCTTGCCAATCATCTTATTGTCCTAGATTTACAAATACAAAATAACGTTATGGATAGATGGAAAATTTTCCATCTATTGTGATATTAAAGTGGAAAACAGAATTTGATTTTCACTTTCTTGTAACATATGTTATAGTCGTATAATATTAAAAAAATAGGAAGTATTTAAATGAAAAGCAACTAAAAATTTAAATCCTAATTTTGAGGTAGTGTCCGTAGATAGTTGTCTGTTGTATGAATCGTAACTACAATTAATCTAGTGAAATAACAAAAGCACTTTTAACTAATCATAAATTCAGAGTAAGTATTTCTAAAATATAGATACTACTGACAACTAACAACGGACCCTACAGATTTTACTGAGCCCGAAAAACAGAATTTACAGAGACACAGCAGAATAAGTCCCATACTTTCCTTATCATATTCCCCTGTGTCTCTGTATTTCAGATGTTTAGCGTTTTTAAATTCATCAAACAAGCATAGTCTTCTTGAACTCCATACCAATGCTACCATTTTTACAATGAGAGGATGTCATAAATTCGGCAGAATGTTATGCCTGAAATGTGAGCGCTTCGGATAAAGTTGCATTGCAGGATTTCTGGATGCATGCAAAGATCGCTTTTCTGGCAGCAGTGGTAGCTGGATTATCCAATTCAGTTAGTCCACTGACTTCAACGGGTATCTTTTTCTGCCTGGTCTCTTCCAATTTTCGTCGGGACAAAACAGCATCGCCTTCGGATGCGATTTTCCATGTCATTTGCAAAGCTTCGTCCATTGAGCCGGCATAATCAATGAGCCAGCCAGTTGCTTCCAGGACCTAGACCAATCCTAGCTTATGCAGCATATCGAAGCATTTCAAAATCTACTCCGCGAGCTACGGCATCTTGAGCTTTATTTAGTAAGCCATTATTCGTTTCTGAAGACAGGTACTCTTCTCCACAGTTTTCGCAAACTTGGGCTGGCACATTCTTGAATAAGAGGGTTGTTCTCCCTCTCTCAAGTACAACAGTAATGAAACCCTCTAACGTCTCGCCATTTCGGCAAATTGCACATTTCATTGCTTAATTCTCCTGCTGAAGTTGTCTAGCCATTTGTTTGGATCAGGTTCGTACGTAGTGATCAAGTACAAACGTTGTGATTTTGAATCAACCGCTATCACAGCATGCAATGCACGACCTTTCTGATCACTTCCTTTTACTAAGTAAGACGCTTGGAAACGGATAGTCTTTCAAGTACTCCTCAATTATAATTCCATTCTCAAGAAGGAATAAAATATCCGTTTTATCAATATCTCGTTCAAACATACGTCGTGTTGCATGTACACGATATTCAATCGTCCAGTCGCTAAGTGGAAAGTTCAGGCGTTCTATAAACGTAGAGCCCATATTTCAAATCATCATGAAATTTTGGAAACACAATTTCGACAATAGCAGATGATATTAATCACAATAAAAATAATAGACAATATCTGTATGAAAAGCAACAAAAATTTAGATTTGGTGGGCTTGAGGATTAATAAAATCAGAGACACAGCAGGGTACTTTTCGTCGAGTAGACATAATATGACTCCTATATTAATACACGTACATTAAGACAA